>JANQKS010000132.1 GCA_028281005.1 Pseudomonadales bacterium
ACGAGCTGTTGGCGAGGAGTGGCCATAGTGCATTGTGGAAGAGGATAGACGAAGAAAGAACGTGTCTACTCTCGTGTAGGTTTGGTAGATTGCCACCAATACTTCTCCGAAGTCTGACGGCATGTACGTGAGAAATAGCCAGGTTCGTTGTCAGCGCACACAGAATCATGTGAGACAGGATTTGTGTGTGTCCTGAATTTATCGCGGGAACAGACCGGTCTTTCCCAAGTGCGCTTCGCAGCGATGATCGGCGTTAGTAAGCGCACCTTGGAAAACTGGGAGCAAGGAAGGCGGCAGCCAACTGGTCCAGCGAAAGCGTTATTGAGAGTTGTACAGTCAGACCCCAAAGCGGCCCTTCAAGCGCTACATGGGTAGCTTTGATTGCGGCGACGTTGGCCATGGGCCATGGCTAGAGTAATAGTCTGCAAAGGAAGCAGCTAACGGGACGCACACTGATGTTAGCTACCCGGCACCACCCGCAACACCTGCCCCGCGTTACTCTCCGCTGAATCTGCGCGGCCATCGGTTAGCAAATAAATACTGCCATCCGGCGCCTGCCTGATTTCACGCAGCCGAGTGGCCACTTCTGCAAACAGGGCTTCTTCTTCGACCACCTTGCCGTCCTTGATGTCTAGGCGGCGTACTTCGTTGTCGACCAAGGCGCTGACAAACAGATCGCCGCGCCACTCCGGGAACAAGTCACCTTCGTAGATCATTAAACCCGATGGCGCGATGGAAGGGGTCCAGACGTGGATCGGCTGTTGCATGCCGGGGGCTTCGGTGAACGGCGAAACGTAGGCGCCGTTGTAATCAATACCGTAGGTAATGGCCGGCCAGCCGTAGTTGTTTCCCGGCACCAGCACGTTGACCTCATCCCCACCGCGGGGACCATGTTCGTGGGCATACACCACGCCGCCTTCGCTCACGGCCAAGCCTTGGGGATTGCGGTGGCCGTATGTCCATACATAGGGGGCGTTCGGAAACGGGTTACCTTGGGCGGGTGAACCGTCTTTGTTCATGCGGATGGTTTTGCCGAAGTGTGTGTTGAGACCTTGGGACAGCTCACGGTACTCCCAACCATCGCCGGTGGTCAGCAGTAGGGTGCCGTCCGGTAGCCAGGCGAGACGCCCGCCATAGTGCACCGCGGTGCTCTTTTTTGGGCTTGCTGAGAATAGTACGGTGAGGTCTTCGAGACTATCTTCGGATAGACGCGCGCGGGCAACCGTGGTCGCGTTGCTGGCTTTGTCACCAGCGGAAAATGAGAGATACAGCAGTTGATTGTTGGCAAAATCTGGGTCCGGCAATACGTCGAAAAAACCACCCTGGCCTGCGTAATACACCGGGGGTATGCCTTCAATAGGTGGTCCAATCGTGTTGTCTGCGCTGATTCGACGCAACTGTCCGCCCAGTTCAGTGACCAGACGGTCGCCGTCAGGCAGGAAGGCAATGTTCCATGGGAAGTCCAGACCGGTGGCAATGGTTTGGATTTGGTAGCCGTTGGATGCGTGCGCACTGGCGGCGGCAAATGCCATCAGCAAGGCGAGACGTCGTAAAAACTGCAAAGTCGTATGTCCGTAGTAAAATGTTATGGTACTCGAATTAGAAGAATAGGGGATCTCGTTTGAAACGTGTGATGGCATTTGTTGCGGCGGTGTTGGCGGCCTATGTTTTGGCGGTGCTGATGTATACCCAGCTGAACCTGGGTAACGTAGTGGAAATGGGTCTTACCGTGACCCTGGCGGACCGGTTCAGCGCTGCGGTGCATGACTTGTGGAGCATGAATCTTTTGCTGGCGCTGATTGCGGTGGGTTTTGCCATTGCGTTCCTGGTCACTCATCTGGTGCTGCGGATGCTGCCGCAGCTGCGTTACCTCGGCTACATCCTGGCGGGCGGTTTAGCCATCTTTGTGCTGGATTTTTCGTTGTACAAAGCCATGGGCGATATGCACATATTAGCGGTGACCCGCACGACGGTGGGAACTTTGGCCTTGTCTCTGGCCGGCGCTATCGGCGGTTATGTGTTTGTGCGTCTGTTACCACCACCCGCTGCAGCTTAAGCGCTTTGGTTAACAGAGCTTGGCGTAATCTTCCCAATAGGCTGGGTAGGTTTTGTCCACCACGGCTTTGTCGTCCACGGTGAGTGTGCCGCTGACACTGCCGATGATTGAAAACGCCATGGCCATCCGGTGGTCATGATAGGTATTAAGCTGGTGCGCTTGCAGGGCTGTGGCAGGTTCGATGCGTATGCTATCTTCGGTGGTGTGCGCCTCTATACCGAGGCCGCCAAATTCTTTGGCCGGGCATTCCAAGCGGTCACACTCTTTATGATGCAGCGAACTTAAACCGGTAATCTCACCTCCGCCTGTCAGCAGCGGTGTCAGCGCAATCAACGTGAGCGCGGCGTCTGGCATCTCTGTCATATCCAATACCGGCAACGGCTGGATCTGTTCGGGGCCACGAATCAGGGTGGCGTCAGCTTCGCGCGTCACCGTAGCGCCTAGCTGTTCCATAATTGATAGGAAGCCGTAGTCGCCCTGTTTGCTGTCAGCACCTAAATTTGTCAACGTCACTTCGCTTTTATGCAGCGTGGCGAGGGCTGCGAAGTAGGTGGCTGCGGTGGCATCACCTTCGACTTGCACGCTGCCGGGGGTGTATGCGCCGCGGGTGACTTCCAGGGTCTGCTCATCCACCCAATGGGCTTGGATGCCGCGCTTGGCCATCTCGTTGAGTGTAATGTCGATGTACGGCCGCGAGACAAGATCGCCGTCGATGACGATGGTTTGGGTATGGCGCAGACGGCCTTGGGTTTGCGCCAACAAAGGTGCCGTAACCAGCAAGGCGGTGACGTATTGGCTCGAAAGGGAGCCGTCAATGTGCATTTGCGTAGGCGGGTGAATTGGGCCTTGAATGGTCACCGGCAGGCAACCTTCGGTGGACTTCACTTTGCACCCATGCTGCGCCAGCACGTCCAGGAGCGGCGCGTTGGTGCGCGCGCGCAGTGAGCTGTGCCCGTCGATGGTGGTGCGACCTTCCCTTAGTGCCGCCAAACCCAACAACAGGCGCGTAGAGGCCCCGCTCATGCGCGCGTTTAGCACCACGTCACGATCGTAGTTCATGGGGCCAACTACCACGACCTCGGTACCCGTCTGCTCTACGCGGGCGCCAAGCTTGGCCACACAATCCAGCATCGCGTCGGCATCGTCACACGGTGGAACACCGCGAATACGGGTCTCACCTTCGGTGACTGCAGCAATGGCCAATTGACGCAACGCAATAGATTTACTGCCGGGTAGGGTGATACTCGCTTGGAAGGGGCGCTCGATGGCAGGGATTAAGTAGCTAGTGGTCATGGGTCTATACGGGTTTGATCTAGTCGACGTCATCAAGCGATCTGCGGTGCGCCATTCTATACTGTCACAGCCTACTCTGCGGTAGGGGCGCACGGTCTGGCCCGACTAACTATAGGTGCGACTATAAATGCGTCAGAGAAAAATGCCCCAGAAAAGAAAAAGCCGCCAATGTGGCGGCCTAAAATTTCCCGATATTTATTATTGTTGTGGGAATCTAGAGTAACTTATTCAGATACTATTCTTAGTAAGCTTTTTTACTTAAGCACTTCTAATTAAGACTTCGTGCAGTTGTCCGTCCCTATAACCCCGGCAGGGCTAAAGACGGAGCGAAAGGTAGCAGAAGCTAGAACAGATGGCAACTTTTAACCTTCAATAAATCAATTAGTTAATGGAGATTTCTCAACGGGCTGTTGCAAACTTATAATCTGCGCACCGGTTGGGGAAGTACATGACAAATCTATATGCCGAGCTTGATGGGGTGTTTTTAGAGCACGCCGAGCAGGATTGTTTACGCCTTTTAGATGGCACCGTTTGGCGTTATGAAGACCTTCGTAATCTAGTCGCGCGAATCGCTAAGCTGCTGCTGCAACAGGGGGTTGAGCCCGGTGATCGGGTGGTCGTACAGGTGGAAAAATCGGCTGAAAACCTAGCGCTGTATCTAGCGACGCTGTGTGTGGGTGGAGTTTATGTGCCGCTGAACACAGCTTACACCGCAGCAGAGCTTGAGTACTTTGTCGGCGATGCAGAACCTGCCCTGTTTGTCGGCAGTGAGCCGCGCAGCGACGTCGACAGCTTCACTTTGCAGGCAGACGGCAGCGGTTCACTTATGGACGCGCTAGATCCCAACGTACCGCCGATGCGGGTGGTGGCGCGCAGCGCGGATGATCTGGCCGCTATTCTCTATACCTCGGGGACCACCGGGCGCTCCAAAGGGGCGATGCTGAGCCACGGTAACCTTTCCACCAATGCCCACAGCCTGTGTGAAGCGTGGGGCTGGCAGGCGGATGACGTGCTGTTGCACGCGTTACCGATCTTTCATGTGCACGGCCTGTTTATTGCCAGCCACTGTGCGCTGCTGAACGGAACCCCTATGCTGTGGTTGAGTAAATTCAGCGTTGCCGAGGTCAGTGCTGCGCTGGCGCAGTGTACGGTGATGATGGGGGTGCCGACGTTCTACACCCGTTTGCTGGCGGACGCCGACTTTCCGCGCACCAAGCTCGACCACATACGGGTGTTCATCTGTGGTTCTGCGCCTCTTACCGAGCAGGTTTTTAGCGAGTGGGAAGCGCGCACCGGCCATCGTATCTTGGAACGGTATGGCATGAGCGAAACGATCATTAACACCACCAATCCGCTACATGGCGAGCGGGTTCCGGCTACGGTCGGTTTCCCTCTGCCCAGGCTTGAGTTGCGTATCGCGGATGAGAATGGTCATGAACTGCCCGTGGGTGAGGTAGGGGCCATTGAGGTACGTGGTCCAAGCGTGTTCAGCGGCTACTGGCGTATGCCGGAAAAAACCGCCGAAGAGATACGCGCAGATGGTTTTTTCATCACCGGAGACCTAGGTTTGGTGGATGAAGAGGGCCGGCTTTCTATCGTTGGTCGCGCAAAAGATCTAGTAATTTCAGGTGGTTACAACGTATATCCAAAAGAAATTGAAAGTATTTTGGATGACATGCCCGAAGTCAGCGAAAGCGCGGTGATTGGCGTGCCGCATGTCGATTTTGGCGAAGGTGTGGTGGCAGTAGTGGTGCCTAGCGGCGAAGACGTTGATTTTGCACAGGTAGAAACGGCGCTGACCGGCCAACTGGCGCGGTTTAAACAGCCCAAGGCGGTGGTGAACGTCAGCAGTTTACCGCGCAACACCATGGGTAAGGTGCAGAAAAACCTGCTCCGTCAGCAGTTTGCTGAGCTGCTCACGGAGGATTAGGCGTGTCGCGCTGGTGTCACCGGCGCGTCGGCTAGCTGGCCTGATCCAAAGGCAAAGTGTCGCGCAATTCCCGTTTCAAAAACTTGCCGGATGCGTTACGCGGCAACGCTTCCTGGGTGAACCACATGTAGCGAGGGATTTTGGGTGCGGCAATCAGCTCACGCAGGTGGGTGCGCAATTCATCCGCGTTCGCCTGTTGGCCTTCTTTGAGGTAAATCGCTACCCCAACCTCTTCACCCAGGCGGTCATCGGGTACGCCAAAAACAGAGCACTCGGCCACCGCCGGGTGTTCGAACAGCGCGCTTTCTACCTCGGCGCAGTAAATGTTTTCGCCGCCGCGCAACACCATGTCCTTGATGCGGTCGACGATGTAGAGGAAGCCGTCTTCGTCCTGCTTGGCGACGTCACCGGTATGTAACCAGCCATCCTGGATGGTCTCTGCGGTGGCTTCCGGCCGGTTGATGTAGCCTTTTATCACTTGCGCGCCGCGCACCAACAATTCGCCCGGTTCACCGGGAGCGAGCTCTTCGCCGTTGCTGTTCACAATTTTGGTTTCGTAACAAGGCATGGCGGGGCCGCAGCTGTCGGGTTTATCGACGAAAAAGTCTCCCGCAATCGACGTGATGATGCCGCAGGTTTCGGTCATGCCGTAGCCGGTGTTGGGGCGTGCGGTGGCCACAGATTCGTCAATTTTCGACACCAAATCCGGCTGCAGCTGAGCACCACCACCGCCGAGGGTCTGCAGGCTGGAAGTGTCCGTGTTGGCGAAATCTGGGTGTGCAATAATTTCTCTGGCCATCACCGGCACGCCGGTCATGGCGGTGACTTTTTCCTGCTCGATTAAGCGCAGGGCCTCCCCGGCGTCCCATTTGTACATAAATACCAGCTTGCCGCCGGCCAGCGTTGAGGCGTAAGCCGCACAGTTATTGGCGGTGACGTGGAAAAGCGGGGTGGTGATGAGCGCCACCGGTGGCGGCGGCGGTGGGGCATCTGCTTCGGCCAGCCCCTGGCGCACGGCCAAAGCACCGGCTATGGCGCCATTAAAAATCATGGACCAAAGATTGCTGACACAACCGCGATGGGTCAGTTCCGCTCCCTTAGGATGCCCGGTGGTGCCGGAGGTATAAAAGATACAGGCGTCGTCGTCCGGATCAATATCGGTGACGGGGAGCACACCGTTCTGCTTTAGTAAGTCTGACCACTCCGCAATGCCTTCAGCCGCTGCGTCGAAACGAACACCCACCAAGGTGATGTGTGCCACTTCGGCTCGGTGTTCCGCCAGACGCTGCATGCGCTCGCTGTCGAGGATCAACACCTTGGGCTGTGCATCTTCGATGGCGTACATCATCTCCGCACCGGTCCACCAAGCGTTCATACCCACCACCGTGGCGCCGATGGAGAGGGTCGCCCAATAGCTCAGCATCCATTCCGTGTAGTTACGCATGGCGATAGCGACGCGATCCCCGGGTTGCACGCCTTGCGCCAGCAGCCACAGGCCAATGGAACGAACTTGCTCATGGGCTTCGCCATAAGTGATGCGGGTGTCGTCGTACACGAGGTATTCGCGCTCGGCAAACTGTGCGGTACTGAGCCACACATCGCGCACGGTAGCCGGTGCGTTGGCGTAGATTCGGGTCGGGATGCCACGAATCTCTGTCTCTTCGATGGCAAAGTCGCTGCCGGGTGCAATCAACGTATTCCAAACTTCTCGATACTCAGCGTACAAGACTTCTCTCCCTAAATTCTCACCCGGCTCTCAACCGGAAATGGGGCCCTATTAGGCCAACAAAAGCTGCAAAACATACCATGAAGAGCCGCTGACGCGCACTGTTTTCAGTCAGGTTTGCGCCCTTAAACAGCGCAAACTTACAGGCGGTTGCCAGCCAAAGCTCCAAGCTGTCACGGTCAATCATTAGGAGCGAGTTATGTGGAAAGTAGGCCTTTGGTGGATGTTGGTGCAGTCGCAATTTGGCCCTCAGGTTGTCGAGTGCGGGTGCTTGTGTGTGGAGGGTGTGCCGCGCACCTTGTGCCAAAGTGTGGCGGAAGCCCAGCGGCAAGCCAACATTTGCCCGCCGGACTTCAGTTGCCCGGCTGTGCAACCGGCGGACAAAACGCAAGCGCCCATTTACTACGATGCACCTACGGACAACGCCCACAACTGTCGCGATGTGCGCATTTGGGATGAATCTGTGGCGGCGTATACCGGGGTCAAAGTGTGTGATGTCTTTACCGGGTGACGAGGCTTTGCGCGTTTCCCCGAGCAGGCGGAGCGGGCACAATGCCGGGTTATGGACTCAGAGCAACTTGATCTCGCCATTGTCATTCCGGTCTTTAACGATGACGACGCGTTGCGAGGTTTGTTAGAGCAACTGCGGGCCTATGGCGCATCTGCACAGCAGCAAGGGCCTCCCATGCGCGTCGAGCGCGTGGTAGTGGATGGCGCAGCTGCCCAACAAACAGCCGCAGTGGCGGCTGGCCAGGCCAGGTATGTCGCGAGCGATGCGGGTAGGGGTGTTCAGATCGCGGCCGGCATCTCAGCATGCCAAACGCGATGGATCTGGGTCTTACATGCCGACACCCGGGTCAGCCAGCAGGTGTATGACTATGTGCTGCTGCTGGCCCGCGGACTGGTGCCCTTGTGGGGCCGATTTGATGTGCGGCTTGAAGGTTTGGGCTGGCTGGCTTGGTTTATGAATTGGCGTTCGCGGCTAAGCAAAATCTGCACCGGCGATCAGGCCATGTTTTTTGCGGCGGACCTGTTGCACTTGGCTGGTGGTTTCCCAGCCCAGCCGCTGATGGAAGACATTGAAGTGAGTAAACGACTGAAACGCGCGGACGCTCAATTTCATGCGCCGCGACTGGTGGTCAGCGCATCACCAAGGCGTTGGCGGCAGCGGGGTGTTTTACCGACGGTGTTGTCCATGTGGCGCACGCGTTTACGTTATTTCTTCGGCGCAGACCCGAACGTGTTGTATGCAGACTATTACGGTCATGGGCAATGACCCAAACAAACTGTCATCTAGCGGTAATGGCGCGTACGCCCAAGCTACATGCCACCAAAACGCGCTTGCAGGGTGAGTTGGGGGCCGAGGGGGCATTGGCAGCACATACGCGATTGGTGGAAGGTACGCTGCAACGCCTTGCCGGAGTGGACCGTGCAGCAGCCAGTCTGTGGGTTACCGAGACCGATGCCATCGTTCAAGGTTGGGCTGCCTCTTGTGAATGGCCCCTGCGTACCCAGCCGGCGGGTGATCTAGGTGCGCGGATGCACGGCATACTGCAGGTCCTGTTAGAGGAAGGTGCCGCACGGGCCTGCGTCATCGGCACTGACTGCCCTGAGATAGATGCCGCCTATGTGGAAGCAGCATTTGCGGGTTTGGATCAGGCTGATGTGGTGCTTGGGCCAGCGGAAGATGGCGGCTATGGCCTGATTGCCTTAAAACAACCTGAGGAGTCTTTGTTTGCGGATATACCTTGGGGCAGCGACGTGGTGTTGCAGCAAACCTTGGCGCACGCAGCGGCCGCCGACCTAGAGGTACAGTTGCTGCCCACGATTTGGGATGTGGATACGCCTGAGGACTGGCAACGTTATTTACGTTGGTCTCAGAATTTAGGTGGGCGTGGCTGAGCGAGAGATGTTCTGGATAAACTGTTCTAAGCGCCGCCGGTCGGTAACGTGCATGCTGGTCAGTTCCAGTCCACAAACCAGACTGTGAGTCTTTTTGTTTTCATGGCAGTGACGCACCACCACTTCGCTGTGAATCTCTAGAAGCTGCGGGATGGTAATGGCGCAGTTTTTGAACAGTGCTTCGTTAGCAATGGCGTTTGGTGCAGGCAGGTCGAATTCCGCGCGGCACCCACCGACTGAGATGTCGATGATGCGCCCCAGGTGGGGTATGTCGGTAAACAGCGTGATGCTTGCACCGTTTGCCGAAACGCGCATTGGCAGGCGGTAACGGGCGGCACGCCGACGTTGCTGGAACAACATGCCTTGGGGGAGGGCGACATGGAAATAGGGTACACCGCGTTCCTGGTTCCAGCGGGTCACGCGGGTGGACTCGATGTAGGCGAACGTACCTTCGGCACGGGCAGAGATACGCAGCTGCTGTGCGGTGCGCAGAATTTGAATGCCGGTGCGCGGGATGATGTCTTCGATGAGGAAATCGTCATCGGAGACGTCCAGAATCTTACAGGTATAAGTCTCTTTGTGGTCTTCGACCCGCACCGTCAGGTCCAAGCGTCGGTCGCGCAACTGTTTTAAACAGGCGACGATATCAGCTTTGCCGGCTAGGTATTTACTGTCTGCATTTAACGCCTCTGCAGGCGCTGCTACCGCACTCACTAAACAGTCCTGGTCAATCGCTCTCTCAAGGTTGTTATTCTGCTGTACAGGGGGCGTAAATTCCGTGAACTCGGTTACGCATACGTGACAGTGAGGCATGGGTCACAGTGTTGCTGTGACTGCAGCCTTGCATCAGCCTTCCACTCAGCCTTTCATTTAGGCTCAAATAGGCTCAAAGACAGTTGCTGGCGATTTCCCTGATGCGGTGAATCATGGCGCGCAGGCCATTGCCGCGGGTCGGTGAGAGGTGCTGGATGAGTTGCAGCTCTTCAAAGAAGCTTTCGATGTCGAAATCCAAAATCGCTTGTGGCGGCTTGTCATTTAATGCCACCAGAACAATGCTGATGAGGCCGCGAACAATAAATGCGTCGCTGTCTAAATCGAAATGCAGGTGGCCGTCCGGGCCTTGCCGCCAGGTCAGCCACACCTGGCTTTGACAACCGCGTATTAGATTGCTGTCCAGTTTGTGGTGGGCTTCGATGTCGGGCAGTTCTTTACCGAGGTCGATGACAAAGCGGTATTTGTCTTCCCAATCGTCAAAAAATTCGAACGTCTCTTTGAGTTCCGCGGTGTCCAAGGTGCGTGTCCTTATGTCTCGGCTCTCTCTGCTGGATACACCGTCAAAACACGCCCAGCTCAAGCTGCGCGGCTTCCGTCATCATGTCGCGCGACCAGGGTGGGTCAAACACCAGTTCCACATCCACCGTGTGGACGTTGGGTACGCGCATCACTCGATCTTTCACCTCGGCCACCAAGACCGGCCCCATGCCGCATCCGGGTGCCGTCAGGGTCATTTTGACGTCGACGTGCTGCGCTTGTATATCGACCTCGTAGATGAGTCCCAGGTCATCGATGTTCACCGGAATTTCCGGGTCGTACACACTCTGCAAAGCGATGTCGACATGTTCCGCGTTAACACTGCCATCGGCGTTGGCGGGGCCAAATTCGAGCACCTCAGGCGCTAGACCGATGGCGTCTGCGTCCGGGCCGGCGATACGCGCCATATTGCCTTCGACCACGACGGTAAACGCGCCACCCAAAGACTGTGTGAGGGTAATAAAGGTCCCGGCGGGAATGGTAATGGGATCCCCGGTGGGCACGAGCCTGGCCTCACAGTCGCGGGTGGTGGTGACCAGC
Source organism: Pseudomonadales bacterium (assembly GCA_028281005.1). Taxonomy (GTDB): domain Bacteria; phylum Pseudomonadota; class Gammaproteobacteria; order Pseudomonadales; family Azotimanducaceae; genus UBA4421. The sequence continues at coordinate 10,759 of JANQKS010000132.1, forward strand.
TTGCGTTCCACTAAGGGGATCCTACATCGGTGGCCAAATCGCCGACGTCAACACTTTTACCACCCTGTGCGCCCTCAGAGGCGTCTACGGCAAAACTTTCGCCGCATCCGCAGTAGCTCACGGCGCGCGGGTTTTTAAACACCAGGGCGGAATTTAGACCTTCGGTGACCATGTCCACTTCGGTGCCGCTGACCATGGCCATGTCCTGATGGCGCACACAGACGCGCACCCCGTCTCCAAAGTCGAAACATTCATCGTCGGCTTCAGGTTGCTCGAGAAAATCCAGCATATACATGTAGCCGTTACAACCGCTCTCTTTCACCCCAAGACGTAGATAGCTGGCCTCAGTCTGCTGCAGCTGATTGCGGATGTGAACGCTGGCGTTGGCGGTGATGGAGATGGTTTGTGGTTCATTCATGGTATGTTTCCATGGTGGTGTCCCCTTGAGGACTAGGTCTTTCGTTACAGGCGTTACAGGAATGTGGTGGCCTTATCAACTGCGGCCAACAAGTGGTCCGCGTCTGTTTGTGTGCTGTATAAACTAAAAGAAGCGCGTACCGTACCCGGGATGCCCAGTGCCTGCATCAATGGCATGGTGCAGTGGTGGCCGGTGCGCAACGCAACCCCTTGTTGATCCAGCAGGGTACCCACGTCGTGGGGGTGGGCATCCTCGAGTAAAAAGGAGATCACCGCAGTACGCTGCTTCGGTTCACCCACCAAACGCAGCCCCGGCAGTTGTTTTAGCGCACTAAGCGTATTAGCCACCAGTTGCTGCTCTTGGGCGATGAGATCATCCAGGGGCAGTTCATTTAAGTACTTGATGGCCGCACCCAATCCCACCGCACCGGCGATGTTGGGCGTACCGGCTTCGTATTTGAATGGCGGTTTTTGATAGGTGCTGGTCTCGATTGTGACGTGCTCAATCATCTCACCGCCGCCATGCCAGGGCGGTAGCGACTCCAGTAACCCAAGGCGCCCATAAAGTACACCGATGCCGGTAGGCGCAAACATTTTGTGTCCCGACAACGCATAAAAGTCGCAGCCCAAAGCCTGCACGTCGATGTGTTCATGCAAGCTGGCCTGGGCGCCGTCGATCAGAGTGTATGCGCCGACGGCCCGCGCGTGTGCGACCAGGTCCTGTACCGGATTAACAGTGCCCAGCGCGTTGGACACGTGGTTGCAGGTGAACACCTTGGTCTTCTCGGATAGCTTGTTCTGAAAATCTTCGAGGTCTAAATCGCCATTGGGCAGCACTTTGACCGCGAGTAAGCTGGCACCGGTGCGTTGCGCCAACATTTGCCAAGGCACAATGTTGGAGTGGTGTTCCATTTCGGTGATGAGGATTTCATCTTCGTGGCTGAGTTCAGCCGCTAGAATGTTGGCGACCAGGTTAACGGCCTCAGTGGTGCCGCGGGTAAACACAATTTCTTCGCGATGGGCGGCATGGACAAATCCTTGCGCGAGGTCGCGAGCTTCTTCCATGAGTTGCGTGGCTTCTTCGGCCAAGATGTGGGCGGCGCGGTGCACGTTGGCATTGTGCTGCGCGTAGTACTCAGCTATGGCGTCGATGACCACTTGCGGCTTTTGTGTAGTGGCCGCGTTGTCTAGATACACTAGCGGCCGTCCACGGTGTTCGCGCGCCAGAATAGGAAAGTCCTGGCGCATGTCGCTCGCGCGATCAGCCACCTTCAACCTCGCTCTGCGCTTGTTGCTGTAAAAACTGCTGCGCGGATTCCGCCAACGGCCCGAGGGTGCACACCTGCAAAAACGCCTGGCTCAATAAAGTACGCGCCTGTTGCGGTGCTATCCCGCGGCTGGCGCAGTAAAACAAGTGATCTTGATCCAGGCTTCCTACCGTGGCGCCGTGTGAACACTTGACGTCGTCGGTGTAGATCTCCAGTTCCGGTTTGGTGTTGATCACCGCGTTGTCGCCCAGGCTCAAGTTCTTGTTCGAGAGATTGGCATCGACGCTGGCGCAGTGTTCATGGATATGGATGCGCCCGTTAAAGGTCACCTTGGCACCACCGGCGGCAATATTGTGAAAGGTCTGTTCTGAGGTGGTGTGGGCGGCGCGGTGTTCTACCGTAATTTGCTGGTCTAAGTGCGTTTTACTGCCGATAAATGCGGCACTGGTGACTTCGGCGTGGGCGCCGGGTGCGGCGCAAATCAGTTGCATGTCCTGACGGCGCAGCTCCGCACCGGCGCTGTGATTGTGCAAATGATAAGTGGCGTCGCGACCAATGTTCACACGTAAGTATTGCCAGTGGGTGCCGGTGGTAAAACTGTTGCGAGAATGTTGTACACGGCTGCCGGGTTGCATGTCGATCCAAATGCTCTGCAGTTGGGAGCTGCCTTCGTTGCCGTCGTAAATCTCGTGCAGATCCAGGCTGGCGTTGGCCGCCAATCGAATGATCAAAGGTTGGTGTAGGGCTGCGCCTTTGAGGATGAGCGGTTCCGACACTTCCGCTTCCACATCGAGGACCTGAACATTTGGCTGATAACACAGCCACGCGGTCGCTTCAGGCGCATGCTGGAGGGTCTCGGCCAAGGCTTCGCCAAAAAACACCTGTGCCGGTGTATCCATACTGTCATGGGCCACATGACGTAATGTCACACCTTCAGGCAGCTGCGTTTCAAACGGGGCTCCGGGTTCCTTTAGCAATGCCAGCACCGGTGGCACGCGGGTGTACTTCCAGCGCTCGCGATGCATCTTGTGATTCAGTGCGCCGTTTAATTGCTGATTTAGGCTTTGCTCGGTGACAGTGCCGAACCATTTGGGTGGCGCGGCTGCAGCCGGTAGCTCGAGATTTACGTGAGCCATGCGTAGCCTTTTTCTTCCAGCTCCAAGGCAAGAGATTTGTCACCGGACTGCACAATCCTGCCGTCTGCGAGCACGTGGACAAAATCCGGCACGATGTATTCCAACAAACGTTGATAGTGGGTGATCAAGACCACGCCGTTGTCGTCGCTGCGAAAGCGATTAACCCCTTCAGCCACCACCTGCAGGGCGTCGATGTCCAAACCCGAATCGGTTTCATCCAGCACCGCCAAGCGCGGCTGCAACAGCAGCAGCTGTAGCACTTCGTTGCGTTTCTTTTCACCGCCGCTAAAACCTTCGTTGACGCCGCGTTTTAGAAACTCAGGGTTTAAATCGAGCGATTGTGCCAGCTTGCGGACCTCTTTAATAAACCCGGCCGCGGCGGGTTGCGCTTCGTCGTTGGCGAACGCTTTGGAGTCTATGCTGGCTTTTAAAAACTCCATGTTGCTGACACCGGGGATTTCCACCGGGTATTGAAAAGCCAGGAAAACACCGGCATGGGCCCGGTCATGGGCTTCCCAATCCACGATGCTATGACCTTCAAACACGACGTCGCCTGCGGTCACATCGTAACCCGGACGTCCGGCTAACACGTTAGCTAAAGTAGACTTACCGGAGCCGTTAGGACCCATGATGGCGTGTACTTCACCGGCGTTAACCTTCAGGTTTAAGCCTTTGAGGATCTGCTGCTGGGCCACTTCTGCATAAAGATCTTTGACGTCAAGCAGGGTCATCCCACAGCTCCTTCTAGGCTCACTTCCATGAGCTTGCCGGCCTCAACCGCAAACTCCATAGGCAGTTCTTTAAACACTTCTTTACAGAAGCCATTAACGATCATGCTGACGGCTTTCTCCGGATCTATGCCGCGCTGCTGACACAAAAACAGCTGGTCTTCGCTGACTTTGGAGGTGGTGGCTTCGTGTTCGATGACAGCGCTCACATTGCTGTCTTCAATGTATGGGAAGGTATGGGCGCCACAGCTGTCACCGATTAACAAAGAATCGCACTGCGTGAAGTTGCGTGCACCGGCTGCGGTCGGGGAGATGCGCACCAAACCGCGATAGGTGTTTTGGCTGCGCCCGGTAGATATCCCTTTGGAGATGATGGTGCTTTTGGTATTGCGCCCCATGTGGATCATCTTGGTGCCGGTATCCGCTTGTTGCACTTTGCCGGTAAGCGCCACGGAATAAAACTCGCCGACGCTGTCGTCGCCGCGCAACACCACGCTGGGGTATTTCCAGGTAATGGCGGAACCGGTTTCCACTTGGGTCCAGGATATTTTTGCCCGCGGGCCTGCGCATAAGCCGCGTTTGGTAACAAAGTTATAGATGCCGCCGCGGCCTTCTTCATCCCCCGGATACCAGTTTTGCACGGTGGAGTATTTGATCTCTGCATCACCCAGCGCGACCAGTTCCACGACAGCCGCATGCAACTGGTTTTCGTCCCGCATGGGGGCAGTGCAGCCTTCTAGGTAGCTAACATGTGAACCTTCATCGGCAACGATGAGGGTGCGTTCGAACTGGCCGGTGTTGCGCTCGTTGATGCGGAAATAGGTGGACAGCTCCATGGGACAACGGACCCCTTTAGGGATGTAGACGAACGAGCCGTCGCTGAATACGGCTGAGTTTAAGGCGGCGTAAAAGTTGTCCTTCTGCGGTACCACCGACCCCATGTACTTTTGTACCAATTCCGGGTGGGAGTGCACCGCTTCAGATATAGGGCAGAACACCACACCGGCTTCGGCGAGTTTGTCTTTAAAGGTGGTGGCGATGGAGACGCTGTCAAAAACCGCGTCAACAGCCACATTGGCGCTGGGTTTAACCACTCCCGCCAAAGCTTCCTGTTCATGCAGCGGAATACCCAGCTTTTCGTAGGTACGCAGCAGTTCTGGGTCTACCTCGTCTAAAGATTGAGGTCCGTCCGCTTGGCTTTTGGGTGCGGAGTAGTAGGAGATGGCCTCAAAATCAACCGGTGGGAAGTGCACATGGGCCCATTCCGGGGCGGTCATCTCTTGCCAGGTGGCGTAGGCTTTTAGCCGCCACTCGGTCAGCCATTCAGGCTCTTTCTTTTTCTGCGATATGAAGCGCACCACGGATTCATCCAAGCCCGGGGGCAGCGTCTCAGATTCGATATCCGTAACAAACCCTGCATTGTATTCAGCGTTGGTTTGCACCAGATCATCAACGGACTCACTCACACTCACACCTCAAATGTCATATCCTATGCGGCGGAGTTAAGACCGCGCAGAGGCTGCTTGATTCAGGGCGGCTAGTGTACTCTTTGGGAATACCCAAGTAAAACAGTCGGGTATTTTCGTATCAGTTTTCATCACCATATTTGCCTCGTTTTTAGACATTTCTGAGACGATTTAAGGATTATGCATGCCCAGATTGGAACGGGTGCCGGAAGCGCATATTGAATACGCTTATGGCATCTACTTGCTCGAACCGAAGCACCGCTTGATTAAGGCGCTCAAGAAACGCTACAAACCGTCCATCCACGGACATAAAACGTGGGGATCGAGTTTTTTGCTGATGGATTATCTGCAGCATCACGGTATTCGCAGAGGTGCGGCCGGCATGGAAATAGGGTGTGGCTGGGGCGGCGTATCTGTGTTTTGCGCCAGCCACTTTAGGGCGCAAATGACTGCCGTGGACCTCGATCAAGCGGTGTTCCCCTATGTCGACGTATTGGCCGAACTAAACGGTGTAGCGGTGGAGCACCTACAGGCAGACTTTGCCAAATTGAAAGCGCCGGAACTCGGTAAACAGCGATACCTATTCGGCAGCGACATCTGTTTCTGGGATTCGTTGGTGAAACCGTTAGCGCGTTTGGTGAATCGCAGTTTTAAAGCCGGTGTGGAACGCGTGGTCATCACTGATCCCGGCCGGCCCACGTTTTACGAATTTTGCGACATGATGTCAAAAAAGTACGACACGCGCCTGCAGGAGTGGTACGCCATCGAACCCGACCGGTTCGAAGGAGAGGTGGTGGACATACGCCCTAAAAAATAGCTATATCAGTAGGTTAAGAGCTATTTTGTACAAACATCTTTAGTTGTTCGGCGAGGCTCACACAGGCTGAAGACTGCACTCGCGCGATAATGGGAATAGGCACCACCAGCGCCGGCATATAACTGGTGCCAGCGGCATCGGAGCTGACCCGCCCTGCAGTCTTAGCCGTATGCGCATCCCATATGGAGGCCTCGTAGGATGAATCGTTTTCCCATGTTAGGAATCCAAAACAGCCACCCCCGCCCGGGGTGAGCGTGCAGCTTAAGCTGCCGCCTTGGGCCGTGCGTTTGGTGCCGCCTTCGAGCCACACTAAATACTTCAATCCTATTTCGCGTATGCGCTCAGCCAAAATCGGTTGGCGCAACAACTCCGGCAAGTCGTTGGTGCTTAAAGGTGCGGTACGCGGCTCAAACCAAGGGAACAAGGCGTCCATAAACTCTTGTTCGGTGATGACTTGTACGCTGTTGCTGCCGGAACCCATATTGCGTGAGACACAGTTGATGAAGTCCAGCTCAGCTTCGCCCTGGCTGGGACGATTACGCCGCCCCATCACCACGATGGAATCATCCGCGGTCATCGCCGTTTCGGTTTGACGGACCTGCTGTACCGTGGCTGTCACGCAGCCGGCCAGCATCAGACTCAATCCGCACAGGCAGAGGGATCTACCGATTTTCATCTGGCGCTGATTCATGTTGGGCTGCCTTGTGTGCTCCCCTGTATGTTGCCTGGATCTGGCGTGGCAGCAGGTTGTGGATCAGCGCCGGTACTGGGCGTAGCAGCAGGCGTTGCGGCGGGCGCGGCTGTGGGTGAAGTGCCGCCATCGCTGCCGGCCGGCGGTGGGGGCATTAACGGTTTGCCGGCGGCAATCCACTGTTGCACTACCGGTTCTCGCGCAAAGTTGATGCTGAAGAACGCCATTGCGTCTCGACAGGCGGCCATGGCGGCAGCCTGAAGCCCGTTGGATTTGGAGCCGTAGTTGTTTTTACTGGCTTTGCCGTAGGCCGGTAGTTTCCATTGGCCTACTTTGGTGCCGGCGCGGTCGTACAACATGAAGTCATAACGTATCCAGACTTCGTAGTAGTCCGAGCGGGTTTGGCTCGGGAGCGCAAATTGCACTTCCGCAATACTGGGTTTGAGCACGCCGTCGAGCGGGGCATCCGCCGCCAAACCGTCGACAAAGCGGTAGTTCTGAAATACACCGGTGGCGAGGTTGGCGAACAATTCGCGCTGGGATGGCCCCAGGGAGACCTCCCAAGAGCCTTTTTTCTCAACCGTTTCTTTGTGGCTAAAAGTCGTCAGCGTGTCGTCCAGGTGGATGCCTAAATTGACCGGCGATTTGGCGATCAAAGGCACTGGGAAAGACCCCTGCAACTCCAGTCGTTGTGTGCCGGTGGCGCAGGCGCCGAGCAGCAGCACGCACGTCATGAAACAGATGCGGTTTAGGCTAGGTGATCGATTGAAGTGTGTGTCTGCCAAGAGCTTCATTGGTATTCGGCTAATCCTACAAATGTGCCATCGTTGCGGTACGCCAGTTCGCGCATCAGCGCTGCAAATCGATAAACCCGCGCGTTAGGGCGGTCGAGGTATACCGGAAAACCGACGGCGTGGATGCGCACTCTGCGCCGGCCGCTTTCGTCCGCAAGATTGACCCGATCCACCGCCTCAACCACATCTTCGATAGATTCTCCGGTGTAGTCGTCACCGAACACGTAAATGCTGATGCGCTTGTCTGGATCATAGTATGTGTTGATTGCGGTTGTAATCCCCTCCACCGGTGAAGAGTTGGAGAACGGTGCCCAGCCGCGCAGCGTGGTGATGATGGAATTGCGCAACGCCGGAGTATCTTCGATCCACTGACCGGCGTAGCGGGCAAACATGTAGTCCCCCATGTCATTCATCACTTGGATGCCTTTTACCCGGGGATAAATCGACAAGGTTTCGCTGACTTTACGCACCACTTGAGGCCAAGCCACGCTTTGCATGGAGCCGGACGTGTCTATAACAAAAATGATGTACTCAGAGTCCACGGTGATACCGCCGACGAGTCCGGAGCTGCGTTTGAAGTCGAGTCCCAATAAGCGCTGCATCTCGTCGGTTAACGACTGTTTGGCGGCGGCCAGCTTGCGCGATTCTATGGAGACTTCTTGTTGGGCTTCGGAGAGATTGTCGAATTGTCCGAGGATTTGTTCGAGTTCCCGTTGCAGGGCGGCCAGTTCTGTGAGCTTGGTGGTGAGATCACCCTCCGCGTCGTTCAACTGGCGCCGCAGTTCGGTAATTTTGCCGCGTATCTCGAACAAGGCTTGTTCACGGTCTGCCACTTGACCCTGCAGGTTAATGGCACTTTTCTCAAGCAGAATAGGCTCCACCGTTTTGGTGATCATCAGCAACAAAATAATCGCGCCGAACCCACAACAGATGACGTCGAGAAAAGACACGCTAAATTCTTCGACCACACGACGCGAGCGCATTAGGGCCAATCCCAGGAGGGTGAAATAAACGCGCCGCCGGTGACGCGGGCGACATTCCAATACGCGGCTGACGCCATCGGGTCACCTTCCATGGGGAACATGATGACGTTGATGGGTATTTGTTTGGGTAAACGGTTAACCGCGTCGCCAAATAGATCCAAACGTCGTTTGCCGGTCACGGTAGCGCCGCGGGGAGGGTTTTCGCCCTGAGTCGGCAAACCGTCGGTGATCAGGTATACGTTGTCGGGGATGGGGGAGAGTTCGCGCACCTCCAACACCAGCTTGGCCAGGCTTGAACCGCCGCTGGGAACGATAGTACGTAGTTCTTCGACTGCCCCGTTGAGTGCCTGGCCATCGTGCATCGGCACCCAGTCCATGTCGGATTCGTCGACCAAAGACTTGGTTTCTTCGGCAAATGTGTAGAGTTGGAATTCCGCGTCCAACGGTAGTTGGGCGGCCAACCATTCCACGGTGCGCACCGCACGCTGCCACTTCGGGGCATTGCGTTGGCGCTCTTCGGACATGTTGCGGCGCCGCAGGACGTTTACAATGGTGTCGTCTAACATGCTGGCGGACGTATCCACGGCAATCACAATGTTGCGCCCGCCTACCTTCAAACCAGTAAGGTATTGGCGGTCGCCTTCACCCTCGAAGGCGCGCACCTGAGCGCCATCGTTGGCGGCTTTAAGGGCGAGCAGTCGATTCACTTCGTCTTCGCGACTTTCAATGTCGGCGGTGAGCGCTTTTAAACTCTCGGTTTTGGCTATCGATGACTCTTCTAGTTCTTCGAGTCTCGATTGTTGGGTCTCGATGGTGGACTGGGTAGTGGCTAGGTTTTCATCAGACTGCTCGACCCGGGCGTTGATGTCGTCCATGGTTTCAATCAACTCGAACAGGTTTTTTTCACCTTGCTGTACTTGGTAGTCCAGCATGCGAATTTCAGCGAGCAAGTCGTCGTTGACCACTTCCTGGTCTTCCTGGGTGTCGTGGTTAATGATGAGAAATATGAGCACCACCGCGCCGAAGCCGCAGGACATCACATCCAGGAAAGAAAGCGAAAACACACTGAGTCTGCGCCGCTGTACCACCGTGTATTACTCCAGCCGTATTGCGGTATAGGCCTGATCACCCACGCGAACAACCTCGCCCAATTGCAAAGTTTGCGGTACATGCCCGTTAAAGCGTGCATCGGTGAGGGGGTACGCGATGTGCTCGCACAGCAAATGGGTGGCGTTGGCCAGGGTGGGTTGCGGCGCGGCTGTATCGGTGTTGGCCACGGCGATGTCGGCACTGACGATGCGTCGCACATCGGTGGGGATGAAACCTCGCGCCAGCGTGCTGCAGTTGCGGGCCATGTCGTCGGCACTACAGGTTTCGATATAGTTAACACGTTCTGCCAGCAGCGCTTGCAGGCCGGCGACACTGGCAGCCCTAGGGCTTAACACCAAGCGCTGAATGTGATCCAGGTCTATGCTCGCCAGGCGTTGACGCAGCTTGTCCTTAAGCAAGCTTGCGCTGACTTCGATGTCACGACTGGCTTCTCCATTGCTGACGTTCACGCGTCGGTCGACAATGCCAATTTCGGTCAACCAGCGATTAACCTGATCGTACAGTTGTTGTTCGGTATTGCCGGCATGCAGAGGGTCAAAGCGGGTTTTCTGCACAAATTCGTCGGCGATGACGTTCATCCAGCCGTCAACGATGCTGGCTGTACCCAGGCCGTCCAATCCAATGGTCTGGGTACTGTCGCGATGGTCGGCGGCGACCGCAATGTGGGTGAGCGTCATACGATGCAGCTCGATATCGAGGACGTGAAAATCGCCGGTGGCGGGCACCGACAAAGACTGAGCCAGCGCGGCATCGATGAACCCGGCAATTTTGAGCCCGGCCTCCTGGGCGATCCCCAACAACAAACCCAGCTGCTGGTTCGTGAGATGGCCGCCGACGCACAAGCCAATGGGTTCGTTGGGCAAACCCATGTGGATGAGGTGATGGTAGATCAGATCGGCGTGGTTTTTTGCAGGCCGCAGATCACCCGCGATGGGGTCAGGGGATAAGCTATAAAGATAACGATTGTTGAACTGCTGCGGATGCGAGCGTGAGTGGGCCAGCGCGGCTTCACCAAAGCTTAGCTGGCCGGGGGCAATGGAGGCGCCCACCCCCTGTTGCAGGACCCGGTCACCTTGTTCGTCCCAGGCGGTCATCTGCCAATCGTTGAGTTCCAAAAACAACATGGTTTAGCTGCGCACCTGTAAGTGTCGGAGCAGGCGTTGGTCACAGTAATTATGGGTGTCAAGCACCAGGCGTTCCTGGATCAGCTGTAGCTGGTGCATGAGGAACATCAGCACAATACTGATGACCAAGGCGATAAAGGTTGAGTTGAACGCTACACCGAGGCTGGTGGTAACGCCGGCAATATCGCCCTCAACCGCGCGGTACGCTTGGCCCAACGCTTCGCCGATGCCGCGTACGGTACCGATGAAGCCAATGGATGGAATAGCCCAGGCGATGTAGCGCACCATTGAAAGCTCACTGTCCAGCCGATCTGACTCTGAGTCGCACACGGATTTCACCGCTTCGGAAACGTCCTGCACATTGCGCGTGGAAGAAAAACGATGCAGCGCGGCCAGCAACGTGCGCGGCAGCAGTGATTCGCGGGCATCGTCGGGTAATGCTTGCAGCGAGCGAGTAAATTCGCGGGTGTCCTCCGGCAGGATGCTCATGCCTTCGCTTATTTGAATGAAGTCTTCATTTAGCAAACGACGCTCACCCATGGCGGCGCGGGTTTTTAAGCCCATGATGGCAATGGCCCAAAACATCAGGATGAAACAAGACTCTTGTTCATAGTCCCGCAAAACGACGTACAGGGAGCGGTCTTGCACAAAGGGTTCACCGCTGGCGGCCAGCTCCGCTTGTTGCTGCAGAATGGCATCCGCATTAGGTCGAATCAGAGTGACATATACCAGGTGGACTAAGATGATGCTAATCATCAGCGCGCTGATTTGATAAATGAGTTCAAAAGGCAGTTGTTTTTTCATGGGTAAGCAATCAGGGCGCTAAATGTCTACGGGGAATGAGACCGCAAAATCTTCGGAAATTTCCTCGCTGGGCCGAAATATCTCTTGGTTAGAATCGCGTGTATCTTTCCCTTTGGCCTGCTTGTCACCAGCTGTGGTGTCTTTGTCCTCTTTCGCCGGCTGAGCGTCCGTAGACGTTTGGCTGCCCTGTTCTGCGGCGTATAGCTGCGGAGTGCCGCAAAACAAGGCAGCACACAAGATGTATTTAGCCATGGTGACGGGGTTCATGGTGTTTCCTCAATTTAACTGTTCCTAGGTGCTTGCTGTGCTCACTCAGCATAACGTGCGATGCGAAAACCGACGTCCTGGCGGCCTTGGACGCCATAGTCGCGGAAAGAGTAACGCAGTTCGGTAATGGTGCCGTGCATCCAACTGGAACCGCGCATGACATGGTATTCCCCGCTGGCCGGCCCCGTAGGGTCGCTGACCGGATCTTTGCCGGGGATTTCGTAGAAGTCATGCATCCACTCGGCGACGTTGCCGCCCATATCGTAGAGCCCCCGAACGTTGGGTTTAAACGTGCCGATGGGTGCGGCCGCGGTATGATTGTCGTTGTAGCCAAATATAATACGGCCGACCAAGGCAGAGGCGGAGCGGTCGGCATAGTTACCGTGACGATCCGGCGGCGGCAGGTTGGGACCCCACGGGAAGCGCAGCTGATTGGCAACGCCGGTGATGTTTGGATCAGGCTGCAGCGGCGTGCGCGCAGCCCACGCCCATTCGGCTTCCATGGGTAAGCGATAGCCGGTGGCGCTTGGATTGCTGCTCACCACTTTGCCAAATTCTATGTTGTAAAAACGCGGTAAGCCTTCCGCGTCGGATAACCAATTGCAATACGCGGCGGCTTCGTGCCAGCCCACGGAGGTTGCCGGCATATCGTCTTCGTTGAGGTTTTGCTCAACAAACTTGCCGGAGTCATGACCAGAGGCAAACTGACGAAACTGTGCGTTGGTCACTTCGTGGGTGCTGAGGTAAAACAAGCGGCTCATGTTGACCTCGCGCAGGGTCTCGTTGGCGCGTCGGCCAGGCTCACGGCGGGATGCGCCCATGGTGAACGCAAATGGTTTGAACAACTTGAGGTTTTGCCCGGCCGCGGTGGTGATGTTGGGTTTCATGGCCCGCAAGCGCGCCTCTTCCAAGGTCAGCAGTTTTACCTTGATTTCCTGAGTGAGCCCCACCTTTGGCGTAATGCTCTGTGTGTAACCCGCGTATCCCGGCAGGCTGATGGCAATCTCGTGCGCGCGGATGGGTAAGTCCAGGGATTGGTTGGCGTCGCCGCGCAGCTCGCCGTTGACGCGCAGTTGTGCACCTTCCGGCTGGGTGCGGACCACAACCGTCCCGCGCTGCATGGTCAAGTTGGCGTGTAGATCGGTGACTTCACCGCGTTCCAGTGTGCGTGTGCGTGTGAATGTTTTATAACCGCTGAGGATAAGCTGGACGTTATGTGCTTGACCGGACTTAAGGTCCAATTGCAGTGGTGTCTGGCCCATGAATCGACCGTTCACCGTGACCCCGGCGCCAGCCGGAGTGCTGGTCACCAGCATCTGTGCGTCCGCCTGCACCAATGTGACTGGGTCGAGTGTCACCGCTTCGCCGGCTTGGGCAAAGATGCGTTGGCGATGCATTTTATAGCCGTCTAACTGCAGGGCAATTTCCCGTTCTCCGGCCAAAGCCTGCAGTACCGCGGGGGTAGTTAAGCCGGAGTTTTCATTGTCCAAAAGGATGGTCGCCCCGGCGGGCTCTGTGGTGACCGATACATCAGACCAATTGGGTTCCAGGGCCACCTCTAGCGGCTGCTTAATTTGCTTACCTTCGATGGTGACAATGCTGGAACTCGGCAGGTAGCGAGGATGCGACACTTCGATCTCGTGTTCACCCGCGGGCAGTTCAATACGCTGCGGCTGGGCAACAGCAATGCCATCGACGCGAACTTCTGCGTCGCTGGGTGTTAACGACAACAGTAGAAAGCCGGGTAGGGGCGTGAAGGCAAAATCGATACGCTGATTGCGTTCGCTGCCGACGCTAAAAGTCTGTCGTAGGGGTTCATGCAAGGCGGTGCTGGCGGATATTTGGTACTCACCTTCACGCAGCAGGTAAACGCCGCCGAGTTCAAAAGACACACCGCCGCTGATGTCGACGCGTTCAGCCGCGGGTGTTAATCCAATCTGCACACTTTTAGAGGTGAACAGAAACCACAACACAAACAACACCAACGCGACTGCGGTACCCAGCAGCAAGTGCCATGGGCGAATTTTAAGGCCGGTTTCCGCCGCATCGCTGGGGACAAAACGTGCGGCTTCAATATTTAAGCCATTGTCACGGGGTGAAATAATATCCGCGTCCGCGCTGGCATTCGGCTTGTCGCTCACCATGATTGGGCCTAGTTGCCTGCCTGCAGCTGTTCACGGCAGCTGAGATCCAAGGGGGCAATACCCGGCAGGACATCAACGGACAGATAGATATCTCGGCAGCCGTTTTGGCTGCCGCGGATGGTATATTGCCCGGGCCGCAGGGACAGAGTTTTCCGCTCGAAATAACCGAGTTCACCCACGTTCGACATGATGATGCGTGTGGCGTTATCAGATACCAGTACCACATCCACAGGGTCGCGATATAACACCAGCAATTCTTCGACAGCCTGGGTGAGGGCCTTAAGTTTGGGGCCGGCCAATTCGAGGTTTTGCGCCTCGTCAAGGATGGCTACGGCGTCAAGATACAGTTTCTGAGACGACAGTTTTTGCGGTTCTCTGCTGATTTTTTCCAGCAAGTTCTGCGCACGTAAATGCGCGCGCGCGGCGCTGCTGCCGTTGAGCGCAAACTGGATGTTGCCATCCAATTGTAATACCGCGTCAAATGCATCCAGCGCTTGCTGCCATTGTTCTTGTTGCAACGCCTGCTCTGCTTGGGTTTGCAAGCCTTGGATACGCGCCAAGTCGCTGCGTTCAGCCACTTGTTGTAGTCCACCCTTGGCAATGTTGTTGTTTGGGTCCAAGTTCAACGCTTTGTTAAAAGCCGCTTTGGCCTGCTCAAAACGGCGACCCTCCAGCGCGCCAAAACCTTGGCTGATATACGAGGACAGATCTTCACCCGCTTGGCCGGCGCGGGCGGCGGCGCGTAGTTCGTTTAAGCCGGTGGTTGCAGGGTCCAATTGAGCCACTTCGTCATACACGGCAAGTGCTTGCTTGTAGCGCCCTCCGAGTTCGTGGTTTTTGGCGGTACGCAGTTTACCGATGATGTCCGGCAGCTGTTGGGCACGCGCCAAGGCAGCTTGGGCATCGCCGTTGTCGGGTTTGATGGTCAGCGCCTGCTGCACAGCGGCGAGGGCTGCCTCGGGGTCTAAGTCGGTGATGCCGGTTAACGCTGCGGTTAGATGCTGCGTAAACAATTCATCGCCCAAATCTAGGACAGATTCGATGCTCGCCACCGCTTCATTATAAGCCTGTAGGGCTTCGTCGAATTGTTCACGCAAAAAGGCAGCGTCGCCGGTTTTGGCCAGTTCCATGGCCTGTGCCAACGCATCAGCGCCCCAAGCGTCAACTTGCATGTTCTCTTCGAGCAAGATTTGCAGCTCGACAAATTCAGACAGTGCATCCTGCGCCTGGGTGCGGATACGTTGACGTTGAGTTTGCGCAAACGGGGCAAGCTGAGAATCGTTGCCACTCGTTGCCACCGGAGCTGTTGTTTCGGTAGCAGCTGATGAGGGTGTGGCCACATCTGCCGGGTCGCTGATAGGTACAGTTGGGGTGGGTCGCCAGACGATGGCCACGACAATCACGGCGATGACCATGCCTGCCATAACGGCGCTGCGCCAATCCAGCAGCTGGCGCAGGCCGCCGCTAGACTTTTTCTCACCTAAGTGCGACAGCGGCGCGGTTTGCGCCTGTATGATCTCGTCGTTCGGCTCGCTCATTACTGGGTCCGAATGGTTTCGCCCGGATTGGTGTCGCTGACGCTGGCAGTTTCGGGAGGTGGTTCTAAGCCAAGATCTTCGAAATAGACGCGCCGCAAGATGCGCCGTAGCTCATCGTACTGTTGGTCCACGTTGCCCTGCAGACGCAGAGTTTGGTTTTCCAACTCAATGGTGGTCGGCACCAATTCGGCTTCGGCGGCACTGCCCAGCTCACGTAAACGATCCGCTTGCTGTTCAGCTTCGTGCCGTTTTTGCACCGCGCTGGTGATCAGTGAAGCACCGGCGATCACACCCACAATGCCGCTGGCATCGACGTATGCGTCGCTGCTTTCGTAGATGGCGGCAACGCCGCCGATGATTGCCATGGTGCCGCCGATGGCGCGGGCGCGGGATTGTTCCTTCAGCTCTTTATAGGCGATGGCTTGGTCATAACTGGCGCTGCGCCAATCTTGGTAAGCGGGATACATCTGCCGGTGGAAATTGCTGTAGTACTCATCCAGCGTATCGATGAACAGGTATTCGCGCTCGCGCACTTTGCGCACCCGATTGAGCATAGGGTCGTCTTCGGCAGGCAGGCGCGCGATCTGATATTGGCCGGGTGCGGTTTCGACCACATGCTCGGCGAATGCTTCTTTGGAAAAGTCGCGGGCAAACTTAAGCTCAGCGGTGGTGCGAATCCGTTGGATGTCCTGTTTAGAGAGCGCTTGCCGGTGCGCCAGCATGTCGTTGGCGAGGTCTTTGTAGATGGCTTGAAACGCGTCTATGGATTCGGGAATACCTTCTTCGTAGGCGTATTTGCTGGCCAGTGCTTCGTACTCACGGGTAAACCATACCGCACCGGTGGCGTCTTCCACCTGAACCTCGATGCCCATGCTTTCACCGTTGGAATGTAGGATCTTGCCGGTCACCACCACGTCAACCGCGTGGGTCGGGCGGGGGATGACTCTGACCGCACCCCAATTGCCGGTGGATTGCAAAAGGTTTTTGGCAAAGAAAGGGATGTATTGGGATTCGGCCCGCCGTACCTCGGGCATGATGATCTCTTCGATGCGTTGATCGTAATCTTCAGGCACATTTTCATCGAAGATGGCGATGCCGACGTCCAACAGCTCAGCTTCTTCCAGATAACGCGCCGATTGCTCCGGCGGGGTCATATCGACCACCCGCGTGGTCTGGCTGACACATCCGCTGAAGCAGAGCATGGCAAACAAGCCACACCACCACCAACGTCGCGCGTCGCCGGCCGGGCTGGCGGGGCGAAAGGAATGGTGTTTTATTGCTTGGAATGGCTGTGAAACCATGCACTGCTTGCTCACAGTTAACCCTTCTTATACTTCCGATACTCTTCCCAAAGCTTGTCGCGCAGCTCTGGGTCTTGCTCTTGCATTGCCGCTTCGCGTAGCTGCCGCGCGATGATGTCGTCATCGCGCGCGTCCGGAATGTCATCCGGCACACTTTCGGCGCCGCGCCGGGGCGGGGCAGGTGCCTGCGGTATTCTGCGCGGTCCAGGCAATGCGCCGCCGAGTTGTGCGTCACCACCACCGCCGGATGCGCCGGCTTCCTCCTCATCAACAGGCAGCTCAATGCCGCCGCCATCACCGCTGCCGCTGCTGCGTAGGATCTCGCGCTCGGCGAGGATCTCGCCGTCTAAGTCTTCCAAAGCGCCCTCAAGCTCATCGTCGGATTCCCCGCCGGAACCTCCGGCACCGCCGCCGGCAACGTCTTCGCCTTCTGCGCTAGAGCCACCTGCTCCGCCGCCGCTGCCACCGGGTAATTCGTTACTGGTTTCCCAGCCGTCGTCGCCACCGCCGCCGGAATCTTCGGGGACCTCCCAAGTGGGATCAGCTTCTTCACCTTCATCTTCACCCAAACCACCGTTGCCGCTGCGGTCACCGCTGCCCCCGGGAATGGTGCCGCCACCACCTCCTTGACCTGCATCGGATCCGCCGGGCGATCCATCGGAAGAGCCGCCAGAAGATCCGCCGGAAGATCCACCACCAGGTAAGCCGCCACCGCCGGGCATCCCGCCACCTGGTAAACCGCCGCCGCCAGGCAGACCGCCACCACCTCCGCCGGAAGCACCACCGCCCCCCGAGGATCCCCCGCCGGACGAACCACCGCCGGATGAGCCGCCGCCTGAAGAACCTCCGCCAGAAGACCCGCCACCCGAGGAGCCGCCAGAAGATCCACCGGAAGGAGAAGGCAGGGTGGGACCGCCGCCGCCAGGCAAAGGCGTAATGGGTGCGCAGGCACTGGCAAACAACAAAATTGATACAGCCAGCGCGCCAAGCCACGTCCGGCTGCGTAGTTGGTTCAGTTGACTGTCATTCATTTTCAGTCACCTCGCTGTCTACCGAGTTCTCCGCAGCGTCTGCCTCGCTCGTTTCATCCATACCTTCCTCCATACCTTCGGGCTCAGTGGTGCTGGCGGTAAGGACCTGATCCGCCGTTGGGTAGTAGGAGAACTCGTGGGTGTATTCTTGCGCCTCAGCGGTGACTGGTACACCTTCCACCAACATGGGGCGAAACACTGCCAAGCGCATGCTGCGGCGCACGCGGAAGTCCATCAAATCTTCCGGCATAGACTCCAAGGTGGTGAGTTTGCGCACGCGCCCGCTGGGCGCGACGTTAAAGCCCAGCTGCACCTTGCCGGTGCTGACTTGTTGTCTTTTGCTTGCCGGTGGTGGTTTGGGGTCTTGCGGCAGAGGGATGTACAACAGCTTCGGGTTACCAAAAAAGCGACTGGCATCAGCACCGTTTTCGGCCATTTTCTCGTACACGTGGGAATACAGAGTGTTGGCCGTATTGCTGCGGCCAAACAACAAGTGCCAGTCGGCCAGTGTCACTATGGCATCCAACGTGGCCTGCGGGTCTTCGGGTTCCTGTTGACGATGAATCTCGATGATTTGCTGTAGCGCTTTTTCGCCGGCTGGGAAGTTATTAAACGCCACAAACTGATTGTCCAAGTCGCTTGTATTCAACCCCGGTGTGGGGCCGCGCATGCGGTTGTCGTCCGTGTTTGAAACATAAAAAGGTGGGAAACGTTCAAGGCGATGGGTAAGCGCAATGCCTTGTAGAGCCGGGATGGCGTCGAGGGTAAAGTGTTTGCCGCTGCTGGTGTGGATAGACATGGCGCGGTTAAACAACGTACGCGCGGAAAGGTAGTTGTAGGTCTCCAGATAAAACCCCGCGAGCCGCATCAACCCAGGCAGTAGTTTGGGGTCGTATGGCTCCATGCTCTTGTGCATGACTTCGTACGCGTACTCTTCACGTTGACCTGCTGAAGCTAAATCACCAATTTTCTTGAAGGCGTCAGCTTCCCGGTACACCACCGGCAGTTGGCGGGGGTCGAACAGGCCGTAGTTAACGCGCGCGGTGTGTCGCGCACGGTCATAGTGATCCAGAGCCTTGTCATACTCGCGCTGCACCATGTAGGCATCACCGAGCAGGGTCAGGGGCACCACCAACGCCTCGTCGTAGCGATGCCGCACGGCCTCGATTTGGCTGACGATGGTCTCTAATTCGCTTTGTGCGCTGGGCGCTTCGCCGCGGTAGATTTGCTGTTGCAGGAACGCAAAATCACCACCGCCTTGTTCACTGCTGAGCAGATTCAATGCGCCTGTCGTGGTTTCTTCCACCAGGGCGCCGCCAACCACAGGCGCGGGTGTGGACTCGGCGGTTACATCCTCGCTGGTGTCCGCAAGGCTGGGCTCGGCGGCCAGCAGCAACAAGCCTGCTGCAGCGCTGGTTAGATAAATTTGTAGCAACGGCTTAGTGATGGCGCTTCTCCGGCTACCGCGTATACCCTATGAAACTGTAGTTTCGACCGCATTTTTTTTGATCAGTTCGAGTCTGGTGAGGCCCGTTGTGGGTGTCAAGGGCTGCGTCGAGTTCCGCTTTTCAATCTCCACTCCATCTCCACTCGATCTCCACAACGGCTTGCAGTTGACTTAACATGCGCGACGTTTTCATGGATTGAGTTTTTGCTTGAACCAACAGTTGCACAGCGATGCAGAGCTCGACACCCAGGGTTTAATTTGTCCGGAACCGCTGATGCTGGTGCGCAACAGGGTGCGCGACCTCAGCAGTGGCGATGTGCTGCACATTGTCGCCACCGACCCGTCAACGCACCGTGATTTTTCCAACTTCTGTCGGTTTATGGGCCACGAACTGCTGCGTGCTGATGTGGACGGCGAAGTGCTCGAATATTGGATCAAGAAGGTTGGCGCATGAGTCGTGTCTGCCACTATTTTGCATATGGCTCTAACATGAACCTCGAGCGCGTGGCGCAACGGGGTCTAGAAGTTGTGGACGCGGTCGCAGCCCAACTGGATGACTATCACCTGGTGTTTAACAAGATGTCGCGTGATCATGAAGGCGTGGGACACGCCAACATTCAATATCGGCGCGGTAGCACCACCGAAGGCGTATTGTATGAGCTCATCGATGTCGAAGAGATCCACAAGATGGACCCGTTTGAGCGCGCACCCTGGAACTATGGTCGCGAAGTGGTGCAGGTCGACCATGCCAAGGGCAGTACTTGGGCTTGGACCTACTTTGCCAATCCGGCGGTCATTCGGCCGGATCTGTTGCCGCCATTGGAATATCTCGATCATCTGTTGGCGGGACGTGACTTTTTGAGTGGTGCCTATGTTGAGATGTTAGTGGCGCACCGTGAGCGCATTGAAAATCTCTAAAGAAAAGAGGCTGAAGCTGGATCCATGCAGCACGTAGCCATTGCCGCCTGTTTTAACCGCGAATTTGCCGACAGCCACAACACCGTTATGCTCGGCGGTGCGGCGGAACCTTTGTATCTACCTGCCACCGCCCAAGCTGCAGCGCAATTGTTTTACCGCGAAGATTATGCCGCCAGCGCCTTACACGAGGCCGCACATTGGTGTATTGCCGGACGCCAGCGCCGCACGCTGGTTGATTTTGGTTATGCCTATCAACCGCCGCCACGCAGCCCCGAGCAGCAGGCGCTGTTTTTTAACTTAGAACTGCGCACACAAACGCTAGAGCGTGTATTTGCGCAGGCGGCAGGCGTGGAATTTCAGCCCAGCGCGGATAATTTAGCCTGCAACACCGGCGAGTTTGCGCAGCAAATTGAAGCCACCTTACCGCAAGTGGGCGCATGGCTGACCACACCCGCGGGCAAGCGCGCGCAGCGTTTCCACGCGGCCTTGATCACAGCCGCAACGGCCCAGGAGAGGCGTTGTGGAACGGGTTGAGTGTATTGTGTTGGGTGCAGGTGTGGTGGGCCTGGCGGTAGCGGCGCGGTTGGCGCAAGCGGGTTGCGAAGTGGTGGTGTTGGAACAGCACAACTGCATCGGCAGCGAAACAAGCTCGCGCAACTCTGAAGTGATCCATGCCGGCATCTATTATCCCGCCGGCAGCGCCAAAGCGCGTTTGTGTGTGCGCGGCAAGGGGTTGTTATACGAATACTGTCAGCAGTTTGATGTGCCGCATAGGCGTTGCGGCAAGCTTATTGTCGCGGCTCATGAGGGGCAGGTGGAAACGGTGCGCAGCTATGTGCAAATAGCGGCGGACAACGGGGTTACGGATCTACAGTGGCTACCCGCCGCGGCGGTCAACGAGCTTGAACCTGAAGTGCGTACTGTGGGTGGAGTGCTGTCGCCTTCTACCGGCATTGTAGATTCCCACACCTTTATGCTGAGCTTGCAAGGTGAGTTGGAAGCGGCGGGTGGCATGGTGGCGTTGCAAACCCAGGTTACGCAGGTGGAAAAACATGCCCCCACCGTGGTGCACACGCCTGATTATGCGATCGCCACAGACTGGTTCATCAACTGTGCGGGGTTAAGCGCACCTAGATTTGCCGCGGACGTACCCGGCGCGCCTGAAGCATTTTACGCCAAAGGTCACTATTACGCCTATTCCGGCAAACAACCGTTTAGCCGCTTGGTATATCCGGTGGCGGAGCAGGGCGGATTGGGGGTGCATGTGACGTTGGATCTGGCGGGCCAGGTTAAGTTTGGTCCGGATGTGCGCTGGATCGATAACATTGATTACAGTTTTGATCACAGCCATTTTGACGATTTTGTTGCCGCGATCAGCGCCTACTATCCGGCGGTGGACGCGGCGCGGCTACATCCGAGTTATACCGGCATTCGACCCAAGATTGCGCCAGCTTCGGCCGGTTTCGTGGATTTCCGTATCGAAGGGGCGTCGCAACACGGCGTACCGGGTCGAATCAATCTTCTGGGGATAGAATCGCCGGGATTGACGTCGGCGTTGGCGATTGCGGAGGACGTCGTATCGCTGGTCAAAGCGTGAAGCCACTGAAGCTCGGCTTGCTGGTGAATCCGGTAGCCGGCATCGGTGGCGCGGTGGCGCTTAAAGGCAGCGACGGCGCTGATTTGCAGGCCGAGGCGCGGCAGCGCGGCGGGCAATATCTTGCAGCTGACCGGGCCGGCGAATTTCTGGACCATTTGCGTAACCACCTTGAGGCTGCGGCAAACCAGTTGCACTGGGTAACGGCAGCCGCGCCGATGGGGGCGCAATGTCTGCAGGAAAGGGGTTGGCAACATGAAGTGATCGTGTCGCCGACAGCGCCAACCACCGCGGCAGCTGATACCCAGCGGGCCGTACACGCTTGCCTGGAAGAAAGCGTAGATTTGCTGGTGTTTGTTGGCGGCGATGGCACTGCCAGGGATGTCCTGACAGCCGCGGGGACACAGGTGCCAGTATTAGGGGTCCCGGCTGGGGTGAAGATGCACAGCGGTGTGTTTGCCGTGTCCCCGCGCACCGCGGCGCTTTTGGTGGCCCAGTTAGTGCAGGGGGGTTGGGTGGCACCGGTGCTCAGAGAAGTGCGGGATTACGATCCGGCATCCCCCTCCGGCGAGATGCACATTCAGAGTTTCGGCGAGCTGCTGGTGCCGGAGATCAGCGGTTATCTGCAGCAAACCAAGGTGGGTGGCAAAGAGAGCGAACCGCTGGCGGTGCAGGACATCTGCGCGCAAATTGAAGAACTCTTGCCACCCGACAGAGACGTTGTGCTTGGCCCCGGCAGCACTTGCCTGGCGATCAAACAGACCCTGGGGCTTGACGGTACGCTACGTGGTGTGGACGTAAAAACCCAAGCAGGTGAAACGCTGCTGGATGTCACCGCCGCCCAGTTGGAAACCATTGAGCGGCCGTTGCTGGTGGTGAGTTTCAGTCGCGGCCAAGGTTTTCTGTTTGGTCGCGGCAACCAACAGATTAGCGCTGCCTTTTTACGCAAATTGCACTGGCCGGATGATGTGTGGGTGGTTGGTACGCGCACCAAGCTCAACACGTTAGCGCAGCGACCGCTGTTGTTGGATACCGGGGATGCGAGTTTGGATGAACATCTCAGCGGCTTGGTGGCCATCATCAGCGGATACGAAGACCGCTTGTTGTACCGGCTTAGCGCCACGGCGAGTTAATAAGGCGTCGAACCATGTGGCAGCAGGTCCTTACGGTGTGTGCGGAGAAACTGCAGCCAAACACCGGTCTAGAAGCACGGCGCCTGTTTCACGGCCGTGGCCATTGTTATCCGGGTTTGGAACATGTCGTCGTCAATTGGTACCCACCTTACCTGCAGATTGCTTTATATGCGCCGGTAGAGAGCCAACAGATCAACCAACTGGTGCGGAATTTGCTGGATATCGCTGACCGCGCCGCGGTGCAAATTGACGGCGTTGCCGTGCAGTTCCGCGAGGGCCGCCGCACCGTGACCAAGGAGTGGCATGGCAGCGTACCGGATGAACATCTGGTCCACGAGCACGGGCTGGCCTACTGGATTCAACCCAAACGTAACCAAAACGTGGGCCTGTTTCTGGACATGGGCCATGTGCGCGCGGCCTTAGCGGACAATATGCAAGACGCCAAAGTGCTCAACCTGTTTGCCTATACCTGTGCCTTTTCG
This sequence comes from Pseudomonadales bacterium, assembly GCA_028281005.1. Taxonomy (GTDB): domain Bacteria; phylum Pseudomonadota; class Gammaproteobacteria; order Pseudomonadales; family Azotimanducaceae; genus UBA4421. The sequence goes on from JANQKS010000132.1 coordinate 33,952, forward strand.
GTGTCCGCCATCGCACACGGTGCGCACAGCGTGGTCAACAACGATATGAACGCCAACGTGCTCAACCTGGGTAAACGTAACCATCTTGCTAACCACCAAGATATGCGGCGGGTGCGGATGTTGTCCCACAACGTCTTTAAAGCCTGGAAGAAGATCCGCGACTACGGCCCGTACGACATCATCATCTGCGACCCGCCAACCAATCAACGCGGCAGCTTTGTGGCGGAGAAACACTACCCACAGGTCATCAAACAACTGCCCAAGCTGGTAGCACCCGGCGCCAAGCTGGTCATGTGCTTAAACTCACCCTTCCTCGACAACGACTTCTTACGCCATCAAATGGCGCGCTGGGTACCGAAATTTGAGTACCTGGGTAACTACCCGCCACATCCTGACTTTCCTGAAGTTGATGTGGAGCGGGGATTGAAAGTGCAGGATTATCGATTTCGGTGATATAGCGACTTTTTTTGGTTTCGATCGATTCGGCAGGGCCATTGGGGTGTCCTTTCCAGGACCGCTGCAAGTCCATCCGTGGACGCTGGCGCTGCGCCGTCCCTGGCGCAGAGCCTCCTGGAAAGGACACCCCAACAGCCCTGCCTCGCGGGATGCCTAGATTCGAGGTCAACAAGATTGAGAGATGAGCTATCCGAGGTTTCCGGCCATTCCCGGATCAACAATCGGTCTTGGGAGATGCCCGGCCCACCACCCCGCCGTCGAGCGTATCGGTCCGAGCGCGCTATTTTTCAAGTTAGCGCAGGTTGGGGAGGTGGGTGCAGTATTCAGAAGGCTCTGCGCCAGGGACGGCGGCAGCGTCGCGAATCGCAGATTCGCGCTGCGGCACATGGATGGCTTCACAGCGGTTCTGAATACTGCACCCACCTCCCCAGCCGGCCAAGTCGCACAATATCGCTACGACACGCTAAGACATCTTCGCCAGCAAAGGCATAAACGCCTTTCGTATTTCTACAGAAGATCGCCGCTTCAACGCCTTCTCCAAGTGATACACAATACTGGCATGTTCCGCCCGAACGCTCGGCGGCAAATCCGCCTCGTCGGTGCCGTCGGAGAGGTCATCCGCATCGGCGTTCGCCGGGCCAACCAGTGCGGAAAAGCACTTACCCGACAACACTGCCTGGTCCACCGCATCCTGGCGCATGGTGTTTTCGTAACGGATGTAGCCTTCTTCCCCCAGCCACACCATGGTAGCGAAGCAGGCTTGAAAACGGGTGCTGTGTAAGCCGTATTCGTCGGGTTCGTCTTCGCCGCAGATGTCCTCGGCAAAGAGGTTCACGCGGCGTGGAAATACGCCATACAAGCTGACCAGGATTTGCGCAGCGTCGGCATAAAACTCATCGATGTGGATGCCGCTCATCGCTGGTTCAAGCCCGTGTTACACCTGGCGGTAGGTGCTCAGAAAGTGCTCGATGCGGCCGATGGCTTCTTGCAAGTCTTCTTCGCGCGGTAAAAACACCACGCGGAAGTGATTGGGCTCAGGCCAATTAAAACCACTGCCCTGTACCACCAGCACCTTTTCCTTAGTCAGTAGATCTAACACAAACTGTTCATCGTCTTTGATGTTGAACTTTTTGGTGTCGATTTTCGGGAACAGGTACAGCGCACCCTTGGGTTTTACGCAGGTGATGCCGTCAATGTCGTTTAACAGTTGCCAAGCGAGGTCACGTTGCTCGTGTAGACGGCCGCCGGGGCAGGTGAGATCGAGAATACTTTGATAGCCGCCCAGCGCGGTTTGAATGGCGTGTTGGGTCGGCACATTGGAACACAGGCGCATGGAAGAGAGGATGTCCAAGCCCTCTATGAAATCCTGCGCGCGCAGCTTAGCGCCTGAGACAATCAGCCAGCCGGTGCGGAAACCAGCGACGCGGTAAGACTTCGACAGACCCGAGAGTGTTAAAAACAACAAGTCATCAGCCAGGGACGCCACGGGGATGTACTCGGCATCGTCGTACAGGATCTTGTCGTAGATTTCGTCTGCCAGCACGACCAGGTCAAATTCACGGGCAATTTCAACCAGGCTTTCGAGCATGGCGCGTTCGTACACCGCGCCGGTGGGGTTGTTCGGATTGATGATCACCAATGCCTTGGTGCGCGGGGTAATTTTGCTGCGCAAATCCTCCAGATCCGGCTGCCAATCAGCACCTTCGTCGCACAAATAGTGCACCGGTGTACCGCCACACAAATTGACCGCGGCGCTCCATAAGGGGAAATCCGGGGCGGGGATGAGGACCTCATCACCGTTGTTGACCAGGGCTTGCATGGCCATGACCACCAGCTCGCTGACGCCGTTGCCGATATAGATGTCGTCGATGTCGACGTCGCGGATACCAATTTGCTGGGTGTACTGCATGACCGCTTTGCGGGCGGAGTAAATGCCTTTTGAATCGCTGTACCCTTGGGATTCCGGGACGTTGTGTATCACATCGCGAATGATCTCTTCCGGCGCTTCGAAACCCCACGGTGCCGGGTTGCCGATGTTGAGCTTCAGCACCTTGTGGCCTTCTTCCTCCAAGCGGTGTGCTTCCTTGAGGACAGGGCCGCGAATGTCGTAGCACACATCCGCCAACTTGTCTGACTTTCTAATCAAACGTTGCGGGCGGCTGGAGATGGGGCTGACGGTATCCGTTTTCATCACTTGTTTCCTTTAGCGCGGCGCTATCATAGCATTTTACGCATGACCGATAGTTTAGGCCTTAACCGGATGAAATGAGGAGGCGTTTATGGCCAAAGTGGTGAAAAGTGACGACGAATGGCGCGACATTCTAACCCCTGAAGAGTATGAGATTACCCGCAAGGCGGGCACCGAGCGGGCGTTTACCGGCGTGTACAACGATTGCAAAACCCCGGGCATCTACCGCTGTAAGTGTTGCGATACGCCGCTGTTCGATTCCAACACCAAATACGATTCCGGCAGCGGTTGGCCCAGTTTTTATGCGCCGATCAGTGAAGATGTGGTGGCGACCCACGAAGACAACAGCCTCGGCATGCGGCGTATCGAAGTGACCTGCGCGGTGTGTGATGCACACCTCGGGCATGTGTTTCCCGACGGTCCGCAGCCAACCGGCTTGCGTTTCTGTATGAACTCCGCTTCTTTAAATCTGGAGCCGAATGCGTGACACCCGCCGACGTTGCCGCACAAACACCGCACAAACCGGCCTACATCATCGCCGATACCGATGAAGTGGTGACCTTTGCAGAACTGGAGGCAACAGCCAATCAGACCGCACATCTGCTGCGCAGCTTGGGGCTTAAGCGCGGCGATCACATTGCGATTCTGTTAGAAAACCACCCGCGTTTTTTCCAAATTTGCTGGGCCGCCCAGAGAGCAGGTCTTTACTACACCGCCATAAGCTGGCGTCTGCAGCCTGCGGAAGTGGCCTACATCGTTAATAACTGCGAAGCGCGGGTGTTTATCACGTCGTCTGCGCGGGCGGACGTGGTGCAAGCGGCCTTGGACGATACGCCCAACTTGGAAGCGCGCTTCATGCTGGACGGCGTTATTGACGGTTTTACCAGTTTCGAAGCAGCCATCGAACGGTTTCCAACCACGCCCCTGGCTGACCCCGCAGAAGGGGCTTCGATGTTGTATTCCTCCGGCACCACCGGCTACCCGAAAGGCATTAAGCGGCCGTTACCCGAGGTGCCTTATGGAGAGTTTGAGGGGGTGGCTGTGATCAAAACGCTGTACGGCGCAGATGCGGATTCGGTGTATTTGTCACCTGCGCCTTTGTATCACGCAGCGCCGCTGGGTTTTACCATGGCGTGTTTGCGTAACGGCATTACGGTGGTGGTGATGCAGCACTTTGAAGCTGAGTTTGCCCTGCAATGTATCGAACGCTATCGCGTTACCCACAGTCAGTGGGTGCCTACCATGTTTGTGCGTATGTTAAAGCTGCCGCAGGAAGTCCGCCTGCGCTACGACGTCTCCAGCCTGGAGGTGGCGATCCATGCCGCCGCACCGTGCCCGGTGCCGATTAAACGCGCCATGATTGATTGGTGGGGGCCGGTGATTTACGAGTATTATGCGGGCACTGAAGGCAACGGATTTGTGCAGCTCAATTCCCACGAGTGGCTGGCCCACCCGGGATCGGTAGGTAAACCGCTAAACTGCGAAGTGCACATTTGCGACGACAACGGCGACGAAGTCCCGGTCGGTGAATCGGGCACCATCTACTTTGGCGGAGGCGGTCAGTTTGAGTATTACAAAGATGCTCAGAAAACCGCCGGTTCGCGCCACCCACAGGGATGGACCACCCTGGGCGATGTGGGTTATCTCGATGAAGACGGTTATCTGTATCTGACCGACCGCAAACACTTCATGATCATCTCCGGCGGCGTCAACATTTACCCCCAGGAAGCGGAAAACGTGCTGATCACACACGACAAGGTCGTAGACGTGGCGGTATTTGGGATACCCAATGCTGAATTTGGCGAGGAGGTGAAGGCGGTGGTGCAGCCCCATGACATGAGTGAGGCCGACACGGTATTGGAAGTAGAACTGTTAGATTACTGCCGTGCGCAACTGTCCCACATCAAGTGTCCACGCAGTATCGATTTCCGGGCTGAACTTCCCCGTCATCCCACGGGCAAGCTCTACAAACGCCTGCTTAAAGATGAATATTGGGCTGCCGCAAATGACGCCTAAAACCATTGGTTTCTTCTTGCCTTTCTAACGACCTTGCAACAAATTCGCCGGCGCAAACTGGTCCGTCAAAATGCGTGCGTCGGTACGCCAGTCGGGTCGTTGCTTGCGGTCTTTGATCAACATCCGTGTGTAGCGTTTGATCGGTACGGCATAGGGGCGCAAGCGCGGCAGCAGGGCGCTAGCGCGCTGTTGCAGCGTAGCGTCGTCCACCGCGGTACCCGGCACAATCACCACCCGATTGCCACTCTCGGGGAGACGGAAATTGATGAAGTTACCGAACACATCGGCATAGGTGGCGGATTCATGGTCGTATAGATTGCTGATGGAAAATGTATTGGCCACTAAGGTGCCGTTTGCTGTGAGCAGCTGTTTGGTTTCTTGCAGATACTCCCGGGTCATTAAGTGTTCCGGGATGTACTCGCCGTTAAAGGCGTCGAGCACGATGAGGTCGTAGCGGCGCGGTTTACTTAACGCCCGCTTGGTCCACACCCGGGCGTCTCGGGTATGTACGTGCAGTTGCTCGTTACTTTTGAAATCGAAAAACTGTTCGGCGACTTTGACCACGGCGGCATCAATTTCCACGGCATCGATGTGTGCATTTGGAAACAACTCATTAAACGCGGTGGGTAGAGTGCCGCCGCCGAGACCGATGACAAGAATGTTCTGTGGGTTGGGGTTAAACAATAATGCGCTCATCGACATACGCGTATACGAGAACACCATGGCCCGCGGCTGACGTATGTCGATGCAGCTCTGATTACGCTGTTCGCTGCGCACATTAAACTGCAGACACAGAATCGAACCGCTTTGCTTAACCATTATGCGGCTGTACAGCGAGCGCTCTTCGTGCAGGATCTTGCCCCACCCCGTGGTAGCAAAGCCAATCCCCAGCAGGCCCACCATTGCGGCGATCAGGCGCAAGGTTGGCCTCATTGCCGACGAGCCTCACCCAACCCTAAGCGGTGACAGATCGTGGCGGTGACAAACATCACCACCAAGGCCGCGGTGAGCGCGATCAGAATGTTGTTGATCTCAAAGTGGAGCACAAAATAAAAAGAGGTCGCCAGCGTACCCATGGAACTGCCGAGGGTTGAAACAAAATACAGGCGGCCGGCGACTTGCCCGGCGTGTTCAACGGTTTCCACCAGGAGCCGCACCGAATAAGGTGAAATCATGCCGAGGATCACCGTAGGCACCATAAATAACAAAGTCGACGCCAACAGCGAGCCGTAACGCGGATCATCCACCCATTCAAAAATCCACTGCATGGTGGGTTCGGCGAATAGCACCAGGGGATACATGAGCACAGCCCCGACCAAGAAGATGCTGCCGAAACGCTGCAAACTGGGACGCCGCACCGACCACTTACCGCCGATTAAGTAACCTATGGCCAAAGACAGCATAAACACCGTGATGATGCTGCCCCACACGTAGATGCTACTGCCAAAGTAGGGTGCCAGCACCCGCCCACCAAGCAGTTCCAACGACATAATGACAAAACCGCCGGTGAAGGCGAGCAGATAGATAATGAGTACCACGGCGCGCAGTGTACAAATTGGCTGCGCAAAGTCATAGAGTTGGCGGGCAACGTTCTTATCTGGACGGAAATAAAAGAAGGAGCAGCCATGCATATTGGAGTGACCGTGCGCAATATGGGCACACAAGCCACCGCTGAAACCATGTTGGCGTGCGCCACCGCGGCGGAACAAGCCGGCTTGGAATCGGTTTGGATCACCGACCACATTGCCATTCCGCCGGATGACGCCGAAGGTAGCGGTGGCTGTTACACCGACACGCTCACCACGTTGGCGTGGCTGGGGGGTGCGACCGAACGGATCAAGCTCGGCTCTGGTGTGCTTATTGTGCCGTACCGGCCAAAACTGCCGACGTTAAAACAAATTGCCACGGTACAAGCGCTCTGCGGCGAGCGTTTGCTGCTGGGTGTGGGGATCGGATGGATGGATCCTGAATTTAGAGCCTTGGGTGTAGACCGCCATCAACGAGGTCGCATCACCGACGACACCTTGGCGTTTCTCAATGAGTGCTTCAGCCAAGATGAAGTGGCGCTCAATGGACAAGCGTTTCTGTTTAAGCCGCGGCCAGCGAAGCCGCCGGTGTTGGTGGGGGGTGCGGCGCCTCATGCGCTGCGTCGGGCAGCCCGTTATGGCGATGGCTGGTTACCCATGGTGGGGGATCCGGCCAAACTGGCCGAACCGATTGCCGCCTATCACGCCATGACGGAAGAACTGGGCAAACCCCGCGGCACGGTGACCGTGATGACCGGTCTGCCGCTGGGGGACGTGGCGGCATCGCAGGCGCTGCTTGAGCAATACGCAGCGCTAGAGGTGGAAAGGGTGGTGTGCGCCATGCGCTATGAAGACGTGGACAGCTACCACGCGCGCCTGGATACCCTCTTACAGGTGATCGCTTAGATCATTGAGGACGTCTCTGCGCGTTGAAGCTGTGTTTGGAGTGTGACTATGTTTCCTCTTCAGTCGGCGCGCCGGAATCTTTCCAGCCGCGGAAGCCGTCGCCAATGTGGCACACGGGAGTTAAGCCCATATCTTGGACAGCCTTGGTGGCCAGTGCCGAGCGCCAGCCGCTTTGGCAATAAAAAACAAAACGTTTGCCGGAGCCGAATACCTCGCGGTAGTAAGGGGAGGTCGGGTCGACCCAAAACTCCAGCATGCCGCGTGGCGCGTGGACCGCGCCGGGGATTTTGCCTTCACGCTCTAATTCCCGTGGATCGCGGATATCAACAAAGACCGCCTCTTCAGATTCGAGCAGCTTGACCGCCTCATGGGTACTTAAGGTATCCACTTCTTTGAGGGCGGCTTCGATCAGATCTTGATGTGTGACTTTCAGCACGTTTTGACTCCTGGTTTCACTTAGCTGTACGTACGAGTGTTAGATATTGACTCTTCAGGTCACCGTGGACCGCGGCGTCTGTGCGCTATTTCCTACAACAAATATGTTTAAAAACAACACTTTAAAGCTCCAATCTGCCATGGCATCAATCTTGTATCGGGTGCAAGGTACGCTGGAGGTTAAACATGGCATTGCAACCCTACTATCCTGGACAATACGGCGGCCAGTTTGCCGTTACCCCCGATCTGTTGCACGTCACCATCCCGCAGCACGAGATTGTGGCGGAGATGCTTAAACGCGGTGAACAGGAGGCGCTGAACGACGTCTGCCTCGCCGTGGCTGTAGTGGCAGACGCCATTGCCAGCGCGCAAGCGCTGTGTGTCGACTAGTGCTCAACTGACCGAGCGAGGTTAACGACCTTGCCAGTTCGGTGGCCGTTTCTCGGCAAATGCTTTTGGTCCTTCGATAAAGTCTTCGCTTTTTGCCATGGCTTGCACGGATTCGTATTTGTGCGCCATGGATGCTTCGAGCCCCATATCCAAACTTTGGTACACCACGTTTTTACTGGCCCGTATGGACAGCGGTGCACATTCGGCGATTTGACCGGCCCAACGAAGGGCTGCGTCCATGAGCTCTTCGTGCGGCACCACTTCGTTGACAAAGCCCAGGTGTTCTCCTTCTTCGGCGCTAACGTGGCGACCGGTCAGGATCATACCCAAGGCGCGCTTCGGTCCTATTTGCCGCGGCAGGCGGTTCAGACCACCCGCCAGTGCGGCCAAACCCACCTTGGGTTCGGGTAGCGCAAAAAGCGCTTTGTCGGATGCAATGATCAGATCGCAGGCCAACGCAATTTCAAAACCACCGCCCATGGCCACGCCATTGACCGCCGCAATAACCGGCTTGTTGAGATCGAAGCGGGAGGTGAGACCGCCAAATCCCCTCGGCATGGGCACCCGTTCCCCACCTTCGGCCTGATATCGCAGGTCGTTGCCGGCGCTAAAACCGCGGCCTTCACCGGTAACGATCGCCACCCACAGGTCGTCATCCGCGGCGAAGTCATCAAATACCTCACCCAACTCCGCGTTTGCCGGTGGATGTAGCGCGTTGAGGCGATCCGGGCGATTTAACCGCACCGTCATGATGTGATCGGCTTTCTCGACTAAACAATACTCTGTCATGGTGTATTCCTCTCCTTTCTAAGCTTTCGATTTATGGTTTCGGTCTCTGGTTTCGATCTTTGGTTTCAATCTCTGGTTGAGTTGCTCGTTTGTATCTCTTAATAGCAACCCGTTAAAGATGTGTGTGTTCGTTATACGTGTGTACCACGGGTTCCGGGGTCAGCTCAAATTGGGTGAGGCTACAATTGTGAAATTGATAATCCACCCACCTGGTTGGGGTGTCGTGTAAGAACGCGGCCAGCGCCACCGCCAGCGCCACGCCGTGGCTAACGACCAGAACGGTGTCGTCATCGCTGTGTTGCTCATCAATCTGGCGCATGGCAGCGGTCACGCGTTCCGCCACCCGCGCAATACTCTCGCCTTGGGGGGCTGCATGGTGAATGTCGCTGGTGGCTCGGTTGATAAAGTCGTGGCGGTCCAACAGCTCACGAAATGGCATATCCTCCCATTCGCCGATGGACATTTCCTGCAAGCCGTCCAGGGTTTGAATGTCCAAACCTTGGTGCCGGCTGGCGAAATAGGCGGTGCGCTGGCAGCGCTGCAACGGGCTGGAATAGACCGCCGCCAACGTATGTTGTTGACGCAAATAACGGCCGGTGCGTTTGGCCTGACGGCGCCCCTGCCATGTTAGCGGGCTATCGGTTGAGCCGTGCCAACGGCGCGTAACGTTGGCGCGAATCTGTCCATGACGCAATAACAGCAATCGTGTGCTCAGGACACTCGCTCCATCTTTGGCTTCATCGCTAATTCCATCCTTCGCTCAATTCTTAGCTCCATCTTTGCGCTACTGCAGAGCCTATCAGATCACCCTCGACGTTGACCGCGGTTCGAAATGTATCGAGGGGTCTTTCGATCAACAGTACCAAGCCAATCGCTTCTAACGGAATACCTACGCTGAGCAAAATTACCTGCAGTCCGGTCATACCTCCCGAGGGTATACCTGGCGCGCCGGCGGACACCAGCATGGTCATCAGAAACACAGCGATAATGTCACCGGCGTCCAGTGGCACGCTGAACATGTAGGCGAGAAAAACCACGGCAATGGCTTCAAACAGGGCGGTACCGTCCATATTGATGGTGGCGCCTAACGGCAGCACAAACGCAGCTTTGTTGCGCGCCACGCCGAGTTTTTCTTCCGCCGCTGTCATGGACAGCGGTAACGTGGCAGCGCTGGATGACGTTAACAGCGCGGTTAACATGGGTTGGCCAAGCGCTCGGGCGAGGCGTGCTGGCGATACGCCGCCTAACAGCCAAGCCAATAGGGGTAAAACAATTAAGCCGTGCACCGCGGTGGCACCAAATACCACCAGCGCAAACTGCCCCAGAGAGGCCAGCGTGTCCGTGTCGATGCGGCCCGTGAGTTGGTAGGCAATGGCAAACAGGCCCACCGGTAGTGTGGTCAGAATCCAGCGTGCGCAGGTATAAATCAACTGCGTGACTTCGCTGAGCATATCTGGCCACTTGGAATCCTCCGGCAAACTCACGGCCGCTGCTAAGCCGAACAAGATGGCGGTCGTCAGCACCCCTAGAATATTGACGTCGGCCATGGCGGTGAATGGGTTGGTCAGCATGCTGCTGAGCAAATTTTGCAGGATGCCAAGCACGCTGCCGTCCTGTTCGGCATCAAGCAGCGTGGTGGTGACCTCGGGGAGTTCTGTGAGCGGGGGATAGGCGGTCCACGGATGGATGAAAAACACCACCACCAAACCCAAACTGATGGCGATAGCCGAGGTCAAAGCGTAGTAAGCCACCGTTACCCCGCCCAGTCGGCCCATGGAACGGGTACCGCGCAGCTGCAGAATGCCAGTCAGCAAGGAGAAAAAAATCAACGGCACAATGATCATACGTAACGCTGCGAGGAAGCTGGTTTGCAACAAAAGGGTCAGATCATCCAGCCATGCGGTACCGCCAAACATAGTGGCGCTGAGCCACCCGAGCAGCGCGCCTAGCACCAGTAGCGGCGCAAACCAACGTGAATTCATAGACAAAAAGTGTAGGTCGGTGAATATTGTTCTTATAAGCTGCCATTTTGCCCGAGTTCAAAACTAAAGCCAGTCTGGTCAACGTTTTAAGTCATGCGTCGCTCTTTTCCTATTGTGTTTTTATCCGTGTTGTTCGGCTTCTTTCTGAGCGCCTGCGCAGATCCGGCATATCAGCAAATCCAAGGTGCCACCATGGGTACCTATTACGCGGTGAGTGCTGCACCCCAGGACGTTTGTGGGGTGTCCCAGGCACAGATAGACGCTGAGCTTGAGGCGATTAATGCCGCCATGTCCACTTATCTGCCGGATTCAGAGCTGTCTAGATTCAATCAATTGCCAGCCGACGTTTGGTTCACTATGTCGCCGTCGCTGGCCGCGGTGGTGCAGACCGCAAACTTGCTTTGGCAGCGCTCCGGAGGTGCCTTTGACGTGACCATCGGGCCGTTGGTGAACCTGTGGGGGTTTGGGCCACCAGGGTCTCGTGAGCCACCTTCCGCGGAGGAGCAGGCACAGGCACATGCCGTGGTGGGGATGCAACATCTGCGATTCCGTCAGCAAGGCACACAGGCGCAGATGGCCAAAGCCACGGCGGGTGTTTATGTGGATTTGTCTGCGTTGGCCAAAGGTTACGCGGTGGACCGCGTTGCCGAGCTCTATGCCAGCGCCGGTTGCCTGGATTTTATGGTCGACATCGGCGGAGAGATTCGCGCTGCGGGTGTCAACCCGCGCGGTGAGCCTTGGCGGATTGGCGTCGAGGTGCCGGACCCTCAGTCTCTAGGTGTATCGCAAACCGTGTTGGCGCTGGCGGATGCCAGCATTGCCACCTCCGGTGATTACCGAAACTTTCGCGTGGTGGATGGCGTGCGGGTGGATCACCTGATAGACCCACGCAGCGGCCAGCCGGCGAACAATCACGTGGTGTCTGCGACAGTTTTACATGCCTCGGCGATGTGGGCGGATGCATACGCAACCGCGTTGATGGTGATGGGTATGGAGCAAGGTTTGGCATTTGCTGACCAAGAAGGGTTTGCCGCTTATCTGATAGCACGACAACCTTTGCGCGATAACCGTTCCTCAGATGGTTCTACAAGTTCTACAAGAAGGGTGCAATCGGCTGGCCAAACTCGCTTGGAATCCCGTTATAATGCCGCCATGGCCAACTACCTGCAGTAAGTCGTGTTATGTCTACAATGATTTTTGCCTTTATTTTTATGTTACTGGTCACCGGCGCCATGGCCATCGGTGTCATCATGGGTCGAAAGCCGATCAGCGGCAGCTGCGGAGGCATGAAAGCCCTCGGCATGGATGTGGAATGTGAAATCTGCGGCGGCAATCCGGCTTTGTGCGAAACCGAAACGAAGGCCAAACCCGTGAATCGCCAACGGCTGACCGACCTCAGTAAACGCATTGGGCGCTGACCCCACTCCGACTACGCCACTACGCCCGGCGATCTCCGTGGGAGACTAAACTGGCCCACAATAAACTGTTATCCGTATGGATTGCGCTGCGTTATCTGTTTGCACGGCGTTCAGCCCTATCCTACGTGTCTCGGCTGGCGCTGTTGGGGTTGATTTTGAGTGTGGCGGTGTTGGTGATCGTGTTGTCGGTGGTCAATGGGTTTGAGCGCGAAATGCGCGAACGTGTGCTCGGTGTGTTACCCCACATCAGTGCGGAAGGCTACAGCGGGCTTTCCCAGCAGCAGGTTGAAGACTTTATCGCGGCGGGCCCGCACGCGGGTTTGCAAGCGCTTGCACCTTACGTCAGCGGCACGGCGCTGCTGGTCGCCGGGGATGTCATTCAAGGTGCATTACTCACCGGTGTGGACACGGTACGGCATGGGCAAGTCACCGATATCCCTCGCTACACTTCACGGCAGTCTTTGGACAGTCTGCAAGACACGGCATACGGCATCGTCGTGGGTCGCACGTTAGCCCAACAACTGGATGTGGCGGTGGGAGATCAACTGTTGGTGGTCCTGCCGGTGGGTGCCGTCACACCCGCAGGCGCAGTGCCTAGACAGCGCCGTTTCACCGTAGTGGATGTATTTGCCAGTGATTCGTTGTTGGATGGGCAGCAGGCCCTGGTCAGCTTGCGTAGTGCCCAGAAGCTGTTTCGAACGGGCAACCGGGTGCACGGCGTGCAGGGCCGATTGCTGGATTTGTTTGCCACCGAAACCGCGCGCATGGCGCTGTATCGCGGGTTTGGTGAAGAGCAAGTGCGGGTGCGCTCCTGGATGAGTACTCAAGGCAATTTGTACCAGGCCATCGCCGTACAAAAGCTGACCATGTTTGTGTTGCTGTCGTTTTTAGTCGCTGTGGCCGCCTTTAATCTGGTGTCCGGGCTGATGATGATTGTTGAGCAGCGTAAAAATGACGTCGCTATTCTGCGCACTCTCGGCTCCGGGACCGGTGCGGTCATGGCTTTGTTCTGCGCGCTGGGTTTGATGTTGGCGCTCGGCGGGGTTGTCATTGGCTTGGTGGTTGGCAGTGTGCTTGCCGCGTCTTTACCTGGCGTCTACAGCGGCTTGACGTCCCTTTTTGAGCTTAACCTGATGAGCCAATACTTCATTGGCTACCTGCCGGTGGATATCCGCAGCGGCGATTTGCTGCAGGTTGGCGCGGCGGCGTTGGCTTTGAGCTTGTTTGCGACACTTTATCCCGCTTGGCGTGCTAGCCGCTTGTTGCCCAGCCAGGTGCTGGCGCATGAATGACGTCTGCAGCTCACCTGTGGTGCTGTCTGCAGCGCATCTCAGCAAAGCCTTTCATCAGGGCGCCGACGCCATCCACGTGTTGCGTGATGTAAACCTGGCGTTGCAGGCGGGTGAGCGGGTTGCCATCGTCGGACGTTCGGGGTCCGGAAAAAGTACGTTGCTGCACATTCTTGCCGGATTAGATTCGGCGGATGCCGGCACGGTGCTGATTAAAGGCACCGACATGAGTGAAGCGGATGCCAATCAACGCGCGGAATTGCGTGGTGTACATATGGGTTTTGTTTACCAAAACCACCACCTCTTGCCTGAATTTAACGCATTGGAGAACGTTGCCATGCCTCTGCGTATCGCCGGTGCGGATCGGCAAGCAGCGGAACAACAAGCTGCTGAACTGCTGACCGAGGTGGGATTGGCGCAACGTCAGAGCCATTTGCCCAGCGCATTATCAGGCGGTGAGCGTCAGCGGGTGGCGGTCGCGCGGGCACTTGCCGGGCATCCCGCGGTGGTATTGGCGGATGAGCCTACCGGTAATCTAGACAGCGAAAACGCCAAGGTGGTCATGCAGTTGCTGGCCAATCTCAGCCAACAACATGCGGTGGCTTTTCTCGTGGTCACCCACGATGCCAGCATGTTGGGCGAGTTTGACCGGGTGTTGTTGCTGGTTGACGGATGTTTGGAAAACGGTGGCGATTGAGGCTCACTGCGGCAGCGATCGCCGTTTGGCCTGGTCGTTGGCGCGCCGTTTGCTGACCCACAGCGAAAACAGATTTGCGCGTTTTGTGACCTGGGTGTCCTTTATCGGTTTGGCGCTCGGTGTCATGGTGTTGACCGTGGTGATCACTGTCATGAACGGCTTTGACGGCGAACTTAAATCACGGCTGCTGCGCGCCGTGCCGCATATCACCATTGCCGATGCGACCGCGCAGGACCCGGCGTTCACAGTGGCGCGGGAACAGTCGGGGGTGAACAGTGTCCACAGTTACTTTCGGGGTTTAGGCGCCATTTCCATCGCGTCTCAAGTGCAACCGATCTCCCTTTACGCTGTCAGTGACGAGGGTATAGACGCGCTTGACTACATCGCGCAACACATGGTCGACGGCAGCATCGGCAACTTGGCCGGTAATGCCGTGGGCATTCTGCTCGGCGCACCGTTGGCGCGTTATCTGAGTCTCGAGATCGGTGATAACTTGGTGGTGTTGGCAGTGGAAAACCGCAATGAAAGTGTCGCCCCAAAACTGTTGCGATTTACGCTGGCCGGTACGTTTGAGCTTGGTGCGGAGCCGGACTATTCCCTCGCGGTTGCAAATCTTGCGCGCTTGCCGAGAGAGGAGTGGCTGCAGCTTGGCGACCACGGCTTGCAGGTGCAATTGCACGATGCGTTGATGGCGCCGCGTGTCGCTGTAGAACTGGCAGCGCAACTGCCGCAGTGGGACATCGACAGTTGGAACAGCACCTATGGCGAGCTGTTTGCCGCTGTGCGTATGGAGAAGTCGATGATGTTTATTCTCTTGTTATTGGTGGTGGCCATCGCGTCTTTTAACATCATTGCCGGACAGACCATGATGGTTAACGACAAGCGCGCCAGTATCGCTATTTTACGCACCATGGGCGGTAAGGCATCGCTCATACGGCGGGTGTTTTTACTGCAGGGCATCGGTATCGGTGTGACTGGCACCTTGCTTGGTCTGGGTTTGGGGATCTTGTGTGCCTTCAACATCAACGAAATTTTACTGTTGGTCCAGAGTTTCACCGGTATGCATTTACTAGATGGCTCGTTCTTTGTGGAAGTGCCGGTGCTGGTGCAAGCCAGTGACCTGCTGGTGATCGCTGCGCTCAGTTGTGGTTTGTGTTTGCTGTCGGCGTGGTCCCCCGCGCGCCGGGCTGCACAGCTTGATCCGGTGCAGGGTTTGCACTAAGTCGGTTACGGACCTTCTTGTGTGTCTTATGTGCGAGCTTTTCTGGCCCGCTGCCGGGCTTTGAGTTTGGCTCTGCGCGAACGCCACTGACGAATCACGTTAAAACGCCACACGACACGAGTCACCACAAAGCCGGTGACACCGGCCACCCAACCGCAAACCAAAGAGCCAAATAGCAGTGGATAGCCGATGGTGCCGAGGTTGTCCCAAATCCAAGTTAGGTTCAGCTCGATGCTGTCCGCAGTAATTTCCATGTTCAGCAGCCACGCACCCAAGCGGTAAGCGAAATAAAAAATCGGTGGGATGGTGATGGGGTTGCTGACCCATACCAGGGCAACCGCGATCGGCAGGTTGCACCTGGAGGCAACCGCGAGGGCAGCGGCAATCACCATCTGCATCGGTACCGGCAAAAATGCGCAAAACAGGCCAATAAACACTGCACCAGCAGCGGAGCGACGGTTGAGGTGCCATATCTCACTGCGCCCAAAGAGATGTGCGATGGGTCTGAGCGCCTGATTCTCACGGACTTGCGCTGGTGTTGGCAGGTATTTTTGCAAAGATCTTCGCGGCATAGCGTCATTATGCCTGGTCGTTCGTTACACATCATTGAATAGGGAATTTAGCCGGACAAAACGGTTCAGGATCACTTTGCTGCTGGGTCTGAGCTTGGTCGCAGCGACACGCTGTGCACTTTGGATGTGGGCTGCATTCCATCCCCCTGCCTGTCTTGAAACAGCGGATCACCATCTGGTGGTGCAACTGCTGGCGGTTAAAACCGGAGGCAGCGGTGTATCGCTGTTGGATGCCAAAATTTTGGATGTACTCACACCGAATTGTCACATGCTGCGCGCCGAGCGAATTCGTCTGAGTTGGTACTTTCCTGATGAAGGAGTTCAAGCGGGTGACATCCTGCGTGCCGAGGTGCGTTTGCGCAAACCCTGGGGTGCGAAGAATCCCGGTGGATTTGACTATGGGCTTTGGTTGCTGGGCCAAGGGTATCGCGCTTCGGGCTACCTGCGTGCGGTACATGCGTCCAATGTCGAGCGTAGGGCGCTGCGCCCCAAACTGCGCATTCCCGCGACACGTTACGTGTATGGCAGCTTATTAAACGCCCTTGCGCTGGGGGTGCGTGATGGCGTGAGCGATCAATCCTGGGCTTTGTTCCGAGAGACCGGCACCATACATTTGATGGTGGTCTCCGGGTTACACGTTGGCGTGTTTGCAGGCTTCATTTATCTGCTGGCAGGGTTTGCTTTTCGTCTGCTAACGACGCTGCCGCCGCCGTGGCACGCGCATAACGCGGCCTCCATGATGAGCCTGCTTGGCGTGGCATTGTTGGTGTATCAGACCGGCATGCAGGCGCCGGTGTTGCGCGCTGCTCTAATGGTGGGCGTAGTGATTGTGCTACTGATGTGTGCTCGCACCGCCCAATGGTGGCGAGTGATCCTGCTGGTAGCCTTAGTCTGCGTGGTGTTGCTGCCACGTATGGTGCTGCAACAGGGGTTCTGGCTGTCTTATGCAGCAGTGGCAGTGCTGCTATTTTTCTTCGGCCAGCGTTATCCGCGGCAGACGTGGGTGCGAGGTTTCGTTAGCTGCCAAGCAGTCTTGCTCGTCGGACTAACGCCGTGGCTGGGTGTCACTGCCGGTGAGGTGCCGCTGATCAGTCCCATTGCCAACCTGTTGGTGGTGCCGTTGATGTCTTTGTTGACGATCCCGTTGGCCATGGCGGGTGCACTGTTGTTAAACATTGTGCCCGCTTTGGGCCACTTGTTATTGTCGATCGCGGATATCAGCTTAGCGCCGGTCATGTACTTGCTGGAGAGCTTGCGGGACCAGTTGGGCAGTAGCGGGTACTTCGCCGCGCGAGCTGCGCTGCAGGGCATGCTGGCGGGAATAGTCCTTATGCTGCCCGTGAGTTGGAAGCTGCGGGGTGTTGCGCTGCTCATCAGTTTAAGTCTGTTTTTGTCAAAGCCAGTGCTGCTGCCTCATGGAGAGTTCCGCGTCACGGTGCTCGACGTGGGGCAGGGTAGTGCCGCGCTGGTGGACACCGCGCGACATCGGTTGGTGGTGGATACCGGCCCAGCCTTTCGCAGCGGGTTTGACACGGGTGCCAGCGTTGTCATTCCCGCTTTGCGAAGTACCGGTCCTGATCGGCTTGATCGTATATTGATTAGCCATGCGGATAACGACCATGCCGGCGGCGCTGCTGCGGTGGCGGCGCGCTACCCCACAGCACGGCTGATCGGTTTAGGCGCGGCTTGTCCGGATGGGCTGCGCTGGCAATGGGAAGGGGTGGACTTTGCGGTGTTAAGCGACCGTACAGCACGCACCCGCAATGACGCGTCTTGCACGCTGTTGGTGAGCAATCCAAGGCGCAGCGTGTATTTCAGTGGTGACATTGGGCAGCGAGTAGAGCGGCGTTTGCTGCCACGTCTGCCGAGCGGAGTAGATCTTTTGTTGGCGCCGCATCATGGCAGTACAACCTCTTCTTCACCGCGGTTTGTACACCACCTGTGTCCACGCATGGTGGTTTACCCCGCGGGTCGACTTAATCGTTTCGGGCACCCGCGCCCGGAAGTGGTTGCGCGTTATCAACGCATCGGTGCGGTGGCGGCAACGACGGGTTTAGATGGTGCAGTGATGTGGCGCAGCGACCGGCCAGCAAGATTGCAGACCTGGCGCAGAGGTGTGTTACTCGCTAATTCCGAGTCTGGGAGTTGTCGGCAGCCGCGATCATACGGCGGATCTCGCTGAGCAAAGTTTGTTTGTCCTCGGCGGTCAGAAATTTACCAATTTCCTGTTCGGTGTCGCGGTAACGCAAAGCGATGCGATTGGGATACCAGGGGTGCCTCGGTGGATGCACCATCACCTTGGTAAAAAAACGTTGCCAGACATGCCTCGTCTCCGGACCTTTGCGCCCAACCTCGATCACCACTTCTTCGGCGCTGAAGCGGACCACCTCTAAGGTCTGGTTGCGCCGCACAATGTAGTAGAAACAGCCGCCCAGAAAGCTCATTTCTAGTATGGAAAACGGCAAGATGACCCAATAACCCTGCAGCGAAAAGGCGGTGGCCATGGTGAAGGAAATGGCCATTAACGTGAGCAGGAAATACTGAGTGGCCTGCCAACTCATGGAGTTGTTCGGCTGCATGACAATTTGGCCGACGTAGGGCTGCGGATCTCTGTTATCGAAATACTCGACGGAAACCATCAAGCTTATCCCTTACTCTTTGCTCATTACTTCCAGAAGTAGCTGTGCTTGATTGCGGTGCAGATCAAGCGCAAAGGTAATTTCACTCAAATCTCGAACTTTGTTCAACCAGCGCCAGTCTTTGTAGAACGATTCGGCGCCAAGCCGCACCTCATGTCCGGTGACCGAAGTGGTCAGAATTACGCTATACAGCGCGGCTTCAGCAACGGTCACATCTGCCATACTGTCCACGGCGGTGGGAATCGGTGCGGCGGTGATATTGAGGCCAAGCTCGGCTTGTACAAACTCTGTGGCGGATTGTAAGGCGTTGCTGCCCACCAATAGGAAGTATCCCGGAAACAACCATTTGCCGTTTTGTTGTACCAGCAGCACCCCTTTGTCCGGGTGGGTGAGGGCTAGGCTCTGGTGGACTTGGAAGTAATCCCGGCCGATTTGCAGCTCGCTGCGCAAATGTTCCACTGAACCCCACAAGTGTTCTGCGGTGCGGTTGATGAAAGCGAGGCCCAAGCCGTCTTCGGCGACGCGTTTGACTTCCATATCCACGGTGGGTGTGGGCTGGGTATCGGTGGGTAGGACGGTGAGCAAGCGTAGTTTGAGCTTGCTGCCAACTTTAACCGGCGGGTTGTCCAAAAACACAAAGATGCCACCTTCGGAGATATCTCGGGCCTTGGACTGCACGGTGCCCAAGGCAGGGTGGCTAAGTTCTACCAATAAAGGAATCTGTACGCGTGCGTGTTGCCGTTGTTCCATGGGTAAAGCGCGCTTAAACCAATGGAGAATTATCGGCTGCGGGGCATTGAAATACGGTCATGAGACCGCATTGTAACAGCACACAGAGAATTATGACCAAGCTTGGTCGAGAAGGTAGCAAACGTGAGGCAAGACAAATTTACGCATCGCGCACAAGCGGCGCTGGCGGATGCCCAGTCCTTAGCCCTTGGTGCGGATCATACACAGGTTGAGGCGGCCCATTTGCTGGCCGTGTTGCTGGACGCCGAAGATAAGCTGGCGAGCAATTTGATCAGCCGTGCCGGCGGTGACGCGGGTAAGCTGCGCAACAGTCTGGCGGAGCACTTGGAGAACCGGCCAACCCTGGGCGCCAATACCGGCGAGGTCAGCGTCGCTCAAGACCTGGGCAGGGTATTGGGTAAGGCTGATGCAGGCGCTCAAAAGGCCGGTGATAAGTTTATTGCGGTAGACTGGATCCTGTTGGCATTGGCCGAGGAAAATAGTCTGGCCAATTTGTTTAGCGGCGCCGGCATAACCAGCCAGGCCCTCGAGGCAGCAATGCTGGCGCAACGAGATGGAGATACCGTGGAAGACGCAAACGCCGAAGACGTACAAGAAGCACTCAGTAAATATACCGTTGATCTCACCGCGCGTGCCGCGGAAGGCAAGCTTGACCCGGTTATCGGGCGTGACGAAGAAATCCGCCGCACGGTACAAGTCCTGCAGCGACGCACCAAAAACAACCCGGTATTGATTGGGGAGCCTGGGGTGGGTAAAACCGCCATTGTTGAAGGCTTGGCCCAACGTATTATCAATGGGGAAGTGGCGGACAGCCTCAAGAACAAAAAGGTCTTGGCGCTGGACATGGGTGCGTTGATTGCCGGTGCCAAATACCGCGGCGAATTTGAAGAACGCCTGAAAGCTGTGCTCAACGAATTGGCCAAACAGGAAGGTAACGTCATTCTGTTTGTGGATGAGTTACACACCATGGTGGGCGCCGGCAAGGCCGAAGGCTCCATGGACGCTGGCAACATGTTGAAACCGGCGCTGGCGCGCGGGGAGTTGCATTGTGTTGGGGCCACCACGCTAGACGAGTATCGCACCGACATCGAAAAGGATGCGGCGCTTGAGCGACGCTTTCAAAAAGTGTTGGTAGATGAGCCCAGCATGGAAGACACCATCGCCATCTTGCGCGGCTTGAAAGAACGCTACGAAGTGCATCACGGTGTCGACATTACCGACCCCGCCATTGTCGCGGCGGCGAGGTTGTCCCACCGCTACATTACCGACCGTCAGTTACCGGACAAAGCCATCGACCTGGTGGATGAGGCAGCCAGCCGCATCCGCATGGAAATGGACTCCAAGCCGGAGAGTATGGACCGTTTAGAGCGCCGCCTTATCCAACAAAAGATGGAAATAGAGGCGCTGAAGAAAGAGACCGATGAAGCCAGCCACAAACGTTTGGCGGATTTGCAGGCGTCCGTCGCGGAACTGCAGCGTGAATATGAGTCGCTGGATGAAATCTGGCAGGCGGAAAAAAGTGCGCTTAAAGGGTCTCAAGGGGTTAAGGAAGAGTTAGAGGCTGCGCGCATTGAATTTGACGCAGCCCGGCGCTCTGGCGACCTCACGCGTATGTCGGAACTGCAGTACGGCGTGATTCCAGACCTTGAAGCGCGCCTTGCTGAACCGGTGGTTGAGGCGGAGCAGAAGCTGCTGCGCAACAAGGTCACGGAAAGTGAAGTTGCTGAAGTGGTGGCCAAGTGGACGGGTATCCCGGTGGCAAAACTCATGGAGGGCGAAAAAGACAAACTGCTGCAACTTGAGAACTTATTGCACGAACGTGTCATCGGGCAGCACGACGCCATCGCTGCGGTGAGCCAGGCTGTGCGTCGCTCGCGCGCAGGCCTATCTGATCCCAATCGGCCCAATGGTTCGTTTATGTTTTTAGGGCCGACGGGCGTAGGTAAAACAGAGTTGTGTAAAGCGTTGGCCCAAGTGTTATTCGATAGCGAAGACGCGTTGGTGCGCATCGACATGTCCGAATATATGGAGAAACACTCCGTAGCCCGATTGATTGGTGCACCGCCTGGGTACGTGGGCTACGAAGAAGGTGGCCATCTCACTGAAGCAGTACGCCGGCGGCCTTATTCGTTGATTCTGCTCGACGAAATCGAAAAAGCGCACGGCGATGTGTTCAACATTTTGCTGCAAGTTTTAGACGACGGGCGCCTGACCGATGGGCATGGCCGCACGGTCGATTTTCGCAACACCGTGTTGGTAATGACCTCCAACCTGGGGTCGCAGACCATTCAAGCGTTGACAGAGAGCGGCGAGTCACAGCAGCGTATTCGCGAAGCGGTGATTGGCGAAGTGTCGCAGCACTTCCGGCCGGAATTTATCAACCGCATTGATGACCAGATTGTGTTCGAACCGTTAAGCCAAGCGCAGATTGCAGAGATTGCGGAGTTGCAAGTGGCGGCTCTAAACGAGCGTCTGAAGGAGCAGGACCTCAGTATCGAGCTGGATGCAGCGACGCTGCAACATGTGGTGGAGCAAGGTTACGATCCGGTTTATGGCGCCCGCCCGCTGAAGCGCGCGTTCCAACGCGTGATCGAAAACCCGCTGGCCAACGCCATGTTGGAGCGCGGTTTTTCCCGCGGCAGCGTGATTGTTGGATCCTGGGCGGAGGGTGAGCTGCAGTTGACCGAACAAGTGCAGGTGCCCGGCGATAACGCTGAGGCGGAGCAAGCGACGGCTTGATGCGTGGATTAGAAGGCACAAGCGCACATATGTAGCAGTCGCGACTCAATCTGATAGTTACCGGACGATAACGCGAGATTGTTATATGGATGAGCACTAGTCACTAACTCATTTCTTTGCTGCTCTGAAGCTTCAGGAAGAATTGACTTACAGAGTGACTTCAATGAACAAAACGGTAAAAACTAAGATTGCGATAGAGTATTGTATATACATACAGTACTGGTATAGTGTACAGCATGTGGCAACACTCTGAACATCATACGTCTGCGTCGAGCAGGCCTTCGTCAGCCCCTACGGGCGGTCCGATTGGGCCTATGGCGGCGTTGGGCGTCGGCGAAACGTTGCCGTTGTTTGATCATGGCGAGCAACTTTCAGCTACATCAAACACGCATTCGGCTGCAGAAAACACCGAAGCAAAACAGCCTAAACTCAATCTGCTCCACCAGAAGCAACACGGTGCTGTCGCGGTGGTGCCTACATCTGCTCAAACAGACCGGCACATGCAGGCTGCTTGGCAGCTTGCCAAAGCGCTAAAAGCGGCTAAAACCGGCAAAAAGTCCGGCCGCAAAATCGCCAAACTCACACCCGGCCAGCGCCACCAGGTTGGCAACGCCATCTGCGAGCATCTATTGGCTTCGCTACGTCAGCAGGTGGACGCGGAAAGGAATGCGGCAACAAACGTAGAAAAGAACGCGGAAAAAAACGCAGAAAAAAGAGCCAAACAACCGCAAT
Organism: Pseudomonadales bacterium; assembly: GCA_028281005.1. Taxonomy (GTDB): domain Bacteria; phylum Pseudomonadota; class Gammaproteobacteria; order Pseudomonadales; family Azotimanducaceae; genus UBA4421. The sequence goes on from JANQKS010000132.1 coordinate 56,698, forward strand.
AACCCGCGAACTTGTCCTCGACCTTCGGGATGGGGTGATTTACAAAAACTTGCACGCTTAGCCATACGTTTGCACACGCATTTAAGTACAATTTGCGTTTTCCCAGCGTGAACGTTTCATGATCAAAAAGTGTCTGTTCCCCGTGGCCGGTTACGGCACCCGCTTTCTGCCCGCGACCAAAGCCATGCCCAAGGAAATGTTGCCCATTGTCGACAAACCGCTGGTGCAATACGCAGTTGAGGAAGCAGCGCAAGCCGGGCTCACCGACATCGGCTTTGTGACCGGACGCGGCAAACGTGCCATCGAAGACCATTTCGACATCAGCTACGAGCTGGAACACCAGATCGAAGGCACCGGTAAAGAACAAGCCCTAGAAGGAATACGCAACTTAATTGAAGGTTGTACCTTCTCTTATACCCGCCAAATGAACATGCAAGGCTTGGGGGACGCCATCCTCAAAGGTGAGACCATCATCGGCGATTCACCGTTTGGCGTGGTGCTCGCCGACGATCTGTGTATCGGTGAAGATCAGGGTGTGCTGTCGCAGATGGTGGGCCTGTTTAAGCAATATCGTTGTAGCATCGTGGCCATCGAAGAAGTCCCTGCAGACCAGACTCACAGCTACGGTGTGATTGACGGCGAGAAAATCAGTGACACGTTGGTCAGAGTGACCGATATGGTTGAAAAGCCTGCACCTGAAGCTGCACCCAGTAATTTGGCCATCATCGGCCGCTACATCCTCACGCCAGATATCTTCGAGATTATTCGCAACACACCGCCGGGTAAAAATGGCGAAGTTCAGATCACCGATGCGTTACTGACCCAGGCCCGAACTGGCTGTGTTATGGCGTATAAGTTTCGCGGCCGGCGATTTGATTGCGGTTCAGTCGGTGGCTTTGTCGAGGCGACCAACTACTACTACGAAAAGCTCTACGACAGTAACGCCTGAACACGTACACTAGCGCCCATGTCGGTGTCCTATGTGTTAGATCAGGTACGCGCGCGGCCTTCTGCCGCCGTTCCTCTATCCTCACCGCTGGAGCCAGCTGAGTTACCTACACCTGCCTTGGTGCTCAACCGGCCAGCGTTACAACGCAACATCCAGAAGATGGCGGCGTTCTTAAGCGAACGCGGCAAAGGATTCCGTCCCCACGCCAAAACCCACAAGTGCCCGCTTATTTGCGCGGAGCAATTGAGCGCGGGTGCGGTAGGGGTGTGTGTGGCGAAAGTGGGCGAAGCGGCGGCGCAAATTGCAGGTGGAGTTGAGCAGGTGCTAATCACTTCTCCGGTGACTACCGCCACCAAGGCGCAGGTGGTGGGGGAGTTAGCGCTGCTGGCCGCCGACTTGAACATCGTGGTGGACAGCGTGCTTGGTTTGCAGATGCTTCAGCGACAGCTCCCCCAGGCGGCGCGCTTAGGCGTGTTGGTTGACCTTGATGTGGCCATGGGGCGCACCGGCACACGCAGTGTGGAAACAGCGCTTGAACTGATTGAGCGAGTAGCTGCGGATGCCCGCCTGACTTTTCGAGGGGTACAGCACTACGCGGGTCATCTGATGCACATCGAGGCGTTTGCACAGCGGCGTGAAAAGTCTCTGGCGCTGTGGTCCAGCGTGGCGGAAATGATTGCGCAGGTGGAAGCGCAGGGTATCAGTTGTGAAATTGTCACCGGGGCGGGTACTGGAACCTACAACATAGACACCGAAGTTGATGCGCTCACCGACCTGCAGGTTGGCAGCTATATCTTCATGGATGAAGAATATCGCCAGATTAACGGCGCCGCACAGAGCCGATTTGAAGATTTTGAAGTGGCCTTGCATGTGGCCTGTACCGCCATCAGTCAACCCCGGGACGGAGCCATTACCGTGGACGGCGGCTATAAGGCGTTTGCGTCCGATTCCGTGGCGCCGGTGAGCGATGAGTTGGCCGGGGTACAGTTCTACTTTGCCGGCGATGAACATGGCGTGCTGGCATTACCCAAAGGCGAACAATCTGTGCGTTTGGGCCAAGTTTTGCAATTTGTGACGCCACATTGCGACCCGACGGTAAATCTGCATGATTATTACTGGATACAAGAAGCCGACGGCCTCATCCACAGTATGTGGCCCATAACGGCACGAGGATGTGCCTGGTAACCCACAGGCAATGTTTGACTATTGCGATCAAGACGAGCGAGGTTTAGCGGGTGTTAGAGATTATTCAAGCCGGTGGTTGGCTGATGGTGCCAATCCTGTTGTGCAGTGTGGTGGCTGCGGCCATCAGCGTGGAGCGATTATGGACGTTGCAACGTGGTCGTGTGCTGCCGAAAAATCTGCTGGCGCAAACTTGGAACACCTTGAAGCAGGATGAGTTTGATCAGCAGAAGGTAAGAGACTTGCGCGCCGCTTCTCCACTGGGCCATGTGTTTGCATCCGGTATCAGCAATGCCAAGCGTGGCCGTGAGATCATGAAAGAAGCCATGGAGGAGGCGACCAATCAGGTTAATCAGGATCTGGAACGTTATCTCACTGCGTTGGGCATCATTGCCAGCATTGCGCCGCTATTGGGCCTACTTGGCACCGTGGTCGGTATGATCGATGTGTTTGATAACCTCATGCGGCAAGGCTCGGGCAACGCCAACTTACTTGCCGGTGGCATCTCCACGGCGCTGATCACCACCGCATCTGGACTATCCGTGGCCATACCGGCGCTGATGTTTCACCGCTTCTTTTTGCGCCGGGTGGATGAGCTTGTCGTGGAAGTGGAACATGAAAGCACCAAGCTGATGGACATGGTACATGGCCATCACGTCGAGCACGTGGATTAAACACCGATGGCGAAACGTAGACGCGGACGCCACGAAGCGACAGTAGAACTGACACCACTGATTGACGTGGTGTTTTTGTTGTTGATCTTCTTCATGGTGTCGACCACCTTTATCCGTGAAACCCAACTGAAGATTAACCTGCCGGAATCCAGCGGTGAGTTGCAAGAAGTGGATCCCGGTACCATTGAAATTGTAGTCGACCGGCGCGGCGACTACGCCGTTAATGATCGCCTCTTGGTCAATTCAGAGAAGGACACCCTGGTGCGAGCGTTGCAAGAAGTGCGGGAGACCATGAGCACAGATCAAACATCACCGCTGGTGGTCATCACCGCGGATGCGATGGCGGCGCACCAATCGGTGGTGCGCGCCATGGACGCAGCCGGCACCGTTGGCTTAACTCGGGTGAGTATTACCACCCAGCAACCCGCTGAGGAAGAATAAGCTCAGGAGTCCGCGGGGGTAGGGCGAACCACACACATGTCCGTCGAGAAAAAGCAGAGTGATTGGGCGATATACAAGCGCCTGTTGAAGTATGTGGCGCCGTATTGGGTGCTGATGGTGGCCTCTATACTTGGCTTTTTGGCTGCAGCCAGCGCAGAAGCCTATTTCGCCAAGCTGTTTGGTGATCTAATCGATTCTTGGGACGACGCGGTAGTAGTGGCGGCGGCCAGCATTCCCATGATGATGTTTGGCGCGGGGCTAGTGCGCGCGTTTGGCACCATCATTGGCGAATCGTTGATAGCACGGGTGTCCTTTAATGTCGTGTTTAATCTCCGCCAGGCGCTGTTTGAGCACATGCTGCGCCTGCCCAGCAGCTATTTTGATCAGAATACCCAAGGCCACATTGTTTCCCGCTTGACCTTCACTGTCTCGCAGCTCCGTGATACCGGCACCGATGCGTTAAAAGCCATTATTCAGGACGGGCTCAAAGTGATTGTCCTGTTAGGCGCCATGTTGTGGTCGAACTGGCAGATGACTCTGTTGTTCATTGCCGCCATGCCCTTGCTGGCGTTGGTGGTGGTGTTTGCCAGCAATCGCTTTCGCCGCATCAGTAAACGTATTCAAAACTCCATGGGTGATGTCACTCACGTGGTTTCCGAAGCTGTGTCGGGGTACCGGGTAGTGCGCACTTTCGGCGGCGAAGACTATGAGCAGGGCCGCTTCCACAAATCCAGCCGGGTAAACCGTCAACAGAATCTGAAAATGGCGGTGACCAAGGTACTGAGCACACAGCTGAACGAAACCATCGTTGCCCTGGCGTTGTGTATTCTGATCTTTCTGCTGTACGGCTCCGCCAACGAGATGACCAGCGGTGAAGCCGTGGCCTTTTTATCTTGGGCAGGCTTGTTGGGGCGCCCGATACGCAAACTGTCGGAAGTGAACGCCAAGCTGCAGCGCGGGCTGGCGGCGTCAGAAGATGTGTTTGGTCAGCTTGATCAAACGCTCGAAGTGGATGAGGGGGACGCGGCCATCGACCGGGCCAGCGGCGATCTGGTCTTTGAGAACGTGTCGTTCCGCTACGGTGATGGTGTTCCGGTGCTGCGCGACATAAATCTGACCATCCAATCCGGCCAAACTGTGGCCTTGGTAGGCCGATCGGGCAGCGGCAAGACGACCTTAGCCAGCTTAATTCCCAGGTTCTACGAACTGCAGGAAGGCCGCATCTTGCTGGACGGTAAAGACCTCCGCAGCTACGAGATGCGCGCGCTACGCAAACAGATTGCCTTAGTGTCCCAACAGGTGACGCTGTTTAACGATACTCTGCGCAATAACATTGCGTATGGTGACTTGTTGCGAACAGACGATGCCGAACTAGAACAAGCGATCAAACGCGCGCACGCCAAGGAATTTATCGAGACCTTGCCTGAAGGTATCGATACCATCGTGGGTGATGATGGGGTGCTGCTCTCGGGCGGCCAGCGCCAGCGGGTAGCCATTGCGCGCGCGTTGCTCAAAGACGCGCCGATACTCATTCTTGATGAGGCAACCTCTGCGCTTGATAACGAATCGGAGCGGCATATCCAGGCGGCGCTACACGCGGTTATGCAAGGCCGTACAACTTTAGTGATTGCCCACCGCCTGTCTACGATCGAATCGGCGGATGCAATTGTGGTGTTGGATGACGGGCGCATCGTAGAAACCGGCAACCACGAATCTTTGCTGGCACAGGGTGGTTTATACGCCGAGTTGCACAACGCCCAGTTTGTGGAAGACGCCAAACTAGAATCGGAATCGGTTGAGCACAGTCAGGACAACGGTGCCAATGTCACGGTTCCTTCGGACGAGTATTTTGAGAAATCTGCGCTCGGCTTATCGAAGGCCTGGTATGACGGCGCATGGTGGCTTCATCTGCTGCGGCCGCTGTCCGTGGTATACAACTGGGGTAGAAAACGCCAAGTTAAACCCTATCTCACCGGTAAAGCGACACCCGCGCGCACCAGTTTGCCAGTCATCGTGGTTGGTAATATCACGGTGGGCGGCACCGGCAAAACCCCCATGGTGAGCTGGTTGGTTGAAGTGCTGCGGGAGCATGGTTTCAGTCCCGGGGTGGTGTTGCGCGGTTACGGCGGGCGTTTCAGTAAAAACGGCACGTTGGTGCCCAGTGGTGCGGATCCGGAGCGCTACAGCGACGAAGCGGTGCAACTACGAGACCGCCTCGGATGCCCGGTGGCGATTTGCGCTGATCGGGTCAAAGGGTTGCGTCTGTTGGAAACTCAAGTCTGTGACATCGCCATATCCGATGACGGTTTGCAGCACTACGCGATGGCGCGTGATTTGGAAATTGCCGTGATTGACGGCAGCCGCGGTTTGGGTAACGGCTTGCTGCTCCCTGCCGGCCCTTTGCGTGAACCCGCTACTCGGCTTGCGGAAGTTGATTGGGTGATCGCCAATGGTGAGCCCAGCGGTGTCGTGGAAGAAGAAACAGTCATGCGTATGCAAGCTGACGGCTTTTTTAATTTGGCCACCACTGAGCGGCTGGATAGTGATGAGTTTGTGCACCGCTACCCGCAGATTCACGCTGTGTGCGGCATTGGCAATCCAGCCCGTTTCTTCAATTCTTTGCACGAGCTGGGTTTGTCAACGGTGAAACACACCTACAGCGACCACTACAACTTTGCCGGACCGGAAGTACGTTTTGGCGACGGCTTACAGGTCGTGTGTACGGAAAAAGACGCAGCCAAACTGAATCACTTGGAAGACGACTTCAGCCACGTGTGGTTTTTACGCGTATCGGTTGAGCTTCCGGAAGAAGCGCACCAACGTTTGTGTGAGCTTTTGCATGAGCGCGGCATCGTACCCAATCGCGAACTGGCCCACTCCGGCGGTCTGTTGTGAGTGTTTTTGTGGTGATACCGGCGCGCCTGGCCTCCACGCGTTTACCCAACAAGCCACTGGCCGACATCCACGGTGAAGCAATGATTGTGCGGGTTGTCCGTCAAGCCTCTCGTTCCAACGCGGATGAGGTGGTCGCCGCGGTAGATGACCAACAGGTACTGCAAGTGGTGCAAGGCGCCGGGCTGCCAGTCATGCTGACAGCAACAACACACGCGTCTGGCTCGGACCGTGTCATGGAGGTTGCCGAGGCGCGTGGATGGCAGGCCGACGACATTGTCATTAACGTGCAGGGGGACGAGCCGTTGCTGCCGCCAACCATCATTGATCAGCTTGCTGCCTATATGCACAGCGCTGCTGACGTTGACATTGCCACGCTCAGCGAGCCGATCTCTCGCGTCGAAGATTTTTTGAATCCAAACGTGGTTAAGGTGTTGACCGATCGCAATGGGCAAGCGTTGTATTTTTCTCGTGCACCGATTCCGTTTCCGCGGGACGCCATGCTTTCGCAGAGCTTAACCCTGGAGACGCTGCAGCAAAACAATGTGCAGCGTCACGTCGGTGTTTATGCGTTCAGAGTTCACGCCCTGCGACGGTTCATAGGTATTAGCAACTCCCGCTTGGAACACATTGAGTGTTTAGAGCAGCTGCGTTGGCTCGAAGATGGGGGGCGTATCGCGGTGTTGGAAAGTGTCGAGCCCATTCCGGGCGGTGTAGATACCCCTGAAGATTTAGCGCGTGTGCGCGACATTGTTGCTCTACAAGGCCAGTAGACGCAGAGCGCAGCGCGATGCAATACATTCCTAGTTTCCTGGATGATAACGAAGCCCAGCAACTGCAGCGTTGGTTGACTTCCAACGCGGTGCATTGGTTACGTGAGAGTTTTCCGATTTTTGGCAAGCAGGTGACAGCGCCGCGGCGGCTTGCCTGGTTTGGAGATGACGGTGTTAACTATCGCTACACCGGCATTGATCATTGCGCACAAGGATGGCCTGAATCTTTGCAACCGCTGCGCGCCAAAGTCTGCGCTATGGCCAAACGACCGGCTGAGCAACCTTTTAATTTCCTCCTCGCCAACCGCTACAGTCATGGCGAGGAATACATGGGTTGGCATCGCGACGATGAGCACGCAGCCGATCCTCTGATCGCCTCTTTGAGTCTCGGTGCAACTCGCCGTTTTCGTGTCCGCTCAGGGCCAGGAAGGCCAAGTACTGTCTTCGACTTAGCCAACGGCTCTCTTCTGCTGCTGGACGGGCGTCAACAACACACCTTGACCAAAACCAAGCGTTTGGTGGGGGAGCGCATCAATTTAACGTTTCGCCGGATCGATGCAGCTTAGACAGCATCTGGATATTCCTAATACGCTGGCTCTGCGTAGCACCGCTGACTACGGCTGTGAGGCCTATAGCTCGGCGGATGTCGCAGACGCACAGGCGTACGCACAAGCGCACCAACTGGCGTTTGTCCCGCTGGGCGAAGGGTCTAACGTCGTGCTGCATGCGCGCGTGCGCAGCTTTGTCTGTTTGCTCAGAAGCGCAGGCATTGAGGTACTTCAAGAGACGGCTGAGCATGTGACGATACGGGTAGCAGCCGGAGAGAATTGGCACCAGTTTGTACTGCATTGTTTGCGCCAAGGTTGGTATGGGCTTGAAAATCTTACCCTGATACCGGGTTCAGTGGGTGCGGCCCCGGTGCAGAACATCGGCGCATATGGCGTTGAAATTGCACAGTTCATCGAAGCGGTGGAAGTGTTACATCCTCAAGGGGAGGTGGTTGCGTTGAATGCCGCGCAGTGTCGTTTCGGCTATCGCGACAGCGTGTTTAAGCACCAACCCGGTTACACCATCCTCAACGTCACCCTGCGGCTGAACAAACAAGATGCACCTGTATTCGACTACCCGGAATTGCAGGCCGCTCTGGCCGAACAAACGGAAGTGGCCGCACAACATGTTGCAGATGCGGTGATTCGTATCCGCCAGCGCAAACTACCCGCGCCAGAGGAACATCCAAATGTAGGCAGCTTTTTCAAAAACCCTGTTGTGTCGCAGGCACAGGCCGACGAGCTAAACGTACGTATTGACGATCTGCAGACCTACCCGATGGAGGCGGGCTCCGGGCGGGTGAAGCTAAGCGCGGCGCAACTCATCGACCGCGCGGGTTGGAAAGAAAAACCAGGCAACCACGTGTCCTGTTGGTCTTCACAACCGTTGGTGTTGGTCAATACCGGTGGCGCCAGCGACGTCGAGGTGTTTACCTTCGCCGCCGCCATCGCCGATGACATCTATCGTCGTTATGGGGTTCAGCTTGAGTTAGAACCCTCAGAGTTGTCCTGAAGCGCCTTGTTTTGACCTGCGTTACTCATCACACCCTGGGCTTTTAGTTCAGCTTCACGTTCGCGTCGACGGATTTCACGTGGGTCGTTAAACGCGCGTGTGGGTCGCGGTGAAACAATGGGTGGAAAGGGTGGTTCGCCAGCGTCGGCTTCTGCGTTGGCAGCTTCGTTAGCTTCAGCGGCCTCTTGCGCGTCTGCCTTCGGCACATCCGTTGCTGGCGCGTCCGCTGCGAGCGGGTCTGGTTCTGGTACGTCTGTTTCTTGCGCATCAACTTCTTGAGCATCCGCTTGGACTACTGGCTCCGTCGTGTCGGAGATGTCCGTAGGTGTCTCTGCCTGTGATTGCTCAATGCTGGCGGCTGCTGGCGTGGTTTCCTCTCGCTCTGTAGCGCCCGTAGCTGCGGGCTGCGCTGATTCCTCCTGTGCTTTTCCTGCATCTGGTACTGCATCTGGTGCTGCGTCTGTTGCTGCCTCCGGGCTTTCTGAGGCGGTGTCTAGGGCCTGAGCGGCGTCAGAGTTGCCTTCCGCCGGTGCCTGCAGGTTTGTCTGTGCATCCTCCGCCGGCGGGGGTGTCGCTGACTGGCTACCGGCGTCTGCGGATGTCTGTGCTGATTCAGCTGTAGCTGCGCCACGGTTGCGTGGATCATTTTTCGCGCGTCCGCGTGGCGTTTCAGACGCCTCTTGTTCTGCGGGCGTTTTGTTAGAAGTATCGTTCAGATCAACTGATCCAGTCGCCCGAGCTGTTTCTGCAGTGGGGGCTGACGGTGTGGTTGGATTCGCATCGGCCGCGGTTTCCTCCCGCGTGACGGGTGCTTTCTGAGGTTCTGCAGCCTTAGCGGGAGCAGTGGCGCTGGCTGCAGGTTTTGCGCTGCCGCTGTCACTGCGATTTCTTCGCGGTTCGCGTTTGCTCGCGCTGAGTTCTTCATCGCTGGGCATACGTTCGGCTTGGGTTGGGCGCGGCGTGTTGCGTTCTTTACCTTGCGCTTGCGCTTCAGGATTACGCTTATCCTGTTGACGTTTTCTGTCTTTGCGGGGCTCGCGCTGTTTGTTTTCCTGGCGATCGTCCTCTTGAGGGTTCTGCTTACGGTTGTCACTGTCCTTATTGCGTTTTTTTTGCCGATCTGCTGCCTTCGCGCCTTTTTTCTCTTTGTTATCTCTATTGTCTTTTTGCTCCGCACGCTCGGGGTTGCCTTTGCCGCTGCGTTGCTCGCCCTTTTTGCCTTTGGATCTGTCACCACCGTCATTGCGCTTGGTGTTGCGATCTTGGTTGCGTCCACGATCGTCACGGTCATTTCGCCGCTTGCCACGGTTGCCATCGGAGCGTCTTGCTTGATTGCCGCGCTGTTGGTTTTTCGCCGATTGTTCCGTCTCCGGCTCATGAGTGACCTCGTCGGAAAACAGGTTTTTCATCAAACGGCCCCAGAAACCGCTGGCTTGCTTAGGTTCGGCAGCCATTGGCGCGGCATTGCTTGTTGTGGCCGGTGCAGCCGCTTGTGGCGGCGGCGGGGCAGGCGGCTGCAGCGTTTGCACCGCAGCTTGGGGACGTTGGGGAATTGGCGTGTCTTGGGGGATTTCTTCCTGCCGGGCTTGATTAGCCAGCTCTGACAACTGATAGCTCGGGATTTCACCTTCTTCAGCGATGTGGTCGTCGCGCATGCGCTCAACGATGTAGTGGGGTGTCTCCAAGTTCATATTTGGAATGATGACCATGTGGGTGCCGGTGCGCTGTTCAATGTCGGCAACATCCTGACGTTTTTCATTCAGCAGGTAAGCGCCCACCGCCAACGGCACTTGGGCACGCACCCTTGCGCTGCGTTCTTTGAGGGCTTCTTCCTCCATGACACGCAGAATGGCGAGTGCCAAAGACTTTGTGTCGCGAATCCGGCCTTGACCGTTACAGCGTGGACAAACTTGGGTGCTGATCTCTTCTAGCGAAGGGCGTAGGCGTTGGCGACTCATCTCCAAGAGCCCAAAACGAGATATACGGCTGGTTTGTACACGCGCCCGGTCTGCTTCCAGAGCGTCGCGCATGCGATTTTCCACGGCGCGCTGGTTCTTTTGGATCATCATGTCGATGAAATCAATGACCACCAAACCGCCGATGTCGCGGATACGCAGTTGCCTGGCAATTTCGTCTGCTGCTTCCAGGTTAGTATTTAGCGCGGTTTCTTCGATGTCAGCGCCTTTGGTCGCCCTGGCGGAGTTGATGTCAATGGACACCAGCGCTTCCGTCGGGTCGATGACAATGCTGCCGCCGGAAGGCAACTTCACTGTATGTTCAAACGCAGACTCGATCTGGCTTTCTATCTGGTAGCGGCTAAACAAAGGAATGGCGTCTCTATAAGCCTTTACCTTGTCCGCGTAGTTCGGCATCACCTGGCCGATGAAAGTGGCGGCTTCCTGATAGGCTTCGTCACCTTCTATGAGCACTTCACCGATATCGCGGCGCAGATTGTCACGAATGGCACGCAGCACGGCGCTGTTCTCTTGGTAAAGCAGGGAGGGTATGGCTTCTTCGGCTTCGGCGTTTTGGATGGCCTGCCACAGCTGCAATAAATAGGCGAGGTCCCACTGTAGTTCTTCGGCGCTGCGGCCTACACCTGCGGTACGCACAATCACACCCATGCCGTCTGGAATCTCCAAGTGCGACAACGCTTCACGCAGTTCATCGCGATCATCACCTTCAATGCGGCGCGAGATGCCACCAGCACGAGGATTGTTTGGCATCAGCACCATGTAGCGACCGGCAAGGCTGATGAAGGTGGTTAACGCCGCCCCTTTGTTGCCGCGTTCCTCTTTGTCGACCTGCACCAGTACCTGTTGGCCTTCGCGCACCAATTCTTGTATCGGCGTACGCTGACCGCCTTCATTCATGCGTTTGCTGAAGTAGCTGCGGGCAATCTCTTTTAGCGGCAAGAAGCCGTGCCGTTCAGAACCGAAATCAACAAAGGCAGCTTCCAAGCTGGGCTCAACTCGGGTGATTTTGGCTTTGTAGATGTTGGCTTTTTTCTGTTCGCGGGTGCGATTTTCGATATCAAGGTCATAAAGCTTCTGACCATCAACCAGGGCAATGCGAACCTCTTCAGGCTGCGATGCGTTGATTAACATTCTTTTCATGTCTAACTCTTATATTGTCAAAAGGCAGGCATACACATGGCCTGCGGCTACTGACGACAATACGTTGGAGAGTCAGCGTTAATCAGCTGATAGACACCAAGGCGGTGGGCAACGCAGGCCTGAATATGTACGGCCGACGCTGAGCGCGTGTGCGATTCTGCATTTTTCTCATACTGCGGCGAAAAACAGCAGAATCATATGCAGCGTATGGTCAGCGGCGCTGTGGCGTGCTGGACGATACGCTGTTCACTTTTCACTTTGTTAACCTCCACACGGTGAGCGTATTAGCTCAGCGCCACTCAAGCTGTTTGGCTTGGGTGTTGTGGTCACCTTGCTGAGCATTCCACTTTAAAGCCATGCAATGCTCGAAAAAACTATCAGTAGTTAAACAGCTTACGTTTCACGAGCGAGGGCAGGCGCATGGTTCGCACGGAGTACTTACTCTGCAAGTACTTGGTCTGTTTGCAGACTCGTTGTGCCAAACATGCCAATCTAGCTCTTACGCCGTCGACTCGTTACTCGTGGTCGAACTGTCGTCAGTCTGTTCAGCGTCTCGAGGTTGGATTTCAGTATTGCGGTGCACTACAGTTGTGCGTTGCAAAAACAGCGCCAATCAAGACGAGGTGATGTTAGCAGTGTTTGCTAAGCCCTTCAAACCCCTGAACTTTTTTGCCCACGGCACTGTTTGATGGGTGTCACATACGTAGACATCGTCGATCGCAACGATGTCGGTCAACGAGCGGATAACTTCCTGCTGCGTCGACTTAAAGGGGTCCCCAGGCAGCACATATACCGCATTTTGCGTAAAGGGGAAGTGCGCGTAAACGGCGGCCGTGTCAAAGCAACCTATCGCTTGCAGCTTAATGATCGGATTCGGATCCCGCCGGTACGCACCGCGGAGCAAATGCCGGTGCAGTTTTCTGTCTCCGCTGCGGATCGTCTAACGGCGGCGGTACTGTACGAAGACGAACGTTACTTGGTGCTGAATAAACCGGCAGGTGTCGCCGTACACGGTGGATCCGGTATCAACGCGGGCGTGATAGAAATTTTGCGGGAACATCTATCCATGCCGCGCTTGGAATTGGTGCACCGCTTGGACCGCGATACGTCGGGCTGTTTAGCGCTTGCTAAAACGCGGGCAACGCTGCAGCAGGCTCAGCAAGCGTTTCGCCAGCGTCGTGTGAAGAAAATCTACGAGCTGTTTGTGGTTGGCGCCTGGCCGCAACAGGTGCGCACGGTGCAAGTCAAGCTTAAACGTTATGAAACCAGTTGGGGCGAGCGGCGGGTGAGGGTCGATGCTGAAGGTCAAACCGCGCGCACTGATTTTGCTGTATTGGAGCGCGCCGGGGACATAGCAACCCGGCTGCAAGCGAGCCTACATACCGGCCGTACCCATCAAATCCGAGTACATGCAAGCAGCCAAGGCCATGCCATTTTGGGTGATGAAAAGTATGCCACACGGCAGCTGTCAGCATCGACGAGCACCGCCTTGTCCGCAGTGTCTGTCGAGCGATTGTGTTTACATGCCAGTAAGCTGCACATTCCTCTAGAGCAAGGAGATTTGCGGGTTGCCGCACCGTTAAGCGAAGCGCTAACGAACACTTGGCAACAACTTAAGCTTGCTGCAGAGGCTTAACACCACAAGTTGCCAGCATATCCAGCAGGGTGATGATGGGCAGGCCCACCAAGGCGGTGGGGTCATCGGCGCTGACACGTTCAAACAAGGTAATACCTAGCGACTCCACTTTGAAGCTACCAGCACAGTCGAGGGGCTGGTCAAGGTGCACATAGGTCGCTGCCTCAGATGGGCTAAATGCTCGAAACTGCAAGTCAGTGTTCACCACGCCACCGAGTTCAACGTCTTGCCGGATGCAATGGACCGCCACGGCGGTATAAAAAGTCGCCGCTTGTCCACTTAGCTTCTGCAGTTGCGCCACGGCAGCTTCGATACTGCCAGGCTTCGCCAGGCGTTGCCCATTACAATCCCCGACCTGATCAGAACCTATTACGATGGCGTCTGGGTTTTGCCTGGCTACGGCCGCCGCTTTGGCATGTGCAAGACGTAATGCCAGCTGGGCAGGGGGTTCTTGCACTGGGGCTTGTTCGTCGACGTTGGGAGCAACGCTCGCGAACGTTAGACCCAGCCGGGTGAGCGCTTCGGCGCGGTAGCGTGAAGTGGATGCCAGTATCAAATTCTGCATGGATTTCAGAGGCTTGTGCGGGTTTACATGGCTGGACTAGGTCCCTATGATGGCCGCCGCCATGACAACGCGCAATTCCCGTGCTCCAACTTATGTCGACTTGGCCAAGTCGCAAGCGGTGTTGACGCGCGAGTTGGCGCCTTCGGCGTGCCCTCGTTTGCGGGCGGTGGTGTTGCAGTTGGAAACGGTACAGGCAGAACTGCGCTTCGGCTTTGATGCCGAACAGCGTATACAAGTAACGGGTAGCGCGGAAGCTGAGGTGGAAATGGCCTGCCAGCTTTGCTCAGAACCCGTACGCAGGCACTTGTCCGTCGAGGTGGAAGGCCTGTTAGCGCCGACCGAAGAAATGGCTGATGCTTGGCGTGAAGCTGAGGGTGCAGACAACATCGTCGTGGTCAGCACCGAAGAATTGGACGCGGCGGAATTGGTGGAAGATGAATTGCTGCTGCAACTGCCGTCCCAGGTATGTACGGATGCAGATTGCGAAAATCGGCCGCAATTGAGCTACGCCCCGCCGCAAGCGCATGTGCCGGACGAGGCAGAAAAGCCTTTTGCGGCGCTGTCGTCATTAAAAGCGGCAATGCAAGCGCAGTCGAAGCTTGAGGATCAAGGTTAAGGCAAAGTGTATGTCAGTGCGCGCGACGAAAGTAATTGAAGTCTAAGGTTAAGAAAGGTTAGGAAAGGAAAGCAAAATGGCTGTTCAACAGAATAAAGTAACGCGCTCCCGACGCGGGCAGCGACGTTCTCACGATAGTCTCAAGAAGCCGACGCTGTCGATTGATGAAACCACCGGTGAAATCCACCGTCGCCATCACATCACGGCGGATGGCTATTACCGCGGACGCCAGGTCATCGCTGACAAAGAGTAGCGCGGGTGAGTTTAGGAGCGGTTTTTCCCGGCCAGGGTGCACAGAGTGTGGGTATGCTGGCGGAGTTAGCCAGCCAATATCCAAGCGTCACAGAAAAATTTAACGAAGCCTCGGACATCTTGGGTTTTGATGTCTGGAAAATGGTGCAAAACGGTCCCGCAGAGGACTTATCTGCGACCCAAAACACACAACCCATCTTGTTGACGGCGAGCGCAGCCATTTGGGATGTCTGGCAACAATACACCCCTCTGCCCAGCTATGTCGCCGGCCACAGCCTCGGCGAATACTCTGCGCTTGCCTGTACAGGCAGCATTGCTTTTGCCGATGCGGTGCGGTTGGTGCGTCTGCGCGGTGAGCTCATGGAGGCCGCAGTACCGCGCGGCCAAGGCGCCATGGCTGCGGTCATGGGTCTAGAGGATGAACCGGTGGCAGCCTGTTGCGAGGCGGTAGACGGTGTGGTGGTTGCCGCTAATTTCAATGCGCCCGGTCAAGTGGTGATTGCGGGAGAAGCCGCAGCCGTAGAATCCGCGGCAGAGGCCTGCAAGACTGCCGGCGCGAAGCGCGCGGTGATGCTGGATGTCAGCGGTCCGTTTCACTCCCCTTTGATGCAAGCGGCGAAAGCTGAGTTTGGTGAAGCCTTAGCGGCGGTGGACGTGCGCATGCCGAATGTCCCCATTGTGCAAAACGTGAATGCCGACGTACCCGCCGATGCCGAGCAGTTGCGCGAAAATCTATTGGCACAGATTGCAGCGCCGGTGCTGTGGTCTAAATCTGTAATGCATATGGTGGACCTTGGCGTGGATCGGTTTGCTGAGTGTGGTCCAGGCAGCGTATTGGCGGGTTTAATCCGCCGTATCTCTCGCGGTACCCCTACGGTTGGCTTGTCCAGCATCGACGGCATAACAAGCTTGCAGGCTTAAGCCCGGCATAGAGAAGTCCGGCATAAAGAAGCCCGGCGTAAAAAAGTTCGGTCTAAAGAGAGAACAAACAGCATGGCAGACTCAAAAAAAACCGCACTAGTGACGGGTGCCAGCCGCGGAATTGGTGCCGCCATCGCCCAACGTTTGGCGGCAGACGGGTTTCATGTGGTTGGCACCGCCACTTCAGCAGCAGTGGCTGCACAAATCAGCGATGCACTGGGTGACAGCGGCAGTGGCGCCGTATTGGTATTGCAGGACGCAGACTCGGTGCAGTCTCTGTTGCAACACGTGTCTGAGCAGACTGAAGCGCCGCAGGTGCTGATCAACAACGCGGGCATAACTCGCGATAACCTGCTGTTGCGCATGAGCGAAGAAGAATGGACAGAAGTGGTTGATACCAACTTACACGGGCTGTTTCGCGTCACGAAGGCGGTTTTGCGTGGCATGCTTAAGGCGCGATGGGGTCGGATCGTTAACGTCGGTTCAGTGGTTGCGCGTATGGGTAATCCCGGACAAAGCAACTACGTAGCTTCCAAGGCCGCCATCGAAGGCTTTACCCGCTCGTTAGCAATGGAGGTCGCAAGCCGTAACATAACTGTTAACACAATTGCGCCTGGCTTTATCGGCACCGATATGACCGCCGAGTTGACCGAAGAGCAGCAGGCACTCATGTTGGAGCGTATCCCCCTAGGGCGCATGGGTGACCCGGAGGATGTGGCCGCCGCCGTTGCTTATCTTGTTAGCGACGAAGCGGGTTATGTTACAGCGCAAACGTTACATGTTAACGGCGGTATGTACGCCGCTTGAGAACCGCAGGATGTGCGCTTGCGTTGCAGAAATCGCCTCTATAGAATGCGCACGCCCTGCACCCAGGAACCTTTTGAGGGAGACCCCTTTAGCATGAGCAGTGTTGAAGAACGCGTAACAAAACTGATTTGTGAACAGCTTGGTGTGAAAGAAGACGAAGTCAAAGGCGACGCTTCTTTCGTAGAAGACCTCGGTGCTGACTCACTAGATACCGTAGAACTTGTCATGGCGCTCGAAGAGGAATTCGAGACCGAGATTCCCGACGAAGAAGCCGAGAAGATCTCGACGGTCAAAGACGCCATCGACTACATCCTGGCCCACCAGTAAGCCTCACTGCGCGTTTCGCGCAGGTGCGCTCATATCCCTCGTTGCTTCTCATGCGGCATTAGCTGATAGTGTCCGCGCGAGATGGATACGAACCTGTGAGTAGACATTCATGAGCAGACGAAGAGTTGTCGTGACCGGCATGGGGATGCTGTCGCCCATCGGTAACACCGTTGAAACATCCTGGCAGGCAGCCGTAGCCGGCGTGAGCGGCGTAGGCGTCAACCCTTACTTCGACACCGAAGACTACGGTGTGAAGATTTGCGCGGCCGTGAAAGATTTTGATGTCACTGACTACATCGACGCGAAAGAAGCGCGCCGCTTGGATGGATTTATCCAGTTCGGCATGGCTGCAGGTATTCAGGCCATAGAAGACGCCGGATTAACTGCACATCCGGATGATGCGGACCGCATAGGTGTTGCGGTTGGCTCAGGGATAGGCGGGATCAACACTATCACGGACACGCACAGTACGCTGGTGAACAAAGGTCCACGGCGGGTATCCCCGTTTTTCATCCCGGGCTCGGTGATCAACATGATATCCGGCAATCTGTCGATTCGTTACGGCTATAAAGGGCCCAATATCGCCATCGTCACCGCCTGTACCACGGGTACCCACAACATCGGTTTTGGCGCACGTATGATTCAACATGGCGAGGCTGACGTGATGATCGTGGGCGGCTCGGAGCACGCCACCTCACCCATCTGCGTGGCGGGTTTCCATTCCATGAAAGCATTGTCGACCCGCAACGACGAACCAGAACTTGCCTCGCGGCCGTGGGATGAAGGCCGCGATGGTTTTGTGCTGGGAGACGGCGCAGGTGTCCTCGTGTTGGAGGAATACGAACGCGCGAAGGCCAGGGGCGCCAAAATATATGGTGAATTTCTCGGTTTTGGTATGAGTGGCGACGCTTTCCATATCACCGGTCCAGCGGAGAATGGTGAAGGCGGCGCGGCGGCCATGCAAAATGCTTTGAACGACGCCGCCCTAAATGCCGAAGACGTGGGTTATCTAAACGCGCATGGCACCTCAACACCGTTAGGCGACGTGGCCGAAACCAAGGGTGTTAAATCTGTCTTTGGTGATGACACCAAGATTGCGGTGAGTTCCACCAAGTCGATGATTGGCCATTTGCTGGGTGCCGCTGGCTCGGTAGAGGCTATTTTCACGATCAAAGCGCTGGAACAACAGGTGTTGCCGCCCACCATCAATCTCCATGACCCAAGCCCGGAGTGTGATCTGGATTACGTACCCAACGAGGCGCGGCAGACCACGCTCAAAGCCGCGGCCAGCAATTCGTTTGGCTTTGGCGGTACCAACGGAACGCTAATTTTCGGCACTGTATAAGTCGTGGGCGGATGGTTCCGCAAAATCCTGCCCGCCGCCCTCGTTGTGGTGGTGCTCGGCTTGGCAATGCTCGCGGGTGGCTATTGGCACCTCACGCGCTGGGCGGATCAGCCCATGGCCGCCAATCAGACCGCTTCACACACGGCAGTATTTGCCACGGGGGATACGCTTGTTTCGCTCGCTACGGAATTGCAACGCCACGGCTTTTTAGAAGGGACACAGCGTCTGTTGTTGCTCGGCCGCCTGAGCGGCCTGGATACACAGCTGCAGGCGGGTGAGTATGACATCGATGGGCAACTGACGCCGCGGGAGTTGTTAACAAAGCTCAGCCGCGGTGATGTGGTGACATACGAGTTTCGCATCGAAGAGGGCGGCACGGTGGCGCAAATGCTGAAGCGCCTAGCCCAACATGAAGCCCTGACACACGTCCTGCAAGCCCGCGACGCTGTCTCGTTACACAAAGAACTTGGCCTCGCCTCGGCATTTGCCGAGGGTATGTTTTTCCCGGACACCTATCAGTATCGTCGCGGCGATACTGATCGAGCGTTGTTGTGGCGCGCACACGAGGCAATGTTGCAGCTGCTTGAGCAAACTTGGCAAGGTCGTGGCACAGACCTTTACATCCATAGCATGGATGAGATGGTCATACTGGCATCCATCATCGAAAAGGAATCAGGTTTGGCCGCGGATCAAGGTATTATCAGTCAGGTGTTTCACAACCGCCTGGCGAAACGCATGTTGCTGCAAACAGACCCGACGGTCATTTATGCGCTGGGGGAGACATTCGACGGCAACTTGACCCGCGCTAGCTTGAGAGTTGACTCTCCGTTTAACACCTATCGCTATCGCGGCCTGCCACCGACTCCTATCGCTGCACCATCGGCGGCGGCGTTGCAGGCAGCGGTACATCCCACCCCCGGGGACTACTACTACTTTGTGGCTCGAGGTGATGGCAGCAGCCAGTTTTCACGTACGCTTGCAGAGCACAACCGGGCTGTGCGCAAGTACCAGCTTGGACAGGACGGTTGATACCGAGGCGGTATGGCGACGAAGGGCAAATTCATCACGTTGGAAGGTTCGGAAGGTGCCGGCAAGTCGACCAATCTGGATACGTTGTGCGAATTGCTGCGGGCACATGACATCGATTTCTATCGCACACGTGAACCCGGCGGAACGCCCATGGCCGAAGCTTTGCGCACCGTAATGTTGGACGCCTGGGACGAACAAGTCGACGGCATGACTGAACTGCTGTTGGTCTTTGCCGCACGTAACCAGCATCTGAACAACGAGATAAAACCGCGTCTGGCGCGCGGCCAATGGGTGGTGTGTGATCGTTTCACTGACGCCACTTACGCCTACCAAGGTGTGGCGCGAGGGATACCTACGGATTACGTGGAACAGCTCGAGCGGTGGGTGCAGGGTGATTTGCGACCCGATTTGACGCTCTATTTGGACCTGGATCCCGCCATCGGCAAACAACGCATCGCAGATCGCTCACAAGACCGCTTGGAACAAGAGCAATTGGCTTTTTTTCAGGCGGTGCGCGATGGATACTTGCAACGCGCACAACGAGAACCGCGTATCTGTACCATCGACGCGGCACAACCGTTAGCCGACGTGCAAGCGGCTCTGAGTGCGGAGGTGTACAAATTCCTGGCGGCGCAAACGGCATGAACGCTGTCCTACCCTGGCACAGCGCTACCGTGGAGCGAGTGCTGCAATTAGCGGCGGCTGACAAGCTACCGAACGCACTGGCGCTGACTTGCGCGCCGGGTTGGGGGCACGAACAATTACTCAGCAGCGTTGCATTACAATTGTTGGGGCTGGATTACAATCGCCCTGTCACGGAAATTGCTCACGCGGACTTTCGCTGGATTGAACCTGAAGGGGCGGTGCTCAAAATAGACCAGGTGCGTCGTATTAATGACTTTGCCGCGCAAACCTCCCAGGTGGGTGGGCGCAAAATTGCGGCCATTGTGGATGCCCACTTGTTTAATACAAACGCAGCCAATGCATTGCTAAAAACGCTAGAAGAGCCGCCACCCAATACGCACTTGTTACTGGCGACCCCCTACTGGGGAAAGCTGTTACCCACCATCCGCAGTCGTTGCCAACGTATACAAGCGGCACCAGATCACGCTGCCGCCCGCGCCTGGTTGACGGCACAAGGGGTTGATTTGAGTGATGCGGAGTTTGCGGAATATGGTTACGCTCCGCTGACCGCGCGAGACGCTCATCAGGTGGAACAGGTTGATATGACCGCTTGGCTGTGTGGCTTACCGGCATCGTCGCTGGAAGATGCAACGGCGCAGGTGTTAGACATGGATGTGGTCAACTGGCTGGCGCGATGGTATCGGCGCATCTTGCTGCACTTGCAGGGTGTGCAAATCCCGCAGTGTGTTAGCGCAGCAAAAAGTTTGCTGATTTTTGCTGATCAACTGCTGGATATTCGCCGCCAGATAGAATCGTCGAATGCGGCTAACAGCCGCTTGCTGGTAGAGCAGCTCATCGTGCGCTGGGTACAAATGCAGCGCAAGCAGTCTAAATAAGCCCTAAATAGACCCTAAATCGGATAGACTGAGGCTTGGTGCAGCGCACAGGCGATAAACTGTGCGCTGGTTCATATTTCCACCATTGACAGCAAAGCCAGGGGTGCGGAGTATGAGCGGTGCAAGAAAAAGGACGTTAAGCACCCATGTCAGCAGCTAAACGAGGCGTTAGGAACGGGATCTTGTCTTTGGCCATCAAAGACAAAGCCGTGCTGTACGCAGCTTATATGCCGTTTGTGCAAAATGGTGGTTTGTTTATCCCCACCAAAAAAGACTATGAACTGGGTGATGAAGTATTCATGTTGCTCAATCTCATGGACGAAGCAGAGAAGATCCCGGTCGCTGGCAAAGTGGTGTGGATGACACCGAAAGGTGCACAGGGTAACCGTGCTGCCGGTATAGGGGTGCAGTTTAACGATCAAGACGATATGGCACGCAGCAAGATAGAAACCTATCTCGCCGGTGCGCTGCAATCGGACCGCCATACCCACACCATGTAATCGGCGTGTTTGTCGATTCCCACTGCCATCTTAACTATTTACAGGAACCGCTTGCGGCATTAACGCGCGCGCGTAACCGCGGCGTGCACGAAACCCTCTGTATTGGCGTGGAACAAGCCAGTATCGAAGCGGTGCTAGACATCGCTCACCAACAGCAGGGTGTGTGGGCCAGTGTCGGCGAACACCCGGGTTCCTGCAGCGGAGATGCTGCTTGGGTGGCCGATTACCTCGATCGTCCGAAGGTGGTGGCTGTAGGTGAGATGGGGCTTGATTACCATTACGAAGAAGACCCTGAGCAACGCAGGCGGCAGCAGCACACCTTCACCCAACAATTGGCGCTGGCCGCTGCTGCCCAGTTACCGGTTATTGTGCATACCCGCGCCGCGGAAGCGGATACCTTGGCGATTCTCGAAGCGCAGCCTGAGGTGGTGGGTGTGCTGCACTGTTTCACGGAATCTTGGGCCATGGCGGAAGCGGCGTTACAAATGGATTATTACATTTCGATCTCCGGCATCGTGACTTTCCGGAACGCACACAACGTGCGCGAGGTGGCGAAACAGGTGCCCGAAGATCGCTTACTGATTGAAACCGACGCCCCTTGGTTGGCGCCTGTACCGCATCGGGGGAAAAACAACGAACCCGCCTTTGTGGCCGATACCGCGGCCTATTTAGCGCAGCTGCGCGGCGTTTCCATCGAGTCTTTGGCCGCCACCACGCGCGAAAACTTCTTTCGGCTGTTTGCGCGCGCCGCCTGAGGCGCTAATCCGGCGCTAACGCCTCCTCAAACAAGCGGTAGTGTGTCTGGGTCATACCGATGTGCTGGTAGGTTTGTTGCGCGATGTGGTTTTCGCGCTCCACATACAAGCGCAGGCCGCATACCTGAGGATCTTGTTTGGCCATGGCCCGCACCGCCTCGTGCATGGCACGGTAAACGCCGAGCCGGCGAAACGCTTGTGGTACATACACACTTTGGATCCACCAAAATCGGCCGTTGCGCCAATCACTCCATTCGAAAGTGATCATTAACGTTCCCGCGGCGTGTCCCTCGTGCTCGGCGATGAGATACAAACCTTCGTTGGCGTGTTGCATCAGGTACTTAATGCCTTTGCGCAGCGTCGGCGGATGCAGGCCGACATCTTCGGTTTCCCGGGCCATACTCTGGTTACTGTCGAGGATAAAATCGATGTCCTCGGGTCCGGCTTTACGTACGCTGATGTCGCCCATGGGTATTCCTGAAGGTGAGTAAACCTAATTTAAAGTGCGTTGAAAGAAGTTCAGGATCAAATCGAAACGATGGATAGACACCTCACGTTCTTGCATGGAATGTTTGGCGCCCGGGTAGGTCATGAGCTCAAATTGTTTACCCAGTTGCTGCAGCCGGGCCATGATCATCGTGCTGTGGGTAAACAATACGTTGTCGTCCGCCATGCCGTGGATCAGGAGTAACGGACCCTTGAGTTTGTCCAAGTGGCTTAACACGTTCGCGTCTCGGTAACCGTCCGGATTATCGTCGGGCAAACCCATATAACGCTCGGTGTAATGCGTATCGTATAACGCCCAGTCACTGACCGGGGCCACCGCCACGCCAGAGCGAAACTGATCGCTGGCTTGGCTGAGGCACATGAGGGTCATGTAACCGCCGTAGCTGTGCCCAAATATCCCAACTTTGGACCGATCCGCCCAGGGGACGTTATCCAACGCAGCCAGGCCGGCGACCTGGTCCGCTACCTCAACACCGCCCATGCGGCGATAAATGGGTGCCTCAAAGTCACGGCCGCGATTACCGGAGCCGCGGTTGTCGATCTCCAGCACGCCAAAACCCTGCTGGGCGAACAGCTGAACCAGCAGCGGGCTCCACTCGTTGCGGGCCTTTTGCGGGCCAGGTCCTCCGTAAACGTACACAATGGTGGGGTGGCGGCCTTGAATCTGCGCAGGCGGCGTCAGGCGGTAGTAGAGGGTTTGGCCGTCCGCGGCGGACAGCTCGCCAAATTGCGCGGTGGCGTGGTAGCGCGCGAACGGCGTGTAAGGGTGGTCCGCGGTAAACGCTTCGGCGTACAGCAGGGTAGCCTCAGAATCGCTGGAAGCCGCATCTGATAGATTGCGTAATGTCAGGCTTGGCGGTTCGGTTACACTGCTGAAGTAGTCTAAGTACCGCCCGCTGGCAGCATCCACCACCGCTTCATGCCAACCGGAGGTACTTGTGAGTTGTATAAAGCCGCTGCCATCCAGTTGGACGGCGAACAAATGATTTTCAATCGGGGTATCCTGCCAGCCGCTCACCCACAGCGTTGTGTCGTTGTGGCTATGCACCTTATTAATGTGGGTGGGTCCGGCGAGTGGTTCTATGCGGCCGTTGAAGTGTTGGATCACAGCCTGCCGCGTACCCTGTTGTTCGTGGGTTAACAGCAGGGCGTCGTTGAGGGGGCGGAAATCATCGGTTAAGTTGACCCATGTGTCAGCGGCTTCGGTATACAGCGGTTGCCAGCGGCCGTGCTCGTAAGCGGACAAGGTCAAACGTTGTTGCAGGCGGTTTTGAGTTTGTATCAGCAGGCCGCTGTCGACATAGTGTACTCGCGCCAGATAAGCATCGTTATCGTCGTTTTGCCAGACACACTCGCAGGTACCGGCAGCAAGGTCATGCAGCCACAGCGATACATCAGGGTTTGTTGCCCCGGTGTAAGGGTAATGCTGTTCGATGGTGCGGGCGCCATCGGCGTCCAGTTCCAACCGATGGCTGACCGCCACCGGAGCGTTGTCAACTTTGGTAAACGCCAGTTGCTGTTCGTCCGGTGACCACCAGTGTCCTTCAAAACGGTGCATTTCTTCGGCGGCGAGAAAGTCCGGCAGACCGTTGCTGAGCACGTCTGTGGCATCGACAGTAAGCCGCGTCTCTTGCTGGCTTTTGATGTCGGTGACGTATAAGTCCCCGTCACGCACGTAGCTGATATAGCGGCCGCGTGGAGAGACCTGCAGCCCTGTTTGGCGACTGTTGGCCGGACACAGGGGTGTGACACGAGGCGGGGAGATTGCAGGGTCCACCAAAAAAACCTGGCCGTCGGCTGGAATCACCAACTGATTTCCATCCGGATGCCACTGGTAGGTGGTAATGCCGTGGCTGAACTGACGCCGCCGTTCGCGTTCAGCACGTTCGGCGGCAGTCAGCGCAGTCACATCACTACTGGTGGTGGCCAGATGGCGGGCGTCCAACAACAATTGGTGTGTGCCGGTGGCCAGTTCAATCTTCCACAAATCCATACGCTCGCGGTCATCGTCCGCGGCACGGCTATAAGTCAGGGAGGTGCCGTCCGGTGCAAACTTCAGATCCGCAGGTGCGCCCCGGGTGAGCGGCGGTGTGCTGAACAGGCGCTCGGGAGTGAGTAGGTCAGGCACGGGATTGCCTTGTAAATGCGTCGCGTGTGAGGTTCTCCACGCCCTCCGGCAACACACGCACGTTGTCTTCAATGCGAATGCCGCCACATTCTTGGAGTGCTTCAACCTCTGCCCAAGCGACGGGCGCGTTTGCCT
The DNA here is from genome assembly GCA_028281005.1 of Pseudomonadales bacterium. GTDB lineage: Bacteria > Pseudomonadota > Gammaproteobacteria > Pseudomonadales > Azotimanducaceae > UBA4421. The sequence goes on from JANQKS010000132.1 coordinate 81,328, forward strand.
GCTTAAGCTCGGCGAGCAGGGAGGGAATAAAATATAACCCTGGTTCCACGGTGAACACTTGGTCTACTTCCAGCGTTCGGGTGAAGCGCAGGCTCGGATAATTTGCAGGCGGCGGCGCGGCGTTGCCCTGATCGTCTGCCAAGTGTCCGCCGACGTCGTGCACTTGTAAACCTAAAAGGTGGCCGAGACCGTGGGGGCAGAATTTTTCCGTCAGGCCAGTCGAAAAGGCTGCTTCGGCACTGCAGGTGACCAGACCGCTCTGCGCCAGCACCTCGGCAAGTTGTTGATGCATTTGTGCATGTAAGTCAGCGAAGCTCATGCCGGGTGCGATGGCGTCTATCAGCTGCCGTTGATGGCTTTGCATCAAGTCAATGAGTGCGCCGAATGCCTGGTTGGCGGGGATGTCGATGGTGTAGGTGCGTGTGATATCGCTGGCGTATCCGCGATAGTTGCCGCCGGCGTCGATCAGCAGGCTGCGTGCGGGCCGTGGCTGGTGGCGTTGTTGATGCTGATAGTGCAACACCGCCGCATGTTCATTGATTGCGACAATGTTGCCGTAGGGCAGATCAATCTCAGCTTGCTGCGAAGCGCGTAGGTAGGCCATGTGAATGTCAAACTCGGTGCCCCCGGCGGTAAAAACCTCAGCGGCAGCCAAGTGCCCGGCGGCACCCACATCGCTGGCTAAACGCATGGCGGCCAGCTCGTAAGGCGTTTTTGTAGCGCGATGAAAATGCAGATAGTCCAACAACGCGGTTGGATTTGACTCACCCATGGCTTCGTTGTCGGTGCTCTCGTCACCGATGTGTGCCATGCGCGGGTTACCGTGCACAGCTTGTTGACAGGCGTCCAGCAGCGCCGCAGGTTCGGCGAACGTACGCACCTCCATTAAGTCATTTAGTTCGTCCGGCAACGGCGGCGGCGCGTGCCAATAATCTGTTGGTGCATGCAAAAACAGGATCGGACGTTGATCTTGCTTCAGCAGCAGGCGTGATCCGGGGCTTAGGTACTCCCGGTTAACCCACTGCGACAAGTAGGGGTTGGCTTTGAACTTTGGACCGTGGTCGTCTTGAAAATAGAGGCTCTGCTCGCCCGCGCTCAGCCACGCGCCATCATATTCATAGTTTGCCAATGCATCTTGCCAATGGGCGAGTAAGTGCTCGATGTGACCGGCCAGTTCAGCTTGCAGCGCTTCACTGGGGTGGGGCAGGGAAATAGAGTGGTCAGGGTTATGTGTGTCTATAGTCGGAGTCGGCATGAAGCTTTTGTATTCTTGAGCGAGCGAAGGCGGCATTCTAGCCGATAATTCCGCTAAACAACGGCGGCGTTTTGCCGCTCTCTTTCCGAAGCCTCCGGGGTCTGTTAGATTCTCCGCTTCGTTTCCACTTCTATAATTTCTAGGGAGGATCCATGGGGGCATATGCCTATGTGGCGCCGCAGTCTGTCGACGAAGCACTCAGCGTACTGGGTGAGCAAGCGTCGAGCGGCACGCGTGCGCAAGTATTGGCCGGCGGCACCGATCTGCTGGTGCAAATGCGGTCAATTGACCGTGGTGCACGAACCATCATCGACATCAAGAAACTGGCAGAAACCAATCGGCTTGATGTGGGTGCCGACGAGATTTATATCGGCGCCGCGGTATGCAGCGCTTTGATGAACGAACACGAAGCGCTGAAGGCTCTTCTACCCGGCCTTATGGAAGCAGGCGACCTGATTGGTTCCACCCAGATCCAGGGGCGCGCAACCATTTGTGGCAACCTGTGTAATTCGTCTCCCGCGGGTGACAGCATTCCAGCTCAAATTGCAGTGCGTGCGGTAGTGGACATCGCCAACGCCAGCGGCGGCCGTCAATTGCCCGTGGAAGAGTTTGTTACCGGTGTAGGCACGAATGCGTTAGAGGACGGCGAATTTGTCTTGGGATTAAAAATTCCTCGACCTGCGGAGAATAGTTCAGACGCCTATTTGCGTTTTATTCCTCGCACTGAAATGGACATTGCCGTGGCCGGCTGTGGCGTTAGCGTCACGCTGGCAGAAGATGGCACTTGCAGTGCTGCTCGGGTAGCCATCGGTGCTGTGGCGCCTACCGCCTTGCTGGTGCCGGCAGCGGCTGAGGCCTTGATTGGCTCGAAGCTGGACGATGCTGCGCTGCAAGCTGCGGGTGAAGCCTGTAGCACAGCCTCATCACCCATCACCGACAAACGCGGCACAGCCGAATACCGCCGCAAAGTGGTGGCGGTGTTGTGCCGCCGCGCGGCAGCCATTGCAAAACAACGGGCAACAGGAGCGTAACCGATGGCCAAAGTACATGTGACCACCCGCATCAACGGTGAAGCGCGCGAATTTCTCTGTGAGCCCCATCAGACGTTACTCGACGTGCTGCGCGATGAACTCGGTTTGACCGGGACCAAGGAAGGCTGTGGCAGCGGTGACTGCGGCGCTTGTTCCGTCACCATTGACGATCGCCTCGTTTGTTCGTGTTTGGTGCTGGGCGCGGAGGCCGAAGGGGCGGAGATTGGCACCATCGAGGGGGTTGCCGGTGCGGAACTGCACCCCGTACAGCAGAAGATCCTTGAACACGCCGCGCTGCAGTGCGGTATCTGCACCCCGGGTATCGTGGTGGCGGCTAAAAACTTGCTGGAACGTCATCCAGACCCGGATGAAACCACCATTCGCTATTGGCTGGCGGGTAACCTATGCCGCTGCACCGGTTACGACAAAATTATCCGCGCGGTGCAGGATGCGGCTAAGGAACTGGCCCATTCGGCGTAACCCAGCTTGGCTAAGTTAGTTAACGTTGGCTCGCTGTGCATTGATTTGGTGTATGGCGTGCCGACGATTGTGGCGGCGGGAGAAACCATCGCCAGCGGTGAGCGGCAGATTTTTGCCGGCGGGAAAGGCTTAAACCAGTCATTGGCGGCTGCCCGCGCCGGGGCGGCGGTCAGTCACTATGGTGCGGTTGGGGACGATGGCGACATGCTGCTGGCCGTCTTGCGCGATGAAGGTGTCGCGATCGACGGGGTAGTGAGTCTCGATGGTCCTTCTGGCCATGCGGTCATTCAGGTGGATGTGAACGGCCAAAACGCCATTGTCATCAGCCGCGGATCAAACCGGCGTTTAGATCCAGCATTGATCGATGCGGCCATAGACAATCTCGAAGCTGACGATTGGGTACTGCTGCAAAACGAAATCAACGACGTTGACGTGGTGATGCGTAAAGCCGCGGAGCGAGGCGTGGCCGTGGCATTCAACGTGGCGCCCCCAGATGAGCGCATCAACAGCTACCCGGTGGAACTGTTGCGCCTGCTGGTGGTGAATGGTCACGAAGCCATGGCGTTAGCCGGTTCCGAATATGCCAACCCGGAGGCAGCTTTCGACGCGTTGGCGTCTCGTTGTCCAAATACTCATATAGCCCTCACTCAGGGTAAAGACGGGTTGAGTTTTCGCGATGCGGATCAGGGTAAGACGCTGTCGATGCCGGCGTTTGCTGTGCACGCGGTTGATGAAACCGCGGCGGGTGACGCCTTTGTGGGCTATCTCATGGCGGGTTTAGTGGGTGGAATGAGCATCGAGGACACATTGATCCGCGCCAGCGCCGCCGGTGCGTTGGCGGTGACCAAAGAAGGTGCGGCGCCGTCCATTCCAAGTGCTGCCGCCGTGGATGAGTTGCTCAGCGCTCAAGCCGCGCCGGTCATTACGGAAAACTGAGGCCCGTTACCGCGGCCAGATCATCAATTGCCTGCTGTTCGTTCAGCACCTTGATAGTGCGCATGCCAAGCGCTTTAGCGGGTTTTAGGTTGATGCCGAGATCATCTAAAAACACCGCGTGCTCGGTTGGCACCTGTAGGCGTTCACAGGTGAGTTTGTATATCTGCGGATTGGGTTTGCGTATCCCCTCGACGCTGGATTCCACCACCAAATCAAACATCGCCATGACTTCCGCCACCGCGGCCGCTTTTTCCGCGCTGCGACTCATGCCGGGACCTTCACCGGCTTTAACATTGTTGGTGATGCACGCCACTTTAAAGTTCTGTTTGCAGATGCGCAGCACCTCAACCATACGCGGACGCAGATCACCGCTCAGCCTAGCAATCACTTCCCGCCCCGGAATCCGATGCCCACGTGCCTCAGACTCCTCGGCAAACATTTGGTCAAATTCGTCAAAGCTCACCTGGTTGGATTCAAACTGCGCCCACGCGTTACTTTCGGGATTGGTTGCGTTGATGGAGCGGATGAAGTCTTGGGGTGCGCCGATGGACGCTTCCAAAACGTTAAACGCCTCAAACGGGCTGGTGGTCATCACCCCTCCAAAATCCCACAAAACCGCTGCAATTTGGTCGGACAATCTCGGCTCCTCATCAGATAAACGTTAACGTTCCAATCCAGCTTGATTAAACCGGCCAGATTGGCAACATGCATATGTGCAATGGTGGTGAGTTGACTCACCGTGCTTGAAAGGGCGGAACTATAGGGCCTTAAGGCAGGGGATGGCAATTTGACAGTAACAGACGGCCCCGAAGGCAACACCAAGCCGAAACAGCCGAGCCATGACAACCAGCGCAAGTTGTATCGCTTTGCGGTGGTGTTGTGGAGCTGTGTTGCGGTGGTAGCGTTGTTGGTGCCGTGGCCATACGCCCTGGTGGCGGTGCTGTTCGCCACCTTCTTGCATTTTGCATCCCTCGATGGGGATACGGCGACTCGGGAGTATGCAAGGCGCAAATTCGGACGTTAGATTTTCGGGTTGTATTCGGTCTGGGGTGGCTTAAGCCGTTTCAGGACCGCCGTGAACCCATCCATGGGGGCTGGCGCTGCGCCGTCCCTGGCGCAGAGCCTCCTGAAACGGCTTAAGCCACCCCAGACCTTGTGGTACCCAAGCGTCTGGTAGCCTTAGACGTGTAGCGCATACCCCCAAACCTTGGTCATCAATGAGCGTGATCACTCCAACCAAGCGAAGCTGTCGAACAGCCGCTGTTCTAAAGAAATCGCGATTCGACGCCCCCCAATTCCTGATCAACCTAAGGTCACGGGCGGGGCGTGCCTGTTCAGGAGGCTCCGAGCCAGGGATGGCGAGGCGCCAGCGTCCATGGATGGACTTGCAGCGGTCCTGAACAGGCACGCCCCGCCCGTGACCGACTCGATCGAAAAGATGTTAGACATGTCGAAACTAGATCTAACGGAAAAGGCTGGTCACCCACCCGCGGAAAACCTATAGCCGACGCCTCTGACAGTTTGGATTAGATGCGCCAAATCAAACGGCTGCAGTAGTTTGCGCAGCCGCAGCACATGCACATCCACCGTGCGTTCTTCCACATAGACACTGCGGCCCCACACACGGTCGAGTAGCTGGCTGCGGTCAAACACGCGCTCCGGGTGACGCATAAGTAGCTCGAGCAAACGGAATTCGGTGGGGCCGATGTGTATGGGTTCACCGCGAATACTGACGCGATGGCTGTCGAGATTAAGGCTGATGTCGCCTGATTCCAGCACGTTGCCTTCCGGGGCGCCGGTACGGCGTAGCAGGGCTTTGATGCGGGCCAGCAGTTCACGGGGTGAGAAAGGTTTGGTGACGTAGTCGTCGACGCCGACGTCAAAACTTTTTAGCTTGTCACCTTCCTCGCCGCGCGCGGTTAACATGATGATGGGCAGGTCGGCGGTGAGTTCATCCTGGCGCATGCGCTTGGCCAGTTCCACACCGTCCATGCCGGGTAACATCCAATCGATGAGCACCAGTTCCGGCAGACCCTTGTCGAGCTTTTGCAAGGCTTGTTCGGCGGACTCCGCGGCGACCACGTCGTAACCGGCACGGCCGATGGTGAAGGTTAACAGTTCGCGGATATCCGGTTCGTCTTCTACGACCAATATGGCTTGGGGCATAGGCGTGGCAGGATTGGCTGTGTTTCAGTGGGGCGCATTTAACCCCTTCATTATGACGATTGCGTGACGATTTTACTAAGCACTTGCCCTCACGTCAGCAGGTCAGTAGTGTCTGCGCCTCACGTCAATTTAGCGTCAATTTAGGGAGAATGTAGATGGGTCAAAACATTACTTTAGCCACCGCAGACGGCTTTGAAGTCGGGGCATACGTTGCGCAACCGGATGGGGCGGCCAAAGGTGCTGTGGTCGTCATCCAGGAAATTTTTGGTGTCAATCAGCATATACGCGAAGTCACAGACGGTTACGCAGAAGCCGGGTTCTATGCCATTGCACCTAAGATCTTTGACCGCATTGAGCGCGACATTGAACTGGGTTACGAAGAGGCCGACATGGGCCGGGGTATTGAACTTGCCTTTCAGAAGCTCGACCACGCCAAGGCGTTGGGTGATATTCAAACAGCCATTAATGCGGCAGCAGAACACGGCAAAGTGGGCGTGGTGGGGTATTGCTTCGGCGGCTTGATGACTTGGTTGTCCGCCTGCGATCTCGACGGCGTGAGTGCTGCCAGTTCCTATTATGGCGGCGGGGTTGCCGGACAAATGGACAAGACACCAAATTGCCCGGTGATCATGCACTTTGGTGAACTTGATGCGCATATCCCCATGAGCGACGTGGAGACGGTTAAAACCGCGCAGCCGGACACCCCGGTCTACGTCTACAACGCCGACCACGGTTTTAACTGTAATCATCGCGGCAGTTACGATGCGGACGCGGCTCAGCTCGCCTATGCGCGGACGCTGGAACACTTCAACGCACACTTACAATAGAAGCGTGTCCGCGCTTGACATCTACAGGGGGTTTGTTGATCCTTCGCCCACGGAATGGGGCGGGCGAATCAAACTTTCCCCCGTTTACACTTTGGCCTCACTTGAACCACCAAGTACTGGCTGAGGTTAAGCAAAACAAGACACATGCTGTACACACTTGAAACCCACTCGGTGCAAACGCCGCGTACGTTTCTGCCGCTGTTGTTCAGGTGAGGGATTGTTGTCTTTGTTTGCTGTCGTCGTCCGACATGATGTCGAGCGAAGGGAAAACACTAGTTTCAATCTAGGTTATAAAAAGTTGAAGTCGCGTTAAGCGACCGAGTAATCGACAAGAACGGATCTTTCCAGTAGGAAGTTGTAATGAAAAATCTTATGCAAAGGCTAACGACCTTAAGGCTCGCCAAGCATGTGCTCGGGGCTGTCGGCGGCGTCGTGTTGATGAGTGTCGGCACCACCGCTTCAGCCACTACATTGGCGGATATCTTCCAGGTCGCTGACCAGATTAATCAGGCCGCCATTCGGTCGCAGACAAAAATTGATGCGCTGACCGAAGAGACTCGCCGGCTGCTGAGTGAGTACAAGACCGTACTCAAAGAGATTGAGGGGTTACGCGTTTACAACCGCCAGCTCGAAAAGCAGATCGCCAACCAAGAGCAGGAAATGTCGGACCTGGCCGAGTCGATTGACAAGGTCACCATCATCGAGCGGCAAATTACCCCGCTGATGCTGCGCATGATCGACGGGCTTGAGCAGTTTGTGGGTCTGGACATGCCGTTCCTCATGAAAGAGCGCCAAGACCGCATCGACCGTCTGCGTGAGATGATGGATCGCGCCGATGTAGCGGTGTCGGAGAAGTTCTCCCAGGTGTTCCGCGCGTACCAGATCGAAAACGAGTACGGCCGCACCATGGAAACTTACGGTGACACCATCAACATCGCGGGCACCGAACGTAAGGTTGACGTCTTGAAGGTGGGCCGCGTAGCCCTGGTTTATCAAACCCCTGACGGTGAAGAAACCGGCATGTTTAACAAAAACACCGGCGAGTGGGAGCCGGTGGGTAATGAATACCAGGCGTCTGTTCGCCAGGGTATTCGCATGGCACGGCAGCAAGCGACCCAAGACATGTTCAGCATTCCTGTGCATGGCGCGGAGGCGGCACTATGAAAGCGAGCACACTGAACATGACGAGCACCCTAAGAAATACCTTGATCGCCAGCTTGCTGGCGATCCTCGCGCCATTTGCCATGGCTGAAGAGGCTGCTGAAGCAGCGCCTGCCGCAGACGATCTAACGCTCAATCAAGCCAATTCTCTCGAACAGCTGCTGGACAACGTTGAGCAACGCAGAGTGGTTGAGTCTCGCGAGCACACCGAGCGGGAACGCCGTTTCACCCAGGAGCGCGCCAACCAGGCCAAGATGCTGCAAGACGCTCAGGCTGAGCGGACCCGGGAAGAGCGTCGCTCCGATCGCCTTGAAACCCAGTTTGAAGAAAACGAAATACGCATTGGTGACTTAACTGAGCAGCTCGACAAGCGGTTGGGTTCACTGCGTGAACTGTTTGGCGTGCTGCAGCAAGTGGCCGGGGATACCCGCGGTTTGTTCGAAGCTTCGCTGATTTCTGCGCAATACGAAAATCGCGGCGAGTGGCTCGGTGAGTTAGCCAAGAAGATGGGCACCGCCAGCCAGTTGGCCACCATCGAAGAAATGGAAGACCTGTGGTTTGAGCTGCAGCGCGAAATGACCGAATCCGGCAAAGTTACCAAGTTCCCCGGCACCATCACCAAGCTCTCTGGTGAAAAGGTCAACACCGACATTGTCCGCGTGGGTTCTTATGCCCTGCTGGGTGAAGGTGAATACCTGCAGTGGGACGTTGATACCCAAGCGATTATCGAGTTGGCGCGTCAGCCGACCGGTCGCCACGTCAGTACGGCAGAGGCAGTGCAGAGCGCCGCGCCGGGAGAGATTGTCGAATTTTCTATTGACCCGCTGCGCGGTTCTTTGTTGGCCTTGTTGATTCAAGCCGCTACGTTGGAAGAGCAAGTTGGCTCCATCGGCGCGGTAGCCGAATGTTACTTGCCGTTCTGTGACGGCCAGGGTGGTACGGTCGGCGCCATCATCATATTGGGCGGTTTCATCGGTGTGTTGCTTGCCCTTGAGCGGCTGATCACCCTGTCCATGGTGGGTGCCAAGGTAAACTCTCAGCGTAAGAACCCCACCCCAAGCGACGACAATCCACTGGGTCGTGTGTTGAAAGTCTACGACGAAAACAAAGAAGTGGACGTCGAGACGCTGGAATTGAAATTGGGTGAAGCGATTCTCGGGGAAACACCCAAATTAACCAGGAATATCACCTTGATACAGGTGATCTCCGTGGTGGCCCCGTTGACCGGCCTGTTAGGTACGGTGATCGGGATGATCGAAACCTTCCAAGCCATTACTTTGTTTGGTGCGGGGGATCCGAAAACCATGGCCAGTGGTATTTCCAAAGCGCTGATGACCACGGTCTTGGGCTTGTGTGTGGCGATTCCTACCACCTTGCTGCATGCCCTGGTGAATGCCCGCTCCAAGTCGGTGATCCATGTGATTGAAGAACAGAGCGCAGGCATCATTGCCGAACATGCTGAAAAGTCAGGCCAGCCGCTAGGCTAGCGTTTTGAGGCAGACGTTGAAAAACAAAGGGAGCTGTCGATAGATGTTTGGCGACGCTTATCTAGCCATTGTTCGCTTCATGGAAATGGGGGGCGATGTGTTGTATCTCATCGCCCTCATCACCTTTCTGATGTGGACGCTCATTTTTGAACGTATTTGGTTTTTCTGGACCGAGCACAAAGCGCTCGTTCGCGAAGCCACTGAAAAGTGGGAAGGGCGACCAGAGCGCAATTCGTGGAGTGCTCACCAAGTACGTGAAGCGATGATTTCAGAAGCTGCAGACCGTATCAGCGGGTCTTTACCCATTATTCAAACCTGCGTGGCATTGTGTCCCTTGTTTGGGTTGCTGGGGACGGTGACCGGCATGATCGCGGTGTTTGACGCCATGGCTACCCAGGGCGGTAACGCCCGTTCCATGGCGGCAGGGGTATCCATGGCGACCATACCCACTATGTCCGGGATGATTGCGTCTCTGTCAGGTTTGGTCGGCAGCACTTTCCTGCGCCGCAAAGTGGACTATGAAACTGAGCTGTTTGAAGATGTTCTGACACTGGATCATTAGGGTCAGTTAGGTGTCTAAAGCTTCAGCAAGCCGCAGGCGCTAACAGCGAGGACAAGGACGACAAGGATAAGGGAGAACGATGCAGCATGCGTAGACAATTTAGACGACGCGGTAGTGGCAGCGACGACGATGCCGATATCAACCTGACGCCCATGTTGGACGTGGTGTTTATCATGTTGATTTTCTTCATTGTGACCGCGACGTTTATCAAACAAGCCGGTATTGACGTGTTCCGGCCCGATGCCGTGACCGCTGAACAGAAGCCCACGGTGGCCATGTTGATAGCGATTAGTCCGAACGGCGACATCTGGATAGACAAGAAACGTGTCGACCCTACCACCGTACGGGCGCACATCGAAAAACTGCACGCGGAGAACCCCAAGGGCGGTTTGGTGATCCAAGCCGATAAAGCCTCAAAAAACGAAAAGTTGATGGTGGTCTTGGCCGCGGCCCGGGCGGCGGGGTTGCAAGAGGTTGCAATCTCAACCGAAAAGAATTAGGAAAGGAATTAAGAATTAATAGCGAGTAGCTAGGAAACGATATGCTGACACGTTATGCGATCGGAGTGGGATTGGGCGCGATTGTCACATTCCTACTGTTTCTCATCATGCAGGCAGTCATTCAGAATGATGGCGCCAATCTTGATGAAGGTCCGAAGGGTAAGCTGTTGGATATGGTGCGTCTCACCGAAGACGAAGAAATCCAGACCAAACAGCGTAAACCCAAGCCGCCGCCGCCGCCGGATGAACCGCCACCGGATATGCCGAAACCGACGTTTGATTCTTCCGACGTATCACAAGGTGTCGACATCGGGGCGGTAGACGTCAACGTGGACTTAAACGTTGGCGGTGGAGGTTTTAGCTCCGACGGTGAGTATTTACCCATCGTTAAGGTAGCACCGGTGTACCCGCGACGTGCGCAAACACGGGGCATCGAAGGCTACGTGCTGTTGGAATTCACAGTGACCAAAACCGGCGCGGTGGAAAATCCGGTGGTGATTGAAGCCAAACCTCCGGGCATCTTTGACCGCGCCGCCATTAACGCGGCGCTGAAGTTCAAGTACAAGCCAAAAGTTGTGAACGGCGCTGCAATTGACGTGGCGGGCGTTCGTAACCGTATTACGTTTGAACTGGCCGACTAACTGGCCGACTAGAGGTAGGACATGAAAAGCTTGCTACACATAAGCTCTGTACTTGTAACGGCACTGTTAACGCTGACTCTGGCGGTTGGAGGCTTCGCAGTACCGACGGTCGCCGAAGCGGCGGAAGAAGGGCAGAAGCCGCAGAAAACGCGTCGTGTGCCCTCCATGAGTGAGGCGGTCTATAAAAAGCTGGCTGAAGGCCAGGAAGCCATCGATGCCAAAGACTACGTCACCGCCGAGCAAGTTATGAAAAACATGCTTGAGCGTTCAAAGCGTTATAACGGCAATGAAATTGGGCAGGTCTACAGCATGTTGGGCTACGTCTACTTCCTGAAAGAAGACTACCGTTCAGCCATTGATGCGTACAAAAAGGTGGTTGCCCAGGGTGAAGACATTCCTGAAGGTCTGGAGCAGACCACGCTCTACACGTTGGCTCAGCTGAGTTTTGTAGAAGGCTTTTACACCGATGCTCTGAAGCACATGGAAGAGTTTATCTCTAAAGCCACTAACCCAGGTCCGGAACCACGCATCTTTATGGGCCAGGTGTACTACCAAATGAAAGATTACCCTGCAGCGATTAACCAGATGATTGCGGGGATTGATCTGGCCAAGGAACGCGGTCTTACGATTAAGGAAAATTGGTGGCAATTGTTGAATTTCCTGTACTACGAACAGGAAAACATGCCAAAAACCATCGAAACACTCGAGATTTTAGTACGGGATTATCCAAAGCGCGATTACTGGATTCGCCTAGCGGGTATGTATGGTCAGGAAGGCCAAGAGAAGAAACAATTGCATACCCTGCAGGCAGCTTATGCCGGTGACTACCTCTCTAAAGAGACCGATTTCACTAACCTGGCAGGTTTGCTGATGCAGGAAGAAGCGCCTTACAAAGCCGCCAAGGTGATGGAGCACGGCCTTGATGATGACATTATCGAGCGCTCCTCGAAAAATCTGCGCGCTTTAGGCCAGGCATGGCAGTTGGCGCAGGAAGTCGACAAAGCCATTCCGGTTTTAGAAGACGCCGCTGATTTGGCTGACGACGGCCGTATCTACGACCAGCTTGCCTACGTTTACTTAGAAGCCGATCGCTATGACGATTGCGTACGTTCAGCTAACGGCGCGCTGGACAAAGGCGGAATTCGCAAGAAACAAAGCACCTATTTTGTGCGCGGCTTGTGTTTGTACAACGACGACAAGTTGAACGATGCGCGCGGATCTTTTGTGTCCTGCCGCAACGAATCCCGCCGTGACGAAGACGACACCAATCTGCGCACCTGTGCACAGTGGATCACCTATATCGACCGGGAAAAAGACCGTCTTGCACAGCTTGCCGCTGCGGGTCAGTAACATCAGGTAGGCTGCGTTATTGTGTTTGAGCACTAGTGCTATAATCAGACAAGAGGCCGGCTTTATGCCGGCCTTTTTCGTACACACCCGTACCAGGAGAAATCACCTTTGTTCACAGGCATTGTGCAAGACCTTGTTCCCGTGCAGGATATCGTCGATCAAGGCGACCTGAAACGGTTACGCATAGACTTGGGTGCGCTTACCGACAACCTCAAACTGGGTGCTTCTGTTGCTGTCAATGGCACCTGTTTGACGGTCACCGAAGTGGCTGCCGGTTCCGCTTGGTTTGATGTCATCACCGAAACCCTGCGAGTGACTAATCTTGGCGACCTAAAGGTGGGCGATTTGGTGGACGTCGAACGTTCATTCCAGGTAGGGGATGAAGTCGGCGGGCATATTGTATCCGGCCACATCACGGCCACTGCTGAGCTGGTTGAGCGTGCGGTCGCCGGCCACGATCATGTGCTGACGTTAGCCCTCGATCAACAGTGGATGAAGTATGTCTTCCACAAAGGGTTTATCGCCTTGGATGGGGCGAGCTTGACCGTATCGTCTTTGGACCGTGCAAGCAGTACTTTCTGTGTCAGCTTAATTCCTGAAACGCTCAGTCGTACTACGTTGGGAACCATTGCCGTTGGCGAGCGGGTGAATGTAGAAGTGGATGCACAAACCCTAACAACGGTGGATACGGTGGAGCGCCTGTTTGCAGATGAGCAGTGGCGCGCTCAGGTGATGGCTAAGCCGCTGTCCTAGAAGGAGAGCCCGTCAGGCGCTACTGTGCCCGTTCGCGTTGCATTTGTCGCAGGTTGCCGATCACCGACTGTAGGGCGCGGTCAAACACCTGGGATTCATCAATACGCTTCAGTTGCTCTTCTTGGACCAAATCAGCCAACTCCGCTTGGCTTTTCTCCAGTACCTTCATGCCGCGGCGATTGACAAATACGTAGTTGCCGCCGGGCTGTGTGACCGTTGCCAGCTTGCAGCGCAACTTGCTGTCGTCATCCTGTCGAACCTCAACCCACGAACCTTCGGTGATCAGCTTCAATTGCTCACGCGCTTCTTGTGTCACCGTTGACTCGTCAAATACCGGCGGCGGTGAGGCCAGCACTATCTCTTCCACTAATTCTTCCTTGAAATCTAACTCGGGACGTTCCTCGTCCTCTAAGAAAGCTCGGTCGTTGTCAGACAAACTCTGCAGGTGTGACCCTAGCCACTCTTGATAGCGGTCTATCTCTTCCTGCGGGCAGCCAAGCTCCTGCATGCCGTCGCCGATGCGTTCATGCAGTTGTGGCGTGCGTTCATCCCGTGCCTGCACATCCTCTAGATCAGACAGGGGTTGCAACGCCCACAACAGGTCGTCCAAAAGACCCACTGCGGTGCGCCAAGCGTCAGAGTTTTCGCCGTGTTTAACGATTCTTAAGGTGAGGACCCGAGTCCAGACTTCGGAGACAAATTTTCCAGCTTCGGCTGGTAAGCGCAGTCCACAGGCTTTCTGGTTAACCAGATTTTGAACTTTCAATTTGGCGGTGTGTGTCTTGGCTTTACCGGCTTCGGCTTCTTTGACGCGTTGCTCAACCAAGACACTGCGCCGTGTATCGCTGCTGACGAAGTCTCTGAGCTCTTGTAAGACTTCTCCGAACAAATCAGGGTTGTCTGAAAACTCATTCAACACCCGCAATACGATGGATTCGATTTTGTTGTACAGCGCATCCCGTTTCAGTTCTTGGGCTGAACTCCAACCAATACCGGCGCTTGATAATTCGTTCAGCAACACACGAGCGGGATGCCCACCTTTTTCGAAAAAGCTCTTGTCGATGATCGCCAGTTTCACAATCGGAATTTGTAGACGGCCAATCAGCGCCTTCATCGGAATGGCCAAGTTACGGTCATTCAGGATGTAGTCGAACAACATGCCGACGAAGTTAACGGTGTCATCGTCGGCTTGGCCAAGAGATTTGTTTTTGGTGCCGGGCTGAGCCAATACCAGGGTCCGAACATCGTCCAGCTTGGGTACTTGCTCGATGTCAATCAGTTCGGAACTGCTGACGGTTTGTAACTGGTCGAGCGCCGACATTAACTCGTTGGGTTGTAACGGTGGCAGCAGCGTTGCATTGCCGCCCGAAGCACCGCCAACTGCGCCGCTGGCGGCGATACCACCAACGCTGCCCTGACCAGGAAAACCACCGTCCGCGGTGCGTGCGCCAGCCAGCAATGATTGAACGCTGCTAAATGACACGCCTGCACCACCATTGCGGCTGAATACCGGCGCTTGGCCGGCGCCGCTGGTGGAATCGTCTAGCGTCGCGTTGCCCTTGTTAGAGCTTGACGAAGGGGCAGGCGCGCGCGTGGCGGCACGTTTTTTGAGATCCGGCAATACGCCCGCTTCGATCAACATATGGTTGGCCGATTCATACAGCGGGCCAAGGCGCTCCATGACAAAACGTTCAAACATCTTCATCAAGATGATACGCACCTTGATGTCGACATCGAGTTCGGACAACGCGTTGGCAAACGCGTTGCTCAGCGCAAACGGCCCGAGTGGGTTACTGCGTTCGTTGATGGTGCCGTTTTTGGCAAGGTGATCGAAGCGTTTCGTCAATTGCATGACCGCCAGGCTGTACTGGCTGGTCACTTTTGAAACGATGCCAGACACGGCGACGTTCATTTCCAACTCGTCTTGTTCGAGCAGTGCGTAATCTGCCTCGTCGTCATCGTCGTCGAAGGCATCCGCTGAACCAGCTGCGTTGGTGTCCACGGTGAAGGCGGTTTTAAACGCATCATAGAACGCGCGCATGTAGTTCGAAGCCACCGTTTTGCGGTGCAGCCGAATCATGCGCATGGAGTCAAAATACATTTCTTGTTGCTGTACTGACTGGGAACGGTCAGCGAGCTCAAATAGCGCATCGTCAATGTTATTGAACAAGTTCTGCAAAAGCTCTGCCATCTGGCGTTTGCAGCGTTGGCGTATGGTATGCACGATCGGCGGCAGCGGGGTGGCCGCTTTACTCGAAGCTGACGGGCGCTTAGCAGCGCTAGGCGGGGTTCCCTCGAGATTAAGCTCTACGACTTTTGCTTGGCTCACAGATTCTGCCCAATGGCTATTCCTCTTGGGCTATTACAGCAATTTATGCGCTGCTGGACTGAGCGCTACACCCCTTTACCACTGTGCACCACATCACAGCCTGTGAGTGAACTCACTGTGGTGGTGAAGCCTGTGGTTTTTGGGGCAGGGATTTAACGTGCGTAGGCGGTGGCGTGGAAATCTCGCCAGTCCAAAATGTCGGTGGCGGCGCCGGATTTGAGCTGTACGCCGACGAAGTAAAGCTCGGAACCGTTTTCATCGAACTCACCCGTTGGGCGGCTCCAGCGCACCTCTCCGGCAAGGAAAAACTTTCCGGGCCGGGAGCTGACGTCTACCCACAAGTCCAGCAAGGTGCCCACTGGTACAGATTGGGTGGTTTTAAACTGAATGCCGCCGATCGACATGTTGACCGCCGTACAAGACAGCGTAACACCCACCAGTTCGGGCTCGTCTGCGGCCAACACCACTTGCGTAAATAAGCGGTCATCGCTTTCCAGCCGCGGATGCACCCGCTTGTCGGTACTCGACAGACGCTTCACCCTGGCGCGGTTAAATTCTACGATGTTGTCAGCCATGACACTCTCCGACGGACCTGCACATTCGTCCCTAATGTTTACAGGCCTGATGTTTAAACATGTACTTCATCCAAATCGTACATGCTATCAGTGACGGGAATAATACCCTCACCGACAAGAATGCTAAATCCGTGCCATATAAAAAACCATTTGTTTTTCATGTAGTTATGAACTTTATGTAAAGCGATGCAACGATTGTAAATGCAGCCATGTAGTCAAATGTTGCCGTTACACGTCAGCTTGCGCTGTGTGAAGTGCTTCGCCTCACGCCGTGTCTTGCTTTAACATGCGCAGCCCATGAATGTATATCAAAAACTGCAGCGTGCTTGGACGCGGCAGAATTCTTTACTGTGTGTCGGCCTGGATCCCGACGCGGCGCGCATACCCAGCCATTTAATCCAGCTACCAGATTCGTATTTTGAGTTCTGCCGTAGGATTGTAGACGCCACAGCGCCTTTCGCGTGTGCCTTCAAACCTCAGGCTGCCCATTTTGCCGCGGTGGGTAAAGAATCCGAACTGGCGCAGTTGATGGGGTATATCAAACAAAGTTATCCGCAGCACTTGCTGATATTGGATGCCAAGCGCGGTGATATCGGCAGCACGGCGTCTTACTACGCTCAGGAAGCGTATGAACGTTTTGGCGCGGACGTTGTCACCTTAAACCCCTATCTCGGGTACGAATCTGTTGCGCCTTTTTTGGAATACAAGGACAAGGGGGTGGTCCTGTTGTGCCGCACCAGTAATGCGGACAGCGATTGGCTGCAGAATGACCGCCAGGATGAAACACCAGTCTATCAGCGTGTGGCACAGCGGGTGCTGCAATGGAATGAGGCAGGGCAGTGTATGCTGGTCGCCGGTGCCACTTACCCCGAAGAGTTGGGTGTGATTCGCGGTCTGGTCGGCCACATGCCCTTGCTGGTTCCTGGCATCGGCGCCCAAGGGGGGGATCTAGCCGCGGTCATGCAGCACGGTGCTGACGAGCAGGGCACCGGGCTGTTGATTTCCAGCTCCCGTGGCATTCTTTACGCTGGCAATGACACGGCGTTTGCCGATGCCGCGGCACAGGCCGCAGCCCAGCTGCAAGGGGAAATCAATTCTTTCCGAAAGTTATAGAAAATATACGTAACCTTATGATTAATAAAAGATAAGTTGCCGATACAAGTTTTCTATGTTCATTGCCTGTCAGATCGTTAAAATAGCTTCGGCAGGTAACCTTACGCAAACAGCGTAGCGCTAAGATGGCGCTTCGCCGAGCGAGTTGATGCGAACACGCAAACGCGCAGACGCGGATGCTTAGACGCATACACCCGGCGCAATTGAGAGGCCCTCAACACCTCACCCGCTGTGCAGGGTCAGCGCGGCTGTGATCACATTAGGCAGTACATTGGGAGACTAGGCGCTGTGACCCCAGACGCGGTCATATATCGCTATCTGCAGCTTGCCGCTCCATCCGGCGGCGACATCGACCAGCTGTGTCTGCTGTTGTCTGCAGATGCCGATCTCCTCACTCGTTGGCTCAAATTACTGGACTTACCGGCCGATCTGGAAGCGCTGCGCGAGCGTATTGGTCAGCTCGATGCGGACGAATTTAATGGCCTGGCGCAATCCCAAGCTTGGGCGGTTCTACCCGTGGTTGGCAGCGCGCGTCTTAGTCTTGACCAATGGCTGGCGGTATTACGGGCGGCGTGTTTAGCGGAGGTCTTGGCTGATCACTTCGCCGCCGATCAAGCTGGGCAGGCGCTGCGACCAGGTGCCGGCGTTAATGCGCGTCTACGCGCCTTGCTGGCCATTTCAGGTGTGCATCTAGCGCAAGACCCTGCCCTGGCCGCGCTGATTGAGTTCCGCGGCACCAACCCCGCGCTGTTGGAAGACGCCAGCTTGGAACTGCGCATCTTCGCCGTGGTGGATGCCATGGAAGTGGGCCGCGAGGCTGAGCTTGCGGAGATGCTGTTGGGGCTGTCGGCGCAAACCTTTGCCGGTCTACTGGAAGCCGCGGAGGCAGCGAGCCAGCAACTGGTACAAGCACTGCAAATCGATGTGCAAGGCGATGTAGATTGGGCTTACCGCATTTGGTTACGCCAGCAGATTGGCATCATGACAGCCAGCTTCCGTCTGTGTGTAGACCTCAACGCGTTCAACGCCCTACACCAGTTGGTCAGCCGCTGTTTGTTTAACACAACCCCGCTATTGCTGTGCCAACAGCGCGAAGATGGCCCGCTTGAGCTAGTGCTTGAACCCGAAATTGCAATCGGCCTGCACAGTCGAACCTCAGTGCTTGCCGCCGCGGTGCGTACCGGGCGCAGCATGGCATTGCGGGAAAGCGCTGACCTGGCGGTTGTAGATCGCCAACTCCTGCGCTTCTTGGCCGCGGAAGAAGCACTTGCCGTACCCATTCCTCATGCAGACGTGAATGCACTGTTGTTGGTGGCTTTGGATGAAGATACCGATGTGGAAACAGCTGCCGAGCTGTATGCAGAAGAAATTGCGGCCCATCTTGCGCAAGTGGTCTCGGGTGGTCCGACAGATGCATCAAGCGATCAAAACGCGTTGGTGGAAGAGTTCCGCAGCAGTGAACATAAACGCTTGCGTGAGATTGTGCATGAGGCCAACAACCCCTTGGCCATTGTGCACAACTATTTGCACATCTTGGAATTGCGCTTACAGCAGGACCCGGAAGTGGTAGAGCAGCTGGAGATGATTGCAGCAGAGCTGCGACGGGCCGGAGAGGTCTTTACCCGGGCGCGCGACGTGCCACAACAAATCCAGACGGAAACCCCCGATGACAGCGTGGCCGTGGAAACGGATCTAGGCGCTTGGGTCAGTAACCTCGCAGAACTACACAGCGGCATTGCGGCAGAGCAGGGCGTAGCGCTGCATACCAATTTGCCGCCTCAGGCCATCGCCATCACCACCCAGGCCGACAAGCTGACACAGATCATCAGCAACTTGGTGAAAAACGCTATCGAAGCCTGTGCGGCTGGTGACGAGGTAACGTTAGGGGCACGCGGTAGTGTGTTCCGGGAAGGGCGCCTCGGTGTAGAACTTTTTGTGCAAGATTCAGGATCCGGTCTGACCGATGAGGTGCTGCAGAACCTGACTGTGGCAAAGCGCTCAACCAAGGGTGGGGACCACCAGGGGATCGGGTTGCAGGTTGCCTTCAAACTCACCGCTGAATTAGACGGCGCCCTGGATGTGCGCACCGAGCTGGGGCAGGGCACCACGTTCAGCCTGTTTTTGCCGCACAGCTAACCGGCGGCCTTGATGAGGTTGCGCGCGATGATGCCTTGCTGGATTTGGCTGGTGCCTTCGTAAATTCGGAACAGACGAACATCGCGATAGAAGCGCGATACAGCATATTCGTCCATGTAGCCGGCGCCGCCGTGAATTTGTACTGCGCGATCCGCGACGCGCCCGACCATTTCGGTGGCAAACAACTTAGCGCAAGACGCCAACATGGTGACCGCCTCACCTTCATCCCGCCGCCGTGCGGCATCCAATACCATACACTGCGCGGCGTAACATTCCGCTTGGCTATCGGCCATCATGCCTTGTAATAACTGGAATTCAGCGATGGCTTGGCCAAACTGCTGACGTTCAGTGGCATAGTTGACGGACATATCGATGAGCCGTTGCGCGCACCCCACAGATAAGGCAGATATGTGCAAACGACCGCGGTCCAGGGTTTTCATCGCGGTTTGAAACCCTTTGTTGAGGTTTTCCGGGCCGCCAATAATGTTCGCCGCAGGTACCCGGCAATCATCAAACATGACGTCACACACATGTGCGCCTTGCTGCCCCATCTTTTTGTTGGCCGGGCCCAAGCTGATACCGGCGCTGCCCGCGTCAACCAAAAAGGCGGAAACGCCGCGTGAGCCGGGCAAATCTTGATCAGTGCGGGCAAATACGGTGAACAGCTGTGCGCTCGGCGCATTGGTGATGTAGCGTTTGGTGCCATTGATGATGAAGTCATCCCCATCGCGAAGTGCGCGGGTTTTCACCGCACCGGCGTCAGAGCCGGCGTCTGGTTCCGTTAACGCAAATGAACCGATGTATTCACCACTGGCCAAGCGCGGTAGGTAGTACGTTTTTTGTGCCTCGGTGCCATCCATAACCAAGCCTTGAGAACCGATGCCGTTGTTGGTGCCGATGACCGAACGGAAAGCCGGTGCTGCGCGCCCCAACTCCATGACAACCTGACATTCCTCAACCGTGTTGAGTCCTAAACCGCCATACTGTTCGGGAATGGTCAGTCCAAACAACCCAAGTTCACGCATCTCTTGCACCAGCTTAAGTGGCATGCGATCTTCTTCTGCCACTTGCGCTTCCAGCGGAATGAGACGTTCGTTAACAAACCTACGCACGGTGGACAGCAACTGCGCAAGGGTTTCCGGATCTAAGGCCATCATGGTTTCCAGTCGGGTTTACACGGCGGCGATTATAACGCTGCTATGCATAGCCGTTGCAGTTCGAAGGTGGCTGCTTTAGCCTTGCGGCCGTTTTTAGTAACCGCACCGTTGACGATAGGACCGAACACATGGCCAACGACAAAGCCCCATTTTCATGGGAAGACCCGCTGCTGCTGACACAACAGCTCACCGAAGAGGAGCGCATGGTGCAGCAAAGTGCACACGACTATGCGCAAGGTAAGCTGATGCCGCGGGTATTGATGGCCAACCGCCATGAAAGTTTTGATCGAGAGATCATGAATGAGTTTGGGGAACTCGGCATGCTTGGCGCGACGCTGCCAGAGAAGTATGGCTGCTCGAATGTAAACTATGTGTGTTATGGCTTGATGGCTCGCGAAGTGGAACGCGTGGATTCGGGCTATCGTTCGGCGATGAGTGTGCAATCTTCTCTAGTCATGCATCCGATCCATGCTTACGGCAATGAAGACCAACGCGAGAAGTACTTACCCAAGTTGGCCACCGGGGAATGGGTAGGCTGCTTTGGCCTGACCGAACCCGATCACGGATCAGATCCGGGTAGCATGGTGACCAATGCCAAACCGGTGGACGGCGGTTACGTACTGAATGGCGCCAAAATGTGGATCACCAATTCTCCGATCGCGGATCTCGCTGTGGTGTGGGCCAAACTGGAAGGGGAAATACGCGGTTTTATTGTGGAGCGAGGTTTTGAGGGTTTCAGCACGCCAAAGATTGAAGGCAAGATGAGCTTACGTGCTTCTATCACCGGCGAAATTGTCCTCGATGAGGTATTTGTCCCGGAAGAAAATCTGTTGCCGGAAGGGCGCGGTTTAGGTGGGCCGTTTGGATGTTTAAACCGTGCGCGTTACGGCATTGCCTGGGGTGCCATGGGGGCGGCCGAGTTCTGCTGGCATGCGGCCCGCACCTACACCGTGGAACGCAAACAATTTGGCCGCCCCCTGGCCGCCAACCAACTGGTGCAAAAAAAGCTCGCCGACATGCAAACAGAGATCACCTTGGGCCTGCAGAGCTGTTTACGCATGGGGCGCATGTTTGACGAAGGCACGTTGCCCATCGAGGTGATCTCTTTGATGAAGCGCAACAACTGCGGCAAAGCGTTGGAGGTGGCGCGCACCGCTCGCGACATGCACGGCGGTAACGGTATTGCCGACGAATTCCACGTCATTCGCCACGTCATGAATCTGGAAACCGTCAACACTTACGAAGGCACCCACGACATACACGCCTTAATCTTGGGACGCGCGCTTACGGGCCTGCAAGCGTTTACCGGCTAACGGGTGATATCACCAGGATATTGCACTATGGAAATTTCCTGAAAGTTAGCCTGAATTCACCCCTGGGTGATTGTCCCGGTAGAACACCCCCCTTATGTTGCCTGTACTGACAAGCAAATCACCAACGGGGGATGACATGATAAGAGTTGTTGTAGCCGACGATCACACGCTGATACGCAAGGCTTTGTGCGGTTTGTTAAACGCCATCAGCAATGTGCAGGTGGTGGGGGAGGCAGCTACCGGCGAGCAAGCGGTGCAGCAGGCGCGTAAGCTGCAACCTGATATCGTCTTTATGGATATCATCATGCCTGGTATGGGCGGTCTGGAAGCGACGCAGCGCATCGCCCAACAAGAAACCTCCAGCGCGGTGATTGCGCTCACCGCGTGTGCTGAGCCACCGTTTCCCGCGCAGATGCTTAAAGCCGGGGCTAAGGGTTACCTCACTAAGAACATCGACTTGGCGGAGTTAGAACTTGCGGTGCGACGTGTGTTTGCGGGGAAACGTTATGTATGCAATGAGATTGCCCAAGACCTGGCCAGCTACGCTTATGATGAACATGTCGAGAGCCCATTTGCGGTGCTTTCTCATCGCGAGATGCAGATCATGATGATGGTGGTGGGGTGTCAGAAGGTGAGCGAAATCTCGGGCAGCCTACACTTGTCTCCGAAGACGGTGAACAGCTACCGCTATCGTATTTTTGACAAGTTGAACATTTCCAGCGATGTGGAGTTGGTTTTACTGGCGGTGCAACATGGCATGGTCTCCACAGTGCATAAGGGGCCCGCGGCCGCTCCGCGCGCGGTGGCCGCTGCTGCTTTAAGCCACACCGCGTAACCTCGTTGCCGATGACCTATTCACTCGCCAGCCTGCCCGCTTGCCGACGCTGCTCGCGTTTGGTGGCCAAACACAAAGAGGTGCGGCTGCGCTACCCCGGATACCATGCTGCCCCGGTGGGCGCCTGGGGCGATCCTCGCGCAAGGTTACTGGTGGTGGGTTTGGCGCCGGGTTTGCACGGCGCTGCACGGAGCGGACGCGCGTTTGTTGGGGATGCCAGTGGGGACTTTTTGTTTGCCGGTCTTGCCCGGCACAACCTGGCCACCAGTGCAGACCCGCAGCGAGCAAAACTGTTAAACACCCGTATCACGAACGTGGTTAAGTGTTTACCGCCGGACAACGCACCCACAACTGCTGAGATCAACACCTGCCTGGGTTACCTGCGCACTGAGCTGCAGCAATTCTATTCTCCCGGTGTGCGTAAACCTCGTGTGGTGCTGACCCTTGGTGGGGTGGCACATCGTGTCGTGTGTCGCGCGTTGAGTGTCAAGCATACCTTTGCGCACGGCGCCGAGTGCCAGGTACATCCGCAGCTGACGTTGCTGGCGAGCTTCCACCCCAGTCGGTTAAACGTAAATACGCGACGTCTGACACCGGTTATGTTCGATACTGTGCTGCAACGCGCGCAAATGAGTCTCGGGGTTTAGCCGAACCGACAATTTGTGCGGGCGGTGTTGTTTCTGGCGCGGGTAACGCTATAGTGCCGCCATGTCCGAAGCCAGTGCAGCGCCTGCGTTTGACGCGGAATCGTTCCTCAAGACCCTAACCAAAAAGCCCGGTGTGTACCGCATGATTGGGGCAGAAGGGGAGGTGCTGTACGTGGGTAAAGCGCGAAACCTGAAAAACCGCGTGACCAGTTACTTCCGTGCTTCGGGTTTACAAGCAAAAACCATGGCGTTGGTGGCTAAGATCGAGGATATACAGGTCACTGTCACGCAAAGTGAAACGGAAGCCTTGCTGCTCGAACAAAGCCTCATCAAACAGGAGCGGCCCCCGTACAACATCGTCTTACGCGATGACAAGTCATACCCCTATATCTATCTGACGGAACACAAAGACTACCCGCGCCTCACTTTCCACCGCGGCGCTAAGCGCAAAGGCGGTCGTTACTTTGGCCCCTTTCCTTCTGCTTATGCGGTGCGCGACAGCCTTAACATCCTGCAGAAGCTGTTTCGCTTGCGCCACTGCGATGACAGCTATTTCAAAAACCGTTCGCGTCCTTGTTTGCAGTATCAGATACAGCGGTGCAGTGCGCCGTGCGTGGGTTTGATCGACACGCAAGCCTACCGTGAAGACGTGGAGTTGGCGGTGATGTTCTTGGAAGGTAAAAGCCAGGCGGTACTGGATACCTTCAAGCGCAAAATGGATGCTGCAGCCGCAGACCTCGAATTCGAAAAAGCCGCCAGCCTGCGGGATCAGATTACCCACCTGCGCAAAGTGCAAGAAAGCCAATATGTGCACGGCGAGGGTGGCGACGTGGACGTCTTTGGCTTAGCTACGCAAAGCGGTTCCAACTGCATCCAAGCTATGTTCATTCGTAATGGCCGTATGTGGGGGCAACGCGCGTTCTATCCGAAAAATGAGCTGGATATGCCGGCCGATGAACTGCTTGAAGCCTTTCTTTCCCAATACTACCTCGCCGGCAAAAGCCGGGATGTGCCGAAACTGGTGGTCGCGTCCCACGTAGGAGAAGATCGGGATCTGTTAGCGGAAGCGCTCAGCGAGCAATCCGGTCGCCGGGTGCAAATACTTAAAGATGTGCGTGGCCAACGCGCGCGGTGGTTGGCTTTGGCGTTGGAAAACGCGGCGATGAGTCTACAGACCTACCTGGCTGACCGCCGCAATATGTTTGCACGCTTTGTTGATCTGCAAGAAGCACTGCAATTGGAGACTATGCCAGAGCGTTTGGAGTGTTTTGACATCAGCCACACTATGGGTGAGGCGACGGTCGCCAGTTGCGTCGTGTTCGACACCAATGGTCCGCTAAAGTCCGATTACCGCCGCTTCAATATTGCAGGCATTACCCCTGGCGATGACTATGCGGCGATGGAACAAGCGCTGACGCGTCGCTATAGGCGCCTAAAAGAGGGTGAAGCCAAACTGCCGGACATTCTGGTGATCGATGGTGGCCCAGGTCAGGTTGCCAAGGCGGTGGAGGTCCTTGCAGCGCATGATGTCCAAGACGTGCAGATTTTGGGGATTGCCAAAGGCCCGGATCGACGCGCAGGTCTGGAGCGTTTTTTCCTAGACGGTGAGGAAGTCCGTATTGAAGGAACGTCCAGCGCGGCGTTGCTACTGCAGCACATTAGAGATGAAGCACACCGTTTTGCCATCACCGGGCATCGTCAACGGCGTCAAAAGAAACGTCAGCAATCCGAATTGGAGGAGATACCAGGCGTCGGCCCAAAGCGGCGCAAGGAACTGCTGACCCATTTTGGTGGTTTGGCAGGGATAAAAGGGGCCAGTATCGAGGAGTTGGCCAAAGTGCCCGGCATCAATCGCCGCCTGGCGGAGCAGATCTATGGCTCGATGCATCAGTAACGGGTCGGCAAGTTGGTGCTTGTGGGTATGAATCTACCAAACATCATAACTTTGGCGCGGATTTTCCTGATCCCGGTGTTTGTGCTGATTTATCTCATTCCAGGACAGTGGACCTATGTGTTGGCCGCGGTCTTCTTTGGCCTGGCGGCCTTCACTGATTGGTTAGACGGCTATCTGGCCAGACGTCTGAATCAAACCACCCCATTTGGCGCCTTTCTTGACCCGGTGGCGGATAAACTCATTGTGGTCAGCGCCTTGGTATTACTGATTGCCCAACACCATAACATCTGGCTCACGTTGCCGGCCTTGATCATTGTCGGCCGGGAGATTGTCATCAGCGCCTTGCGCGAGTGGATGGCGGAAATGAACAGCTCCGGTGCGGTGGCGGTGAGCGTGTTAGGCAAGGTGAAGACCACGGTGCAGATGATAGCGATTTTCATGCTGCTGGCTTATCCGCCGAATATGGAGGCTATTTGGGTAGTGGGTAGCTACGTGTTGTTGTACGTCGCAGCATTTATGACCCTGTGGTCGATGTGCATCTACCTGATGGCGGCATGGCCGGCGTTAAAAGCTGGGTTACAGGGTGCTAAGCGTCGCAGCGATCCACCTTGAGCGTTACGCTTTTTGGCGTGCTAACGCGAGCGAGAGGAGATTAATGGAGGCTGAGACCGGAGTCGAACCGGTGTACACGGAGTTGCAGTCCGCTGCATAACCACTCTGCCACCCAGCCGCAAAGGGGGCGCATTCTAACGGGAAAACAGTAGAAATGGGATAGGCCAACAGCCTATTTGCCGAACTTATGCCGCAATGTGTACCAGCTGGGGTAGGGAATGGGCCGCGGGTCTTTTTTGGAGGTCCAAAACCTGACGACTCTGCCATCGGATAAGCGCAGCGCTTTGGCGACATCTTTGTTGGACAAACCTTTGCGGTCCATCCATTCACGCAACTCTTCCGGCGTGGGTGGGTACTTCTTCATACCACTGCCTTTTTTCTTGTCGTCCTTTTTGTCACCGCTGGATTTGCTGTCAGCGGAACCATCTTCTTCGCTTTCTTCGCTCGCTCGACGTCGCTCGCTTCTGGCGGCACTCTTCTTATCGTCCGTCTCGATGGCTGGCTCGGCATCTGAATGATGTTTTTGGTCTTTAATTTCGGTGCTTTCAGACTGCACGGCCGAATCCAATTTTGCGTAGCAGAATGCTACTCAGCTTAGGAATATTGTTCCATAGGATTTTTTTGTTTTTTTGTTTTGGATCAAGTTCGGAGTGCGATTCTGACGAAAGTGTCATAAATCTGTAACATAAAAGTTGTGCTAATTCAGATAGTTAGGCAATAATTGCCTACGGAAATTTTACCCTACGGAGCAATAATCCTTAGGTCGTATATTCCTAGATAGGCTAAGCGTTATTCCTAAATGGACTTGCAAAAATATTAGGTAAATATATCCTAATAGCCGCTGAGAGGAGCACACTTGAACGACACCTAGAGTGAAATTTTGGACTCGTCTGGGCATGCAAGATCTCTCATAGGTACAACGACATAGAGCGTTGCAGAGACAGAAGCTATCGCCGAGGCAGATCTTTCAAGGTATAAATTGGAGTAGAAGTATGAAGCAGACCCTTACCATCTTATTGTTAGCTGGCATTGCCGCCGGTTGCGCTAACACCTCAAACCAAAACACCCCGACCCATCGTTGGGAATCCACCAATGCAGCCACAGAAGTCCAATACCGCAACGATCATGCTCGCTGTCAGGCAAATGCCAGCGCGGTGGCCAGCGATGATACCTTTGCGGCTGATAGCGAGACGTTTGCTGTCTACAAGCAATGTATGATGAACCGCGGGTACGAACTCACCGCGTACAACAGCGGCCGCGAATAGGCCCCGGCTACCAGAAGAAATAAGGCGAAGAGAGACGAAGAGAGAAGAAGAAAGAAAAGAAAAACTTAAACAGAATAGGGCGAGTTTTTCTTTTCTTCTCTTCGGCCCAGCACTCAGCCAATCCCCAACCAAATGGCCCCACCGGCCAGCGCCATGCTAACGACCAACCCAGCGCCGGCTTTCGCGGCGTCTTTGCCGATGAGTACCGCTGAATGCTGTAAAGTTCGGTCTTTCATCAACATCGAGATGGCAATTTCCCGTCCGGCCAGCAAACCTAGAAACACCCAAGTGGTGCTCATCGGCATGTCGCTCCACTCCTTAAAGACCAATAGGATCAGCCCATAAACGAAGTCGATGATGGTCGCCGAGCGAATGTCATTGACGTTGGTTTTGGACGTGACAATCTGCTGGATGCGCCCGCCGGCTTGATAAAAAATGACCCCTTGCATGAGCACCAGTAGGATGGTTCCGAAAGCGATCCAATTGATGGAAAGATCTCGCGGCAAAAACACAAAGATGTTTGCCAGATCTTGGATGAGCCATTGACTCCACAGAAACGCGGTTGACGCCCACTGCAATATGACCCAATAGGTGGGTGCCTCTTGATCAACGGTATCCATCAGGTACTGCACGATGCGTCGAATCAGCAGGTACAGTAACAATGCCACGCCAAATGCCACCACGTACCCGAGTGCCGACTTCATCAGCATAGATTCGATGTTTTGCGGTGCAAATACGCTGAGGACCAAGAAGGTGGTGCTGACGGGGATCCCAAAACGGGTAAGCAGCAACAGCACAAATGGCGCTAAGACGTGCAACCAGGACACACCGTCCACCGGCTCCGGAAATTTGTTCAACCGCCCGTAGGAGGGGTCGCCGTCGTTCATCAACCAGCCGTACCACAGCACAATGACCAGAATGCCGGAGGCGAAGATCCAGAGCTGCCACCAAGCGCGTTTGGCGTTGGCGGCCAAAAAGGTACCGAGGGTTTGAATGGAATCGTTAGAGACAACCGAAAAAGCGGCCAGGGTAAATCCCACGACCATGAGTATTTCAGTTAACTGCATTTCGCCCCCAACGAAGCGCGGTGAAGATCTACTAAAAGTGGTGGCCGCGCGCGGCGGATTCTATACGCCCTGACATGCGGATACACTGAGGAACAAGGTTCCTACAGGATGAAAGTTCCGCGTTGGATAAGCGCGGTAGAGAGGGTTTGGCTTAGCGGTCGGCCAGCTGTTGGGCGCTGAAGAAGTTTGCCAGTGCCTGTGCACCTTCACAGACTGCAGTTTGCATGTCTGCTTGTTTGGGAGTGAGTTCCCCCTTGGTTTCATACCACGCACATTCGTCTTGCAGCCAGTCGATAGCAGCTTGCTGGCATTGTGGGCGATCTGTACGCGACGCTTTGCGGCAGGCTCGCTCGGGCACAATCTTGCGATCTTTCCAGTCTAAGCCGATGTTGACGCCGTCATGTTGGAACCCGACGGTGTAGACCATCCCCGGGTCTTGGGGAAGGCGAGCTTCAATACTCTCGGACAGACCGAGCGACAGTGTAGTGAGGAGCAGCAATATATTCATACCGGCATTGTAGGAAGCCGGCTGGCGGGTCACTGTGATGCAGATGGCAAATTTGGAGAATGGTCACGTTTCAGCGCTATTGTTGGATCCCGTTTGCCGCGCTATGTTTATTGAAAAACGACGGTTTTGCCTTGATTCAGCAGTACACGGTGCTCAGCCTGATAACGCACCGCTTTGGCCAGCACCATACGTTCGATGTCGCGCCCCACGGCCACCAACTGCTGGGGCGACATGCGATGATCCACCCGTTCGATGCCCTGCTCGATGATCGGGCCTTCGTCCAAGTCCGCGGTGACGTAATGGGCGGTGGCGCCAATCAGCTTAACCCCTTTGGCATGCGCTTGGTGGTAGGGGCGTCCGCCTTTAAAACTCGGTAGGAACGAGTGATGAATGTTGATGATGCGGCCGGGCATGGCTTCACACACCGCAGGCGAGAGCACTTGCATGTATCTGGCCAGAACCACAAAATCGATGGCGCGGCGCGTTATCTCTTCCAACAGTTTGGCTTCTTGTTGAGCCTTGTTTTGCTCGTTGATCGGCAGATGTAGAAAGTCGATGTCTTGGTTGGCCGCCAGCGGGTAGGCGTCGCGGTGATTGGAAACCACCGCATTCACCTCAATGGGCAGCTCGCCATTGCGGGTTCGATATAAAAGATCCACCAGGCAGTGGTCTAGTTTACTGACCATAATGAGGACATTGGGCCGCTTGTTAACGGGCCATATCTCGCCGTGCATGTTGTGCATACGGGCGATTTCAGCAAATCCATGATTGAGCCTGTCTAGCGGCTCATTTCCCGCAAAATGTACACGCATGAAAAACAAGCCAGAGTCAGGGTCACCGTACTGGTCGCTGTCGAGAATGTTGCAGTCCAGCTCAAACAGCCAGCTGGACACCGAGCGTACCAAGCCGATTTGGTCTGGACAGGAAAACGTAAGGATGTATTCCATCAGTTTTTTAGATGAGTTGCAGGTGCGGCGCCTGGGTGGAAGTGCGCGGCATACTAGCATAGCCGTTCGCTAGAGGACTGGGGTTGGTCCGATCAGCCAAGAAAATGGAGCTTATTTGGGACTTGGTCCTCGAATTAGTACAAATGCACTATTCGGCTGAAAAATTGACGATATGATCCTGCGCTTAGTTGCCTTCGGACACGGAGAAGTCCCTTTGAGCAAACCAGTTGAGCTGCGGGCCGTTGATGCCACGGCAACCCCCGGCGTGCAGATGCCACGCTCGGAGTTTCGCAAGATTGTCGATACCCTGATCGACGGCGTCATCATCATTGATTCACAAGGCACCATACAGCGTGCGAACAATGCCGTTGAGGGCATCCTCGGATATCGCGAGGATGAATTGCTGGGCAAAAATGTGAACGTGCTCATGAGCGGCGATGATCGTGAGCATCACAACCGTTATCTGGCCCACTTTAAACACTCCGACGGATCCACCGTAATGGGGCGTGGTCGTGAAGTAGAAGCCAAACACAAAGACGGCACGTCGGTACCGTTAGAGATTGCGGTTACCCCGGCGGAAATCAGCGGCCAGACCATGTTTGTTGGCATGTTGCGCGACATTACCGAGCGGCGGGAATACGAAGCGCGCATAAAAACGAACGAAAAGATCATGCGTGCTGTGAATCAGGCGTTGGGTAACGTGATCAGCGATGGCTTGTCTACGCTCGAAGTATTTGATGGTGCGTTGGCGGACCTGTTGAGCGTGACCGACAGCGCCTACGGCTTCATTGGTGAGATCTTGCACAGTAACGACTTGCCATACTTAAAAACCCATGCCATTACCAACATCGCTTGGAATCACGAAACACGCAAATTCTACCGTGAGAACATTGCTAGAGGCTTGGAGTTCACCAACTTGGACACCTTGTTTGGGGTCACCATACGCTCCGGCCAACGTTTGATTGCCAATGACCCTATGCAAGACCATCGCCGCGGTGGATTACCCAAGGGGCATCCGCCGCTTAAGTCTTACATGGGTCTACCCATCTACTCGGGGTACAAGTTTCTAGGCATGGCGGGTATCGCCAATCGTAAAGGCGGCTATGACGACGAATTGGCGCAACAAATCAAACCTCTGCTAAACGCTTTGGGCACATTGATAGCCGCCCACCAAAACAACACCTCTCGCATCAAGGCGGAGGAGAAATTGTTCCGCACCCAACAGCAACTCAAAGAAATGGCCACCAACGATCCGGTGACCGGCATCGCCAACCGCTACATGGTGGTGCAGGAGTTAGAGATGCTATTTGAGCGTTCGCAAAACGGTGAGAATCTGACCCTGCTATTTGTCGATGTGGATCACTTCAAACAAGTCAACGATAGCCACGGACACGACGTCGGTGATCAGGTGCTAAAACACATCGCAGACACCATCAGCCAAACCCTACGACCCACAGATACGTTGGGGCGTTACGGGGGTGAGGAGTTTTTGGTGGGTCTGCCCGGTTGTGGTCCGCAACACGCCAGTATGATTGCGGAGCGGATCCGCACGACGATCGATGAAAATCCCTTCTATCTAGAGGACGGTACCGAACTCCGTTTAAGCGCAAGTATCGGTATTGCCGGTAGTCATCAAGGCTGGGAGAGTTTAGGCGCGTTGATCAAAGCCAGCGACACGGCCATGTATGAAGCAAAAAGCAAAGGACGCAACTGTGTGGCCTAGTGTAGGGCGGATCAGCTAAGAGGTTGGGGATACAACAGATGGTAGACGACGTTTCCGCCAACGGCGGAAACTCGATAAAGTCGCCCTCAAGGGCGACTGACATGGTGCCCAGACAGAACGTAGCAAGCAAAACACGAACCAAAAAGAACCTGGGGACCTACGAGATGGTAGACGACGTTTCCGCCAACGGCGGAAACTCGCTAAAGTCGCCCCTCAAGGGGCGACTGACTGGTGCCCGGAGCCGGACTCGAACCGGCACGAAGTTACCTTCGAGGGATTTTAAGTCCCTTGTGTCTACCAATTTCACCACCCGGGCAAATCTCAATCGCATATGTGGTGCCCAGGGAGGGAGTCGAACCCTCACGCCACTTGGGCACTGGAACCTAAATCCAGCTTGTCTACCAGTTCCAACACCTGGGCATGCGAGGCGCGCATGTTACGAGCGTTGCTGCATTGCCGCAAGCAGGTTGAGTCGTCGTCGCTTGGTTAAGCATGCGGGCGGTGTTTCACAAGCTAGACTTCGACTGATGTCGCACATCACGACCCTGGACTTGGAAGATCACGTATTCGCACATGTTTTTGGCATGATCCCCAATCCGCTCAAAGGAGCGTGCGACCCAAATGGTGGTGAGCAGGTGCTTAATTTCTTCAGGCTGTGCAGACATGTCTTCGGTGCACCGTGCGACAATGGCATCATAAGCATCGTCCACCGCTTCGTCCGCCTTGATGACCTCCGCCGCCGCCTCAGGATTCACTCTAGCAAAGGCATCTAAAGCACTGTTTAACATAGCAATAACGCTTTGGTGCATGCCGCGTAAATCGCCGTATTGGTGGGCTGGAATACCCTGATCCAGAATCTGAAGGGTCATTTTTGCAATTCGGTTGGCTTCATCGCCGACGCGTTCCAAATCGGTAATGGCTTTCATCACGCCGATAACGTTGCGGAGATCACTGGCGGCAGGCTGACGGCGGGCGATAATGGCAACACATTGATCATCGAGCGCAATTTCCATGGCGTTCAAGCGACGTTCCCGTTGCCGCACCTCTTGTGCCATGGACATATCATGCGTGACGTAGGCGGCACCGGCATCTTGGACCTGTTGTTCCACCAAGCCACCCATCTCCATGAGTTGGTCGCGGATTGCGCCTAATTCTAGGTCGTACTGTTCAGATATGTGCCTGCTCATGGCTGCCTTGTGCGGGTAGCTCAGGCAGATAGCTGTCAGCCGTAGCGACCCGTGATGTAGTCTTCGGTACTCTTTTCCTTAGGGTAGCGGAATATTGTGTCAGTTTCGCCGTACTCAACCAATTCACCTAGATTGAGAAAAGCAGTGAAATCGGAGACGCGCGCAGCCTGCTGCATGTTGTGAGTGACGATGACTATGGTGTAGTCGCTCTTCAACTGGTGCACCAGCTCTTCAATTTTGAGGGTTGAGATTGGATCCAGCGCAGAAGCGGGTTCGTCGAGGAGGAGCACCGACGGTTGTACGGCGATGGCTCGGGCGATGACCAGGCGTTGTTGCTGCCCGCCGGATAAGCTTAGCGCCGATTCATCCAGGCGGTCGCGTACCTCTTCCCATAAGGCAGCGCTGCGCAGCGCCCATTCCACGCGTTCGTCAAGCGATGCGGTGGAAGCCTCCCCTTGAATCTTCAGGCCGTAGGCGACGTTTTCGTAAATCGACTTGGGGAAGGGGTTGGGGCGCTGAAATACCATCCCCACCCGACGCCGCAACTCCGCCACATCGACGTCTGCGGCGTAGACATCCTCACCTTCAAGCTCGATGGTGCCGTTGATCTCGACGCCTTCGATGAGGTCATTCATGCGATTGAAACAACGCAGCAACGTGGATTTGCCGCAGCCGGATGGACCAATAAACGCTGTCACGTGGTGTTTTGGAATTTCCACGTTGATGCGCTTGAGCGCCGTGGTGTTGTCATAACTCAAACTCAGGTCACGTACACGTAACCCGATCTCGGTGGGTGGCGGCGAGGCGGATGGGGTATCTGTTTGCTCGGACATTTCTTAGTGTGTGGTTGCCGGAAGTGGTTACTCGAAGCTGCGATACCGTTGCTCTAGGCGGTGACGCAGGGTGATGGCGGCCAGGTTAAGACTGACGATGATGGTAATCAGCAACAGCGCTGTGGCATAGACCAGCGGCCTAGCGGCTTCTACATTAGGACTTTGGAAACCCACATCATAAATGTGAAAGCCTAAATGCATGAACTTGCGGTCGAGGTGCAAAAACGGGAACTCACCATCAATTGGTAGCGCGGGTGCAAGTTTAACCACACCCACCAGCATCAACGGCGCCACTTCACCGGCCGCACGCGCCACCGCCAGGATGACGCCGGTGAGGATTGCCGGAGAAGCCATGGGTAAGACGACTTGCAGCAATGTTTCCGCGCGGGTTGCGCCTAGCGCCAAGCTGCCCTCACGAAGAGCCATGGGGATGCGCGCCAAGCCTTCTTCCGTCGATACAATCACCACCGGTACGGTTAACAGGGCTAGCGTCAACGATGCCCAGAACAAACCAGGTGTGCCAAACGTCGGCGCTGGCAGTGCCGCTTGGTAAAACAGCTGATCGATATTGCCACCGAGGAAGTAGACAAAAAAGCCTAACCCAAACACGCCGTACACGATGGACGGTACCCCGGCCAAATTGCTGATTGCGATTCGCAGCACGCGTATGAGCGGGCCTCGCGTGGCGTATTCATGCAGATACACCGCTGTAATGACACCTATTGGGGTGACCACCACGCTCATTAACAAGACCATCAACACCGTACCAAAAATAGCTGGAAACACACCGCCTTCGGTATTGGCTTCGCGTGGATCTTCGCTGAGAAAACGCCAAATGTTGCTGGTGAACTGAACGGCTTTGTCGACGAAACCCATACGGTTGGGATAGCTCACCCGCAAGGTGTCGGCCAGATCAATGGTGTGTTGCTGTCCGTTTTGGATCTGTACTAACAACTCACTGCCGGCCAAACTCGATAACAAGCCGCTTAAAATGGTCTCCTGTTCCGCATAGGTCTGCAGCAGTATTTGTTCTTCTGCTCTGAGTTGAGCCTGTCGGTTGGTGGCGTCGGCAGACGCCGATAGTTGCATGGCGCGTTGCTGCAGACGTAAAGCCTGCAGCTCGCTGCTGATCTGTTTGATGGTGCCACTTTCCAGTGTTGCTATAGCATCGCGGGTGTCATTCAGGCGCTGTAACGTGCTTTGCAAAACGGGCTGCAGCTCTGCACCGGTGACAGCAGAAAGTGGTGCCCCGGGCGTTTCATTGCTCAAAAATCGCAACGCCTCGATTCGTCCGAATGCATATCCCCATTCCACTCGCTCAATGCTGGTCAATGTTTCAGGTTGCGCTTGGGTGATGATGTCGTGACGATATACCCAACGAAAATCCGGCGGATTCAGGCGCCGATTGCCGGTTTTAAACAACCATCGTTCCACTTGGTTGGCGTTTTCAGGCAAGCGTGAGGCATCCCCGCCGGCTTCCGTAAACTGCGTGCGTGACAGCGTGTCGGTTTCTACGCGTTGCCCAATCAATGTGACGCTGCGGTCATCTGCGTCGCGATAAGTGATCTCATATAGTGGCTGCGGCCAAAAATGTGTCAGGCCATTAAACGCAATCAGCAGCAAGATGAAGGCCACCGTACAAACGCTGAGAGCCAGCGCGCCTGCGTTCAGCCACACCCAGATTTCGTTGGCATCAAACCAGTGGTTAGGGCGTCTCAGGTTTGTGGTGGGTGTGGCTTGCATTGCGACTACAGCCGACCGTAGTGGCTGCGCAGGCGTTCGCGCACAATCTCAGCCATGGTGTTAAAGGCGAAGGTGATCACAAACAATACCAGGGCGGTGAGAAACAAGATTCGGTAGTGTGAGCTGTCGACTTCCGTTTCCGGCAGCTCCACGGCGATGTTGGCCGCAAACGTGCGCATCCCCTCAAAAATGTTGATGTCCATGATGGGGGTGTTACCCGTTGCCATCAGCACAATCATGGTTTCGCCAACCGCGCGGCCAACCCCCACCATTACGGCGGCGAAGATTCCGGGCCCGGCGGTCAACAACACCACTTGGGTCAAGGTTTGCCATGGCGTGGCCCCCAAGGCCAGGGAGCCATTAATCAGATGCTGCGGCACGCCATGGATGGCATCCTCGGCGATGGAAAAGATGGGGGGTATGACCGCCAGGCCCATGACCATACCAACCACCAAGGCATTACGTTGCGCGTAGTCGAGCCCGGCCACCTCTCGCAGCCACGCGCGGCTATCGCCAAAGAAAAACAGATTCTCAAACACCGGACCAAGCTGAAAGGAAAGGCTTACGGAGACAATGATGGCGGGGATCACCACTAACGCAAACCCACCCGGTACGCGCCGCCGTATCGATGGCGGTGTGGCGGACCAAGCGACTGCGACTGACAAAAGAGCCAACGGAACAGCAATAAACGCTGTTAACACGCTGGCCAACTCGCTTTCAATGATGGGCGCCAACCAAAGCCCACCGATAAAACCGAGAATCACCGTCGGCAGCGCTGCCATGATCTCTATGCCGGGCTTGATCCAAGCGCGCAATTCAGGGGCCATAAAATAAGCTGTATAGATGGCCCCCATGATGGCAAGCGGCAGAGCAAACAGCAGGGCATAAAACGCCGCTTTTAAGGTACCGAATAACAGCGGCACCAGTGAAAATTTGGGTTCAAAGTCGTTGTCGGCGGAGGATGATTGCCAGCTGTACACAGGCGCGGCGTATCCTTCGTACCACACCTGCCTCCACAACGCGGAAAAAGACAGCTCAGGGTGCTCATTGTGGAGTTGATAAAGCGTCAGCCGGTCCGCAGCAGGGCTGGCAAGGAGCAGGTCTGCGCGCGGAGAAATAGCGCTGACCACAGGGCTTGTCATGGTTGCTGCTTGTTCTGCGACGATATTACCCGCGGCGGGGTAAAGCAGGTGCAGGTGACCGTCGCCAGTGGCTGCAAAAACACCTTTGCGTCGAGGTTCGGCAAGGAGTGTGTGAACGCCATGTTGCAGTTCAAAGCTTCGAATGGGTTGTAATCTAAAGCCCAGACTGTCACGCACGACGGACCATTGCGCCAGGCTGCCACGGTCGTCGGCTACCATAATGGATTGGCGGCCGAGCAAAGGCGTTAGCGCAGTAACGCGCCGCTCCGGTGCCCCCAACTGTGTTTGAAAAATTGTTTCGATGTGGGTGAAGTCGCGAATGCCCACTACGTGTAGGCTGTTGTTTTCACTTTGTAGGAAAATCCACTCGTTGCGCGGCCCCAAGTAGGCGTGAGCAATCGGTGATTCGTGTAGATAGCTGGTTTCGCTGGCGTCGAGCAATGGAAAGCCTGCTTCTACGTTGGTGTAGCGTAGGAGTGATAGGCGTGCGCCATCCACACTGGCAATGGTCAGGGTGTCGTTTGCCAGATGGGCGTCAAACGCTGCGGTGGCACCCAAGGCGATGGGTTGTTGGCCAAAAGCCGGCTCCAGGCGCGGCACAACCTTGCGCACGTTTCCTTCAAAGACAACTTCGAAGTCGGTTTGCACGAGCCACAAGCGGTTGGTGGTGTCCAGCAGGGCATATCTATTTAGCGTGGGATAGACGCGCTGTGCTTTGCTTATGGGTACACCAAGGTCGTATGCGGCTAAGGGTGTGCCTTGTTGCACCTCATAAAATTCAATCACCCCGTCCGTGGAAATCCGTAGGGCAACTTCGCCACTTTCGCTGATGTCCACCAACGCGGCAGAACGCGGTAGTACCGACAGTTGGTGTGAGGGTGTAATGGACGCAGGCGCAAAAGCTGGCGCCACCGTCCAAAGTAAGTACACAAAAATCAACACCACTGCAGCCAGGACAGTGATGCC
Source organism: Pseudomonadales bacterium (assembly GCA_028281005.1). Classification (GTDB taxonomy): domain Bacteria; phylum Pseudomonadota; class Gammaproteobacteria; order Pseudomonadales; family Azotimanducaceae; genus UBA4421. The sequence goes on from JANQKS010000132.1 coordinate 118,469, forward strand.
GCCGGTGGTAACCAAGTAGCGCACAGCCTGATCCAACAAAGCACGTTTACGTGCGCTCCGGTCGGCACTCAGCGTATGGGGTATCACCCCCTTTTGTTCAGCCGGAGTTACCACTAGATAAGCTTTTGCAACTCACGGTACGCGATTTGTGGTGACACCGGGATGTAGCCATCTTTGCTGACGATGGCCTGGCCTTCGCTAGACAACGCAAAGCGGACAAACTCACGTTCCAGTGGTAATAGGGGTTGATTGGGCGGTTTGTTTACGTAGATATAGAAGAATCGTGACAATGGATAACTGCCGTCTGCGGCGCTGGCAATATTGGCGCTCACCGGGTTAGCGCCATGTCGCCCCACTCGTAACGCCTTGACCCCAGATGTGCGGTAGCCGATGCCTGAATATCCCACCGCATTCAGCGACGACGCCACGGCTTGCACCACTGATGCGGAGCCGGGCTGTTCGTTGAGGGAGTTTTTGTAGTCACCGGCGCACAGCGCCACACTCTTAAAGTAGCCGTAGGTCCCGGACACTGAGTTACGCCCGTAGATTTGGATCGGCCGCTCTTGCCAACCGCCAGTCAAGCCCAGATCTCCCCATAACGCGATGTCCCTGCGACTTCCACAGCGTCGGGTGACGGAAAATATGGCGTCGATTTGTTCAATCGTGATTTCCTGCAAAGGATTATCTTTGTGCACGTAGACCGCAACCGCATCAATCGCCACGCGTATAGCGGTTGGCTTGTAGCCAAAACGTTGCTCAAACGCTTCGATTTCATTGTCCTTAAACGCGCGGCTCATGGGGCCAAAATTAGCCGTACCTTCGCTGAGCGCGGGGGGTGCGGTTGATGAGCCGGCTGCTTGGACTTGGATGTTTACGCTGGGATAAACGCGTTTAAAGCTGTCAGACCACAAAGTCATTAGGTTGGACAACGTATCCGAGCCGGCGCTGCTTAAGGTGCCTGATAATCCCGACATTCTTACGTAGGGGTGCAGCGCCGACACTGCTGAATCTGGGCTGGGTTGGTTCAGTTCTAGCGGCACGGGCTGTACGGCCTGTGCTGGGTGTCCGCGCAGTTCAAGATCACGCGGCGGTTCATCGCTGCAAGCAGTTAGGATTGTCAACAGCCCGGCGATGAAGGTGATGGATAAGCCAGGCGAGTTATGCTTGCGCATGTGCTTGTGAAGACTGGTTGTCTAACAACTTGGATTCGGCGGCGAGGTCAGTGAGCTTTGCGGCGGTGAAGTCACAGTAAAACTCGCTGCCTTCACCCACCACGGAGGAGACGTGCAATTCGGAATTGTGGCGACGTAAGACATGTTTAACGATGGCCAACCCCAGACCGGTGCCGCCACGGGTGCGCGCATCTGCCATATCCACTCGATAAAATCGTTCTGTAATGCGATGCAGGTGTTCGGGGGCGATACCGACACCGGCATCCTTCACCATCAAGCGGACCGTTGACTGGCTCGCGGCGTCGGACGCCACCTCTGTGCTGGTCGTGTCCCCATCTACCAATTGCCAACTGATCTCAACCGGCGTGCCTTCTTGGCTGTAACGTAACGCATTGCTTAACAGATTGACGCACACACTATACAGCTCCGCTTCGATGCCGAGCACTTTGGCATTTGATGTGCAGTTGATGGTGATCTGATCTCTACTGTGTGCAAGCCCTTGTACCTCCTGCACAGCGTTGCTGATGAGTTGCGGCATCGACACCGGATCCAACTCTGCAGGCATGGGGGTAGATTCGAGCCGTGTCAGCAGCAGTAGATCGTCCACCAGAGAGCGGATGCGTCCGATGGGGGAGGTGAGACGATCGATGAGACTCAAGCGTAAATCGTCAGGCTGGCTGTCGTCAGCAATGGTCTCCAAATATCCGGAGACCACGGTCAACGGCGTGCGCAATTCATGTGATACGTTGGCGATAAAGTTTTGCCGCATGGTTAACAGGCGATTCAGTTCTGTGTTGTCGCGCACAAGCACCACAAAGCGGTTTTCTTCGACGCTAAAACTGCGCGCCTCAAGTGTCTTGTCTGCGTCAAACGGCGAGGGGAATTCTAGGATCGCGTTGTTTACACCTTCGCGCAGAAAGGTGACAAAATCCGGGCTGCGTACCACCGCGGCAAGGCCAATGCCGCGGTCACTCTCTTTTAGGTGCAACAGACGCTGTGCAGCCGCGTTGAAACCTTCGATTTCGCCGGTTTCATTCAAGATGATCACCGCATCGGGAATTACTTCCACCAGGGCCATCACCTCGCGTAGGCGCGTCATGAACTGACGCGAGCGAACGCGCTCACGTTGCAACATGCGATAGGGGGTGATGCTCAGCGCATACCAACTGCGATTGGCATTGGCGGGCGGCCGCAGCGGCCTGGCCGCCCACGTCTGCGCCTTGCGAAACTCAAACCATTGCAGACCAATCCAGGCCAGTGTTGCAGCAAACAGCGCCCAACCGAGCGCCCCTGTGGCCAAGCCAATGGGCACGGCTAAGACCAGCAGCAGTAGGGCGGTGACAACTTCTTTGGTGAACTTCACACTGCGAAACCCGGAGTTGGCCGGGTTTTACACTTCCATCGGTTTTAACAGTTTTGGCCAACTGTCTATCGAAGCCTCCATGGCTTCACCAATTTCCGCCACACTCCAAGGTTGATCCAACGCATCCTTCTCAGCAATCACGTCGACGCGCCAAGACAACAATGTGGTGCGATTGCCGCTGACGCAGAACTGTCGACCGGTCACCTTGGCGGCCTCATCGGTGCATAGCCACACCACCGTGGGGGATACCTTTTCCGGTGCCAGGCGCTCACTCAGGTTTGGTGCATCGGGCATGATGTCTTCGGTCATGCGCGACAAGGCGGCCGGTGCCAGCACATTGACGGTAATGCCGTACTTCATGCCTTCTAGGGCCAGCACGCGCATAAATCCGGCAATCCCCGCTTTGGCCGCTCCGTAGTTGGTTTGGCCAAAGTTGCCGATCAAGCCAGAGGTGGAGGAGGTCATGACGATGCGGCCACCTTCACCTTGTTCCAGCATACGTTGCCACGCGTGTTTGGTAACCAGATAGGTGCCACGCAGGTGGACGTCGATGACGATGTCCCATTCGTCATCACTCATGTTCTTAAAAGACTTGTCGCGCAGAATGCCGGCGTTGTTGATAAGAATGTCCAAGCGCCCGAAAGTATCGACCGCACACTGCACCATACCGGCAGCATCTTCATCGTTGGTCACCGAGCCGTAGTGTGCCACTGCGCTGCCGCCCGCGGCTTTGATTTCATCCACAACCCCGTCAGCCATGCTGGTACCGCCGCCGCCACCGTGCCGATCCCCTCCAAGGTCGTTGACCACCACCGAGGCGCCTTCCTGCGCGAGTAGTAACGCGTGAGCGCGGCCTAGGCCTCCGCCTGCCCCGGTGACGATCGCTACTTTACCGTCTAGTTGTCCCATAGTTGCTCTCCTCTTTTTGTCGTGTTGGTTGTCGTGTTGTTTGAAATGTTGTCAGTAGTGTCGTTTGTGATTGTTGCAGCCTGATGGCGCAGACTGATCAGTATGAGCGTGGCATCTCCAGCACGTGCTCCGCTAAGTAACTTAGAATCAAGTTCGTTGAAATGGGTGCAATCTGGTACAGCCGGGTTTCACGGAACTTGCGCTCAATGTGATATTCCTTGGCAAAGGCAAAACCGCCGTGGGTTTGCATGCAGACATCTCCCGCTTGCCAAGAAGCTTCTGAGGCCAGCATTTTGGCCATGTTGGCTTCCGCTCCGCAGGGCTTGCCGGCATCAAACATGCGCGCCGCTTTGTCCACCATGAGGCTGGCCGCTTCCACTTGGGTATAGGCCCGCGCAATTGGAAATTGCACCCCTTGATTGTGCCCGATGGCGCGGCCGAACACTTCCCGGTCGCTGGCATAGGTGCTGGCTTTGTCGATGAAATAGCGGCCATCACCCACACACTCGGCGGCAATGAGAATGCGCTCCGCGTTCATGCCGTCGAGGATGACGCGAAAGCCTTTACCCTCTTCACCCAACAAGTTTTCTGCGGGGATGCGCAGATCGTCAAAAAACAGCTCGCACGAGTGGTGGTTGATCATCGATTCAATCGGGCGGATTTCCAAGCCGTTGCCTTCTGCCGCTTTGACGTCAATGATGAAGGTGGACAAACCTTCGGTTTTGCGCGTGGTTTTGTCTTTGTCCGTGGTGCGCGCCAGCAACAACATCAGGTCGGAATGTTGTATGCGGCTGATCCATACTTTTTGTCCGTTGATGACGTAAGCATCCCCATCCCGTCGCGCGGTCGTTTTTAAGCTTGTTGTATCGCTGCCGGTGGTGGGTTCAGTGACACCGAAACTCTGCAGGCGCAATTCGCCACTCGCAATTTGCGGTAGGTATTTGCTTTTTTGCTCAACGCTGCCGTGGCGCAACACCGAGCCCATGACGTACATCTGTGCATGACACACCCCAGCATGGGCCCCGGAGCGGCAGACTTCTTCCATCACCGCTGCGGCTTCGAGCACACCCAGACCCGAGCCGCCATATTGTTCCGGTATCAGTACGCCGAGAAAACCAGCTTGGGTCAGTTCTGCGACGAAGTCGCTGGGGTAGCCGTGGTTGCGATCCATTTCCAGCCAATAGTCTTCTCCATACTTCGTACACAGCTGCCTAACCGCCATGCGGATGTGCTCAATTTGCTCGTCGCGCGAATCTGCTTGCTGGCCTTCCACAGGCTGTTCAGCCATGGTGTATTCCTTGGTGGTTTACTGCTTCCCAAGTGTGCATTGTAACGTGGAATGCTTGACCCGTGGCCGTGCTAATGGGACGATCTCTCGGTCGATATAGTGAGCTAGCGTCAATATTTCACGAAAAGTGGGATAGAGTGACATAGGGCGGCTTGCAATATAGCCACTATAAAGATGGGGAGCCGCGGCAAATTGCCGCCACACCAAAGCGGATAGAAAAGCGGATAGAATTGGAGTAGAGGGAGAGCACATGCGTTTGCATCGTCTATTTGTCACGCCGGTCATTTTATTAGGTCTGGTCATTTCCATGGGCGCACAGGCGGAAGCTTACAAAGCACCACGCGGACCAGATGGTAAGCACCCAGATTTAAACGGTATTTGGCAGTCGCTGAACACCGCCAATTACAACATCGAAATGCATACCGCGAGCCATTCGATGCAGCTGCGCGAGGGTCCGATGGGGCCTCTTCCTGCTGTGAAAACCATGTACCTGGGTGCCGTGGGTGCTGTGCCCCCAGGCCTTGGTGTGGTAGTCGGCGGCAAAATTCCTTACAAGCCCGAAGCGCTGGCTAAACGCGACGAAAACAAAGCCAATTGGATTGACCGTGATCCGGAGATCAAGTGTTTTCTGCCAGGTGTGCCGCGTGCTACCTACATGCCGCAACCCTTCCAGATCTTCCAAAGCGCCGACTCCGTCTTCATCGCCTACCAATATGCTGGCGCAACCCGCGAAATTTATATGGAAGATCCCGGTGAGGCGCCGGTAGACAGCTGGATGGGTTGGTCCCACGGTTGGTGGGAAGGGGACACGCTGGTGGTTAAAGTGACCGGTCAACTGGACAGCACTTGGTTTGATCGTGCCGGTAACCACCATAGTGCCTTCATGACCGTCACCGAACGCTACACGCCTATGAGTCCCAATCATCTGATGTACGAAGCGACCATCGAAGATCCGGAAACGTTCACGGAACCGTGGACCATACGCATGCCTTTGTATCGCCGTATGGAGCCGAACGCGCAGCTGATGGAGTTCCGCTGTGTCGAGTTTGTCGAGGAGCTCATGTACGGCGAATGGCGTCGTGAACCGCTGCCACGCTAAGCTGAGAACAACGGCTTCAACCGCATGAAGCGATTAGGTATCATCACATCCACCGGTTCCTAGAGGGTTCCTAGAGAGGAAACAGATATGGCAGTAGTCACAGTAAAACGAATGGCCGCGGTGATTGGGTTTTCCAGCCTGGTGCTGAGTTCTACCCAGTCTTGGTCACATCATGCCTTCGGTGCTGAGTTTGACCCGAACCGTCCGCTCATCTTACGCGGGCCGGTTACCAAGGTAGAGTGGGTAAACCCTCACGCATGGATCCACATGGAACACACCAACGAAAATGGTGAAAAAGAGCAGTGGATGGTAGAGGGTGGTACGCCGAATACGCTGCTGCGGCGTGGCTTAACCCGCCGCTCGTTGGTGCCGGGCACCGTGATTGTGGTCGACGGTTATCAATCCAAAGACCGCTCACAACGTGCCAACGGACGTGATGTCACCTTTGAAGACGGCACCAAAATTTTTATGGGTTCCTCTGGCACCGGTGCACCTCGCGATGGCCGAGATCCGACCGAGCGCTAAGTTAGCGACCGCTCTGACAAAAAGCCGGGCTCGTCCCGGCTTTTTTAGTGGGGAAAATGTGGGTGAAAATATTGAAGGATACGGACGTACTTAGAAGTCGCCGCAAGAGAACTTAGATAGAGTTTAGAAAGGACTAAAAAGGGCTAAAAAGGACTTAAGTTGGATCTAGTGACCCTGCTCAATGAGCTGAACATCGCATTGGCCGCCGCCAACCCGTGGTGGTTGTTGGGTGGTGGCGCCTTGTTCGCGGCCGCGGTGACCGCGTTTTGTTTGCACCGGGTATACAGCAAACGCCAAGCGGCTGCTTTTGAAGCGGGGCTGCAGCAAAACGCCGCGGCTCAGGCGGATGAGCGCCGTATCCTGGAAGAGCGCATGGCCCAACTGCAGGATAAGCAGGTGCAGGCGGAGCAAAAGCATGCCGGGGATGCGGCTACTGTCTCCGGCCTGGGTGAACAAATTGCCCAGCTGCGTCAAGATCTGGAGGTGCGCCGGGATCAACTTGCCCAAAGCCAAACAGAAGCGGCTGCCACGCGGGCTCGCCTGGAAGAGGCACAGAAAAGTTTTGCGGAGAAGGAAGCGTTGTTCCGCGAGACCAGCAGTCAATTAAAAAAGGAGTTTGAACTGCTGGCCAACCGTGTCTTCGACAATCAAGGCGCCAAACAGCACGCTTCGCTGCAGAGTGTGCTCACACCCTTCAAAGATCAGATAGTCGATTTCAAAAAAAAGGTGGACGAAGTCTACGTCACCGACGCCAAAGAGCGTGCTACGTTGCTGAACGAAATCAAAAATCTGCAAAGCGCCAGCGAACGCATTAACACCGAGGCGGAGAATCTGACCAAGGCGCTCAAGGGTGACAAAAAGTTACAAGGCAATTGGGGTGAACTGGTACTCGAGCGGGTCTTGGAAGAATCGGGCCTACGCAAAGACCACGAATATTTTGTACAGAGTAGTCAGCGCGATGCGGCCGGCGATATGAAACGCCCGGACGTGCTCATCCAACTGCCGGACAATAAAGACGTGGTGGTGGACAGCAAAGTTACGCTCAATGCTTACGAAGAGGCGTTAGCGTCGGAAGAGGACACGCAACGCGAAGCGTTTATGAAACAGCACTTGGTGAATCTGCGCAGCCACGTGAAACGGCTGTCCGAGCAAGACTACGATCAACTGCCAGACGTGCGCTCCCTCGATTTTGTGCTGCTGTTCATTCCGATTGAATCCGCTTTTACGCTGGCCATGGAGCACGACCCGAAGTTGTTTACCGATGCCTTTGCGCAGCGTATTGTCATCGTGAGCCCAACCACACTGATGATGACCCTGCGCATCATCAACAACGTGTGGCGCTACGAAAAGCAGAACCGCAACGCCCAGGAGATTGCGCGCAGAGCCGGTGCGCTCTACGACAAGCTGCGTTTGCTGGTGGAAGAAATGGACCGTCTCGGTACCCAATTAGGGACTGCCACCAAAACCTACGAATCCGTGTACGCCAAACTCACGACTGGGAAGGGCAATCTTGTGCGTCAGGTAGAACAGTTTCGGGAATTGGGTGCGACGGTAAAGAAAAACATGTCTGCAAAACTGGTAGACAAGGCGATTGACGAAGAATGAGGCTTGAGTCTCACTTTTCAGCGCGGCGGCGCCGCTGAACTGTCTTAGCTGTCACAGAACCCTCTGAGTAGACCGGGTACATTGGCCTCTCACAAGAAATGGATTGCGAGAGGATAGTTTATGCTGGTCTTAACCAGACGAGCCGGCGAATCGATCATGATCGACAATGAGATCGAGCTGAAAGTGCTGAAGATTCGCGGCAGCCAGGTGCATTTGGGGATAGATGCACCGAAGAAATCGACGGTGCACCGCAAGGAAGTGTGGCTACGAATTCACGGCGAACCGCAAGCGGCGGGTGCTGCTGAAGGCTAGGAGCTTCCTCATTCGCTGTCATTGGATCTTTCTTACCCTTACCACGCCCTTTAGCAGCCCCCTGTGCTGCTTTTCTACCGAACCCCACATTTAAGTCTCAACTGCTAAAGCCTCAGTGATAAACGCCGGGGTTTCGCAGATGGCGTATGGGTGGATGTGATGTTCATCCAAACCCAAGCGTGATACGCGTATGCCTTCGCGACTTTCGCGCTCCATCTGTTCTTGGCTGGCTTTAATAAACACGCTGTCGATGGCTTCAAAAATTGGGTTGAACGGTTGCAGCCGGTCAAAGGTGCAGCGACTGTCCCATTGGCCCCTATGCAACTCCACCACATCGATATCCCGGATTACGCTCCAGTGACTGAAATGCGGTGCGGTATTGTCGCCCGTGACGGCAAACAGAATCGGCAGTTGCTGGACTGCAGCTTGGGCGGTTTGTAAGATGTCTTTGGCCACCAGCCAGGGGTGGTCGTCGCGGTAGCTGCCGGTGCCGCTGCTCTCCAGCATGGCTTCAACTGCTTTGTCGGTGACGATGGTGGCGATACAGAAGGGATAGCTTGCACTGTTGCTCAAGGAGTGCTCTCCTAAACGGATATGTCGACTCAACCTGTTGCCATGTTAACGCCCGACAGGCCGCCTCCGGAAGACTATTATCAGAACAACTGCCGAGCGCTGTTTGGCTTTGTACTTAAGCACTACGCTTCGTTGTTAGACAGTGAAGCTGAGGCGAGCCTGCATCGCTTTCAGCACCTCAGTGACGACGGCCAGCGTTTGTTTGCGCGTCTGCTCAGCCGCAAAGGTCCGTTGATTCGAACCGACAGCTTAAGTTACGCAGAGATTTCCGACATGGACGCCGCGCTCGCCGAACTGGCACACAGCGGGTTCATTAACTTGCAGCCCGCCGCTGCGGCTGACCAGGTGTTGAACTTGCTGAGGAAACCGGAATTGTATGCGTTCGCGGATCAACGGACGAGCTCCGCGCAGTTACCCAAACAGCTCAGAAAAGAAGCTTTGATCAATGCGTTGCTGTCGACACGCACAGATGCCCAGTTACTGACCGCGTTGCGGCAGACGCTTCACTGGCTGGCGATTGCAGATACGCATCTGTGGTGGTTGGTGCGGTTGTTGTATTTTGGCGACACGGTGCAGGACTGGTCGGCTTTTGTTATTCGAGACTTAGGCATGGTCCAGTATGAGCGTGTTGCCATGCGTACCCAGAGATTTAGCAACATCGATGATTTGCAGCAGGACTTACACTATCGCCGCTACAGCAGTTTGTCGCGCCGTATCGATGAATTTCCCGGGTTAGCGGAAGATCTGCTGCGACGTATGTTACACCGCGAACCGGCGAGCACTGCTGTGGATCGCTTTGTGCGGGCGCGGCGTGACCGCACGTTGATACGTCTCGGCCGTTGGCACGAACGCCTGCAACAACCGCGGTTGGCCTGTGATGCCTATGGCGCCGTGCAGCTGCACCCCGCACGTGAACGTATGGTGCGTGTGTTGCACAAACAGGGCGACGAGGCGCTTGCCTCCAGATGGTTGGAAAAGATTCGCGCTGCGCCCTTCAGTGACGAAGAGGCACAATTTGCTGAGCGTTTCGGCAAGCGTGGCGGCGGTTTTCAACCAGCCGTAACTGACCTATGTATCGATGCCCCACGCGCGGACATTGAACAGCGAGGCTTGGAACTGTACTTGGCGCACGTTGCGTCACAAAGTCCGGATGATGTGGACGACATGTGGGGTGCCCACGTCGAAAATAGTCTGGTGCGGACGCTAACCGGTCTACTGTACTGGGATGCCATTTTTGCCGATGTCCCGGGTGCCTTTACCAACCCGTTTCAGTTTGGCCCGAATGACTTGTACCAAGAGGACTTTTTTGTGCCGCGGCGGCAGATGATTCAGGACATCGAAGCAGCACTGCAGGACGACAATGCCCTGCGTGAAGCACTGATGACAACCAGCAAGGTGAAACAGGGGACTGCCAATAGCCTGGTGAGTTGGCGTTTGCTAGAGCACATTCCCTTACCTGACTTTCTGCAGGCCATACCCGCCTCACACATACGCAAACTCTGTCATTTTATGATCCGCAACCTCGCCGAGCGTAAGTCCGGTTTGCCGGATCTTTTTATTGCCTATGGTCCGGGTCGGTATGAATTGGTTGAGGTGAAAGGACCCACGGACCAACTGCAACCCGGCCAACGCGTGTGGTTGCAGCATTTTGACCGCTTAGATATTCCAGCGCGCGTACTAAAACTTAAGGTTAGCGCTTGATTCGAGGTGATCTCTCAGCTCGTGGTTTGGCTGAATTTGTCTGCCGTCGAGGCGATCTATATGCGCTTAGAAAAGGTCGGCAGGTCACTGCGGATGAAGGTATTTCAGTCCAAAAAACCATTCAAAAACAAAGGTCTGAGAGTTATTCCGAGTATTTATCTGAAGTGTCTCTGTTGCTGGATTTTGTATGTGGAGACGCTACGCGCAAACTGTCCGGCCGGTTAGACGGGATGTATCCAGACGGCCCACAGGTTGTCATCGAAGAGTTTAAAGCCTGCGGCGAATTGCCGGATGTTGCGGATCCGGTCGACATGGGGCAAGCACAGATCTACGCAGGCTTGTATGTGTGCAGCCAACAACAGCCCAAGTCTTGTGCAGAAGTCCTTGTCCGCTTGGTCTACGTCAACGCAGATACGCTGGCTGAAGCACGCTTCGAGCAACAAATGAGCGCGGATCAAGCGCTCGGTGCGTTGGCCTTGATGCTGTTGTGTTATGTGACCCGTGTGGAACGGCACCTGGCCAGAACAGCCGGGCGGGTTGAGTGGGCGGCTGAGCTTGCGTTTCCCATGGCGCAATATCGACCGTCTCAACAAGCCATCGCACGGCGCGTATACCAGGCTCTCAAAACTGATGAAAATCTGCTGTTGGAAGCACCTACCGGTAGTGGTAAGTCTTTGGCGGTTTTGTTTCCAGGGGTGAAAGCGCTAGGACAAGACCAGCAGCTGTTTTTTCTGACCAGCCGCAACGCCGGTGCACGCGCGGCATTGTCCACGGTAAGCCAGTTAGATCCTCAGCAGATTGAATTGTGCGTGATCGAGCTAACCGCAAAGGAGAAGATTTGCCCCGTGGAGGGTATGCCGTGTGATGCCAGCCAGTGTAAGTATGCTGCCGGCTACTTCGATCGCATCGGTGCGGCGGTTGATGATCTGTTAACCCGTCGTCGGATGGATCGGGGCGCGGTGGAGGAGGTGGCCAACAAACACGTGGTGTGCCCCTTTGAGTTATCGCTGGACGCGTCTATATGGGCAGATGTGATTTGCGGCGACTATAACTACGTGTTTGATCCGGTGGTGAAGCTGCAGCGTTTTGACGGCCACCGCGGTCTTCATTTACTGGTCGATGAGGCGCACCAACTCAGCGCTCGGGCACGGGACATGCTGGCTGTGGAAATTACCCGGGCCACACTGAGGAGCGCAAGGAAAACTTCCCATGCGCTGATGGCAAAACGGGTCGCCTCAATTGATCGCGCCTTAATGGGGTTGCGTCGTCACCACGGCGAAGGTGAACATCATGAGGTGGCCGCGGAGGCGGTTTCGCGGGCTTGTCACCGCTTTCTCGAAGTGGCAGCGGAGCACAACCTAGACCTACAAGTGTATCCGGAGCTGAGTGAGCTGTACTTGGCAGTTTGGCGCTGGCAACGCTCAGACAGTTGGTATAGCGCTGATGAGTTTGCGCACTTGTTATGGGTTGAGGGGTCCGATGTTGCGCTACGCAGGATTTGTCTAGATCCCGGACCCTACCTGCATTCCATCTACGACAACCACGGCAGCGTGGTGCGGTTCTCGGCGACGGTATCACCGCTGGCGCTGTACCAACGTTTGCACGGGTTAGCCGATGCGGCCAGCAGCGAGCGCGCCGGCAGCCCGTTCAAGCCGAACCAAGCTTTGGTGTTGGTGGTTTCCGATATACCCACTTATTTCAAACAACGCACACGGACGTTGCCGCAGCTGGCAGCCCTTATTGGACAGATCACTGCGGCTCAGCCTGGCCGCTATCTGGTCGCACTTCCGTCATATACCTATCTGCAGGCATTGTTTGAGTTGCGCGAAGCTGCCTGGGGTACGGTTATTGCACAGCAACGAAACTCAGGGCCTGAACAGACCCAGGCTTTACTGAATGAGTTTGCCGAGCTTGAGCAGGCTGTTTTGTTTATCGTTATGGGCGGCGTGTTGGGCGAATCGGTGGATTTTTCCGAGTTTGGGTTGAAGGGCGCCATCATGACTGGCTTAGGGTTGCCGCCGCCTAGCGCGGAGCGCAATTTAATCGAAGCCTACTTTGATCAAGACCAAGGGGATGGCTGGGGGCGCTTGGTGGCTTATACTCAGCCCGCCTTGGTGAAAAACATTCAGGCTGCTGGCCGCTTGATCAGGTCTGAGCGGGATGTTGGTGTCATTTGCTTGATCGATCCTCGCTTTACGTCACCTGAAGTACAGCGCTTCTTTCCTGCACATTGGCAACCCCAAGTGACCCGGGCACAAGATGCCTCTGCAATAGTAGCCGAGTTCTGGCAGCAACAGTCGCCACCGTCTTCACTGCACAGCGGCCAGCAAAGCCCACAACAAAAATAGTTTAGGAACCGTTAACGCCACGCCATGAGTATTCATCGCACCAAAATCATCTGCACCATCGGTCCTGCCACGGCCAGCTATGAAATGCTGCACCAACTGTATGCGGCGGGTATGAACGTGGTGCGTCTTAATATGTCCCATTCTGATCACGCCAGCGCTCTGCAGATCATCAATTGGATTAAGACCTTGAATCGGAAAATTGAGCACCCGATTCCCATATTGCTTGATACCCAAGGTCCCGAAATCCGTACGGGTGTATTGGACCAACCTATGGAGCTTAATCCGGGTGAAATTGTCACTTTGACCGTGCGCGACGCAGATCTGGTAGAAACCAAATCCATCATGGTGAACTACGATGAAATTGTTGATGTGGTCGACGTGGGCAGAATTGTTACAGTCGACAATGGTCTGCTCAATTTTGAAGTGTTGGAAAAAGACGAAAACCAACTGAAGTGTAAAGTTGTGGACGGTGGCACCCTGGGTAGCCGCAAACACGTTAATTTACCCGGCGTGCGTGTCAACTTGCCCGCCATCACCAAGAAAGACCGCGAGGACATCACCTTCGGCGTGGAAAACGAAGTGGACTTCATTGCGCTGTCTTTTGTGCGCAGTCCGGACGACGTCACCGAATTGCGTGAGTTTCTCGGCGACAAGCAAAGCACCATCAAAGTTGTTTCGAAGATTGAAGATCAAGAGGGGGTCACCCACATCCATGACATTGCCCGCTTATCAGACGGCGTCATGGTGGCGCGCGGCGATTTAGGCATCGAAACCGACATCGCCGACCTACCGAATGTGCAGCGGCGCATCGTTCACAGCGCCGCGCAATGGGGACGGCGCTGTATCGTCGCGACCCACTTGTTGGAGTCGATGATCGACAATCCAATCCCCACCCGTGCAGAGGTCACCGATGTGGCCAACGCCATTTATGAAGGTGTGGACGCGGTCATGTTGTCTGGAGAAACCAGCGTGGGTAAACATCCGGTGCGCTGCGTTGAACAGTTGCGCGCCATTGCCGAAAAGGCAGAGCGTTTTCCGGGTCTGGGTTATGAGAAAGACCTCATTGTCACCGACGATAAGCAGCACGTAGCGGTGCATGCGGTAGCCCTGGCGGAATCCATCCATGCGGAGGGGATTGTTGTGATCACGCGGCGTGGGTTTGTGGCCGACTTTGTCACCAATGCACGCCCCCACAGAGTGCCAATTTATGCGTTTACCAATCACAGCCAGACGCGCCGTCGCTTGTGCTTAAACCGCTCCGTATACGCTTATCGAACCGCATTCAGCTCAGATCCCGAGAAAACCCTGCAGCGTGCTTTTGACGTGTTGCGAGATCGGGTGGGGTTAAAAGAAGATGCCAAGCTGGTGGTCATTTCGGATGTGCTGGCAGACAAGGCCAGCGATGCGATACAACTGCGGCGGCTTGGTTGATCTCCGCATTGGCGAGCAAGCTTGCCTAGCTAAACACGCTGTACAGCATCCGCGCCGATACAAACACCAGTAGGACGCCAAATCCCCGTTTGAGTTTTGCTGCAGCAACTCGGTGGGCGAACTTCACACCCAAGGGTGCTGCGATCAGCGCGCCGATGACGATCGGTACAAAGGCGCTGACGTCGACAAATCCGACGAGCGAGCCGTTGACCAGGGCAGGGGCTGACAGCAGATACCCCAGGGTGGCGGTGAGAGCGATAGGCACACCAAGGGCGCTGGATGTGGCCGTGGCGTTATGCGCGGGTGTATTGAAGTACACTAGGGTCGGGACCACCACATTACCCCCCGCAATTCCCGCAAGTCCGGCTGCTATGCCCCCGCCAGTACCAATGGCCGCGGCGCCGGCCAGATTGGGAAACTGCCGGTGGGAGTGAGGTTGCCAACTCGACAACATGACCACCGCAACGAAGGCCAAAAACAGCCCGATGAAGCCGCGAAACACTTCCACCGGCAATAGCGGTGCAATAAATCCGGCTAAAAAACTGCCCAATAGCAGAAATGCCACCAGCTTCTTAAACAGGTCCCAGCGTACTTTGCCAGCGCGATATTGCGTGTAGGCGGCGGACGCGGAAGTGAAGACAATACATGCCAATGACGTAGCCACGGCAATCAACAAGCTCTGCTCTGCTCCGAAGCGGCCGCCAAAGTCATAAGCCAGCACCAGCGCGGGCACAATCACCACCCCTCCGCCGATCCCCAACAGCCCTCCGAGAAAGCCGCTTGTGAGGCCCAAGACCACGCACAAGGTGATAAAGAAAACTTCTTCCAATTGCAGTAATGTTGGCTTTGTTGGAGATGAGTCTATCGAAGTTACCGGCGATGCATAACTGTCCCGTCAAGCTGCTGCTGTTGTTGAGTCTGATTGTGCCTGGTATGGCCTACGCGGAGCGCGTGAAACTGCCGAATGGCGACGTCTATGAAGGCGATTTTGTTGACGGCATGCGTGAGGGTCGCGGCGTTTACCTCTGGGCGGATGGCAATCAATACGAAGGTGAGTTTGCCAACGACCGTTTGCATGGCAGCGGGGTTTACACTTGGACCGACGGCCGCGTCTATACCGGACAATTTGTGCGCGGTCGCCGCGAAGGTGAAGGCGCGATGAGCTGGTCTAACGGGGATCGCTATAACGGTACGTTCCGTAACAATCAGATTCACGGGCAAGGTGAGTTCGTTTGGGCGAACGGAGATACGTATAACGGCAACTTTGTGGATGGACAACGCACTGGCCGGGGGACCTTCACCTGGCATACCGGCGCTCAGTACAGCGGTGATTTTGTCGGCGGGGTCCTACAGGGCCAAGGCACTTACCGTTGGGCGGATGGGCGCCAATACGTCGGTTACTTTGTTGACGGGCAAAAATCCGGCCAGGGTGTGTTTTTGTGGCTCAACGGCAACCGCTACGTGGGTACGTTTGAGGGTGACCAGCGCAGCGGCGATGGCGTGTTTTTTTGGCGGGACGGCACAGTTTACCGCGGACAGTTTGCTAACAACAAAATGCACGGCTGGGGGATCAAACGCCAACCTGACGGCGTGCAAGAGATTCAACACTGGCAAGCAGGGGATTTGGACAAAAGCCAGCCGGTGGTGGCCGAACCGCGGTGCAGACTGGAGCATATGGGCCGCAGTTGGATGTTTGTGAGTGATACCTGCATTAACGGTCTCGCTCACGGCAGCGGTGTGGCTGCCAGTTTGGACGGGAGTTTGATCATTGCCGACGGCCGCTTTGTGTTGGGGCAATTGGTAGCAGGGGATCTGCTGACCTTACCCCGGGACGAGCCGTTGTTTCCTGAAGCGCGCATAGACGGCTCGTAATCGACGGTGAACGAGTGAACGAAACAGCCGCCATTCCGAACATCAAAGGTTATGAGCTTCGTGAAGCCATTGGCCGCGGGGGTATGGCGGCGGTCTATGTCGGGGTTGAAGTGGCCACCCATGAGCAAGTGGCGGTCAAGGTCCTCTCCGCTGAATTGTCCACGGACGAAGAATACAAGGCACGGTTTCTGAAAGGTGCCCGATTACATCAATCGCTACGCCACCCCAATGTTTCCCGGGTGCTCGATTATGGTGAATCTACAGATGGCTGTTATCTGGTCACTGAGTTTTTAAGCGGCGGTGATCTCACTGAGCGGCTGCAGCGGGGCATGCCTCTGCAAGCCCTGGTCAAGGTCATCAAAGATATGGCGCGGGTGCTGGACTATGCCCATGCAGTCGGCATCATCCACCGGGATATCAAGCCGGAAAACATCCTGTTTCGCACCGATGGTACGGCGGTACTGACAGATTTTGGCATCGCGGAAAAAGTCTCTTCCGAGCCAACCAAAACACCGCGGGGGACGGTGGTGGGCACACCCGAGTACATGAGCCCGGAACAAGCCGCAGGCCGCCCCCTAGATGGCCGCTCGGACCTTTATAGCCTCGGTGTTGTGCTCTACCGCATGCTCACGGGCGATCTACCATTCCGTGCTGAAACGGCCGTGAGTGTGGCGCTAAAGCACCATCAAGAACCCATACCGCGTCTGCCTAATTACCTGAATGCGTTTCAGCCCATCATCGACACGTTGCTCGCCAAGCGACCGGAGCAACGTTACGACAACGGTGAAGCCCTGGTGGAAGCCTTGGATGCGCTACGGGGCAGCCCGGCCATGCCCGAAGCCACGATCAAGACCCAACCGATATCGACCGGAGAAATCATGGCGGTGGGTGGGGATTTACTGTCCACGTTGCCCGACACCACGCGCCAAGAGCGGCATACACGCCGCCGGGAGCGCCGCCGGCAGTTGCGATTGGTGGCTGGTGTGCTGTTGTTCACCAGCGTTGCAGGCGGCGGTGGCTACTTTGCTTATGAACAAGGGTGGTTGGTGCCGGAGGCGGTACTGGCACAACTGGGCATGGGGGAAGATCCGCGCCTGGCCGTGGCTTGGAGCGAAGCTCAGTCTTTGCGGCAAGACCCCAATCAAGGCTTGTCGGCCATTGTGGCGGGGTACCGCCGGGTATTGGCCATCGACAATGAACACCAAGGCGCGCAGCGTGAAGTGGCCAGCTTGGCCTCAGATTGGAAGCAGTCTATTAACGAGGCGCTGCAGCAGGGCAACCTCGAAAACGCGCAGACCCGGCTACAGGAGGCCAGCGCGGTGTTTCCCAGCGACGTGCAGTGGATACAGTTAAACGTCGAGTTGCAAAACCGCTTGCGCGCCGAGCGTATTATGGTCAGTGCCCAGGCACTGCTCACCAGTAACGGTATGTCGGATTTACCCAGTGCCACGGCGGCCATTCAATCTTTCCAGGAAGTGTTGCGCTTAGCACCTGAAAATCAGGCTGCACAACAAGCACTTAATGAAATCGCCGTGCACTATGCCGGGTTGGCCGGCAGCGCCGCAGATGCGGGAGAAGTGGCCACCGCCATCAACTTGCTGGAGCGGGCCAGTGCTGCCAACGCCAATCTCACGGAGCTTGATGATGTGCGCCGTCTGATCTCCCAGGCGACCACTGCCCAAGCTGCGATCAGCGATCTGCTGCAGCAAGCCAGACGCTATCGCGCCGAAAACCAGCTGATTGCGCCGCCGGGCGAAAACGCCGCGGAACTTTACCACCGCGTGTTGGCCACCGACCCAGACAACGTCATTGCCACCCAGGGTTTGGACGAAGTGACCTCACAAATCACTGCACGTGTAGAGCAACTGCTGGTCACCGGAGCGCTTGACGAAGTGAGTTTGATGGTCACCCAAGCGGCTTCCGCTGGCATGACTGAAGTGGTGATTAATGACATCCGCGGGCGCTTGGACGCTGAACAGGAGCGCTTAGAACAGGTGGCAGCCAATCTTGCCAGGGCACGGCAACTGATGGCTGAAGGCTACCTTACCGCCCCTGCGGAGAATAATGCGGTGGCCTATTTACGCGAAGTGCAGAACTTGGATCCCGGCAATACCACCGCTCAGGGTCTGTTGGAGCAGTGTGCGCAGCGCTTAGCGGCGGTGGCGCAGGAAGCGCATGAATTTGGCCTGTTTGACGCAGCGGAACAATATCTGGATTTGGCGCTCACTATTACCCCGGAGATGGCGGATTGGGTGGCGTTGCGGGACAGTTGGGAAGGTCAAGCGCAAGTGGCCGTGGAAGGGGATCAGAGTTGATTCACACGGATGTCTCCTACCTGTTGTACTGGGATGACGATGCCATTCCCATCACTGGTAATATGACGTTAGGCAACCACCTCGACAACGACATCATTGTCGGCGGTGAAGATGTAAACGACTTTCACGCCCGCATCGATCTGACCGAACGCGGTCCCGTCGTCATTCCACTGGGTGACTCAACCATCAGTGTGAACGGTCAGGAGCGCAGCAAACCGTTGCAAGTCATCATTGGGGACGTGGTCGGTGTGGGTCAGGCGACCATGCAAATTGGCGTAGAGGTGGAAAGTCGCGAAGCCCAGGCGGAAAACTGGACGCTGCACCCGGACGATGGCGACAACGTTTTCCCAATACATGGTGAATTAATTGTTGGCCGCGCGGAAACCGCTGACATCAACATCCCCAAGGAGCACATCTCCCGTAATCATGCGCGCCTGGTGGAACATGATCATTTTGTGTGGATTCAGGATCTAAACTCAGCCAACGGCACGCGCATCAATAACAGCTTACTCCACGGCGGGGCACGTTTATTCCATGGTGACTACGTTTACTTTGATAAAGAGCGATACCAACTGATAGGCAAAGGCGGTGATCTGACGCCGATCCAGTCGTTTGTGGACCCGCTGCGGGGTACCACCAGCCGGCCGCCGCCAAAGCAGGTCGACACTACAGAATTCAGCGCGGTGGAAGAACCGCTCAGCACCACCACACAGTTGCGCTTGTCCGAGACCGGTGCCTTTCTGATCGGCAGCTCAGAATCGGTAGACGGCAAAGTGTTTCGCATCGGCTTGGGGGAATCGTTAGTGGGCCGCGGCGCGCATTGCAACATTATTATCTCCGATGCCACGGTGTCCCACGAGCACGCGCAAATAAAAGTACGCCCCGAGGGTGTTTCCGTGACCAATCTAATGTCGACCAACGGCACCAAGGTGAACGGCGTTGAAGTGACCAGCGCTAAGCTCGAAGATGGCGATGTGCTGCGCTTGGGGCGGGTCTCGTTGGTGTTTAAAGACATCCCGTTGCCGCGCATGGAGTCTTACCCTTGGTATCGACGAGCCTCGGTGTGGATGGCGGGTGGTGCTGCGGCGCTGGGTTTGGTGCTGCTGGGCATGTGGATCATTTAGGTGCGAATAGGCGCGAACGTCAGCCTGTGCAAACGTCCAACAACGATTGCATTTTAGTGGTGAGGTACCTATTCTCGCGGCCCGTCATCCGGTTATTGGCTGATCAAGTATTTAGGCCACCACACAAGCACATATTTTTGCATTTTCCAGCAACCTTAGGACCTTTGGTAAAAAACCCATGGCAGTAGAGATTCCGTTTCATCGACAGCTTGATTTCACCTATGGCTCAGTGGAAGAAGTTGCGCCCGGCGTGCGTCGGGTGATCGCCGAAAACCCCAGCCCATTTACGCTTTACGGCACTGGAACTTACATCCTTGGCAGCGGTGAGGTGGCAGTCATTGATCCGGGTCCAGCGGACGCAGCACACATAGCCGCTTTGTTGAACGCGGTCGAAGGCGAGATCATCAGCCACATTTTGGTCACCCATACCCACATGGACCACTCGCCCGGATGCCGCTTACTCAAAGAACACTGCGACGCGAAAACCTACGCTTACGGACCCCACGGCGCTGGTAAGTTGGAGCAAGGGGTACCGGTAGAAGAGGGCGGCGACATGGAATTTGAGCCGGACGAGCTGGTTCGGCACGGCGATGTCTTAGAAGGCCCGGATTGGTCCGTGGAGTGTGTTTACACCCCCGGGCACACCTCAAACCACATGTGTTTCCAACTGCGAGAGACAAAGTCGCTGTTTACCGGCGATCACATCATGGGTTGGTCAACCAGCATCATCTCGCCGCCGGATGGCGACATGGAAGCCTACCTGGCGAGTTTGCAGTTGCTGCTGGAACGGGATGACGAAGTGTATTGGCCTACCCATGGGCCGGCCATCACGCAGCCAAAAGAGCTGGTGCGCGCCTTTGTCGAGCACCGCCAGGAGCGGCAGGAGCAAATTTTGGCCTGTATCGCAGAGGGT
>JANQKS010000076.1 GCA_028281005.1 Pseudomonadales bacterium
CAACAACAGGCCAAGAAAGCGTTATGGTTACAAATCACCGGCTCAGTTGTTTCCAGCTTGTTAGTCGCTGTTGCACTTCAAACTAGAACTCAAGCGGCGCTGGTGTTCTCGGTCGAGAGACTCGTAAACTAGAGTTGTCATGGAACAGATTGCAGCAGCATTAGTAGCATTTATTCTCGGATTATGGGGATACTATCATCGCCTTGAGTTGGAGCGGAGACGTTCTTCCTACATCACAGATGGCGTCGATCGTTTGGTTGATGACGCAGAATATGCACTAAGCGTTTACGCCCAGAATTGGCAGCTTGCGCTCCGTGCACTGAAAACGTTCCGAGAAATTCCCAGCTTCCTGGCAGAGGATTTTTTAGGACAGTTTATCGAGGTCGACCAGACAAGGATGAAGGTTACTGGCCCTAGAAATGTTGCGAACATTATCGGCGATAATTGTCCATGGGAGTTCTACCAACTCTGTTTCAGTTTTTCCGGAACTCGAAGCCAGATCATTATTCACGAGATATTGCCGGCGTTGGCCAGTAATCGAGAGTCGAATGAAGATCGAAGATTAGAGATTTGTAGCCTTGCAGAAAATGAACTTCTGAAAATGCATGATGAATATCATCGACTTTACGCTGGGTTGAACCTGATTTTAGATTTCAAAGACGAATTGGAGAATGTTCGCTTCTTTTCGAAGAGCGAGATCAGAGACTTCAAGCTAAAGAGGAACATTAGAGCAACCTCGTGTGAGCTTCGAAAAGTAGTAAAAGAATCTCGCACCGAATCAGATAGCGCCGCTCCTGCCGCCTAACACTGAATTGAGTGGCTGTGAACGAAGGCCGTAGTTTGCAGTCCGCTCCAACTACATGTTAGGCGGCAACTCAAGATTCTGGTGTGAGCATTTCGTTCAATGCCCGGTTAATTATGTCTACGTGGGTTTTACCCATAGCAGCAAGCGAAGTTTGTCGTGATTCACCGTACCCAACGAGGGTCGCGTTTTTGTCTCGGACCTCGATGCGCAACTCAATGAGGTACATTCGCATGTCCCAGTACCACCGGTCTATATAGTTAACGACGTAGTCAGTTCCTGCTGGTTTGTCCGAAGCTTCCCCAGCCGTAGCCGAAAAACCACGCTTACCGAGTTCCTCAGCTATCGACACGTTTAGGTTCCGATCATCGTTCACTTGTCGCTCGACAAAGTAAGATCCGGTTCGTAGTTCTGGATCCAAGAACTGCCCATCAAGACGAGTAACACATCCCGATACTAAAAATACGCACAATATCGTTGCGAGTCCCTTCATCATTAATCCTCAACTTGCACGCTTAAATAATACACACTTGAAATTTGGAGGTGGGCGCAAGTGGTTCCGCCTAACACCAGGTTGAGCGGCTGCCGTACATTAGGCATGAGTTTGCCGCGACCGTAGGGAGCGAAAAGCAAACGTAGTGACTAATAGGCAGTCTGCTCCAACTACTTGTTAGGTGGCTTCTGAGCCTTTTCCAACTAGCTCCCATAGACTCTTACTCCACTATTACCGACCAGAAAGACTTCGATCCCGAGGGCCCGCAGCCAATCTTTGATTGGCCATAGATAACGCAGGAACACTTCGTCGTCAGGCAATGCCAGGCACGAAACCTCGTTTTCTTGTAATGCACCTGCAGTTGCCATGGCGGTGTAAAGACCTTTAGAGACTCGATCGAAAATCTGTGAGCTTGTAAATGGTCTCCCGAATCTGTTGCTGCCCTTTCTAGAACTCGTTCCTCCTTTTGCTTCAATCAGCAAGGAAATTCTTGTGTCCTTGTGGATAGCAATTACGTCGATTCCTTTGTCTGCTGTGCTGAGTTTTTGACCAATCTCGTAGCCCTCGGCAGTGAGATACTCACACAAGTGCTCGATGATTTGGTTTTCGTTGAACATGACGCCTAACACTGTGTAGCGGTAATTTTTCCACCTACTCCGGCAGAACACGGAATGAGTCGTCTAACGTTATGATTAACCGTCATATTTACCTCAATCCCCCTAACTCAGTTTAGTAACGACCAACAAAACCTGCATGTCGAAGACGTCAGTTTTCGCGGCATCTTCCAGATATGCCACACAAATAAAGAGATCTTGCCAATAAAAAGAGGCTAACGCTTACCTGAAGAATAGACAATTCTGGCTCAACGTATCTAGCTGTTGGTGCCAACCTTCCCACATGCCTACAAAACTCCTCACCCGTCTGCGCGAAGCCATTCGCGTGCGCGGGTTTAGCATGAGTACCGAACGGGCTTATGTCTCTTGGGTCATCCGCTATATCAGATTTCATGGCATGCGCCACCCGGACCAGCTGGACGAAACGGACATCACTGCATTCCTAACCCATCTGGCCGTCAATCGGGATGTGGCCGCCAACATTCAGAATCAGGCGTTGTGCGTGCGAAAAAGCCATAGAAGCTGCCGGTGGTATTGGGCCGCGATGAGGTGCGCTCAGTGTTAGGTGAGTTAACCGGTCTGCATCGGTTGGTGGCGGCCTTGTTGTATGGCTCTGGTTTGCGCCTGATGGAAGCTTTGCGTTTGCCGGTTAAAGATCTAGATTTCAATTATCAGACGTGCACATCCACGATGGTAAAGGCGCAAAAGACCGGGTGGTGACCTTTCCCGAAGCATTGCATTTGCCGATGCGTGTTCACCTGCAGCACGTTGAGCTACTGCATCGCGGTGATCTTGCGCTCGGTCATGGGCAGGTGTATCTCCCTTTTGCGCTCAAACGCAAATATCCATCGGCAGGCCGTGACTGGAGCTGGCAGTAGGTGTTTCCCTCTGAAAAGCTGTCAGTGGATCCGCGTTCTGAGATGAAAGCGCGTCATCACTTGAACCCTAGCACGCTGCAGAAGGCAATTAAGCGCGCCGTGAAGTCTGCGGGCATCGACAAACCCGCTTCTGCGCACACGCTGCGTCACTCATTCGCCACCCATGCTTTGGAGAACGGATTGGACATCAGGACGGTCCAGCAACAGCTGCGGCATGCCTCATTGGAGACCACCGAAATATATACACACGCATTGAAGCGAGGTGGCCTCGCCGTGCGCAGTCCATTGGAAGATATCTTCCCGGGCGCTAACTTTAAAATTGACTCGTGAAGGCGCTGATAAGATGGTTTGTTAGCGGGTTGAACTGAACGACCTGGCCGCCCACTTACGTCGCCAAATGAGTATCCCTGTGACACTGAGCACGGCCAGCACGATCCCACTGATACTTAGGACAATGCGTCCGAAAAGGCCAAACGCTTGACCGGAATGTAATGGAAATTGCCAGTCGATAAATGTATCCGCCGCGGTGCCTTCACCATAGATGCGCACAGCATCAACCTCTCCGTTCCCCTTTATATAGACGTTGGCAGAAGGTGCATCGCGCGAAATATCTAGCTCGGTATAAAACGCAATAGAGTAATGGCCAAGCGCGTAGCTGTAGCCGATGAAGTCGAGCGCGTGCACGCGCACGCCGGCATCCTCCAGTTGCTGCTGTGCAAGTTCGATGGCTTGTGTGTGGTTGATATCGGGCGGGGGCGGCAGCTCAGGCGGCACGGGACGTTGATACGGCTGCGGTGTCACCTTTGAAATGGCGTTGGTCACCGGTAAAAACACCTCGTCGTAAAGGTTGAAGTAAACGCCGGTGAGCGCTAAGCCGAGGAATACGGGTGTAAACCACAAGCCGCCGGCTCGGTGGCTATCGAATTGGCGTCGGGTAGACGAGATGGCCCAAGCGGGTCGCCAACCGCTCCAGCTGAAGCGTCGTGGGAGTGTCAGATACCAGGCGATTAACGTATCCAGCAACCACACCAGCGCAACAATGCCGAGCAACAGGCTGCCGATGCCGCCCGCACTTAAGCTGTAGTGGAAGCGATATAACCAAGGAATTACCTCGCTGCGCTTCAGCGGATCGGATTCAAAGTTGTTCCGCGCCCCTAAGACATTGCCGCTGTTGCGATCCAAGAGAATTTGGTTGATGGGTTCACCGTTGAGCGTGGCGTTGCTGACGTAAAAAATGGCGCTGCGCTCAGGTGCTTTGGGCAGCACCATAAAACTGAATTCAAGGTTGTGTTGGTCGTTGAAGCGTTCGATCAATTCGGCGTTGGTCAAAGCTGGCGGCGGCGCTTGGTTGGTCAGTAGTTCTGGGTTGAGTGCGGCGTCTAGTTCCTCCTCCCATACTAAAATTGCGCCGGTTAAACCGGTTAATACAAGAAAGAGCGCCATCCCCAAACCCGCATAGCGGTGAATGTGCAGAACTATTTTGCGCAGCATGGTTAGAGGGCTTCGGAGTGTCGTTTGGTGGTTTCTGACTAAATCGCCGACAGATAGTTTTCCAGTGCAGTAAACACCTCGTGCCACCCATCTTCGTTGTTAGGAAGGTCGATGCAGGTAGTGCTGCTTTGGGTGACATCAATCCGCGTGGAACCATTGAGGTCAGCCAGGGTAACGGCCAACTCGGTGTCATCCACTGTGTATTTGAGGAGCTCCGGAGGGTTACCTTCCTGCCGGGTGGCGTTACCTAACGCCGGGAACCAGATGCCATAGTGGTCCGCCGAATCCCACAAATCGTAAACGATCTCTCGGGGTACGAAGATTTCGTGGGACGCGGTTAAGGTGGTCAATTCAAGCTCCTTAGCTCTCGACGTTTTGCACCGATGGTATAGGATTCGCACCGCAATTGTGTCCTGCGGCTTGAAAAGGTGGGTGGCACGGTTGAGGTGGGACAGTCGTCACTCTGCGATTTCAAGTGTTGCGGGTACGTTGCCCCATCATGGTGCGCCCCGTTCGCTTTTTCAAAACCGAACTAAATCACAAGAACTCGGGGGGTTGATAGCGTTAGAGACCGTGCCACAAGCGGGTGATGAGCAAATTGTCTAAGAGCTGGTAGTGACTGGAAATCTGCGCAGCTTACCGCGAAAACGTGGAGTCGGTATTCGGCTTCCAAAAATCTTTACTCGAGCTGCCCAGGTCGGCATCGATCGTATCTTGGGAGCAGATCGAGCGCGTCAACATTAAAGACATTGACGAGCTGGTGGCCCTGGCACCGAGTACCTTTACCCAGTCTTCCTTTTGATGTAGCCGGCGGCTTGGACGTACATGGTACGCCCGGTGAAACCTACTTACGCCGAAATCCGCTCGCGCCGACACCGGGCAATATTTGTCTAAAAAGGAAGGTGTATTTTCACTCACGACCGGAAGCTGGGACAAAACAGTTTTGACCGCCGAAATAGGTGGGCCTGGCGAAATTGCGGGCAAAGACTTCGGCTACTACATCTATGGTGAAGTTGAGGATTCGGATAGTTATTACGATAACTCAGCGACAGATCTGACTTTGGTTCAGGCATCCTTGGATATGGATGTGAATAACCCGCTGCTCCAAGCCCCTGTTAACCATAGACTTTTCTGACTGCGAGGACTGGCGGCGCTGTTGGAACAGGCACTAGACCAGCGACTTAACAAGCAATAAAGCCCCACAAAAAACAAACCCCCGGGACCTTTCGATCGCGGGGGTTTCTTGTTTGTTGATCGCTCAGATTAGAACGACTTACGTAATTCCAAGCCGTAATATTCTGGCTCGTTAACGAACGCAGTTTGGTTCAGGAAGTCCAAAGCACCTTCAGCCACAATTTCATCTGTGATGTTTCGGCCAACGACTGCGATATCGTAACCAGACTCAGAGCGGTAACCTACTTTGAAGCCACCTAACCAGCGATCTTCAGATACGAACTCTGTAGATTCGTACAAGAAGATGTTTGATTCATCTCGGTAGTTCCAGTCGGTTGAGGCGTAAAGTGTGCCGTTACCCAAGCTACGCTCGTAGTCGAAAATGATGTTGTAAATCCACTCTGGTGCACGAGGTAGAGGATTACCCTTTACACTCACAAGATTCACCGTACCGAAGAAACCTGGGAAGGTATCAACGATTGGGTCTTGCGTTGTACAAATAGGATTAGAAGAACAAAGCTCAGTCAACAAGTTGTCTGAAATTTCAGTGTCGTTGTAACTGGCGTTCAGAGACATGCGAAGGTTCTCAGTGATGAACATTTCAAACTCAGTTTCAAAACCGTGACCTTCAGTATCAGCATTGAGGATTTCGTTCGTGTTACCAGTACCGCCTGTTGCAGTCAGCTGCTGGTCTTCGATATCCCAGCTGTAAGCTGTGGCATTCCAGCGAGCGCGACCGTCTAATAGAGTCGCTTTGAAACCCGCTTCGAATGAAGTAATGGTTTCAGTATCGGCCTGACTTGTGAAACCAAAACGACCCAGAGTTACTGGACCACGAGAACCGGTAGACACTCGTGCGTAGACACTCAAGTCAGAGTCGACGTCATAAGTACCAGCAAGTTCCCAACTGAAATAATCGTCTTCGTCGGAAATGGTTGCGGCTGGTGCGGTGGAACCTGGACCAGGAATTACTTCAAGGTCTTTCTCGTCATCGGTAAAACGACCACCAACCGTGATAGAGAACTGCTCACTCACGGCGTACTCGATCTGGCCAAAGATCGCAGTAGATTCTGTTTTCTGTTCTACCTGAGTCAGCGTGAGCTGAGCACCAGAGTTTGCGAAGTCAGCGCTGTCCACTGTGATATCTTCGTCAAAGTAATAGAAACCAACCTGGAAGAAGAAGTTTTCACGCTCGCCAGATAAACGAAGTTCCTGACTGAACTGACCGTGATCGCTCAGACCGTCGCCAGAGTTTACACTAAAGAAGGCCTGTCCACCCAAAGCACCAATCGCTTCAGGGCCACCCTCTAGACCACCGTCAATATCACCCTGGCTAAAGCTGTCCACTGTGTCGTAAGCAGTAATAGACGTCAACGTGGTGTTGTTGGCCATGTCATATTCAACTTTAGCGCTCGCACCAAAGTGATCTAGTTCGTAGGAAGTGGGACCGTCATGAGAAACTGTCTCTTCATCAAAACCTGAACGTAGACCTTCAACACCTGGTGTAAACGCGTTGGCGTAGAAAGCTTGCGATTGTTCACCGTCCTGATGGAACCCGTGCAACTTGATCAAGGTACTGAGTTGTTCACTTGGCTCCAACAAGAATTGTAAGCGGTAAGAAAGCTCGTCAAAACCACCAGTATCGCTACCGGTTACCGTGTTTTCGATCCAATCATCACGATCCAGATAGTTCACAGACAGTCGAGCCGAAACCGTATCGGTTAATCCACCACCGATGGCGCCAGTGAGGTTCGTAGTATCACGGCTACCAAACCCTGCGCTGATAAAACCTTCAGCTTCTTGGGTAGGCTTAACAGTGTCGATCTTCACAACACCCGCGGTAGTACCACGACCGAATAGTGTTCCCTGGGGCCCCGCTAGAACTTCAACCTGCTGTAGGTCGAACATTGGCAAACTCTTAAGTACTGGATTTTCCAGAGATACTTCATCAAGAATCAAAAGCACTGGCTGAGTCGCGTTGACATCAAAGTCATAGTTACCGATACCACGAATATAGAAACGTGGAGATTGGCGACCGTTCGATGATTCAACGTTTAAGCTTGGGGCACGCGCTGAAAGCGCTCGGATGTTTTCGCCAGAGCTAAGAATGTCGTCAATTTTCTCGGCAGGAATTGCAGTAACAGAACCTGGCACATCTTTTAGGGACTGCTCGCGTTTTTGCGCGGTAACAATAACTTCTTCGATTTCGTATTCCGCAGCAATCGCCGACGGCATTAGAAATGAAGATGCAATGAGTGTTGCAACCAGTTTGGTTTTCATGCGGCTATTGGCCTCATCGAGAGTTTTAGAGAGCGCTATTGTAAAGATTCGATAAGAACAAGCTCAATAAACATTTAAAATTTACGAAAAAAATATCGTTAGTTTTTACGGACTTTCGAGGCGGTGAGTGATCGTCTGTTGATGACGGCTGGATGGTCCAAGATTGAGGTTGTTAACCTCAATACGCGCCAAGAGGGTGAACGATTCTGTTTTGTAGGTGCGAAAGACTTGCCTGCTGTTGCGCCCGAGCTCCTCTACGGCGGAACGCTTGGCGGCAACGTACAAGACAGCGACGATGGACACCCGGGTCAGGGAAATCCACTACTGCGCAGCATTCGCCGGGGTAATGTAAACTCGGCGTATATTTTGTAGGGTGCGCCTCAGCGCTTAAGCGGCATGGGAAGTGAAGTCACACAGCGTTTCTTCGAAGCGGAAGATTTTAGCCGCTTTCGTGAACTGTTAGATGAAGAAACGGCGTTGCTCAAGAAGCTGTTTGATGAGCATGGTTTCTCCCATCGCGGCAACGTGGCCGGTTTTGAGTTGGAAGCCTGGCTGGTGGATCAGGCCGGTGATCCGCTGCCGGACAATGAAAAGTTTCTCGCCGCCTTGAACAATTCGCTGGTGGTGCCGGAGCTGGCTAAATTCAACATCGAGCTGAACGGCAGTCCCTGTCAGCTTACCGGTAAAGTGTTTTCCCGGCTGCACGAAGAGCTCACCGCCACCTGGCAGTTGTGCCGTGAAACAGCGGCCACGCTGGATTGCCAGGTGCTCACCATCGGCACCTTACCCACCGCTAAGGCGGAGCTTTTTGTGGATGCCAACATGTCGGAGATGTTGCGCTACAAATCCCTCAACGACCGGGTGATGGCGCTGCGTGATGGGCAGCACCTGAAAATCGACATCGAAGGGGACGAAACCCTGAACCTCATCCACCACGACGTGATGTTGGAGGCGGCCACCACGTCATTTCAAATTCATCTGCAGTGCCGTCCGGATGCGGCGGTGCGGGACTTCAACGCCAGTTTGATCGCATCCGCGCCTTTGGTGGCGGTCGGGGCCAATTCACCGTTCCTGTTTGGACGTGACCTGTGGGATGAGTCGCGTATTCCGTTGTTTGAACAGGCGGTGGATGTCGGCGAGCGCAATAAGCCCCGAGTGACCTTCGGCAGCGGCTATGTACGGGAATCTCTGTATGAGCTGTTTGAAGAAAACCGCACCGAGCACATGATCCTGCTGCCCATGGTGCAGGATGCGCCGCCGTCGCGCTTCAATCACCTGCGTTTTCAAAACGGCACCATGTGGCGTTGGGTTCGACCGCTGCTGGGTTTTGACTTTGACGGTCAAGTCCATCTGCGCATCGAGCAGCGTGTCCCCAGCGCCGGACCGACGTTGAAAGACTGTGTCGCCAACGCGGCATTTTATTATGGCCTGGTGCGCGGCTTTGGCTTGCAGTCACGGCCGCCGGAAACCGATCTCAGTTTTGGCGAGGCTAGAGACAATTTCTACAGCGGCGCCAGATACGGACTGAATGCCAGGGTGTGCTGGTTTGACGGCAAGCGGCTGCGTGAAGACAATGTGCGCAAAATCATTGTGGAAGAGTACTTGGCCCTGGCGCGTCGCGGCTTGGAGTCGCTGAACATTCCTGAGGAGGAGATCAGCGAATATCTTGACATCATTGGCGCCCGCGCCGACGGCGGGCGGAATGGCGCGGCCTGGCAGCGCCGTTGGATTGCTCTGAATCGGGGTAGTTTGCACGATCTGGTGGCAGCCTATCGCGAACTGCAAGACACCAATGAGCCCGTTCACAGCTGGCCATTGTAGCGACGGTAGTAACAGTAGTGACAGACGTCCACATTAAGGACACCCCGCCGCCAGGGATGTTTGAAACACCGGCTCACGGCTTACTAGACCTGTTGGGGGCACCGACGCTAGTCCACCTGCCGGGGCATCAAGACCCGCCTATATTTTTTTCCACGCTGTTGCACGGTAACGAGACCAGCGGCTGGGAAGCGATGTGTGAAGTGTTCGGCTCGGCGTTGCGCGATGGGGAGCCGCTGGGCCGTAGCGTGGTTATCTTCATCGGTAATGTATATGCCGCCGCCGCAGGCGTGCGTAGCTTACCCGGCCAGATGGACTTTAATCGCATCTGGCGCGGCGAACACGAGCACAGCGCGCTGGTTGAGCAAGTGATGGCCTATTTAAACCAACAGCCGCTGTTTGCGGCATTGGACATCCACAACAATACCGGCCGCAACCCGCACTACAGTGTGGTCACTGAAATTACGCCGCACACCACAGGTTTGGCGTATCTGTTTTCCGACAAAGCGGTGTTGGTCGAAGAGCCGGACAGTGTCATTACCCGCGCGGTGCAACACCTGTGTCCGTCCAGTACAGTGGAAGTAGGGCCGGTGAACGATGTGCAGAGCACCCTGCGTACCGCGGATCTACTCCGGCGCTATCTAGAGTTGGAGACAGTGCCGACTAACGGCGCTGATCATCTCACCATGCACCGGGCGTTGGCCCGGGTGCATGTGGTGGACGGCGCCAGCTTTGATTTTGCCGATGAAGCGGATGCGCAGCGCTTGATGGATGATGATCTGGTGCTCACCGCGGGGATGGAGGCGGTCAACTTTCATCCGGTCGCGGCGGGAACTGAATTTGGTTTTACCCGCAAACCGCTGCATTCGA
This sequence comes from Pseudomonadales bacterium, assembly GCA_028281005.1. Lineage (GTDB taxonomy): Bacteria > Pseudomonadota > Gammaproteobacteria > Pseudomonadales > Azotimanducaceae > UBA4421. The sequence continues at coordinate 10,420 of JANQKS010000076.1, forward strand.
CATTACAAGTGCTCGACCCGCAACACCGCGACGTGACCGCGCAGTTTCTGGAAGAAGTTCACGGTGATGTTTCGCTGCGCCGCGCGGTGATACCGGCGATGTACACCACCGATCACGATGTCATCCGCCAAGATTGTCTGTGCTACTTCATGGAAGAAATTTGAAGCGTCGGTCACAGATGTGGAGAAACAGCGCCGCGGCTTTGGAAAGCCCCTGGTGTTTTTTGAAGAAGATTCCCACCTGGCGGGGGATGCTGGAGATGGCCAATCCGGGAATGGCGCGCATGCCCGGCGTGTCTGCCAGCACACGGTCTGATAAATAGGTAACCCCGCGGCCGTCGGCGGCCAATGCCAAACGTAAATCCAGATTGCTGATCTCCCATACGGCGGCAAATTGATCACTCAGGCGGCCCCCGCCTTCGCGGTGCGCGGCATCGTCCAGGTAGGAAGTGAGCAGAGTGGCATTCGCCAACTGCGCCGCGGGTTCCGTCATCAGTTCCTTAAAAAGGGCGTGATTGCGATGCACACACAGCACTCGCTGTTCTTCGAAGTATGTGTGCAGTTCCAGGTCTTGGGGCATTTGGGATTGAAATGGTCCGAAGCCTAATTCCCAGCGCTCTTCACACACCCCGTAGATGATTTCTTTGCTGGGTACCACGTCGGCTTTGAGGCGGGTGAGCGGGTTCTGGTTACAGAACTCCAGCAGTAGGTCCCGCGCAAAATAGCGATTCACCATGGAATTGGTGGCCAGGTTTAGGGTGGACAGGGCGCCGGTTCTAATCAGCTCAATGTCGTCGAGCGCCTGGCGTTCTTCGTTGTCCAGCCAGCGGGCGTAGGAGTACATGCGTTGCCCGGCCTCGGTGAGCTCCGGCTGGCGCTTGCGCAGCACCAACTGGGTGCCGACCTTGTGCTCTAGATTGGCGACCGCCTGACTGATGGCGGATTGGGATAAGTTGAGCCGCTCCGCCGCCCGCGAGAAACCGCCAGCGTCGATGACGTTCGCAAATACGCGTAGCTCACTTCGCTCGATTTGCACCCGATCTCCTCTCTCTTTTCCCGTGCGCAGCGACCCTTAGCCTATAGCACAGCAGGTCAGCAAATTATTAGTAATACTAATATAGAGACCCTTCGAAGTTTATATAGATTCTTATTATAAGCTAGTCTAATCCATCTAGAAGCAGGACGTTATGGCTGCCGCAAATCATCAAAGCTAAGGTTGGCCTCGAATCAACGACGGGTGCTGCAAATGGGCAACATGCAAATGGTGAGTAAAGGCTTGGCCGGTGTGCCGGTGGACCACACCGCCATAGCCGATGTTCAGGCCGCAGGGGTATTGAGTTACCGAGGCCATTCCATTGAGACCTTGGTCAAATATCCCTTCCTCACGGTGGCAGGTTTGGTGGTGGACGACCGGCTGGATGATCACCTTGCCAGCCTGTTGGCAGACAGCATGAATTTGCAGCCGTGGGAGACCACGTGGATTTTGTCCCTGCCCGAAGATTTGCACCCAATGAAAGTGCTGCAAGCACTGGTACCGGTGCTGACCGAAGGTCCGGATCTGGGTTACGGGGAGGCCAACCAGGGTTTGCACGTGGCGGCCAAGCTACCGGCCGTGGTGGCCACACACCTCATGCGGCGAGCGGTGCAACTGGACGCCACATTGGGTTATGCGGGTGCTTTCATTCAAGCCATTGAAGGTAATCCGGAGCCTCGTGTGGTCGATGCGTTTAACACCACCCAGATCTTGCAGATGGAGCACAGTTTTAATGCAGGCACGTTTGCATCGCGCGTGGTGGTGTCGACGTTGGCCTCGGTGGAGGCGGGCATAGCCGCAGGAATTGGCGCCTTGTCCGGCCCGCTGCACGGCGGTGCGGACGAGGCAGCCCTCAATTTGGCGGACCGTTTTGCCACGCCTGATGAAGCACGCGCTTACGTGGCGGCGGCACTGGAGCGCGGCGAAAAGATCCCGGGAATGGGGCACCGGGAGTACCGGGTGGTGGATCCACGCGCCCGTTTTCTTAAACAGTGGGCGGCGCAGCTCTCACAAGGGACCGAACACGAAAACACGTATCGCATCTTGTGTGAGATGGATGAAACATTCAGCGCGGCCATGGCAGCGCGCGGCAAACCGTTACATGCCAATGTCGAGTTTTACAAAGGCCTAGTGCTACGTATCGCCGGGTTGCCGAACCACTTTTTCACGGCCGCTTTTGCCATGGCGCGTGTTTTTGGATATGTGGCGCACTTTATTGAAAGCCGCGTGGACAATCGTATCTACAGGCCTGCGGCTGTGTACGATGGTCGTCGTCACCCACTCGGCTGTGCGGAGGGTTAACTGTCTGGCGGGTGACGGGTGAGTCGTCTGCCAAGTCAGTAGCGTAAGCAGAGTTTTTCTGCCAACGCCGCCATCAGATCGTCTAATGTGTGTTCGTCATCGACGTGGCCAAACACACATCGGTCCGGGCGCACGATGAGCGCATCGGTAAAGTTAAACGCGCGGTCAATATGCCCGCGGCTGGTTTCTAGATGTTCGAGGCTCACCAAACGCGCATCCAGCGCTGCAGCAATGTCGGCACTGGTGGGTGAAAGCGCAAGGTCGGCTTGGGTTTTACCGACGATGGCGAAGCCGGGGCCAAGCAGGTCATCCAGTCGCCTGTCTTGCGTAGACGCCGATGCGCGCAACAGAGGCTGGCTCAATAAATGCCCGGTCACGCCGTCTTGACTCACTTGCTCCGCGATCAGCACCCCCGCTCGTAGCGGCGGTTGTTCACGCCCCTGCCCATACCCTGCGGAACGGAGTTTTTCCGGTGTTTCGGGCGGTTCAAGGCCGGCGCGTTGGGCCGCTTCCACTGCCGCCAGGTGATCCATTAATTGGCCGATGGACACGGCCCATTCCACCAGGTCATGTGCGTGCGCGTCGCGTTCTGCCTGATAGGTGTCGAGAAGACCATCGTCAGCTTGACCATTCAGTATCATCGGCAACTTCCAACAGATATTGATCACGTCGCGCATGCCTGCGTTCATGCCCTGGCCCAGAAACGGCGGTGTTTGATGGGCGGCGTCACCGGCGATAAACACCCGGCCGACTCGCCATGTGTCCGCGGTGGCGGCATGAAACTGATACATCGCAGCGCGGCGGATCTCATAGGTATCGCGCGGCGTCCACTCGTCGATTAACGTGCGGATGTTTTTTTCATCTAACATCTCTTCCCACGTTTCACCCTCGTTGAGTTTAAATTCCCAACGCCGGTAGGGGTCTTTGGTGGCCACATAGGTGGTGATGCGGTCTGGCGAGCACACCTGTAGCGTATCCAGGCCCAGGGTGTGGCCCGGCTTGGTGATGACATCCACCACCAGCCAGTCGTGGTTGTACCCTAGATTGTGCCAGCCGATGTTTAAGGTTTTGCGAGTAAAGCTGGAAGCACCGTCGCACGCCAACAGATAGGCGCCTTTAACCTGGCGAGGTAACTGGTCTGTCGATTCAAAGCCGTCATTTTTTTGCGCGGCGACGGCTACACCATCACCGTGATCGGTGAACTGAGTCGCTTCGTAGCCGATGAAAGCGTGCACGTTGTCCTGTGCCAAGGCGGTGCTGCGCAGGAACCCTTCTAACTCTGGCTGATCAAACATGTTGATGGGTTTCCAGCCGTTCACACCAAAATCTTTTTGCGTGTTGCCAAAGAGAAACTCGCGTTTCGAATTGGCAAAACCCGCGCGTTCACCCGGCCTCAAAGGTTGCATCAGCGCGTTAACCGCGTCCGCCAAGCCAACCGGCTGCAGCGCGCGGATGATCTCACCATCGAGATTCACTGCCCGCGGCAGGCGGTAGACCTCTTCATCCCGTTCGATGGCCGCCACGCGCAACCCGTGGTGGGCCAACAGGATGGCGGCGGTGCACCCCACTGGCCCCAACCCTAGGATGACCACATCGTAAGTTGTATCGTCCATACGGTTTATATTGACGGAACTCTAGGGGCTGTGCACGCTTGCAACTTGCGTTGAGCAGCGGACTGTGGACACGGCATAGAGGAGGAGCCCATTTGCGAAACGAGGACAAGACAATGGCTGCAAGTATCAACCCAAGGCCGATACAACCGTACGCCGCCATGGCCATGCAAGGCACCATGGAAGCCGTGGTTGATGCGCTGCCGCGCCTATGGCCCGCAGTGTTTGCTTGGTTAGCGGAGCGTGGCATCACTCCGACGGGTGCACCGTTTATTTTGTACCGCGGTATCTTTATGCCAGACCGTATGTCCGTTGAGGTGGGTATCCCCACCGCCAGCGTGGGTGAATCTGATACACAGGTGATCTGTGGCGAGCTGCCGGCCGGGGATTATGTGGAAGCTCTGTATATTGGGCATTACGATGGTCTCATGCAGGCCACGGCGGACCTGTTGCAGTGGGGAGATGAGCAGAACTTATCCTGGGATGCTGAATTACTCGAGGATAAACAACATTGGGTGTGCCGGTTCGAAAGTTACCTTACGGATCCGGAGTCTGAACCTGATCCGGACAAGTGGCAGACACAGCTGTCGATCAAGATAGTCTAGGCCCGGCCCACACCAAAAGAGACAAACGCGATATACATCGCGATGAGAAGAGAAGGAGCGAACATGGCTAGATTGGCTGACAAAGTATGTCTGATCACCGGCGGCGCCCGCGGCCAGGGTGCCGCCGAGGCACGGCTGTTCGCAGCGGAAGGTGGCACAGTGTGGATCGCCGATGTGCTGGATGACGACGGTAACGCGCTGTCCGCAGAGCTGAATTGTCAGTACCGGCATCTGGATGTCAGCAGCGAATCCGGTTGGCAGGTTTTGGTGCAGGAGATTGTCGAAGCGGAAGGTCGCCTCGATGTATTGATCAACAATGCAGGTATTTTTCGCGCCCATCGTTTAATCGATACCCCGCTGGAGGAATACCGTCGGGTCATGGATGTGAATGCCACCGGCGTGTTTTTGGGCATGCGCGAAGTGGCGCCGCAGATGATCAAACAAGGCAGCGGCAGCATCGTCAATATCTCGTCCCTGGCAGGGTTGCGCGGTGCCGTCGGCGCGATCTCCTACGGCGCGTCCAAGTGGGCAGTGCGCGGTATGACTAAAACCGCTGCGGTCGAGCTGGCACGCAAAGGTGTACGCGTAAATTCCATCCATCCAGGGTTGATCGAAACCCCCATGGCGGATGAATTGGGTGTGGGCTTGGACAAGGTGGCCAACCGCACACCGCTGGGCCGGACCGCGCAGGCCGAAGAAGTCGCCAATATGGCGTTGTTTTTAGCCAGCGACGAATCCTCCTATTCAACGGGTAGCGAGTTTATCATCGACGGCGGTTTGAATGCTCTCTAGCTCAGTTCTTGAGCAGTAGCTTATTGCAACAGTAGTGGCCCACGAACAAACCCCACAATCTTGGCTGCGCGATAACGCGCTGAATATTCTGGATTCGGTCGTGGACGCTATTCTGGCGATCGATGACCAGGGCATCATCCAATATGTGAATGCCGCCACCGAGCGGCTGTTTCTCTACTCGTCGGCGGACTTGGTGGGCCAACCGTTGACGTTGCTGATGCCTGAACCCTACCGCTCCCAACATCAGCAGTTTGTCGACAATTTCCTCAATACCCGCAGCGCAAAAATCATCGGCATTGGCCGCGAGCTTACCGCCATCACCCGCGACGGCATGGAGTTCCCCATCTATCTGGCGGTAAATGAGATTAAGACCGGTGATCGCAGCTATTTTGCGGGTATCGTGCGTGATCTGACCGAGCAGAAGCAGAATCAAGAAGCGTTGTTGGAACAGCGCGAGCGCCTGGCCCACGTTGGCCGGCTCAGCACCATGGGTGAAATGACGGCAAGTATTGCCCACGAGATCAACCAGCCGCTGACCGCCATATCCGCTTACTCTCAGGCCTGTATGAAGTTGCTGGAAAAAGACAGCAGTGACGTGACCCGGGTGCTCGACGGGTTACGCAAGCTGAACGAACAGTCGCTGCGTGCGGGTGCGGTCATCGAGCGGATCCAACGTTTTGTGCGCCACGAAGGCAGTGAAAAGAAACTCATTGACCTAAACGAACTGATGCGAGATCTGGTGCACCTGGCCGCCGCCGATGCCCGCTTGCACAGCGTGGACCTGCATTTTGAGCTAGAAAACGATCTTCCTGATGTCTACTGCGATCCGGTCCAGATTCAGCAGGTGGCACTAAATCTAATTCGGAATGCCATTGATGCCATGTTGGAAGTAAACTGTGCTTACGGAGCCGATGTGATTCTTCGTACGCTGCTGTGTGATGAGGGGGTTGAAGTTGCGGTGGTTGATCTCGGCACCGGCGTTACAGAAGACAACGAAGCGTTGGTATTCAGTCCGTTCCATACCACCAAGGCGGAAGGTATGGGGATGGGTCTGTCCATCTGCCGCTCAATTGTACGCCACCACGGCGGCGATTTGCATTTTGAAAACAACGCAGGTCGCGGTGAAGCGGCGCATGGCTGTACGTTTTATTTCAGGTTACCCATTGAGGAATTACCGGAGGACTTTGACGAGTCAGTGCCGGGTGGAGCGGTGGAGTGACATGAGTCGCAAATGGCTTGGATGAATATATGAGTGAGCATGAGCAGGTTTACATAGTCGACGATGACGAAGCGGTCCGCGACGCCATCGGTATGTTGCTTGAAACCGTAGACATCCCCTATGTGGCTTACCCGGACGCGCAGACGTTTTTAGAGCAGAGTGATCTCGCCAACGTACATTGTTTGGTGCTGGACATCCGCATGCCGGGCATGAGCGGCCTGGAGTTACAGGAAAAACTCGCCGCCATGGATACCCAGGTACCCATCGTTTTTATCACCGGGCATGGCGACATTCCCATGGCGGTGGAGGCCATGCGCCGCGGCGCGGTGGACTTTTTGCGAAAACCGTTCCGTGATCAAGAACTGTTGGATCGCATTCAAGAAGCACTTTCCCGCGATGCCGAGCAGCGTCACTATGCGGCGGATGCAGATTCCGTGCGTGCGCGGGTCGCCGACCTCACGCCGCGCGAACAAGAAGTCTTTAAACGAGTGGCTGTTGGCCAGGCCAACAAAGTCATCGCCATCGAACTGGGTATCAGCGAACGCACCGTGGAAATACACCGCAGCAACGTGATGCAAAAAACCAGCTCACGTTCGTTGGCGGATCTGGTGCGGCTGTTAATCAAGTTGGAAGAAATGGAGGGCGCGGCTTAAGTCCGCGCCGGTCTCAGATTGCAGGTCTCGGGGGGTTGTCTGTGAGTAACATTGCAGTTTTAGGCTTAGGGAATTTTGGTACCGCACTGGCGCGCAATTGGCTGGAAGCGGGCCACACTGTTTCCGGTTGGACCGTTGAGCAGGAAGTGTTCGACAGCATGTCGGCGACCTCCATTAACGAAAAGTACTTACCCGGTGTGGTGTTGTCTGGGTTGCAGGTGTCCATGGACATTGCCGCTTCGGTACAAGAGGCGGAAATTGTTGTGTTGGCGTTGCCTTCCGGGGTGGTGCTCAGTGTGTTTGATGATTTGTTGCCGCATCTGCAGGATGGGCAGATCCTTATGGACCTGGCCAAAGGGTTAGCACCTGGAGATCGCCTGATTTCTGATGTCATCGAAGAAAAGTTGCGGGAGGCCAACAAACACAACCCGCTGTGTGTGATGATGGGCCCCACCATTGCGCCGGAATTGGCGCGGGGTGTGTATACCACCGCGCTTGTGGCCAGCAGCGACGCAAACTTGGCAGCGCGCATGGCTGCCACCTTGACCACCAAAACTTTGACCCTGGCTGCTGCCAGCGACCCCTTGGGTGCGGAGTATTGGGGTGCATTTAAAAACGTGATTGCGCTCGCTTGCGGCGTAGTGGACGGACTCAAAGACGATGGACGCGGCGGCGACAACCTCAAAGCCGCGGTCTTTACCGCAGGTTATCGTGAAGCAGTGCGCCTGCTACCTGAATTGGGTGCCGCACCCGACACGGCGCTAAGTGCTGCCGGTATCGGCGATTTGTTTGTCACTGCTACCTCACCTCACGGCCGCAATCGTGAGATGGGGGAACGCTTGGGTAAAGGCCAGAGCCTTGCCGAAGCAGAAGGTGAAATGGTAATGGTCAGCGAAGGTGTGCGTGCAGCGCGCATGTTCCAGGCATTATTTGCCGGCGCTGGGTTGGCCGCACCGTTTGTGGATACGGTGTGTGCGCTGCTCGATGGGGAGGCTGACATGGATGCGTTTCTCGAACGCATGATGGCCAGTTAACCGGGTCACCTATCCTTCAGTGGCCCGGATCCAGGTAGAAGATGTTGCCGTCCGGGTCTTTAAACAAAGCCAAAGTACCGCCCCAGGGTTGCTTGGTGGGAGCCATTTCGAAGGCGACACCTGCGTCGCTCATGTCTCGGTAAGCCGCGTCGATGTCATCCACAATGAAGCCGACGCCGGTATGGCGGCCGACCAGCTTTGTGTCATCCGTTTTTGCAATGGCGAAACTGACCGGGCCCACCTCAAAAGACGCATAACCGAAACCGGCATCGACGTTGCCGGGCGCAAAGCCCAGCGTGTCCCGGTAGAACGCCACCGCAGCATCAAAGTCTTTAACAAAAACGTTCACGTAACCCAAAGATAGCTGACTCATAATGTCTCTCCGTTGCGGATGAGGGGCATCCAATCATTTACCGGTGAAGGTCCACCGCGTTTGCCGCTACCCAAGTCCTGGCCCAAATCTTCAGTACCGGCGCGCGCAAAGTGCCACACCATGGCGGCGCGAATACCGTTGGATACATTGTCGGTGGAACGGTGCATTAAGTGGCTGTCGAACATCAGCAGATCGCCGGTCTGCAACAGGCACGGTTGGCTGGCGCTCATGTCATGGTCGACAATCTCCACGTAGCCGTAGTTTGCGTTTTCCCGACGGTCGGGCACATGAGTGTGTACTGGTTCGTTCTGACTGCCCGGTAATATATGCAGGCAGCCGTTTTCCAAGGTGGCCTCGGTGATGGCCAACCACAATGCCACCACCGGGCGGGCAGGCTTAAAGGGAAAGTAGAACGCGTCCTGGTGCCAGGGTTGGCCGCGGGCACCGGGGTTTTTGAAGATGAATTGGGACAAAAAACAGTCAACGTCCGGCCCTAAAGCTGCGGTGAGTAAGTGGCACACATCGTCGCGCTGTAAAAACCTAAGGAATGGTTCGCGCCGCTGTACGCGGAAAATCTTGGATACAAAGTCTTCCGGTTGCTCACCGTTTAGATCCTGCTGCTGTTCCGGGGCTACCAGCGTTCCGCCAGCGTCTCCCTCTGCTGCAGCGCGACGTGCCAGTTCGACCATGTCGTCGAGCATGTCTTTACACGTCTGTTCATCCGCAAATCTTTCAAACAGCTGGTACCCCGGCGCATGCGATTGCCGCAGGGTATGTGCAAGATCGTTCAAGAGGGCGGGATCTGTCATACAATTTACGTTTTGGGTCGGGCCGCTTCTAGCGCCCTTACTAAAGGCCAGTTTGGTGCAAAAGACAAGTTATCACCACGGGGATCTAAAAAACGCCCTGCTGGATGCGGCAGATGAGCTGCTGCAGGAAAAAGGCTTACAGGGGTTTACCTTGCGTGCCTGTGCGCGCCGTGCCGGGGTGAGTCATACCGCGCCACAACACCACTTTGGTGATGTAAAAGGCCTATTGAGTGCCGTCGCCGAGCGTGGTTTTGAGCGCCTGGTGGCATCCTTGCGAGCCGAGTTGCGCAGGGTGGCGGGGGACTTGGACGCAGAGATGTTTGCCACCGCGCTGGCGTACGCCAACTTTGCCGCTAGCTTCCCGGAACACTTTCGCATCATGTTTCGTTCCGACCTAGTGGGTTTTGGTAAAGATTTACCACCCCCCGCGATGGTAGCAACGTTCACCGAGTTGACGAACGTGATTTTACGCCAGCGCGGTGAAAGCGAAGTTGAGCTGGTGGGCGGTGGGGTGGAACCGCCCGCCGCGGTGATTAACGACATCATCATTGGCTGGAGTCATGTGCATGGGTACGCCCATCTGCGGGTGGAAGGCCAACTGCGCATGGTCCCGGAAGAAACCCATCAGGAACATATGCGCATGGCCAGCCAGAGGCTGGCACAACTGATACGCGCCCAGGCGAAGACGGACTAACAGCCGAGCGTGCTGCGCCTCTTTGCCTCCCTTAGGCCACTATTCCTCGAAACACACCAGCACCGCAGCGTTGACGATGACCATCAGGTCGTTACCGGTGGCGGCCGGCACGTCTAAACCGCCCACTTGTGGCTCTACGCTTACCGTTCCATAGGGCAGTTCTGCTGCTACCGCGGCGGTATCCACGGCGCCTGGATCTCCGGCGCCAATTTTGACCGTGATGTGCATGTCGTTGGGAGATTTATCGAGCGCTGCAAAAAAGTTCAGGCTGGAATGGCGGATGGCGTCTGCCACCGCCCGCCGCGCCGCCTTGGTGTAATCGCCACCGTGTACGTCCACACCCATCCCCATTTCGGTGACATATCTTGTTAGTGCCAATGCTTGCCTCGTCTGTCCTGCCCTTGGTTGCGTCATGATATAGTGCCGTCGTGTCTGACGCGCCAGTTTTACAGCCTGTTCCAGTGATCCTCGATACCGACATCGGCTTAGATGTGGATGATGTGTGGGCGTTGGCTTTTCTCTTGAAGTGCCCGGAAGTGGAGGTAAAGCTGATTACCACGTGTACTGGGGACACCGGCTATCGCGCCCGGCTGGTGGCAAAGCTTCTGCACATTGCTGGACGCGAAGACATCCCCATCGGCGTGGGCATTCCGTTGGATGACTCAGCCGCCACCCACGCCCAGTGGTTGGGCAATTTTTCTCTGGCGGATTACAGCGGCGATGTATTACGTGATGGTGTAGGGGCCATTTGCGACACCGTTATGTCCTGCCCCGACCCGGTGAGTGTGGTCTGCATCGGACCTTTGCCGAACATCGCAGCAGCATTGGCGCGCGAGCCGGAGCTAACCGCGGGTGCGCGTTTTATTGGAATGCACGGTAGCTTGCGCAGGGGTTACTTAGGCATTGAAAAACCCATGCGTGAGTTCAATGTGAAGCAGCACGCGCTGGCCTGCCAAGCGGTGTTTCGCGCCAATTGGCACAAGACGATCACTCCGCTCGACACCTGCGGCACCGTGCAACTCACCGGTGAACGGTTTGCACGAGTCCGCCAATCGTCAGACCCGCTCACCCAGGCGGTGGTTGCCAATCACGATGATTGGTACGACGCGGTTAAAGATTGGCCCATCTACAAAGACCTGGATGCTGAACAGCAGTCTTCCGTCCTGTTTGATACCGTGGCCGTGTATTTGGCCTTCACCACGGCCTGTTTAACCATGGAGACGCTGCCGATTAGTGTTACCGCTGACGGCCGTACGTTGATTGACGATGTCAGCGGCACTGCGGTGGAGTGCGCCACCGAATGGCAAGACCAGGACACGTTCCTGGATCTGCTGGTGGACCGGTTAGCTTAGGTAGGCTCGTTCCAGAACACAGCCAAGCTTAAGGGTCGGCCGCCAACATCTCCTTGCGCTGTCGCAGTTCTGCCTTTGAAAAGGGTACAAACACAGGTTCACCATCTTTGAGGACCGCTTTGCCGTCTTCGATGAGCAGTTTCGCGTCTTCCGCCGGATGGTCGATGTACAGTTGGCACAAGGTGATACAGCCATCGCAGATAAACACACCGGGGCCCGCCACCAGTTTTGCGACTTCGTGGCGGCTTTTACCGCAGAAGCTACATCGAATTTTGCTGTTGGATTCAGACATCATTTTCTCCACCACCTGTTGAAAGTTCAAAACGCCGACGCCGTCGGCAGGAAACTGATCATCCGGTTGTACCTGGCGCAACGTACGCGTTTGGTAGGCGCCCCTGCGACGTTCGCGAATGACCCATCGCGACACCGCTTTGCCTTTGCGGTAACCCAGATGTAAACCGTCAGCAATCCGTACAAAGTAGGGTTTGGCGCGGGGTTCCAGCCGTGCGCGCAGTTCAGCGTCATGAATTGCGAAGGCCATCTCGGGGTCTCGGTTGTGCGTTACACGATAAAGCTAGCACTTGGGCAGCGGGGTGTAATGTCTAATGTTTGGCCACACTTGGCATGCGGAGAACTTTGTACCGGTTTACGGTCTCTGTTCCCACAAGTACCCTGTGAGCTTTGCCGGAGCCGCTTATGACCACTCCTGCGCTGCGCATTTTTTCGTATCTTCCCAACCCGCGCGTCTATAAAACGCTCATCGCCGCTGAGTACTGCGGCGTTGAAGTGGAAGTGGTGGGGGATAAACCGGCGGCGTTGGCTGCCTGGCTGTGGGACTATGACGCGCGACCTTTGGCCGACGACGAACGCACGGGCGATAGCCCACACGCACGCAAAGGCCGCCGCGGCTTTGCCGGTACCTTATACAAAACGGATACCTTCTTGCGTACCCAACCGTTTGCCACGGTGCCGTGTGCGTTTGGCCCCGGCGGCGAGGTGGGGGTCTTTGAATCAAACAGTATTCTACGGACGGTGGCGCGGGTCGGTCGCGAACAACATAACTTATATGGCGACGATGCCTATAGCGCCTCGCGCATCGACAGTTTTTTAGACGCTAACCTGGTGTTTGCCGGGGAGGCGCAAGTGTATCTGCTGGCTATGGACAAACCCACCGCGGCGCTGCACAGCCGCATGGCGGCGGCATACGAGTTTTATTTGGATGGGGTTGAAAGCGCCCTTGGGCACAGCGCATATCTGGCCGGGGATGCGCTCAGCATCGCCGACATTTCATTTGTTTGCGACTTTGCGCAGTTTCTACGCGAAGGGCATTATGCGCAGCAGCTAGAGGCGGCGGGGTTACCCTTGATCAGTGCCACCGGTCCGGCGGATTTCCCGCGTGCGTTTGAGCATTTGTTTGAGTTAAGTGAGCGGCCCGAGTTTGCGAAACATCTGGGTAGCTATTTGGATTGGTATAAGAAAAAGGTGAGGCAAGCGAGTGTCGGATAATCAGGATCAGATTGACTATTGGAATGGCGAGGCGGGGGCTACCTGGGTACGCGTGCAAGAGCGCTTGGATGCCATGTTGGAACCATTGTCAAAGGTGGCCGTCGATAAGGCCAACCCCGTCAGCGGCGAGCGCGCCATCGATGTTGGCTGCGGTTGTGGAGCGACGACGCTTGCCCTGGCGGCGCGCGGTACAGCGGTATGGGGAGTAGACATATCCGAACCGATGTTGGCCCATGCCAAACAACGCGGCGCGGGTATGGAGCATGTGGCTTTTTCGGTGGCTGATGCCGCCAGCCAGGCGTTAACACCGGATCACGACCTGATCTTTTCCCGCTTCGGGGTGATGTTTTTTGCCGATCCGGTTGGGGCGTTCACTAATTTGCGCAGCGGCCTGAAAGCGGATGGCCGTTTGGTTTTTTTGTGTTGGCAATCACCGCGTGAGAATCCATGGGTGTCGGTAGGTGGCGCCGCCATTGCGCCCTTTTTACCGGAAGCGGAGCCGCCGGATCCGAAAGCGCCGGGGCCGTTTGCCTTTGCAGACCGCGACTATCTGCACGGTATTTTGTCCCAAGCAGGGTATGCCGACATCAACATCGATCCGGTGCATGTGGATCTGAACATCGGTAGAGATCTGGATGACGCCATGGAATTTCAAGGACAGGTAGGGCCCGCGGCGCGGGCGTTGGCGGAATTGAGCGGCGAACAGCGAGAGGCGGCACTGGCTGCGGCGCGCGAGGCGTTACAAGCTTTTGTCACGCCTCAGGGTGTGGTGTTAGGCAGCGCCACGTGGCTCGTTAGTGCTAAGGCAGCAGGATAGGGCAGCAGGATAGGAAAACAGGAGGCTAAGACATGTCAGGCAATCAACAAGTGTTAATCGATTCACTGCCCCAGGGTAAGTTGGAAGCGGGCCACTATCGCTTAAACGACGGTGCTATGCCGGAGGCGGGAGAAGGTCAGGTATTGGTCAAAACCATCGCCTTTGCCATTACTGCAGGTACGCGTGCGGGTCTTCAGGGCAGCGCCAGTTACGCGGGTGCGCCTCAGGCGGGTATTGTCATGAACGGTACCGGCGTAGGTGAAGTGGTTGCAAGCAACGCCGAAGGTATTGCAGTGGGTTCGAAAGTTATGGCGCCTACAGGTTGGCAGCAGTTTTCTGCCCATGACGCAAAAGCGGTCACGGTGATCCCCGACAACCACGACCCTATCCATTACCTGGGGCCGTTAGGGGTGAATGGGCTGACCGCTTACTTCGGTTTGCTCGAAGTGGGTCAACCGCAAGCGGGTGAAACCGTGATGGTCTCCGCCGCCGCCGGCTCAGTGGGTCATCTGGTGGGCCAGATTGCCAAAATTAAAGGCAACCGCGTGGTTGGCGTCTGCGGCAGTGAAGAAAAAGGTGCACTGTTGGTGTCTCAGCTTGGTTTTGATGCGGCGGTAAACTACAAAGACGATGGCTTTCGCCAATCGCTGAAAGCAGCCACTCCGGATGGGGTAGATGTCTACTTTGACAATACCGGTGGCCCCATTCTGGGGGCGGCACTGTTTCGCCTCAACGCGGGTGGCCGCATTGCCTGCTGCGGGGTTGTCTCTCAGTACGATACCGATCGTCCGGAACCCGGCCCCAAAGGTGTGCCGGGGTTGCTGGTCAACAAACGTATTACCATGCGCGGCTTCTTGGTGTTTGACTTTCTGGAGCAGTACGCCGCCGCGCGGGAAGAAATGCATGGCTGGCTGGACAGTGGGCAGCTGCGCAGCCTCACCGATGAAGTGCAGGGTTTAAGTGCAGCACCGGAGGCGTTTGTGGATTTGTTAGCCGGGGGCAACGTCGGCACGCGCATTGTGCGCCTTGATTGAGGTGATTGAGGTGATGGCGGCGGTGATCGGATCAAAGGATAAGACGACATGCTGAAACGTGCGAGAGTGTGTTTGCTTGCGCTGACGGTGTGCATCACCCCTGTGGCCCAGGCGGACAGCCAGGCTGCCATCGAAAAGGCGTGTACGGACTTAGTCATGGACTACGCCTACTACCGCGACCGCCCGGATGCCGAAGGCCTAGCCAGCATCTTTACCGAGGATGCGGTGTTAAGCGTGTTGGGCCAAGTGTTTAATGGGCGTGGGGCCATACGCGCGCGTCTGCAGGGTGCCGAACAAGGACCTGTGTTTCGTCACATGATGAGCACCATCCGCATTTTTGTGGAAAGCGAAGCGCGCGCCACAGGGGTCAGCTACGTCACTGTCTATAGCGCCCCGCCCGGCGAATTGCCGCGCCCCTTGGTGCAGCCGTCCGGTGTGGGAGAATATCACGACGTATTTGTAAACACCGCGGAAGGCTGGAAGATCCAGCAGCGGGTCTTCAAACCGATCTTTATGCCGGCACCCTAAGCGATAGATGGGGAACGGTTTGGGCGCCCTGGACCTCGGGGTGATCATCGCGGTGATGCTGGGGGTGACCTGGCTCGGGCACCGATTCAGCGGCAGCATTGCTTCTCGCCGGGGTTTCTTTCAGGCCGACGGCAGCATGCCCTGGTGGGCGGTATCTGCCAGCATTCTGGCCACCTTGGTGAGTGCTGTGACCTTCGTTTCCGTGCCTGCGGCGGTGTTTGCCCCCGGCGGCGACCTGACTTATTTCCAAGTCATTGTTGGCCTGGCCTTGGGCAAAGTGGCTGTGGCACTCCTGCTCGCGCGGCCGTTTTACGAATCCACCGGTGTGAATACGGCGTATGAATATATTGGGCAACGTATAGATCCGCCCACCGGTGAGATCTCCATGTACCTGGGGCTGCTGCTGACCATCATCAATTCCGGCGTAAAGCTGTTGACCGCAAGTTTGGTGCTGGACGTGATTACGGGCTGGGGTTTACCCGGGTGCGCTTTGTTTGTGGTGTTGGTCAGTGTGGTTTGGGGGGCGCTGGCGGGCATCAAAACCGTGATATGGACTGACTTTCTGCTGTTTGTCATGTTCAGTCTCGGTGCGGTGTTTGCGGTATGTTTTATAGCGCTGAATGTGCAGCAAGATTTAGCCACGGCGCTGCGGACTCTGGATGAGCAAGCCAAACTGGTGCTGTTTGATTTCTCCACGGATCTCGCCACGCGTTACACCATCTGGGCTGGCGTCATCGGTGGCATAGCGTTAAATATTGCCCAAGGCAGCACCCAGGGCACGTGGCAGCGGGTGCGGGCCTGCCGCAGCGTTGCCGAGGCTAAAAAAGCCTATAGCTATGCGGCGCTGTTTTACGTCATGCACCTGGTGATCTTGGCGTTGGGATTGGCGCTGGTGTTGTTTTATACCGAACATCCGCTGCCCGCCTCGGTGACAGCGGAGTTGAGCGAAGCGCCGGATCGCATCTTCCCCTATTTCATCATGACTGAAATTCCGGTGGGCCTGTCCGGCCTGTTTATCGCCGCCATCTTTGCCGCCGCCATCTCGACGCTGGATTCGGCGTTGGCGGAAAGTTCGGACCTCAGCGTATCCCACATTTATGCCAAGTACGTGCGGGCGGCTGCCAGCGAAGCCCACTATGTGTTCGTTTCCCGCTGCATGATGGTGTTGTGGGGTGGGGTGTTTTTTACAGTGGCATTGCTGTTTGGTCGCTACTCGGCGGAAGGCCTGTTAGATCTGACGTTTAAATTGCCGAACTACGTCTACGGTGCAATTTTTGGCAGCATCGTGTTGGCACGCTTTGGCATCGGCCGCTTATCAACAGTGTTGGTGGGGGTTGCAGTTACCGTGGTGCTGGTGGTGTGCATGAGTCAGGCTGGGATCGCCTTTTTCTACTGGTGCCCCGTGGCAGGCATCAGCATGGTGTTAGTGGTGTGGGCTCTGGAGCGCACGACACCTGAAATCAGCGGCATCGCAGCGCGCTGACGAACTACTGTTGGCGTGCAATGCGTGCGTTGCGCGGCGTTTGGCTGCGTTTTTCCGTGCGCAGTTTGGCGCGCTCCGGCCGCTGTTGGCGTGGCTGGGGCCGAGCGAACTTGCGTTCCCGCGCTTGCTTGAACTGTTTGGCGGCGCGTTGCTGATTCACCTTCGCTTGACGTTGCGAACGATTAATCTGTCGAGCCTGTGGCTGGGTTCTTACCTGGCGCTGAACTTGTCGTTGTGGACGCTGCTGGCTCACCTTAGCTTGGCGCTGCTGTCTGGTGTTGACCGAGCTGCGATTGTCCCGCGTACGTAGTTTCGCATGCTGTTCGTTGTTTTGTTTGTTGCGGTATTGCCGTACAGCCTCATCTCGCTTACGCGGCGCTTGTCTTGTCTGTGCTTGTCTTGCCTGAGGTTGTCGCGGCTGGATGCGCGCGTCGCGTGTGTTTGGTCGCGGACGGTGAACCGAAGAACGGTTGCCATTTTGCGCCAAGCTGTTCTGTTCTCGGCGCGGTGATCGGTGGGCGGCACTACGCTGACGCTCGGTATCAAACCTGCGCTCACGCTTGCGCTCTTTGTCTTTGTAAAGCTGGCGATGCTCGCGGCTCAAATGGCGCTCACGTGGGTGCGTACGCGCGATGCGGCGTTCGGCGCGATTGGGTCGGTCACCCATCCAGCGGCGATCCGGTTGCCAGCGGTCGTAATCACGGCGGTGCTTAGGCCGCTGGTCACGATATTTGTGGCGGTACTTGTGGCGTTTCTTGTACGCATGTGAGCTGTTGTAGTGGTAGGTAAAGCGATAGTGATTGCGGTGATAACGCCGGCCAAAATAGGGGTGATAGTGATGGTTGTGCAGGTGATGGCCGAGGTAGAAGCCGCCCCAAGACAATACGAAGGCAGAGTTGATCCCCCAGAAGCGATCGTCGTAAAAACGGTGCCAAGAGGAGTAGGGGTAGTAGTACACCGGATAAGCGGTGGGGTAGTAGTGGTAAACCCGCTCGGTCTGGTAGATGGTGACTTCTTCAGGGTCGTAGTACGGCACGTGTATCACTTCCGGGTCGGCGGAGGTGATGGTGACCACGTCCTCTTCCACGGCGACCACATGTTTGTCGTCGCTTTCCAGGTTGCCTGCGGCGTAGGCTTCATCCCGATAGTTGCTGACGGCAGCCAACAGCTTGGCTTGCTGATCGGTGACTGCCTGGCCAAGCTCCCAAGTCCAATCCAGATCAGCATTCAGAAACGCCAGGGCCTCTGGGTAATTTAACAGCGCAACGATAGATTCGTCCCAGTATTCATCCGGCTCCAAGCTTGGGTCATCCAGCACCGCTTCGCGATAACGTGCGGCAGCCACAATTTGCAGTGGGTAGGTAGACGCAGGCAACACAATGGCCAGCAGCTCGTCGGAATACAGCGCGATAGGGGCGACCAACTCGCGGAGTTGTTCGTCACTTAAGAGTTCGACGGGTTCTACGCTGATGATGGTGTCATCGTCCGTGGCCGCGTGGGCGATGGGGGTTAAGAATGGTGTGGAGAAAACAGCGGTGATAATGCAAGCGAGTGCGAAGTGGCCGAACCTCGACGGCAAACCCAATTGGCGCAGCAATGGCCAATTTATGGGTCTAGACAAACCCGTAAATAGCGGCGTAAAGCTCTGCATAACACACCTCGCTGGTCTGCACGACGGCGTTAGCGCAAGACAGACCCAATTTGAATGTTAGCAGCTTACGTCAAATTACCTGAACCAAACCTTAACGGGCTTGTAACCGCTCGGTTAAGGTCAGCGCGCGATATAGACGTCGCAAGGTGTGTTGTTCAGCACCCCATGGGCCGTGGAGCCGAGCAGAATACGGTCCACAATGTTGCGTTGTCCGGCACCCATAATGATTAGATCGGCACCGTGTGCTTGCGCTGCGTTACAGATCTCGTGAGCCGCATCACCTTCGATGAGAATGATGCTGTCAGTGGACAGCCCGGCTTCGGTCACCGCGGCTTCAATGGTGGATTTCACCGCTTTGACCATGTCTTCCTGCATGTCGGTCATTGGCCAGCTGGTGGCAAAGGCGGAAGCCTGCAGCGCACCCATGGTGGTCACCAGCGATTGCACCACGGTGACAATCTGAAACTGCTTGGCGTTTTTGATGTAAGGCAGCGCATGGGCCAGCACTTCCGGCATGCTCGGCGCGGTATCCAGCGCCACCACGACGTTGTCGTACTGGAGGGTATCGTGCTCGTCGGCATGTACCAGCAAAATGGGCCCGTCGGTGTGATTCAACACGCCGTGCGCGGTAGAACCGAGCAGACGTTTCAAGCCGTGGCGGTTGTGCACCCCCATCACCACCAGGGCATCACCCAGGGTGGCCACATGTTCGGCAATCACGCTGATGGGGTCACCTTTCACCACCATGACACTGGTATCAACCCCAGTGTTGGCGGCCAAGGCTGCCAGTTTTTCGCGCGCGTTGCCGAGCAGATCCTCCTCCATGGCGACTTGAGTTTCTACCACAGGGGTAAAGTTCAGGTCTGCATAAGGCTGCCACAGCGGTGGTACCACGTGCATGATGGTGAGGTCACAACCTTCCCGCTGTGCTACGTGGGCCGCCATGTTAACCACATCGTTGGCCTCTTCGTTCGGCTCAACGGCGCAGACGATATGCTTCGGCTTATCGTTCGCCATGCTCAGACTTTAGCTCCTTGGTGGCGCTTGGTTAGCCCAACATGCCGGTCAACGTCATGATGCCCAGCGTAATGATGACGCCGCCGACAATTAACGTGACACCGGCCGTAATCAATGTAGTCTTGGGATCTTCTAAGTTCATTTCTCCACCTCTTCTCGCTTACCGCAAAAGTTAAACGTGGCCTGCTTAAGCAGCCCATGCCCACATTTTTACCCTTGGCAAGAAGCAGACTACATAAGGGATTGCCGTCTAGGCGGATACCTGCGGTAGGGGAATTCCCGTAGTTGCTGTAGCGCCCTGCTCAGCTTGTGCGCTATGTAACATACGCCCGGGCAGTGCGCCGGTGCACTCACCTGCGTGGAATATCGGCTCACCGTTACAGACCACCCATTCGATACCGCGAGCGCGGCACACGCGCCGCCAATCGCCATCGGGTAAGTCGTGTACCACGTCGTAGCAGCCGTGATTGTAGTCCAGCGCATCGAGGTCATAGATGTACAGGTCTGCAGCATAGCCTTCGAGCAACGCGCCACGTCGCTCAAAGCCTAACAGGCGCGCAGGCAGTTGGCTGAGTTTCTGGTGCATGTTCTCCAAAGTCAGGCTGCCGGTGTCGCGTACCATCCACATCAGGTTGTCGCTGGCGTACTGGCCGCCGCTGTGAAACTTCACATGCGCGCCGCCATCGGACGTGCCGGGTACCGTGCGCGGATGCGACAGGATCGCGGATACCTTGTGTGGATCGGTGCTGGTGGCGTCGGTGGTGCGGAATTCGGCGCTGGCTTGGGTGGTGGCAATGATGTCGAGGAAGACGTCGGTGATTGGCCGTTCCAACGCTTGCGCTATGTCGCCCAGGGGTTGGCCACACCACCGCTCAAACGGATTGGTGGCCTCGACCCGGTGCAATATAAATGATTCCAAGGTGCCGCCGGCACCCACCATGGCCGCCGGGTCATACTCCTCGCGCGCCCGCTGCCGGTAACTGCCATTCTTTGCGAGGGTAGTTTTGGCTGCTGCGTCAGTGGCCAAATCCAGGGTTTGGAACAGGGGGATGTTGCCCCAGGCGTTAAAGTCCACCACGTTGAACTCGTTCCAGGCACGAAATGCAAACGCTTGGCTGTACACCTGTAACCCTTGCACCGCGCACCCATCAAGCCAGGCCAGTACGTCGGCGTGATACTCGGGCATGGCGTCAAAGGCGGCGACCACGTTGTGCAACACCGGGCGCTGGGAAATTTGCGCCAGGGTTTCCGCAGTCGCGCGATTTCCGATGCCGCCAGGCAGCTCGCACAGACACTGGATAGCCCCCTGCTGTCGTTCCGCCAACACTTCCGCTAAGTAGAAAGCATCGTCGATGACCATGCTGTCGGTGGGCATCGGGGAGCCGTCGCAATCGCGGTGAGAGTTGTAGTCATCTAAGTGGGACAAAGCGAAGCCCACCGCGCCGGCGTCCATGGCCTCATGCAGTAGATCTCGCATTTGCGCTCGCTCGGCGGGTGTTGCTCCTCTGGTTTTTGCCGCCGCGTGCCCCATGACGTAGATCATCAGGGAATTCAGCGGGAGGTAACTGGCCATGTTGATACCCTTGGGTAGAGTACGCATGTGCGCCATCCACTCGGGAAACGTCTGCCAATCCCAGCCCAGGGCGGTGCGCATGGCGCCAATGGGCACCTGCTCGGTGTTCTCCATCATGGCCATGTATCGGTCGCGGTCATTGCTGCGGCAGGGGGAGAAACCGAAGCCGCAATTGCCCACCACCACCGTGGTGTTGCCGTGCAGGCTGGAATTGGTGCAGTACGGGTCCCAATGAACTTGAGCGTCATAATGGGTGTGTGGATCAATGACCCCCGGCGCCACTATTTTTCCGTCTGCGTCGATTTCCTGTTTTGCAGGCTGCGAAAGCTGCGTGCCGATGGCGGCTATAACGCCGTCGCGTATGCCGATATCGCTTGTCCGGCGTGGTGCCCCGGTGCCATCGACCAGGCAGGCGTTTTTGATCACCGTATCCAACTGGCTCATTGTTATCCTCCTGCAGATACCGCGGAAGGGTTAACTTCCAGTTGCCGATTACGCAGTAATTTACCCGGCGTGGCGCCGGTGGCTTCGCCGTCTATGAAGGTCACCTCGCCGTTTACCAGGATCCAACGATATCCTTCTGCGGTTTGCACGCGCCGCCACTCGTCGGCGGGATAATCCTGGCGTACTTCAAAGCCGTCGTCGGGCACAATCTTTAGCGCGTCTAAGTCGTACACAACAATGTCCGCCGGAGCGCCTTCGCGCAGATAACCCCGGTCTAAGAAGCCTGCCGCCTGGGCTGGCAAGTACGATAAGTGATAGTGTGCTTCCTCTAGTGACAATAGTTGGTTGTCACGCACCAACCAGATCAGCAAGTCTGTCGGATAGCTGCCGGCGCTGAAAAATTTGGTGTGCGCGCCGCCGTCGGAGACGCCGGGAATCATGTAGGGGTCGGCAATCATCTCCGCCACTGCGGCGGGGTTGGTTAAGCTCGGTCCGGCGGAGCCGGTTTTGAACAGCGGTTTTAGATCGCCCGCCACGGCAATGTCGAGGATGGCGTCCACCACGTGCTTGCCTTCGGCAGCGGCGATGTCGCCAATGGTTTTACCCACGTACTGCTCCAGTTCAGCAACACCGCCGGAGGATTTGACGGTGATGTGTTCCAGCCGACCGCCGGTGCCGGCGGTCATGAAATTGGGGTAGTCCTCTATCATGGCGCGCCGAATCTGCGGATCGGCCAGCTTCTGCAGCTTTTCTTCGTGGGTGCCTTGGGTGGCCATATTCCACGGTGGGCTGAAGTCGTAGAGATTCCAGTCTTCGAACGTATATTCAAACCAGATGCGGCCGGTAGCCGCCTGGCCGTAGAGGCGTAAACCCCGTTCGTTACACGCGTGTATCCAGGCCATAGACTGCTTATGAGCGTTGGGAAACTCATCCACCACCGCCACGGCGTTGTGCAATACCGGACGGCCCGAGGTTTCCGCCAGGCGCTCAAGGAAATTCATATCCCGCGCGATCGCTTCCGGCGTGGCGGTGACCGGGTTGCCGGCCTCCGCTTGAGTGATCTGGATAAAACCTTCGTCACGTTCGTACAACACTTCGGCCAACGCCAGGATATCTTCGTCGGCCATACAGTCTGTGGGCATAGGGGTGCCGTCGTAGTCGGCTTGTAAGGAGTTTGGCCCAAGCCGCTGAATGGAAAACCCACAAGCCCCGGCGTCCATGGCTTCGTGCAGCAGGCGCTGCATTTCTCTACGTTCGGCTTCGGTGGCCGGCCTAGATTTGGCGGCTTCCAAACCCATCACGTAGATCATGAGCGGCGAAACCGGCACGTAGCTCACGCAGTTTATGCCCTTGGGGATACGTTCTAAGTTATCCAGCCACTCAGGAAAACTCTCCCACGCCCATTGCATACCCGCTTTCATGGTGTCCAATGGAATCTGTTCGGTACGGGTCATCATCAACAGCGCGCGTTCGCGCTCTTGGGGTTTCACCGGCGCAAACCCGAAGCCGCAATTGCCCAGCACCACCGAAGTAACACCGTGCCAGCCGGACACAGTGCAATATGGGTCCCAATGGATTTGTGCGTCATAATGGGTGTGCAGGTCGACAAACCCCGGCGCAACAATTAAACCGCTGGCATCCAGTTCTGTTGTCCCCGCACCGGCTGGGATTCGCCCAATGTGGGCAACGCGTCCATGGCGGATGCCAATATCGGCTTTGCGGCGCGGCAAGCGGGTGCCGTCGATGAGGGTACCGCCGCGTATGACGGTGTCGTAAGTAGACATAACCAGTCGCTCCTGTCGCAGATAGGCACTGAATTGAACTATAGCGCCACAATACGTAAGATTCCAACTGATAAATAACGCATAAAGTAGAGATTTTGCCCCAGACCGAGTTAGACCATATAGATTTGGCGCTGATAGACGCGCTGCGTGAAGACGGCAGAACGGCCAACAAAACCCTGGCCGCGCGTCTGGGGATTGCCGAGGCCACCGTCGCCACCCGCATTCGCCAACTGCGTGATGAGGGGGTGATGCAAGTTTTGTTGCGCCAGGACTTGTTCAGTAAAGGTTACGACCTACAGTGTTTTGCCGACATCCATGTGCACGGCCGAGAGGTTGATCCGGTCGCCGAAGAGCTTGCGTCACTCGAAGAAATATCCTCGGTGAGCGTGATGCTGGGCACGCCCCAGTTGTTGGTGGTGTTTAACGCCCGCGATCGCTTGGATCTGTTGCGTATCGTGGAACAGGGTATTGCGCCGATAGCGGGTGTCGATCGGGTGGAGCTGCACACCGCGGTCGACATCCGCAAGTACCAGACCGGCTACGCGGCGTTAAGCAGCGGCAATCAACCCGCTGCCGGAGATGTTGATGAAAATTGATGACGTCGATCGCGCCATCATGGCCGAGTTTCAACGTGATGGCCGCCAAAGCAATCGTGAAGTGGCGCGTAGTCTGGACGTATCGGAAGGGACAGTACGGCAACGACTTAACAAGTTGCAGCGCGGCGGGGTCGTGCGCTTCGATGTGGTGACTGACGCGGCCCGCATGGGGATTGGCTTTGTTGCTTTTTTACGCGCCGCGGTGGTGCCACGTCACCTTGAGCCGTTTCTGGATCGCTGTGTTGAGCTGCCCGACATCTGGTACGTCGCGGCATTGTCGGGGCGGTTTAATGCCCAGGCGTTGATCTGTACCGACACGGCAGCCACCGCATCTGACCTGGTGGGCGAGAAGCTGGCTAAGCTTGAAGGGGTGCATGAAGTAGAAATACGGCAGGTCGTGAGACAGAAAAAGCATGACTTCACGGAGATTGTTATTCCCAAGAACTAGGCAATCTATACGCAAAAGGCAACGGCAACCTCGCTCGTGTTGACTATGCGTCTGTTTGGCTATGTTGTTTAACGATTCCTTGCAAAGCGGGAATTGCTGCGCAACACTTGAAAGGGCCTCGCCTGTACACCATACGGGCATGGAGAGGTAACGGTTAGGTAATAGGTAACGAAATAGGTACGTAAGGGCCAGGTAATAGATAACGGATAGGTAAACGTCACACATCGGAATTTACAAAGGGGAGAGGTAGCTATGTCCAGTAGGGTTCGTTGTCGGCCGACAACTGTTTTCACTAGATTGATATCAGCAACACTAGGATGGTTTGGATTGATGGCGCTGTCCACGGTGAGCGCCGCGGAGATCGAGGAGATTGTTGTTACCGCGGAAAAACGCGAAGCAACGCTGCAGGAGACACCCATCGCGGTCACCGCGGTCACGCGTGACAACATAGAGACGCGCAATCTGGATGACTTTGCCCAAGTGCAGTTTGTGGCGCCGGCATTGGTGTTTTCGGAGATTGCGGACATGGCGCAGATCACCATGCGCGGTGTCGGTGTAGACATCTCGCAAATTGATGCGGAGCCAGGCGTGGCCATGTATTCCGACAATGTCTACCGCGGCGGTCTGGTCTCGTCCTCGTCCTTGTTATTCGATTTGGAACGGATTGAAGTGCTGCGCGGCCCGCAAGGCACGCTCTTCGGCCGCAACTCCACCGGGGGCGCGCTGAATGTCATCACCCGCCTGCCCGGCGAAGAGGCGGCATTTGATGCGTCGGTCATTTATGGCGATTACGACCGCGCTCGCGTGGAGTTGTCCGGTGACATTCCCATCTCACCTGGTACCTTCGCGCTGCGTGGCGCCATTGCACATGATACGCGGGACGGTTATGCCGACAACAACTTTAACGGGCGCGAAGAAGACGACGCGGAATCCACCTTCGCGAAACTGGCGGCTGTTATTTCCGCGACCGATTCTCTGGACATCACATTGCGCGGTGAATACACCGACAGCACCATCGGTGGTCCCCCCTTCATTAAAACTGATGAAAACCCGGTACCGCCGCTACTGCTGAGCACCAGCAACCCCGGCGGTATCCTCTCGCTCCCCGGCAGCTGTGGTCCGGTCAGCTGTGTGGATGCTTTTGGTCTTGATTTAAGTCCACCTGGCGTTGGCAGCGACGACCCGCGTGAGTTGTTTTCCGACGGCCGCACTAAGTTTGAGCGGGAATCATATGGGTTGAGCGTCACCATCGACGCTGATCTCAGCGACAGTATCACCCTGAAGTCGATCACCTCCTACTTTGACATGGAGCAGACGGGTGATCAGACCAACAACGACGGAGTTGACATCACCTTCCTCACCGACCGCTTTGAGCAAGAGTCCAGCGAGTGGTCGCAAGAGTTCACCTTAAGCGGCAGCACAGATAATTTTGAATGGATCGGTGGCCTGTACTACTACGACGCCGACATGAAAGGTGCGTTTTTGTTCGACCTGCCGGCGTTGCAGGCTACCTTTGAAGCTGTGTTTGGTATTTTCGACGGTGGCCCGCCGTTGCCCCCCGGTTCTTTGGCCTTTTTTGGTCCGCGCTTAGATGGCTCTACCTCGCCTTCGCCGTTCCTGGACTTTGCTGCTGAAACGGAATTGACCTCAATTGCAGTTTACGGTCAGGGTACCTACAGCTTCACCGACCGCCTGCGCGGCACCTTTGGGCTGCGCTGGACCGAAGATGAAAAAGACGTCACCCAAACGGTAGCCAACAACATCGGCGGGGATGCTTGTCGCAATTTGAAGCTCGATGACAGCTGGGATGAGATCACCGGCAAAATTGGTTTGGACATGGACGTGGGTGAAAACACGTTGCTGTACGGCTCGGTGTCCACCGGTTTCAAGTCGGGCGGGTTTAACGGCGGCCAGTGTAACAACCCCTACGAACCAGAAACGTTGACATCTTATGAAGTCGGCGCCAAGTCTCGCTTCTTGGACAACACCTTGCAACTGAACGTCACCGCGTTTTTCTACGACTACGAAGACCTGCAGGCACGTCTGTTTATTAACAACGCCTCCATTGTGGAGAACGCCACCGACGCCGAAACCTACGGGGTTGAGTTGGAGTGGCTGTGGCTGGCAAGTCAGAATTTCCGCATCGATGGTTCTATATCGGTACTGGAATCCGAGTTTAAAGATTTCTTGTCCACCGACCCGCTGTTTCCTCAGGTGGGTACGGACTGTGACGCCATGGGTTTAAGTTGCTTGCAAGACCTCTCCGGTAACGATTTGCTGCGTGCGCCGGACCTTAAAGCTACGGTCACTGCGGAGTACGACATCGCCTTGGGTGATGCCGGCATGCTGACCTTACGCGGCGAGTACTCTTTTACCGACGAGATGTACCACACGGTGTTTAACAACGACTTTGCGCGGCAGGATGATTATTCCCTGACCAACGCGCGCGTCATTTGGACCCCGGCCGGCGGCAATATGGAAGGCTTTAAGTTCATCGCTTTTGTGGAGAACATCAGCGATGAGGAATACATCATGATCCATGCGCCGAATGCCACCACCGGCGGCACCATTTCGCAATTTGGTCCGCCGCGTACCTGGGGGGTACAGGTACGCTATAGCCACTAAGTAGCATTAGATTTCCACAGGGTCGCCAGCCGCCATCACGGTGTGCGGCAGGCGACCGCGTTGTGTGCTCAACAGGTTGGTATAACGGCCGCGCAGCAACCAGGCGCGTAGTAGGCGTGCCCAATTGGCCGGCCGTTTTGACCAACTCGACATATTCTGGAAACCGTTGTAGCCGGTCCACAAATCGCGAAACAAATTCGGTTCTAAAATGATGGCGTCGTTAACAAACGCTTGCACGTACTGGGTCAGGCGTTCACTTAACGTGGCGGTGCGTAAACCCAAGGCCACCGCAAAAGCTTTTTCGGTGGAGCGGTCGATGTCGCGCATGGTGTGCCAATCGGCGCGGAATTCTGCTTCCAACCAGGCTTCGTAATCCCGTACGCGGGTGGCCGCTGGTACATCGGTGGCTAGGAGCTGGCTGAGTTGATGGGCCGCAAGGGTTGTCCAAGTGCAACCCCGACCAAACTTCGGGTTGCTGCGTACCGCGCTATCCCCCACACAAAAGTAGTTTAAGACCTGGGGTTCACCCTCCACCATCAGGCTGCGCCAGAAGCTGTCCATCTGGCCGAAGCCAAACACTTCGCTGGTGGCCTCGGTGCGCTTGGGATCTACCCAGGCGGCCGGTTGGCTGGTGCCTTCGCTGACCCGTTGGAAGTGAACGGAGTTGCGCATGGCTTTGGTCAACGCTTGGTCCTCGCGGTAGACCTGATAGGTGACCGTGAAAGCGCCGTTGTCCGCGGGTAAGGCGCCCACGGTAAAATCGGCAAATTGCGCCCCTGGAAGACCGAACGCCCCGGGTTTGGACTGCCCGGGTTTCAATTTGTAGTGCCGGGTGAAATACCACAGGCCTGAATCGCGCTGGGTTTCACTTAAGGTAACGCCAAATTCGGCCAGTGATTGTGCCAAGTTGCTAAAGCGCCCGGAGGCATCAATCACCGCGTCTGCGTGGAGAGTTTCCACGTCGTTGGGACCATTAAACCTGACCCCGGTCACCGCCAAGGTACCAGCTTCGCCTGCTTCAGCCAGCAGCGATTCGACTCGCACCCCGTTACGCACGCTAATGTGTGGGTCCCGTTCGGCGATTTGCCTTACGGTCATCTCAAAAGTGGTGCGGCGGCAATTGATGGTGCGCAGGCGCTGGTCATCCGGCTGGCGAGTCAGTTTGTGTTGCAGTTGAGGATGGACGTAGTCGTCCAAGCAGCTTTCATCCGCGCCTGCGGCAAACAATGCCGCCACTATTTCCGGATAGTGGGTCTCCAGGAAAACGCGCAGCCGCCCCATAAAAAAGTGTGGGTGCAACGATTGTGGAACCCCTTTGCGCAACCAATCCATCGAATCCGCCGGCGCGATGTCTTGAGGCGGCGCATCGTCGCGCTCAAGCAACGTCACCCGAATGCCGTTACGCGCCAAACCCAATGCGCTCATCAATCCACCGATACCGGCGCCGGCGACGACAACGTGTTCAATTTTGTGAGCCATCATTGAATTATACGAAGGAAAAACTACTAATAACAACGCAAAATGTTGATCCCTTGACGCCAAGCATCGCAAGGCGCAGTATTGGCCTCAAGCTTTGCATGAGCCCGGAGGGGGGCGGATGGACGACTTATTAATTACTGGCGGCAGCTTGGTGGATGGCAGCGGTGCCCCTGCGCGCCATGCAGATATTACCGTCAGCGACGGCGTGATCACGGCGGTTTTAGAGCCGGGTACAGCGCCGCAAGCGCGTCGCGTGATCGAGGCTGACGGCGCCATTGTCACGCCGGGCTTTGTGGACATTCACACGCACTACGACGGGCAAGTGACCTGGGACGATGCCTTGGAACCGTCTGCCAGCCATGGCACCACCACTGTCATCACGGGTAATTGCGGGGTCGGCTTTGCACCGGTGGTGCCGGGACAACACCATCAACTCATTGAGTTGATGGAAGGGGTTGAAGACATTCCCGGCACTGCCTTGTACGAGGGCATTGATTGGCAGTGGGAGAGTTTTCCCGAATATCTGGATCTGCTGGACCGCAAACAGTGGAGTATGGATGTGGGCACCCAGATTGCGCACGGTGCGGTACGCGCCTATGTCATGGGTGAACGCGGCATCCGCAACGAAGCCGCAAGCACCGCGGATATTGCGCAGATGGCCAACTTGACCCAGCAGGCCTTGGCCGCCGGTGCTTTGGGTTTTTCTACATCACGCATATTGGGCCACCAATCGATCCATGGTGATCCGGTACCCGGCACCTTCGCCGGCAGAGATGAAGTGTTTGCCATCGGCCAAGCCATGCAGCCGTACGGCTCGGTATTTGAATTGGTGCCCGGTGGGTCGGTCGGTCAGGGTGGCTTGGCCTTGGGTAACGAAGAGGCGCCGTTACACCAGGAACTCAAGTGGATGCAGCAATTGTCCTGTGAAACCGGCTTGCCGATCACTTTCCTCATTGTGGAGTTTGGTGAAGACCCTGAAGCGTGGAAAGTGACCATGGATTTTGTCGCTGACGCCAACGCCAAAGGGGCGCGCTTGTTCCCTCAGACCGCGTCGCGACCGGCTGGCGTGTTGCTGTCCTGGCAGTCCAACCACTTGTTTCAGCGGCGCCCCTCTTATCTGGCCATTGCGGATCTGCCGCTGGAAGCGCGTTTGGCGCAGTTGCGCAAGCCGGAAGTGAAGCAGGCGATACTGGATGAAGACAATTTACCGCCGTTGTCGGAATCGATCAACGACGCCATGCACCTGATCATCGCGCAGAACATTGAAAACGTGTTTCCGCTAAGTGAACCGCTTAATTACGAACCCGCGGCGGAAGACTCCGTGGCGGCGCTTGCGCGGCGTGCCGGGGTGCCGGTTGAAGCCTTTATGTACGACCAGATGTTGGCCCAGGACGGCAAAGCCATTCTCATGATGCCCGGGCTCAATTTTGCCCGGGGTAACTGTGATGCGCTGTACGACATGCTGGCTAATCCAGACTCCGTGGTGGGTTTGGCAGACGGCGGCGCTCACTGTAGGTTAATTTGTGACGCTTCCAGCACCACACACTTGCTGACCTATTGGGTCCGCGACCGGCAAGGACCAAAGCTGGGTCTGGAGTATGCGGTGAAGAAACAGTGTGCGGATACCGCAGCGTTGTATGGCCTTTCTGATCGGGGGCTGGTCAGCCCGGGTAAACGGGCTGACCTCAATGTGATCGATTTTGAACACCTTTGCCTGGGTATGCCGTATGTGACCCATGATTTGCCGGCTGGCGGGCAACGGTTTCTGCAGGCCGCACATGGGTATCGCGCTACGTTGGTGGCGGGGGAAGTGGTACGGGAAAACGACGAAGACACCGGTGCGCGTCCGGGCCGCCTGCTGCGCGGCCGCCGGTAGATGACAAATAAATACAGAGCAATAGAGGGAGGTGGCTGATGGGTGAACTAGAAAAACGCAACATGGAGCGGGTAAAACACTGGGAGTGGACCTGGAACAACGATGTGATGCGTATGGTGGATGAGTGTTACGCGGAAGATTGTGAGGTCACGGATATGTTTCGTGAACGCACCTTCCGCGGGCGTGGGGAACTGCGTTTGATCGAGGAGCAGATGATGGCGTTGGATGCCTCGCGCCGGATGGAAATTACCAAGATGGTACCCTGCGGGGATACCGTCGCCATCGAGATGGATGCCTATTGGGGGGCCAATCCTCACCCGGTCAAAAACTGTGTATTTTTGACGTTCAACGAAGAGGGGCTAATTGTTGCCGACCATAGTTATGGCAACGACCCCAACGGGGTGGCGGAACAGGATCCGCGACAGAGTTAAGAGAGTTAAGACAGCTAAGAGAATTAAGGGACAAGAGAGAGGGGAATCATGAGCGAATCAGTCGATGTGTCAGGGCTGGACTTTGATCCGGATGAGTTACGTGAAAAGTACCGTCGCGAGCGAGACAAACGGCTGCGTGCCGACGGCAACGAACAATACCGCGAGGTAGCGGCCGAGTTTGAGGAAATTGGTAAAGACCCCTACGTTGACGAAGCCATTGTGCGCGAACCGCTTACGGAAACCATGGAAGTGCTGGTCATCGGCGGTGGGTTTGGCGGTTTGATTGCGGCAGCCCGCATGTGTGAAGGCGGCTTCGACGACTTGAAGATGCTTGAAAAAGGTGGCGATTTTGGCGGCACCTGGTATTGGAACCGTTACCCAGGTGCACAGTGTGACATTGAGTCCTACATCTATCTGCCGTTGCTAGAAGAGACCGGCTACATGCCTAAGGAGAAATACTCCTTTCAGCCGGAAATTCTTGAACATGCGCAGCGTATTGGCCGCCACTATGGGTTGTACGAGAAGACCCTGTTTCAAACCCAGGTGAAAGAGATCCGTTGGGATGAAGAAGCTCAACGGTGGACCGTTACCACCGACCGCGGGGATGCCTTGCGTCCGCGCTTTGTGGTGATGTCCAATGGCCCGTTGAACCGCCCCAAACTGCCGGCGGTGCAAGGCATTGAAAATTTTCAAGGTTGCGTATTCCACACCAGCCGTTGGAATTACGACTTCACCGGCGGGGATGCTACTGGGAACCTCAACAAGCTCGGCGATAAACGTGTGGCCATTATCGGCACCGGCGCCACGGCGATTCAATCGGTGCCGCACCTGGGTGCGGCGGCGCAACATTTGTACGTGTTCCAGCGTACGCCATCCTCCGTGGATGAGCGCGGTAACAAACCCACAGACCCGGATTGGGCGGCTCAGTTGCAACCGGGGTGGCAAGAGCAGCGCCGCGACAACTTTGCCGCCGTGGTGTCAGGCGTACCCACGGACGAAGACATGGTGGCGGACGGCTGGACGGACATCATTCGCAATTTAGCCACTTTGATTCCCACCGCCAATTCGAAAGCCAAGGCAGACGACGCCGATCAAGCCGCGGCGATGATGGAAATTGCCGATTTCAAGAAGATGAATGAGATCCGCGGCCGTGTCGAAGATGTGGTGCAAGACCCGGCTACCGCGGAAGCGCTCAAACCGTGGTATCGACAGTTTTGCAAACGGCCAACGTTTAACGACGAGTATCTGCCGACCTTCAACCGTCCCAACGTAACGCTGGTGGACACTCAAGGCCAAGGTGTTGAGCGCATCACCGCGCGCGGCATTGTCGCCAACGGGGAAGAATATGAGGTGGACTGCATCATCTTCGCCACGGGTTTTGAAGTGGGTACCGCGTATACCCGCCGTGCGGAGTTTGAAGTGATCGGCCGCGACGGCTTATCACTGACAGAACACTGGCGGGAAGGAATGCGTACGTTCCATGGCTTCTATAGTCACGGGTTCCCTAACTGTTTCCATCTGGGGCTGACCCAGAACGGCTTATCGGTCAATTTTACCTCCATGCTAGACCCACAATCCAAACACGTTGTATACGTTTTACAACAAGCAGTAGAGCGGCAAGCCCGTGTGGTGGAACCCACCTCTGAAGCGGAGAGCGAATGGGTGGAAACCATCAAACGCCTGGCGCTGGGGAACCGCGAGTTTTTTGAAGCCTGCACCCCTGGGTATTACAACAACGAAGGCAACCCGGGCACCGGTGTGGGTCTGGCGGACCAGCAATATGGGGAAGGCCCCGTGGCTTTCTACCAGTTGGTGGAAGACTGGCAGCGGGAAGGCTCCATGCGGGGTCTTAAGCTCGAATAAGAGTCAAGTATGGGATGGTATGGGGTGGCTACCGCACATTTGTGCTGGACGCCGCCCCGATTCACCCTCTAGTCTGTAGCCTCGTTATTGGGGAGTACGGCAGCTGATGGCCAGCGAGCCGCGGGGCGATACAGCAACCAACAATCCAGCAAACGCAAACACAGCGAGACGCAACGCGCGCTGGTATTACGGCTGGAACGTCATAGGCGCCGGTATGACCTTTCAGGCGGTGCTGTTTGGCTTAACTTTCTACTCATTTACTCATTCATTTTCTGGGCGCCGATTTGGGCAGAAGAGTTTGCCGCTGTTAGGGGCCATCATCTCTTCGCGGTTCGGAGCGGTGGGTTTTGGCAAGGTGATGGGTCTGTTAGGTCCTTCCACCACAGCCAGTGCGTTGGGTACGGTGTCTGCGGCGAAACTGTTTGATGCCACCGGCAGTTACGATCTGGCCCTGCAGATCTTCCTGTTCGTGATGCTACCGTCCGGATTGATCATGATGTGGTTGCGCCCTCGATCCAGCGATCTTCACCCCGCTGTGGAGGCGTCCCGCCGTGCTGCTTGAAGGGAAAACAGCGCTGGTCATAGGCGGTGGGCAGACACCGGGTGAGACAGTGGGGAACGGCCGCGCGGTTGCTATGGACTTTGCCCGGGAAGGCGCGCGCGTGGCGGTAGCGGACCGCAATCTGGCGTCCGCCCAGGAAACGGCAGACCTGATTAGCGCGGAAGGGAATGTGGCTCAAGCCTTTGAACTCGACGTGCAACACGAAGCGTCGATTCAAGCTGTGGTGGCTGCGGTGGTGTCCGCGTGGGGCGGCGTCGACATTTTGCACAACAACGTAGGTGTCAGTCTTGCCGGTGGTGACGCCGTGGTGGAGGACGTCGAGGCGGCTACGTTTGACCGTTTGGTACATGTGAATCTGCGCGGCATGGTGTTGGCCTGTAAACACGTGTTGCCGCATATGCGAGCCGCGGGTAGCGGCTGCATCATCAATATTTCTTCTATGGCGGCGTGGAAGCCTTATCCTCTGGTGGGTTACAAAACTACCAAGGCGGCGGTGATTGCGCTCACCGAGCAGCTGGCCGCGCAAAATGCGCGCTACGGCATTCGCGCCAATGTCATCCTACCCGGATTAATGCATACCCCGATGGCCATTGAGGCACGCATAGCGCCCGACAAAAGCCGTGAACAAGTGGTGGCGGAGAGGGACCAACAAGTGCCGCTTGGCCGCCGCATGGGCAGTGCGTGGGACGTAGCCCACGCCGCGACGTTTTTGGCCTCCGACAAGGCGGGCTATATCACCGGTGTTGCCCTGCCGGTGGATGGCGGTTTAAGCGTAGTTTGATCCAGCAAAATACTGTCTCGCACGGATCACACATCTCGCAACGCAAGTACCTCAAGCCACCGCCGCCAGCCACGCTGCGGTCATCAAAATGAGCGCGGCGATACCCGCCCGGTGTTGATCACCGTCACTCATCACAACCGGGTCGAGGCGCGGTATACGCGCGGCCAACAAACCCATACCGATACCGGCGGCAAAGCCGAAGATGTGGCCCAGGGCGTCGACGTTTTCACTGCCAAAGCCGGTAAACGCCAGGATGGCAATAGCGCCGAAGATGGGTGCAAACCCCCGTTTGAAACCTTGGCCGCGGAAGAAACCCCGCCGCCAACCATAAGCCGGCACTATACCCAGGGCGGCGAAGGTGGCGGTGGAAGCGCCGATGGCGCGAAACTGCCCGGGCTGCACCGCGGCGTTGACTAGATTGGCCACACAGCCACATAAAAGCACCAAAAGCCAACCCAAACCGGAGCCGAGGTAGCGCCCAACAAACAAGCCGAACACACAGCCGAAAAACGAATTGGCGGCGATATGGGCAATATCCGCGTGCAGTGTCAGCGCGGTGGCGACCCGCCACCACTCGCCTTGCATAACCGCACCGGCGTCGAGCCTACCTAAGCTTAAGAAATCCAGTTGCGTAAACGAGCCCAGCGCCGGGATCATCCAAATCACAAATAGGTAACCCACCACGCCGGGCCAACCGCTGTCGATCTGATGCGCGGGCACCGGCCGTATTTGGCTGGGTTGGTTTTCTGTCCAATAGGCGTTTAGCTGCTGCTGGGCGTGGTTTTCATCCCCCGTTGCGACCAACAAAATCCATTGCTGCTCGTGATGATGGATCATGTTTTCAATCCCTACCGCGGTCAGCACCAGGGCGGCTTCATTAACTGCGGTGCGACGCTCGGAGGCGAACACTTCCACTACGTGTGTACTCATGTCGCGAAACGGATCAGCAGTGGATGCGCTGATTGTCGGGGTCGTACAGTGCGCGTAACGACACCCTGGCGGGTACTTTTTGGTCAGCGACTTCCACGTGATAGGTGCCCTGCAGGATCTGCCGGCGGCTGATCACAGGCTCCCCGTGCACATACCCCAAGCCCACGCTGCAGTTAAAAGTGTAGCTGTAAGCGCTGGAAACGATGTGGCCCACGGTTTGATCATCCTGCCAGATGGGTTCGTCGTGGGTGAGCAGCGTGGTTGAGTCCTGCAGTTGAAACAGTGCCAAGCGCCGGTTTACCCCCTCTGCTTTTTGCCGCGCCAATACGTCTTGGCCGATAAAGCCGCCCGGTTTGCCGAAAGCTGCAGTGAAGGTGAGCCCTGCTTGTACCGGAGTGTCCTCTTCGGTGATGTCATGGCCCCAATGCCGGTAGGCTTTTTCCATACGTAGGCTGTCCATGGCGTGATAACCGGCGTGTTGAATGGGCGCAGAGGTCAGCACCCGATATAGCGCAACGGCGTCTTGCGCTGGCACATACAGTTCCCAGCCGAGTTCACCCACGTAGGTGATGCGCATGGCGCGCACGCTTACCCCGCCGATGTCCAGTTGCGCGGAAGTGCCGAAGGCAAAGTCCTTGGCGTCAAGAGAAGTGTCGGTCAGACGTTGCAGGTGCTCGCGCGCCTGCGGCCCCATCACACCAAACACCGCGTACGCGTTGGTTATGTTGTTGATGTCGACCCGATGATCTCCGCGGTGACGGTTTAGCCAATGTAGATCGCGGGTGACACAGGCCGCGGTGGAGATCACCCAGTAAACGTCCTCCGCCACGCGCGTGATGGTGACATCCGCCTCGATGCCCCCATCGGTATTGAGCCACTGGCAGTATGTGACTTTGCCGGGAGCAACCTCCAAATCCCCAGTACTCAAACGATTTAGGAACCGACAGGCGTCTGTGCCGGCGATTTCGTACTTGGCGAAGCTGGTCTGATCAAACAAAGCCACGGCTTCGCGCACCGCGTTGCATTCAGCGCGTGTACATTCAAACCAATTCTGTCGGCCATAGCTGTACTCGTATTGTGGGGTTTCACCTGGCTGCGCGTACCAGTTTGGCCGCTCCCAACCGGCCAGCTCGCCAAAACAGGCGCCTTGTTGCACCAGCAGATCGTGCACCGGTGATTGTTTCTGATGGCGTGCGCTCTCATGTTGAAAATAGGGCCAGTGCATGGCGTACAACAAACCCAGGCTTTCGGAGGTGCGCTCAATCAGGTATTCGTCTTGGTTTTGAAACGGCTCGAAGCGGCGCACATCCACTTCCCATAAGTCCATCGGCGGGCGGCGACGGTCTAACCACTGGGCCATGACTTTGCCGACGCCGCCGGCGGATTGAATACCGATGGAATTAAATCCGGCGGCAACAAACAGCTGCGCAACGTGCGGGCTTTCG
This sequence comes from Pseudomonadales bacterium, assembly GCA_028281005.1. GTDB lineage: Bacteria > Pseudomonadota > Gammaproteobacteria > Pseudomonadales > Azotimanducaceae > UBA4421. Next base: position 46,768 of record JANQKS010000076.1, read on the forward strand.
CCAAGCATGTAGCGGCCGTCCGGCGTGAAACTCTCCGGGCCGTTAAACCAAGTGCGAATGCCGCTGCTGGCGGCAGCCGGGATGCGCCCTAAGCCGCGCTCCAAATAGGGGGCAAAGTGTTCCAAGTCAAAAGGTAGTTCATCAAACGAGAAATCGGCAGGCAGCCTTGCCGGATCCAGCGGTTTGGCTTGGCGTTCAAAGCAGCCAATCAACAGGCGCCCGGCATCGGGTTTGATGTACACGCCATGGTCTGGGACACGTACGATGGGCGCGTCGGCGGGTGTGTCCACAGCTTCGGTCACGGCATAAAAATGTTCAGCCGGGTAGAGGGGGAAGTGCGCGCCCACCTGCGCGCCTAAGCTGCGGCTCCATAGACCGGCGCACACCACCACTTGGGATGCGTGGTAGTCGGCGTCAGCGGTGCGCACGCCGGTGGCGATACCGTTCTCGACGAGGATCTGTGTCACCGCGGTATCTTCTTTGATGAGCGCGCCGTTGGCTTTGGCCAGACGGGCCAATGCCAAGGTGGTATCCACCGGATTGGTCTGGCCGTCGCGGGGCATATACACACCGCCGAGCAAATCTTCGCTGTAAATGTGCGGCCAGCGTTCGGCGATGGCGTCGGCGGACCACCACGTGCAGTCAACGCCATTGTGGCGCGCCATGGCGGCAAGTTTTAGCAGTTCATACTGACGATCGCTATGAGTGGCCAGCGTCAAAGCGCCGACACGTCGAAAACCCAGGGCTTCACCTTGTGTTTGTAAGCGGTCGTAGAGTTCGCCGCTGTAGCGCGCCAGACGGGTCAGATTGGCGGAGGCGCGTAACTCAGCCACCAAACCGGCAGCGTGCCAGGTGGTGCCGCTGGTAAGTTTGCTGCGCTCCAGCAGGCACACGGAACGCCGTGGTGTTTCGCACGCCAGGTGATAGGCCATGCTTGCGCCAATAATGCCGCCGCCAATGACAATGACGTCAAAGCTGTCAGCCATAGTTGAGTAGCCCTGTTTGCCTTGGGCCTACTTTACCGACCATATCGGCGAAGACCAGGCACGCTCCTGAATCATCTGTTCGCCATCCCAGCGCAGCGTGGGTTGCTGCAGCACTCGTGTATACCACAGCGCCACATCACCTTTCCGATAGGCGCTGTCTTGCCAGGTGACGCACCAGTCGCTGCGCCCCTCCGGGGCATCAAAGCTGGTGACTTGTTGCGTCACACCTTGTGCAGTTGCGCTGAGTTTAATGATGTCGATGCGCGCCAAAGGGGTCTTGTCCTGCAGCGCGTGTACGCTGAACACGGGGAGTGCGTCTTTGCCGTGTTCAGCCAGCACACCCCCCATGGGTACGGTATTGGGCCGGTGACGTTCACAACCCGCAGCGGTGAAGTGTTGGCCAAACCACAAGCCGATGCGGGGTCCGCTGCTGGCGTAGACCTCACGGCGTTTGAGGGCTTGAAACAGGGCTTCGCGGGTGTTGGCCTCTGCCCATACTGCGGTCAGCCCGCCTGGGTTGTAGTCAGGATAGGCTTGCTGGCCGGACAAGTCTTTGTCCCATTGCCCCAGGGCGCCAAACCAGTTCTGTTCATCCACATTACCGGGGCGTGCGGAGTGGTTGTCGGTGGCGCCGACAAAGCCGTAACGAAACGGATTGATGTTGCGCTCTGCACGCAGGGCCAAGCCCCGCGCCAGGGTGTCGCGCACATAGCCGCTAGAGATCTGCTGCTGTTCTGCGTCGGTTAACGCACGCGGTTGCGCGCGCAGCTTGTTGCGAATCGGCACCGGCATGGCAATTTCAAAGTTACAGCCCTCATCGCTGTAACCGGAGCCGGGATAACACTCGCTGGCGCCTTTATGTTGATGAATTTCCACCAACCTCTCAAAGCGTGCGCGCAGCGACAACAGCGCTTTATCGTGGCCTTCGATGTTGTAGGTGCCACCCATGCCGATGTTGCCGTTGTGGGGAATGGCCAGCACATCACACTCACCGTTGGCGGTGCATTGATCACGCAGCGCTCGCCATAGATCGGTCTGGTCCGGCTGATCAAACGAGTTGATCGGTCGAACCGGCACGTTGGTATTGCGGTAGATGAGGTTGCGGTGCCAATGTAAGTTTCCGGGTGAGGCGGTCCACTCACTGGCAACAAAGGTGGTGAAACGCCCTGGCTCGTAGGCAGCCTCGGCCGCGGCAATGGTGCGCTGCCACAGATCTGCTTCTGCTTGGCGGCAACTCGCTTCATTCACCAGACAATTTTTGTCCTGACGTAGCAGCAGCGGCAGGAAAAACTCCATAAAACCGCGCTGGGAATCTTCGGCTGCGGCTTCCGCCAACTCTGCGCAGTACGGACGCTGTGGTTCTATCCGACACATCTGAATGAGGCCAAAGTACTCGCCGTGGTCGGTGACGGCCGCAAAGTCGAGCGGACGGGGCAATCGATAACGCTCACCATCAGCCAATGTGACCTCACCACCGCGGGCAAAGTGATAGGCATCCGTCGGTTCGGCTTGGTTATTTAATACATAGGCGTCCATGGAGTACGAGGTGTGGATGTGCAAGTCACCCCAATAGATGGACTTTTTTGGTGCAGGGGCAGCATCCGACGCGGCAGCTGCCACGGCACTTGGCATCGCTGCCAGACCGGGCCACATCAACAGCGCCCACATCAGCGCTCTTTTCATATCGTTCATCCCTTCTGCTGAGGCCTATGTTGGCATGTTTGTAGACGCAGTACGCAGGGATTTTACTTACTGGACGTTTCGGCGCAAAATACTTTGCAAGCTAAGTATTTAGATGGATCACAAGAGGGAGTGGCCATGCCAATGAACACCAAGGGTGTGGAACGCGAGTTTGTTTCACTCACATCAGCCACCGGCGCGCGTAACGGTGCCGGTTTTTATCCCTGTCAGGGCCTGTACTACACACCCTCAGGGCAGCGGCCCACCACCGCGCTGATTGCCACGCACTACAACGTCGATTTCAGCGAACACTATTTGGGTGAATACATGGCGGCGCGGGGTTTTGGCTTTCTCGGCTGGAATACGCGTTTTCGTGGCAACGAAGGTTTTTTCCTGCTGGAACACGCGCTCATCGACATCGGTGCAGGGGTGCGTTGGCTAAAAGAAGAGGCTGGCGTTGAACAGGTGGTGATTGTTGGTAATTCTGGCGGCGGCTCGTTGATGGGTGCATATCAATCCCAAGCTTTGGGTGTGACCATGACGCCGACACCGGACTTAAAGTTGCCTGATGCGTTACATGAGTTAATCCCGGCGGATCTATATGTTTCGTTGTGCGCGCATTTGGGGCGCCCGGAGGTACTGACCGATTGGTTTGACCCGTCCATTACCGACGAAACTGATCCAGCCAGCGTGGATGAGTCGTTGAACATGTACAACCCGGACAATGGCCCACCCTATGCAGATGCGTTTATCGAGAAATACCGAGCCGCCCAGGTGGCGCGCAACGACCGTCTGACGGCTTGGTGCCACAGTGAACTGGCGCGCATGAAAGAGCTGGGGATGTTTGATCGTGCCTTTAACATGTATCGCACCTGGGCGGATTTGCGCTTGATGGACGGTGACATAGACCCATCTGAACGCCAGGTGGGGTTGTGTTACGCCGGGGATCCGAAAACAGCAAACTTTTCGCCGCGGGGAATCGGCTTGCTGAATACTTTACGCACTTGGTTGTCCATGTGGAGCCTAAAAGACTCACATTGTAGCGGCGCGGCACACTTGAACCGCATCACCCAACCGGCACTGGTGATACAAAGCAATGCCGATACCGGGGTCTTTCCCAGTGATGCCCGATCGATTTATGACGCCTTGGGAGCGGCCGATAAAGGTATGGAGATGATCCCGGGTGACCACTATTTGGAAACCCCGGCGGATGCTCGTGACGGGGTTGCCGATATGATCACCGACTGGATTAAGTCGCGCAGCTAGCGGTGCCGCTATCAACGCCACCAGCAGAAGCTTATCTGGAGCCGACCCGGAGCTTGGGTTATCTGTGCCGCATCAATTTTCGTGAGTTTTCCAAAGCGCTTGAGAAGCTTACGCTGCCGCATGGCATTAGCGCCGGGCAGTGGCGATTCCTGCGTGTGCTGTGGCAGCAAGACAACCTCACCCAGCGCGAGCTTAGCCAATTGGTTGGCACGCGGGAGGCCACCACGGTGCGCAGCGTCCGTAAGCTCGAACAGGCGGGATTGGTCACCCGCACACCTTTTGCAGCAGACCGGCGCAAGGTCTACGTGCGTCTCACCCCCAAAGCCCGGCGCCTGGAGCGGAAACTGATGCCCTTGGTGGCTGAAGTGAACGCCAAAGCGCTGCGGAACATCAGCGCGGCAGACGTAGACACCGCCCGCCGCGTGCTGGCCCAGGCCCACGCCAACCTTATCCAGGAGCAATCTTCCCATGACTGACTACCCTCTTTTGCCTACTTCGTTAGTGGGCAGTTACGCACAACCTGATTGGCTCATAGACCGCGCCCGATTGAATGAGCGGTTACCGCCGCGGGTGTTGTTGAACGCGCTGTGGCGGGTGGAAGACAACGCGCTGGCAGAGGCGCAGAACGATGCCACGGTGATTGCATTGGAAGACCAACACCGCGCCGGTGTGGATATTGTGACCGATGGCGAAATGCGCCGCGAAAGCTACTCCAACCGATTTGCCAATGCGCTTGATGGGGTTGATATCGACCAGCCCGGCGAAGCGGTGGACCGTACCGGCAAAACTGTCCCGGTGCCGCGTGTGGTGGGAGACATTTGTCGCCGTACAGCCGTCGAAGCGCCGTTCATTGACTTTATCAAGCAGCACACTGATAAGCTGGTGAAAATCACCTTGCCCGGGCCTTTCACCATGGCCCAACAAGCGCAGAACGATTACTACCCGGACGAAGGCAGTATGGCCATGGCCTACGCCGCCGCGGTGAATGAAGAGATGCTGGACCTGTTTGCCGCCGGGGCCGACATCGTGCAGCTGGATGAACCTTATGTGCAGGCACGCCCGCAGGCTGCCAGAGACTATGCGGTGGAAGCCATTGACCGCGCGGTGCAGGGTGCAAGCGGTCCAACGGTGCTGCACGTGTGTTTCGGTTACGGCAAACATGTGGCTGACAAACCCAATGGTTATTCGTTTCTCGGCGAACTGGATGCCTGCCAGGCTGATGAGGTCTCCATTGAATGTGCCCAACCGCGCCTAAAGATGGAGTTGCTGGAGGAATTGCCCAACAAGAAGATACACGTTGGCGTGTTGGACCTACGTGATACCGAGGTTGAATCGGTGGAACTGATAGCCGAGCGTATACGAGCCGCGCTGGAGGTGATGCCGGCCGAACGCATGGTGGTGGCGCCGGATTGCGGCATGAAGTATCTGCCTCGGCCTGTCGCTTTTGGCAAGCTGCAGAATATGGTAGCCGCGCGCAACCTGGTGCGGGACGAGTTGGCATGAGCGCGGACGTTCCGGTCCTTGAGCGGCACATTGTGGTCGTGCATTTCAGCGTCCCGGACGGTGAAGAGGACACCGCCCTGCAGAAGATAGGCGACTATGTCGCGAGTTTCCTAAGCCAGCAGCCCGGTTTTATCACCAGCCGTCTGCACCGCAATAAAGACGGTGGTGGGCTGTTGCACTATGCCGAGTGGGACTCTGAGGCAGATTTTCAAGCCGCCGGGGTGCTGGCGCGGGAACACCCGGACCTACCGGCGCTGCTGGCTTACGAGCCGAGTGGCGTCGGCTATCAAGTGGAACGCATTTTCGGCTGACAAAGAAACGCGCGCACATGAGCGTAAAAAAGAGAGAGGGTGGAATGCCGGAGCAGTCATTTAACTACGACGACGTCAGCCACTACACGCTGGAGGACCCAGACATCCGCGCGCTCATCGGGGCGCAGGATGAGTGCACTTTCATGTGGGGTACACAAGACGGTTGGCCCGTGGGTGTGATCATGTCTTATGTGTTCAAAGATGCCTGCTTCTGGCTCAGCGTTTCTGCCTTACCGCCCGGCCTCAGTCTGACCTACAAAGGCATCTGCCAGGTACACGCGGATCAGGACACCATAAATTGGTTTTTACCGGCCTTAGCGCAACGCTTGCGACCGGGCAATGAAAAAGCCCAAGCGCTATTTGTGGAGCTGAACAACACCCCAAATCGACGAGTGATCCAGTTCAACCCAACCAAGACCATTGGATTTGATGGTCGCAAAATGGGCCAAGCCACTAAGGATGGGCTGGCCAATAAGGCTCATGGAACACGACAGTAGGACTATTGCATGAACTCGCACAGCCAAATTCAGGATGACACCACGGTACCCACTCAGCAGGAACTTGTTGAACGGGCCGAAGCGCTGCTGCCGCAGCTAAGAGAGCGTGCGGCGCAAGCTGAAAAAGATCGGCGCCTGTCTGACGATACCGTTGAGGCGTTTTGTGCAGCGGGGTTTCATAAGATATTGCAGCCCAAGCGCTTTGGTGGTTATGAAATGGGTATCGACACCGCAGCGGAGTGTATCCGTACCCTGGCCACGGCCTGTGGTTCCAGCGGTTGGATCGCCAATTTGTTTATCATTCACAACTGGCAAGTGGGGTTGTTTCCCGTTGAGGCCCAAGAGGAATACTGGGCAGACGGTCCGGATCAACTGTGTTCTACCGCGTCGTTTGCGCCGCGCAGCGAACTGCGCGAAGTGGACGGCGGCTATCGGCTCTCCGGGCATTGGAAGTTTTCCAGCGGCTGTGACTTCGCCAATTGGTTCATCATCCTAAAACCCAGCGCCACCTGCCTCGATTGGATGCTGGTGCCGCGTAGCGATCTGCAGATAGAAGACGATTGGTTTGTGGCCGGCTTATGTGGCACCGGCAGCAAAGACTTGATCCTCGACGATGTATTTGTCCCCGCGCATCGGTCGGTGTCGATGCAGGATTTGTTTATGGGCACCACTCCGGGTGGGCAGGCCCACGGCATTCCTTTGGCGCGCCTGCCGTTTTCTTGGCCCGCGGTGTGGGGTATCCCGGCAGCGCTGATTGGCATGGCGTCCGGCATGGCAGGTGCGGTGCAGCAGACGCTGATCGGCAAGAAAGCCTTGTTTAGCGGCGAGGCTCAAACCGAGCGCGTCGCCAACCAGATGAAACTTGCAGAGGTGTTAACCGACATTCACGCGGCGGAATTGATCATGCGCCATAGGCTTGCCGAACTCATGAAGTGGGGTGAAGCGGGCGGTCCGCCCACGCCGCTCGATGGGTTAACTTCTCAGCGGGACGCCGCTTACGTGGCCAGGCTGATGGGTAAGGTGGCTAACAATTTAACCCTCATGGCCGGGGCCACATCCACCTACTTAAGCAATCCCATTCAGCGGTTTCAGCGCGACATTAATTCAGGCATCACACACGTCTCGCTGGTATGGGAGGAAGCTGCGGAACAGTATGGGCGCAAGGTATGGGAGGCGGCGGCCGGCGGCTAGTTGGTATGGGTTTTCTTAACGACGCGATCATGATTTAAGCGACAAAATAGCGCTTTAAACGACATAAAAACCCTTTAATCGTCATTAAAACGCTTTATATGTCGTATAAAAGGTTTTAGCGACATATAATTTTTCACATGCCGAAGCGGATCCCCCAACAAGAATTAGACGAGATCTATTCCATTGTGGCTGCCCATCCCGAAGGTGTGCCAGCACGCTCCGTCTTAGAAAAACTGGCTCAGCCGATGCCGTTGAGGATGCTGCAGCGCCGGCTGGCGCTGCTGGTAGAGCAGGGGCGACTCATCGCACACGGTGAGCGTAAAGGGCGACTTTACCGACCACATGTTACAGTGACCGCTGCGGGCGCGTTGCAAGCAGACAACGCAACAATGAACGCCCAGGGGGAGGTCTATGTCCCCATATCGCCCCAGTCCGAGGAGCTCAAAAAACTCGTCCGTATGCCCTTTCAAGGTAGGCAACCAGTTGGCTACCACCGCAGTTTTCTAGTGGACTACACACCCAATGCCGATCACTATCTCCCTGCTGAAACGCGTCAGCACCTGCACAGAATAGGGCGAGTTGACAACGACCAGCGCGCAGCGGGGACCTACGTACGGACGATCTTCAATCGCTTGCTCATTGATCTCTCTTGGAATTCGAGCAGGTTGGAAGGAAATACTTACTCGCTGCTAGAGACTGAACGTCTACTCGAGCTTGGTGAGGTTGCCGTCGGTAAAGATGCGTTTGAAGCTCAGATGATTCTAAACCATAAAGCTGCCATCGAAATGCTCGTCGATCAGGCTGATGACATTGGATTTAATCGATACACGATATTGAACCTACATGCCTTGCTGGCAGACAACCTACTCTTGGATCCACAGGCCGGCGGACGTCTTCGGCGAATTCCGGTGAGCATTGAAGGTACGGTCTACCATCCGCTCGAAGTGCCTCAGTTGATCAATGACTGTTTTGAACTCATTCTCGGTAAGGCAACTGCGATCACAGACCCGTTCGAACAGAGCTTTTTTGCCCTCGTACATTTTGCCTATCTGCAAGGTTTCGAAGACGTTAATAAGCGAGTTTCACGTTTGGCCGCAAACATTCCCTTGGTTCGAGACAATTTCTGTCCATTGTCGTTTGTGGACGTACCGGAGCGTGCTTATGTCGATGGTTTGCTTGCGGTATATGAGCTCAATCAAATTGAGTTGTTGCGGGATGTTTTTGTATGGGCTTACGAACGCTCCAGCGCGAGGTATTCAGCGGTGCGCCAGTCTATCGGGCAGCCTGATCCATTTCGGATGCGCTATATGGCGCTTATCAGGGAATTAGTCAGCACGGTAGTTAAAGGGGAGATGGACAAACAAACAGCAATAGCGCTCACTCGGCAACGTGTTGCAGAGCAAGTCTCGACAGAGGACCAGGCACGCTTTACGGAGATCGTAGAGACGGAGTTAATGAGCCTGCATGAAAGCAATATTGCGCGTTATCGACTGCGGCCTTCGCAATTCCACGCTTGGCAGCGTGCGTGGCGCTGAAGCATGCGCATCGTTGATATCCGTGAGCTTACCGTACCGCTCAAAGGCAACATCGCCAATGCGGTGGTGAATTTCAGCGCCCATACCGTCTCCTTGGTGGCGGTGGTCACCGATCAGGTACGCGACGGACTTCCGGTGGTGGGTTTGGGGTTCAATTCCATAGGCCGCTTTGCGCAAAGCGGCATCTTGCGTGAGCGCTTGATTCCGCGCCTGTTAGAGACGCCCCCTGAACAATTGCTGGACGAGGTTGCCGAGGCTTTTAACCCCCAAGCGGTTGTTGCGGCCGCCATGCGTAATGAAAAACCCGGCGGGCACGGTGACCGCGCAAGTGCCGTGGCGGCTTTAGAGTTGGCGGTCTGGGATGCCAATGCAAAGCTGCGCGAGGAACCGGCATGGCAGAACATACGCCGCGCCGCCAGTCTGACTGCTGCGGTTGAGAGTGAGCCTGCGTTGTCAGGCAGCGATGTGGAAGTATATGCCGCGGGTGGTTACTACTATCCCGGTGATTCTTTGAGTCGCCTGCGCGATGAACTTAAGGCGTATCAGCAACTAGGCTACGCCAGCTTCAAAATCAAAATTGGCGGCGCCAGTTTAACTGAGGATATGCAGCGGGTTGCCGCGGCGGTAGATATCGCAGGTGCCGGGCATCGCGTGGCGGTGGACGCCAACGGCCGTTTCGACTTGGCCACGGCCATGGACTATGGGCGTGCCCTGCAGGAGCTGAATGTGCGCTGGTACGAAGAGCCTGGTGATCCGCTGGATTTTGAGCTTAATCGTGCCTTAATCGAGGTGTATCAGGCGCCGGTGGCTACCGGTGAGAATCTGTTTAGCTGCATAGATACGTTAAACCTGCTGCGCTTTGGTGGCATGCGCCCGGGGATTGATGTCATCCAGGTTGATCCGGGCTTGTCCTACGGGTTGGTGGAGTATATGCGGCTGCTACAACAGCTTGAATCTGCCGGCTACTCACGGGCGCAGTGTTTTCCTCACGGTGGGCACCTGATTAATCTACACGTGGTGCTCGGTTTGGGACTGGCTGGCTGCGAGGCGTATCCCGGTGTGTTTCAGCCGTTTGGTGGCTACTCGCCCCAATGTAGGCTGGCCGATGCCCGCATCGCTGCATCGGCAGCCCCTGGTTTTGGCTTAGTAGAGAAACCAGAGCTGTTGCCATACATCTATGCAGTGGCGCCGGAATTGGAGCGGAATGGAGCGAGACTATGAAAATTAATCGGATTGCAGTGCTCGGGTGCGGCGCCATGGGGTCTATCTATGCCGCGCTGTTGGCGCGAGCAGGTTATGACGTCATTGGCGTAGACGCCAACGCCGAACATGTGGAGGCCATCAACCAGCACGGTCTGCGCGTGTCTGGCGCCAGCGGCGACACCACGGTACACATTCCTGCCTATGTGAACGCGCCGTCGGAACATGTCGATCTGATTATCCTTGCCGTCAAAGCCCGCCATGTGCCCACCGCAGCCGCGCAAGCCGCAGAGTTGTGTCGTCAGAGCACCAAACTGCTGGCCATTCAAAATGGCCTAGGCAGCGCAGACATAGTGGCGCAAGCCTTGGGAGCCGGACGCTTGATGGTGGGCGTGGCGCAAGGTTTTGGTGCTGCCTTGGTTGAGCCGGGGCATGCTCACCACAATGACATGAAAGCCATCCGCATCGGCATGTATGCCGCGGCGGACCAGGCAGACTTAGATCAAGACGATGTCGAGCAAGTCGCTGCGTTATGGCGTGACGCGGGTTTTGATGTTGAAGCAGTGGCGGACATAGCCGCCATGCAGTGGGGCAAACTCATTTGCAACGTGGCGTATAGCGCACCCTGTGCCATCACCGGTATGACCGTGGGCCAGCTGCGTGACGATGCGCGCATGGGGCCGGTCAGTTTGGCGGCCGCCCGGGAAGCTTATGAGGTGGCGATGGCCGCCGGTATTCAGCTGACTTTTGACGATCCTGAACGTGAAGTGCGTGAGTTTGCCGCTCGCATGCCCGATGCCAAACCATCGGTGCTGTTGGACATAGAAGCCGGCCGGCCTAGTGAGGTGGACGTGATTAACGGCGCGGTGGTGAGTGAAGCTGAAAAACTCGGCCTCAACGCACCGGTGAACAGTACCCTGACGGCTATCGTGAAAACGTTAGAGCGCCGCTTACCGCATTAAACTGCGGCTGTCTCGCCGACTTTGCTCCCGGTGAAACGGGCCAGCAGCCAAAGCAGCAAGCACCAGAAGGCTATCCACAGTAGATAGATCACGATGTCTTCCAACGGGTTTAAGAACGTATTCAGCATTAACGCCCGGGCTGCGCTCCAACAGGCCCAAAAGGTGATCAGCCGTGGGGTTTGCCTTAAGCCACACAAAAACCAGGCCAGCGAGCCCGTAACGGCCAATGCCAGCAGCTGCGCAAGGGGAACGGTAAAGACCCAGAACAGATCCCCGGTGAGATCCAGGCTCGTCGGCATGTAGAGGACTAAGATAGAGATAAATAGCAGATCTTCCAAAATCCCGCTGAGGATGCCCAAAAAAACGATACCTACCCAGCCGAGGACGTTACGCGTTTTGCTCATAATCTTCGGATCTTTCTAACGGCAATCAATAGGGGGTGAGCGGCTATTCGCCGCCCACAATGCTGCGCACTTCATCCAGTACACCAGACCAATCCGCGCGGGTGCGGTAGCCTTTTTCCGCCCATTTGGCGAGAATCTCGCCTTCAGATGAGATCAGCACCACACCGGGCAGGGGGACGCCGTAGGCAAAGGTGCCGGGGCCGTATTCTTCGTTGCGAATGCCCCAAGCCTCTACGTGTTGCCGCTCGACGTCGCGCAGTAGCGGAAACTTGAGCGACCACTTTTCGTGGAAAGCTTGGATAATTTCCGGTTTGTCGTACGTCATGCCGGCCACGCCGACACCCATGGCTTCGAAGTCTGCTTTAATGTCATTCAGTTTCACGAACTGACGCATGCAGAAAGGTCACCAATCCACGGACCGGTTGAAGACGAGCAATACACCATTGCTGCCTTTTAAGGTGTCTAGAGTCTGAGACTCGCCGTTCTGATCGTCAGCCGCCAATAGAGGGATGCTGGATCCGAGGCTTGGACCCCAAGCTGCCGCCCATTCCGCATCTGCCAACGCAAACTGGGCCGTCGCGGCCAACGCCCCGGCAAACAGCCAGCGGCTAAGGCGACGTCGCCACTGGCGGGGCGATAGATTGAAACTCATAGTTCTCTCCTTGTGCTTTGCTTCTGTGGCCACCGCAGATTGTCGACGGCTGCACAAGCTCGCAGGCGGGGAGTTGTACCAGACTTTCGGGGCTACGTCATTATGCAGCGTAGCGGCTAGCCGCGACAGCGAGCGCTAAGCTTGCTCAATAGGGGAGGGGCCCCAATCTGCACCCAGGGCGGCGCGTAGTTGACTGACTGGCCCTGCGCCGATGCGTCGCGCCAGTTCAGTCTCCATTTCCGCCAGTGCTTGTTTGGCCAAATGGCGCATGTCACGGCCGTGGTCGGTGAGTTGCACCAGTTTCTGCCGGCCATTGTTGGGGTCGGGGACCATAGTGATCATGCCTTTGTTGACCAACTCTTTGAGCGCCTGTTGGGTTGCTTGTTTGGACACCCTCAGCTTCAACGCTAAATCAGACGGTCGATCAACCCCTTCGGTGAGATACACCATGGCCATGGATTGCGCCCGCGGCAGCGACAAGCCTGCATGCTTTTTCATATAAGCCTGCAGGCCGTCGTCGAGCCAATAGGTGGCGTGCACCAAGGTGCGCAGCAGACCTTGATCCGCCAGATCGCGGTCTGCCTCAGGCAGGTTTGCTTGCGCCCCTGTTTCCGCCATTACGCTGTCATACCGGTGACCGGTTGGCCGTTGGCTTTGATGCCTTTGTCGTTAACAGGCAGGTCGACGTTCGGCAAACCTGGCTGTAAGGTCGCGCAGAACTCCAGCATTACGCCATCCGGATCAAAGAAATAAAACGACTGCAGCCAGGTCTTTTCAGACGCATCTTGTGCAGTGCGCGACTCTTCGCCAGTCACCACATCGTTGTGATTCACAATGGGGGAGCAGTCCACACCCTTGGCCACCAAGTCTTCGCGGTAACCGGCAATTTTGTCTTTGTCGACGTTAAAGGCCAGGTGATTCATAGAGCCATGGGCGGATGAGATGGTGGGTCCGGTGCGGCCGACGATGTTACCGGCGGAGGCTACCCCAGGCTGTGCTTCGGCGGCATCGTTAAACCAGAAAAACGCCAGTTCACTGCCGTTACCCATGTCGAAGAAAAAGTGCTGGCCGTAACCTTCCAGGTCAAACCCTTTGGTCAGGCGCATACCCAGCACGTTGGTGTAGAAGTCCACCGTGCGTTCCATGTCTTTGCACACCAAGGCCAGGTGGTGCACGCCGTTGATTTCAAAATTACTCATGTTAGTCCTCCTGTTTTTTATCCCAGGCAGCTCCGGCCCAGTCAGCCGGTTCGCCCTCGCCGGGTACGGGTACCTCGGCGATCCGCTCGTCTACGTCGTCGTACTCCAGCCGCAGCGCTTTGCAGCACACAGCATGTAAGTTGTAGGCGAGGGTGTGATAGGTGATTTCTAGAATGTCCTCATCGCTGAAGTGGGATTGCAGCTCGGCAAACAACTCATCCGAGGCGCGCCCGCCTTGCAGGATGAGTGCATCTGACCAGGCCAATACCGCGCGTTCGCTGGCGCTGAACGCGTCGCTGATCTCCCAGTGGGGGATGGCATCAATTTGCTCATCACTGACCCCAAAGCGACGCGCCGCTTTGCAGTGTTGTGAGAAAACAAACTGACTGCCCTGAGCGTAGCCGGCGCGCATGATCGCCAACTCCCGGACTTTGCCGTCGAGCTTGCTGATGCTTTCGGTGGCGAACATGCCAAACATGCCGAAGTGGCTGGTGGCGTGCTCAAATACATAGGGCACTAAGGCAAACACGGTCCACCAGTTGCCCGGTGTGCCGGTAGCGGTGCCCGGCTCCGCCACGGGGTCACGTTCGCCGAACAGACGGTTGTAAAACTCCAGCACCTCCGGGGTGGCTTCAGCCCGGGGCACCTCGCGTAATCTTGGCATGACTTAAAATCTCCCCTCGTCTTGCAGTTGATCGGGTCAGAGTGTCAAAAATCGTTGATGAACAGATGATTATCAACGGTCAACGACATGGACGATCAATGATGTTGACTATCTGCGCTGGTGTCAATAGCATCGCCCGACGCGAGGGGGAACAGTAGAGGGGAGACGTGGCGCAAACAGAGCATCATCCGCTGACCGAAACAGTCAGTGTCAGCTATCGCTGGTACGTGATTTTTGTGCTGCTCTTGGCACAGATGTTTTCTTTCCTCGATCGCATGATCATGGGTCTCTTGGTCGGCCCGATCCGTGAGTCGTTCTCCATTTCAGATACCCAATACAGTTTGCTCGCGGGGCTCGCCTTCTCCTTGTTTTATGCGCTGATGGGCCTGCCGCTGGCGCGTATTGCCGACAGTCGCAATCGTCGCAATTTGATCAGCATCGGCATCACGGTGTGGAGTTTCATGACCGCGGTGTGTGGTTTGGCGCGGGATTTTTGGTCGCTGTTTTTTGCCCGAGTGGGTGTAGGTGTGGGTGAAGCCACTCTGGGACCGGCGGCCTATTCGATGATCACCGATTATTTTCCCAAAGACTCGTTGGCCCGTGCCTTGTCCGTCTACACCATGGGGGTGACCTTGGGTTCAAGTTTTGCCTACATGCTCGGCGGCGTGGTGGTGGGATACGTGCAAGACATCGATGCGATCGCCGTGCCGTTACTGGGTGAAATGGAAGGCTGGCAGCTGACGTTTTTTATTGTGGGTTTGCCCGGGATCCTTGTCGCGATGCTGCTCTACTCCACCGTCCGTGAGCCGCTGCGCAAGGGGGTGCAGCCTGATGAAGGTATGTTGCCGATCAAACAGGTGGTGGCCTATTTATGGCGGCGCCGGCGCGCTTATGGCACCCATATCTTTGGTGTCTCCATCTTCATCATGGTGGTGTATGCCTTAAATCTGTGGGGGCCCACCTATTTCATTCGCACCTTCGGTTACGCCGCCTCCGAAGCCGGCTGGACTTTTGGGCTGATCATGCTGGGTGCCGGTAGTGCCGGCTTACTGTTGGCCGGTTTAATTGCAGACAAGTGGATGCAGCGTGGCGTCACTGACGCCTACGTGCGTTTGATTCTGATCAGTATGGTCTGCATGGCGCCACCGGCAGTGGCACTCGGATTCGTCGATTCCGCGGCGCTGGGCATTGTAGTCATGTCCCTGGCGGTGTTTTTCTCAGCCTTTCAGGGTGGGATTGCCGGCGGTACCTTACAGTTAATGACCCCCAACCGCCTGCGTGGTCAGGTCATTGCTTTATATCTGCTGGTCGCCAATCTCATCGGCTTAGGCCTGGGCCCCACGGTGTTGGCCGCCACCACGGACTTTGTATTTGGCTACGACGAAGCGATAGGCAAGTCTATTGCATTATGTGCGGCGGTCTTGTGTCCCCTGGGCGGTGTGATTATGTGGTCTGGTTTGCGCCGGATACGGGCTGAAATTGAGCTACAGAGCGGCGTTTAGGGCCTCGGTAGGGTCTCAAACACGCCATCAAGGGGCTGACAAACCCGCACAATCTCGCGCGCAAGATTGTGGGACAGATGCTTGCATTTACCGGCGCAAACCCCAATATATGGTGTCCCAAACATCAGAGAATTGGTGAAAGTTACTATGGTTGAACGTTCTATTTCCCAGGCGAGTGTCGCGGGTCTTTCGGAACTGGAAACAAGCAAAGTTCTGCGCAACACCTATATGTTGCTGGCCATGACCATTGCCTTCAGCGCCATTACCGCGGGCATATCCGCAATGATGGGTGTGGGTTTGATGAACCCGTGGATTTTCTTAGTCGGCGCCATCGGCCTCAGCTTTGCCGTGCACTACACGGCGGACAGCACGCTTGGCTTAGTCATGGTGTTCGCCTTTACCGGTTTTATTGGCTTCTACGTTGGCCCGGTGATATCGCTGTATACCAGTTTGCCCGGCGGCAGCACGGCAGTGATGTCGGCGCTTGGCACCACAGCGTTTGCCTTTGTGGGGTTGTCTGGCTACGCCCTGGTCACGAAAAAAGACTTTGGTTTTATGACTGGGTTTATCAACGTAGGCATGTGGGTGCTGCTCGGCTCCATCATTCTGGGCCTGCTGTTTGACCTGGGTGCCTTCCAGCTGGCCATTAGCGCCGGCATTGTGTTGCTCATGAGTGCCTTGATCCTATGGCAGACCAGCGCCATCGTGCACGGCGGCGAAACCAACTACATTCGCGCCACGGTGACGTTGTTTATGTCGATCTACAACTTGTTTATGTCACTGCTGCACTTGTTTATGGCGTTTGGCGGCGACGATTAAACGCTAACAAGCGCACAAGCCGCATGCGAAAAAGCGCCCCGAGGGGCGTTTTTTTGTTTGTGAAGGTGTGGGGGTCAGCCTGAAACGGTGAAGGTACCTTTCATCACCGCCCAGTGGCCTGGGAAGGTGCACGCAAACCCATAGGTTGTGCCGTCATCTAATGCGTCCAGGGAGAAGGTGACGCTGGTTGATTCGCCGCCACCCACTACCTCGGTGGAGGCCACGATGCGCGGGTCGTCCGGTACGCAATTGTTGTTTAAACCCGCTCGGGCTGCTGCGATACCAATTTCCTGAATGGCTGTCTCAGGCAGCAACACCCAGTTGTGGCCCATGGACTGCTTGGGCATCGTACCTGTGTGGGTGAGCGTTACAGTCACGTCGGCGCAACTCGACGGCACGCTCATGGCATCTGTGCTGAAGGCAATGGTGTCACCGGCCTCGATGGACAGGGAGCAAGGGTCGCCCTCCCCCGCAGCGGGTTGGCCTTCGGCCGGTTCGCTAACCACGTCCATGGCGTCGTTCGCTTCGCCTACAATCCCTTCGACCGCGCCGGTCGCCTCGGCCATCCCTGCGCCGACTTGTTCGGTAACGTCTTCCACTGCGTCGGTCATTGTGTCGGTCATGGCGTCGGTGACAGTGTCAGTCATGGAATCTGCAGGTGGTGCCGCAGCGGGGGCTTCGGTGGACTCAGAGCCACAGGCGCTGAGCACTAGGCCCGTCGACTCATTGTTATGGGAGGAAATGGGTGTTTGCATACATACCAACTGATTGGTATGTTAGCAGCATGCCAAGACCAACCAAACAATCACCGGAACGCGGCGACGCGCGGGTGAGACTGTTGGAAGCAGCCACGGGCGTGATTCGTAATAAAGGATTTACCGCCACCAGCGTGGACGATTTGTGTGCCGCGGCTGAGGTGACCAAGGGCGCATTTTTCCATCACTTTAAGAGTAAAGAAGCGCTTGGGGTTGCCTCTGCGGAATACTGGAGTGAAACCACTTGTGAATTGTTCCTAAACGCACCCTATCACCAACTTGCCGATCCGCTGGCCCGGGTGTTGGGTTACATCGATTTCCGCCGCTCGCTGATGCAAGGAGATCCCGCGGAGTGGACCTGTCTGGTGGGCACCATGGCCCAGGAGGTGTACAAAAGCTCCCCACCCGTCCGCGACGCTTGTGCGGACAGCATTTTGTCCCACGCGCAGACCCTGGAAGCGGACATCCAAGCGCTGCTTGACGCGCAAGATCAGCCTACGGAGCAGCCCTCTGATCAGCCGCGGGATTGGACGGCGGGTAGTTTGGCCCGCCATACCCAAGCAGTGCTGCAAGGCGCCTTTATTCTCGCCAAGGCAACTAACGATAGATTTATGGCGCTGGAAAGCGTCGATCACCTACGCCGCTATATCGCGCTGCTGTTTGCTGATCATACTTTTGGAGATAAGTCATGAAAGACCGCCCCTACGCCCGTATGTGCATATTTTTTGATTCGAAAAACAAAGCTGAAGCCGCCGTACGTTTCTACGCCGAGACCATCCCCGATACCCACATCGACCACATTACGCCCGTGGGTGAAGGGCAGAACCTGGTGTTGTTTCGCATTATGGGTACACATTTCATGGCCATGGACGGGAACCCGTCTTACGAATCACGTCCGGATCATTCCATCGCTATTGCCACCCATGATCAGGCGGAGACCGACCGTCTGTGGGCAGCCCTCACTGATGGGGGCGTTGAAGGCCCGTGTGGCTGGTGCAGTGATCGCTTTGGTGTGCATTGGCAAGTCACCCCGACGGAGATGACCCATATGCTCAGTGACCCGGACCGGGAAGCCGCGGGTCGAGCCCAGGCTGCCATGATGAATATGAAAAAGATTGATATCGCCGCCATGCGCGCCGCGTTTGAGGCGGACGGATAAGCTGCAAAAAACGAACGAGCATCAACGGGCATCAAGAGGGAGAATTGCTATGCCACAGTACTTAGCCATCTATACCGGTACACCGAACACGCGAGCCGTGAGCGGTTGGGATGCAATGACCGAGGCGGAGCAAGCGGCGCGTCAAGCCGAAGGTGTTGCCGCGTGGAATGCCTGGATGCAAACCCATCACCAGCACATTGTGTTACCCGGTGGTCCGCTGGGAGCCACCAAAAAAGTGTCTATGGCAGGCATTGAAGATGCCAGTAACGAGATGGTGGGGTTTGTGGTGTTAGAGGCCGAAAGCCATGCGGCGGCTGCGGCTTTGTTTGAAGCGCATCCGCACTTTTCGATTTTCCCAGGTGACGGCGTGGAAATTATGGAGTGTCTGCCGACCCCGGACGCATAACGGCCAAAGCCCGTCGCTGAAGCGGCGGCCGAAAACTGGCACCATGAGCGTATGGATGCCTTTCAGATTCAGTTGGCCCCTTGGAACACGGAAGGTTATGAACATTATGCCTTTGCGCTACCCCGCGCGGAGTTTGATGCAGTGTTCGCCCGGGTACAGGCGGCGGGTATAGAGTTCGGTCCTTCCTTTCATCAAGTCGGTAAAAATCAGCGGCCCGGCGAAGAGTCAGGCGCGCAAGGACCGGCGCCGACGTTGTATTTCTACGATCCGAACAAACACCTGATTGAGATTCGGACGTACGGGTGAGCTAAAAGGCTCGCCAGACCGCATCAATTCTCTGGAGCGTGGCTACTGCGAGCGTTAAGCGCCAACCGGATGTCAGAGTGTTCTTGTTTGGTAATGGCGTAGCGGCTGTAGAAGTAGATGGCGATCAGTGCCGGGATGACAGAAATTGGCCCATCTAGCAGACCCAACTGGGTTAGGATTTCTTGTGGTACCTCGCCCGGTTTAGCGCCCGAGGGAAACTCAATGATATCAATGGCGATGCCGCCCACCAGTGTTCCCAGCGCGGTGGTGGCTTTGGAGAAGAAGGTGCGTGCCGAGTAGAACATGCCTTCTCTGCGATTCCCGGTTTTCAGCTCATGCTGGTCGGCGATGTCCGCCAGCATGGACATGACTGATACGTTTAGCACCGCAAACATGCAATAACCCGCGCCGGAGAAAAAGATCAGTAAAGGCAGCAGCGCCATATGTTCGTTACTCGGCATCATATCGAGGAAGCGGCCGACTACCGGCGCGGTGGCAAAAAAGGCCAACAGGACCAGCGCGCCTACTGCCGTGCCGCGTTTGTCGAACTGCAGGTGCAACTGTTTGATGAGGACAAAGGCGAGAATAAAGCCAATGCCGGACCCCAACGGAAACCACGCCAGCTCACTCGGCACCAATTCCCAAAAGTAGGTATTCATGTGTAGTTCGATGGTCGCGCGCGTGCCCAAGGTGACCGCGAGGAACAGCAGGCCCAGCAGTAACATGAGATAGTTGCGGTTGCTTAACACCTCCAACAACTCTCTTAACATCACCCGCGATTTGAACACCGCACTTTTGCCGGCCTTGGGCAGCGGGGGTATGCGGTCTCGCGTCCACCAGGAACAGGCCAACATCCCGGTCACGATCAGTAGGCTGGCGGTGAAGCCAAACTCGGGATAAGCCAGTTGGTTAAGCAGGCCGTTTTCGTACTGCTCGGTTTCGCGGAAATAGACCAATTGCGCGAGGAGAAATATCCCCGCACCGCCCACCCAACCAAAGATGGCGTTGTAGCTCATGATCACTGAACGTTGCAGATAGTCTTCTGACATCTCCGCACCCAGCGCCAAGTGCGGGATGTTGAACATGGTGACAAATAGACGCATGAGCACGGTGAACGTGGTCAGCCACACAAATAGCGCCCAATCGCTCAAGTCCGTAGGCGGCGAAAAGATGCAAAAGAAGGCCACACCCAACGGAATGGCCGCGGTAATCATAAACGGATGCCGCCGCCCCCAGCGTGAACGCCAGCGATCGGAGATCGCCCCCATCAGCGGATCACTGACCGCATCTACAATCAGACTAATGGTGGTGGCAAGCCCGGCGAGGGTGCCGGGCAGATGTAATACCTGGGTGTAGTAGAAGAACGCAAACGTGGTAAACCCGAAGGTGGCGATACTTTCGCCCGCAGCGCCAATACCAAATGCTAACTTGGTTTTTAAGGGGATTGTGTTGTCTTGCGCCATGGGTCAGTCTAGCCCTGTGACCACTCCCTTGTGGTGATAACAAAGGAGCAGCCACAATGGCTGAACCTTTACAGAGAGTAAAGCTTAGCGACATTAGTGCGCGTTATTTTGTCCCGCGTCTCCGCAGTGTAGTTTTCAAACATTTCGTCGAGCACTTGGCTGGAGCAGGGCCATGTGGAGTCGGTGTGGGGGTAGTCGGAGCCCCACAGCAGGGTTTCTTCACCGATGGTCTCGCGCGTCTTCAGTGCCGCGGTGTCGTCTTCGATGGTGGCGAAAAACTGGCGCTTCCAGATCTCCAACACATCGACAGGCGGCGTGCCTGACGGATCTTTGGCGTAATCCCGCGCCCAACCTTGCTGCACTTTATCGAGCCAGTGTGCCACCCAGCCTGCGTTAAACTCAGCCAACACAAACTTCAAGTTGGGGTGTTTTGCACACACACCGCGCACCATGAGTTCCACCAAAGTGTCGTGGATGAGTGCCGGGGAACCGGCGTATTGCACGATGGGGTCGCGGTCGCGGCTGGCTTTTAACCAGTCCGGTGCATGTGACATACAGGCCACGTGGAAAGCCACCGGCAGCCCCGCTTCTTCAGCCAACGCCCACATCGGCTCGTATTCTGCGTCGCTATAGCGGCGGCCGCGCGGTGCATTGGAAGGAATCACGATGCCTTTGAAACCAAGCTTGATGACACGTTCCAGCTCTGCCACGGCAAGTTCGGGTTGCTGCACCGGGAGGGCGGCGAGACCCACCAGGCGGCCCTTGGACGCCACCTGCTGACTGTGCATCCAATTGTTGTAGTTGGTTTGTAGCGCAACCATCAGGTCCAGATTGGGCAGGCTAAACATGGGAAACCATCCTGGGTAGAGGACTTCTGCGGCGACGCCGTCGATGTCCTGATCTTCCGGGCGTCGTGCGCCGTTGGTTAAACCCGGGCGCATGGCTGCGTAACCACCGGTGAAATACGCCTGTATCTCAGGGTCCTGAATGGAACCCGCGCTGGGTTTAGACGCATGTTCGCGCGGCAGCGGGGTGGCGTAGTCGAGACGCGTCCCGGCCAGGGCCATGATGGCAACATTTCGAGAGCGTTTAGGGTCGCTGGGAATGGTGATGTAGTCACCCTGACCTTCTTTGTGCACAACCCGTGGCGCCTCGTCGCCGAAACGTTCGGGTAATCCTTCGAAAACCTCAGGTCCCTCAAGCGCGTGGGAGTCGGCGGATATGGGTCTTGGATCGTCTAGCAGGGACATGGCGTCTCCTTGGGTGTGGTGAATTGGGTAACGCGGCGATGAAACATGTCAGGCAGTTTACGATGTTTAGTGAACGTGTTCAATATATAATTTGGGTGCTCGGCGAAACGCTGGTACTTTTTCCCAGGTTAAAGCTAATCTAGTGCTCAAACCACTTGAAAACTTAGGATCAGAGTTCGCCAGCTTTGGGCTGGTCAGGAAGAGTGAGGAGTAATATCTGGATATTGCGACGAGCAATGACGCAGTTAGCGTAAAGCTGGCGATCTCCCACAGGGCTGGTCTGAAAACTGCCGGCTTTTCCGGATGCCGGCAAGGGTCTCATCATCAATGGGCAGGGCCGCATGATACATCCAGTCCGGGCGGTTGGCGGCAAAGACAATACCGTCCGGTGAAAGAAGGGCCACCGGTTCCGTGATCTGGTTGAGCAATGAATCAATGGGACTCAGGAAGGTCTTGATCACCACGACGCCCACCGGTGCTTGCC
>JANQKS010000085.1 GCA_028281005.1 Pseudomonadales bacterium
CACCTTGATGGGGCCCAACCCCACCGGCGGTACGCCGTCTAGCCCAAAAACCCCACAAACCCGCTGATCCTAAGTTTTCAAGTGGTTTGAGCACTAGTAAAGTTCATAAGGATTGTTGTCCACGTCCATGCTTTTTTCGGAGTTGTTGCGTTTCGCACCGTGACAGCGCACAGTCACCGTCGTACATCATCACCATTTAAGAATGCGATCTGTCCAGGTGCGTGTCCTTTTCTTGCTGGTTATCGTCGGGTTGGCCGCCTGTAACGAACCACCCAATGTATGCGCATCATACACGGGAGTATCTTGGTGAACGCGGTGTTGATGCGGAACTGATCCAACGTTTGACAGCACACCAACCATTGACGGCGGATGAATTACATCGTCTGCTGCAGTTTGATCATATACCGACGCTACACTTGGTGGCCTCTAACCCGGGCCTCGCGCCGCACCACATACGCCGGCTGGCCGAACACGACAGTTTTGAAGTGCGAACAGGTGTCGCCCTGAACCCGAATACGCCGCTTGAGGTGCTCATGGCTATGCGGACGCCCGGGCAATACACAACCGTAAACGATACGCTCGCGCGCAACCCGCTTCTGCCTGCTGAATTATTGCGTGAGATGTACGCGGCAGGCGAAATAGACCCAGTCAATATTGCCATGAACCCAAATTGTCCTGCGGAAATCATGCGCGATATTTTGTCCTCTGGTAGTGATACTGCACGAACGTGGCTGGCCACTAATCCAAACCTCCCGGAGGATGTCATGGCCAGCCTCGCAGCAGATGAGTCAGTTGGAGTCCATCGACATGTGCAGCGCAATGAGGCCTACCAACGCTGGATGCTACAACAAGAGCCATGATGGTCTCTTGCTCCGCTTTACGCTTGCTGCGATAAGATGCGTTTTCCACAACTGGTAAGGGAAAACATGAGGCATCTCACGGGAACGTTCTTGCGCGGGCTACTGGCAATACTGCCCGCCGCCATCACCATCTGGCTGGTGGTGTGGTTGGCCATGGCAACGGAACGCCTGTTGCGCTCGGTGTTTCTGTTCCTCCTTCCGGAGCAGTACTACCTGCCTGGACTGGGTTTTGCCTTGGGTGTAGTGGTGGTCTATCTGGTGGGCCTGTTGGTACAGGTCATCATCGTCAACCGCCTGTGGGCGGCTGTGCTGCGCCTGTTTGAAAGTGTACCCCTGGTGAAAACCGTCTATAGCGCATTGAGTGATTTTGTATCGTTTTTTACCCGGCGGCCGGAAGACGTCTCAGCGGTGGTGAGTGTCGATTTGCTGGGAAACGGCACCCGCATGATTGGTTTTGTTACCGGCGCCAGTCCGTTTCCACGGCCCGGGGTCGAAGCGCTTGCTAACGAAGGTGCTGCTGAAGAGGAAGTTGCCGTGTACCTGCCGCTCAGTTATCAGATCGGCGGCTACACGGTATTGGTCTCGCGCTCCAAACTCGCCGAACTCGACATGGGCGTGGAGGAAGCCATGCGCTTGGTGTTAACCGCCGGTATCCAAACACAAACCGCGGACTAAGTGGTGGGGTGAGGTGGGGTGAGGTGAATTCAGGTTTGTGCGTTTAGCTCGCTGACCCGCTGCTTCAGCGCACGGGTGACTTCAGCGTCAGGGGTGACCGTTTCAGCCAATTCCAATGCCTGGCTCAGGATACGGATGGCTTCATCGGTGATACCTTCCCTGGAGAAAAAATCACCGAGCTCCTTTAAGGCGAACACCTCCGCGGTGGTGCCGGCCATGTCGCTGTCTTGAATGATCTGTAGGCCCTGTTCGAGGTAGTCGCGTGCTTTGTCGCTATTGCCGGCGGTTTGGTAGTAGTGGCCCACGCTGCTCATCATGGAACCAATGCGCCAATGCCCAGGTTCGAACCCCGCGTTCGCGTAGTAAATGCCTTGCTCACCGGTGGCGATCGCAGCTTCGACTTCCCCCACCGTATGCTGTAATTCAGCCAGTGTGTTTAACGGGCTAACGATTAGGTAACTGGGTGGGTCACTAATTCGCCGAATCATGTCGATGGCGCGTTGCGCATGGTCCATCGCCGCGGGGTAGTCTTCTAACCGTTGGTAGACCAGAGCAATGCGATTGTGGGAGGAAGCCAGGCTGGTGTGGTCCATGCCAAATAGCTCGGTGAACAGTTCATTGGCCCTGAGGTGATAGCCCAACGAAAGATCATAGTCGCCGCGGTCACCGAGCATGCGGCCGTAATTGTCCAGCGATCCGGCGTAAGCCACGGTTTTGGTGCTGTTGGAGCCTTCGAATTGTTCGTGGGCTTGTTTAAACAACACTTCGGCGTCTTCTAATTTGCCTTCCCAGGTGGCGAGCAGGGCCAACACGTCATAACTAATGCCGATTTCTTGATGAAACCCTTCGAGATGTTGTTGGCGCAGGGCCAAAGTGCGGCGTATGGTCTCTTGTGCCGTGGCAATGTCCCCCAGGCGGATGTACGCATTGCCCATCAGGTGCAGCGGCCGAATCATGATTTGGTCGTCCGCAGCGTACTTGGTCAATAGCAGCGCTTCGGCGTCCTGGTAATGTGCCAGGGCGTCGGCGAAACGTGCGTGGTCAAACGCCAGGATCCCTAACGACATCATTGACTGAGCCAACTCTTCCACGGCCGCAGGGCTGTTTTGGCTGCGCGTGGCCATCGCACTTTCCAGTAGGTTTTGGGCGCGCTCTAAATCACCTAGTGCTAGGTACACTTCGCCGATGGCGTACTGCACCCCGGCTTGTATGTCTGGCTCGTCATCCAGACCCTGAATGTCGTCCAGCGATTGGGCCAACAGCTCGCGTGCACTGAGATCTGCGGTGCCACCTTCGGTTGGGCTGATGCGCTTAAACATATCTAGCAGAAAGTCGTTGATCGCCTCTGCTTGTTGGGCAGCACTTTCGGCTTCGGCTCTGGATTCAGCTAACGACTGTGTGTACCACGCCGAACTCAACACAATCACCAGCAGTGCGCTCACCGCAACACCAACCGGCCAGGGGTTACGCCGGATGAATCGATTCAGGTAGTAGGCTGCACTGGGGTTGCGTGCGTGTATTGGGAAGCCATCCTGGAAACGCTTTAAATCGGCGGCAAACGCTGCGGCGGTGGCATAGCGGCGATCTGTATCCGGGTGCACAGCGGTTTGAATGATGTGCAGTAGATCTTTTGGAATTTGCGCCCTTAGCTGTTTCGGCAGCGGCGTAGAGGTCTGGTTGACGGCGTTTGCGGTTGCCTCCTCTACGGTCGCGGGCCCCCACGCTTCACCCGCCAGCAACGTGATCGTTAACGCTCCGAGTTGATACACGTCCGAAGCCACCGTTATTGACTTGTTCAGCAATTGTTCCGGGCTGGCATAGCGCGGTGTCAGAGGTGTGTGTTCTTGCGTGAGGGTGGAATCCGTATCATCGATTTGCTTGGCGATGCCGAAGTCCAGCAGTTTCGGCACCCCCTGCGCGTCTACCAACACGTTACTTGGTTTGATGTCGCGATGGATGATCAGCCGATTGTGCGCATAGGCCAGGGCATCAGCTACTTGAGCGATCAAATGAACAACCGCGGCGCTATCTAGGCGCTGTGCCGCGGCGTAGCTATCAATGGGTTCGCCGTCGACCAGCTCCATGACAATGTAGGGCCAGCCGTCTTCGCTTAAGCCAACATCGTAAAGTTGCGCAATGTTGGGGTGGTTGAGTGAAGCCAGCACCCGCTGTTCGCGCAGAAACCTGGCCAGGTAGGCGTCATCCAATGCCACCGAGGAGGCCACCTTGATGGCCACTTCACGCTCAAATTGCTGATCTTCCCGGCTGCCGCGATACACCTGGCTCATACCACCGGCGGCAATAAAAGATGTAAGCCGATACTCCCCAAATCGACGCCCAACCAGATTGCCGAGATGGGTGTTCGCCTCTAAGTCTGTATACACTTTTAGCCCGCCGCCGGGCTGGAGGCGTTCGAATACTGGATTTGCGAGTTGTTCTGACATTTGCAGAATATACCGCACCTAAGCAGCGCGATGAGGCGTTTTTTGAAAGTCCGCCGCTTCGCTACACTGTTGCCGTGGCCAATCGACTGAAGCTAAAGAAAACACCCGTCCAATCCCGCGGCAAGATGACGCTGCAGAGTTTGCTGGATGCAGGGGCTGCGATTCTGCGTGAGGAAGACTTCGCCGCGTTCACCGTCGAGCGCATCGCGGGCGATTGTGGTGTTTCAGTCGGGACGTTTTATGAATACTTCCCCCATAAAGACGCGGTATTGGCGGAACTGCGACGGCGTCACAGTACAATGATCGCCGAAGTGCTCGCCGACGGTGTAGCAAAGGCTTCGCACTTGCAAAGACGGGAGGCCATACGATGTGTGGTTGCCGCCAACGTCGAGCTGCATGCCGCAGATCCGAAGCTGCATCATGCGCTAACGGTTAAGTATCGTGATGTCGGCGTGGACGTGACAGACAAAGACGCCACCGAAGTTTTTCTTGCCACGCCAGCTCACCGCTTTGTCGATTTTCTATCTGAGCAACCCGGCCTGAGTCGCGAGCAGGCGCTAGTGGCCGTCAAGGTTGTATTTATTGCTACCGAATCGCTCACGCACGCGGCCATTGTTGACGGTACGCTGGAACTGGAAAAGGACGCGCTGACGAATGAGATTGTGCGTGTTGTGGCCGGTTACTTGCGATCCCTCACGGCGGAAAGCCCGGCTCAAGAGTATGCAACCGGTTGGTACCGTAGTGTACGTTTACATGCCTGGCAGTGGGCAGGTGTGTCGCGTGAGTTACTCGAAGCGCCGCTAAACCGCATACGTGACGCATCCGGAGAGCGCCGTTTTGCAGACAAATATGACACCATCGTGGCGTATGGACCTGGCCACTGGGTGTATGAGTTTTCGTTGAGCGCTGACCAAGTACTGCAGCAAGGCCGCGCCGCAGCCGCGTCGGGAGAGCCGAAAGCGGCGTTTACCGCCACCATGCAGGCAGCCATGCTTTACACCATTGCCAGTTATCCCCATCTGCCGGACGTTCGCTCCCGCGAAGCCTTGCGGAGTGCTTACGCCGCATATAGTGAAGCCGGTATGCTACTGCAAACCCCTCTGCAGCGTTGGGATTTGGAGGTAGACGGGGTCACTTTTCCGGTGTTTCTACACTTGCCGCCCGGTCGCGCGGAGCAGCCATCGCCCTGCCAATTTCTTTGCAACAACAGGGTTTGCTTGGGCGCGGTGTGGTGACCAAGGCGTCGGTACTGTCAATCAACACCCAAGAAGATCCGCTCGTGCCGGTGTCCGACACGGTCATGGCGGTGCAGGCGAGCACCGAGGGGAGCATGGTGTTATTGGGGGATTACCCAGGGCATTGTGTGGACCGGCACAGTGAGATGCGTATCGCGTTGCGTTGGTTGTTTGATCAGATTGAGCGTCCCCTAACCGGTGGTTGATATCGACGAATGGTTGTCGCTGGAGGGTGTAAACCCGGCCGCGCGGGGGTCGGCAAAGGTAGGCGCCAATTCGGTGGCCGGGTCGCCCGCGATGCGTGTGCCGCGCAGCACACGAGGATGTTGCGCATCGTATGGGCAGGCTCGATGTAACACACAGCGGTTGTCCCATACTACGGTGTCACCCACTTGCCAGGTGTGTTTGTACAGGCGTGGCGGTTGGCAGGCTTGTTCTAACAATTCGCTGAGCAAAGCTTCGGAGTCCGCTTCACTCATACCCGGGATGCCGTACGCGTGGCGGCCGGTGTAGATGGATTTACGCCCGGTTTCCGGGTGAGTCTTGATCAGCGGGCGTAGCGGCGCACCCTTGTCGTGCAGACCATATAGATTGTCTGTCTGGTGAGTAAAACCCGCTTTGGCTTGGGAATAATAGAGCGAGTGATAAGCGCTTAAACCCTCCAGCTTTGCTTGAGTCGCCTTATCCAAAACCTCCCAAGCCGCGCGCATGTCAGCAAACTCGGTCTCGCCACCCTCGGGCGGTAGCACTTGCGCGCTGAGCATGGCTACCTTAGAGGCCAGCGGCATATAGGTGCTGTCGGTATGCCAGCCTTCGTTGCCTTTGAGGATCTGATACTGGTAATCCTCGGGTTGCGCGACATTCCCGTCCGGTTTCTTGTTAGATATTTTTATGTTGGCGCCTTTTTGATAAGGCGATAGCTTCTCAGTGGTACCAAAACGGCGGGCAAATGCGGCTTGCGCCGCATCATCAAGATGTTGCCCGGGAAAAACCAAAACGCCGTATTGCAGAAACGTTTGATAAAGCGCCTGCCAGGCGTCGTCACTCAAATCTGCCAGGTTGATGTCGGTGACCACCGCGCCCAGCGTGGCATCAATCGGTGTAACGTGCATACGCGAAACCTCCTCCCGCCTTTCGTTATAGAATCCCACAACTGTGCGGCAAGACCAAATCAGATTCGAACATCGAAAATAGAAAATAGAGAATAGAAAGGGGGAGAACATGCCAATTCCGGAAATAACCGCGGTGTATGCGGGTGTCCTCGGCCTGATGGCCATCGGCTTAGGGGCAACCGCGGGCGTCTACCGAGCCAAAGAAAACATCGCCATTGGCGACGGCGGAGATATGCAGCTGCAGTTGCGCATGCGCCGGCATGCCAATTTTGTTGAGAACGTGCCGTTGGCGCTGATTCTATTTGCGCTGTTGGAGATGCAAGGTGTCACTTCGACGGCCATTTATGCGTTGGGCGGGGCCTTGGTGCTCGGCCGCATACTGCATTGGGCTGGATTTAATGACAACGCGCGCAGCCCGATACGCGGTACCGGAGCCGGCTTAACCACGCTGAGTATCGCGGTGGCGTCGGTGTGGAATATCGTACGTTTCTTTTGACGGCGTCAGAAAGCTAGAGCGAAGGAGCGGGCGAAGTAGCGGGAGGGCTATAACCCTCCCGCCAGGTTGCCAAGTGAGGGCATGCGTTAAGACCCGAAGCGGTCCAGTTGCATGACTTTCACCCAAGTGTTGACGAAATCGTCGTAAAACTTCTGCTTGGCGTCATCGTAGGCATAAATTTCTGCGATGGCGCGCAGTTCGGAGTTTGAGCCGAAGATTAAGTCCACCG
This sequence comes from Pseudomonadales bacterium, assembly GCA_028281005.1. GTDB lineage: Bacteria > Pseudomonadota > Gammaproteobacteria > Pseudomonadales > Azotimanducaceae > UBA4421. The sequence goes on from JANQKS010000085.1 coordinate 7,052, forward strand.
GCGTGGCGGTGAATTTAACCGCACCTGAGTTGCGCTCGATGCCTTTGTACAAACCGGGCTCCTGTGCTTTGCGCCAAGCGATCGACATGTCCATCAGGTTGACGAAAAAGTCGTTGCTGAGGGTGCCGGGCGCGTCGGTGAACACGCCGCGGGCACTGCCGTCCCAGTTGGCGTTGAGGCTACGCATACCGCCCAACAAAACAGTCATTTCAGGCACCGTCAAACGCAGCTGATCTGCCTTATCCACCAACATCTCCGCGGGTGAGCGGTAGCTGCGCTCGGCATTGAAGTAGTTGCGGAAGGCATCTGCGCTGGGTTCCAGCAAGTCAAACGACTCAACGTCGGTTTGTGCTTGCACCGCGTCGGCGCGACCGGGTTCGAAGGGTACAGACACTTCAACGCCGGCGGCTTCTGCGGCACGCTCAACACCCAATGCGCCGCCGAGGACAATGAGGTCGGCCAGAGATACCTGGCGTCGAGAGTCGTTGTTGAACTCGCGCTGTATCTCCTTCAATACCTCAAGTACCTTGGCCAACTCACCAGGGTTATTCGCCTGCCACTGGTTTTGCGGCGCTAATGCAATACGCGCGCCGTTCGCCCCACCGCGCATGTCACTGGCACGGAAAGAAGAGGCAGAAGCCCAGGCGGTGCGCACCAGTTCAGCATCCGACAGGTCCGTTGCGGCAATCTGCTGCTTGAGTTTGCGGATGTCGGCGGCGCGTACCGTGGAAGCTGCGGCTGCAGGGATCGGGTCCTGCCAGATGAGCACTTCTTCCGGGGTTTGATCACCCAAGTAGCGTGCGCGCGGACCCATGTCTCTGTGGGTCAGCTTGAACCAGGCCTTGGCAAACGCCAGGCGGTACTCTTCCGGATTGGCCAGAAAACGCTCGGCGATGGCTTTGTAAGCCGGGTCAAATTTGATGGCAAGGTCGGCAGTTGTCATCACCGGTGGGTTGAATTTGCCTTCAATGTGCGCATCGGGCACTGATTTATGCAGGGATTCGTCCGTCGGGATCCAGATGATGGCGCCAGCCGGGCTGCGGCTTTGCTGCCAATCGAAGTTCAACAGGTTTTGCAGGTATAAGGTGGTCCACGTGGTTGGTGCTTGTGTCCATGCACCTTCCAAACCGCTGGTCACGGTGTCTTCAGAGTGGCCTTTACCGCACTTGTTTTTCCACCCCAGCCCTTGCTCCTCCAGGCTGGCGGCGGCGGGTTCTGCGTCGACACAGTCGCTGGCTTTGTGCGCGCCATGCATCTTGCCGAAAGTGTGACCGCCAGCAATCAAGGCGACGGTTTCTTCGTCGTTCATGGCCATTCGGCCAAAGGCGATGCGAATGTTCTTGGCAGAGCCGACCGGGTCCGGCTTGCCGCGCGGTCCTTCAGGATTCACGTAGATCAGACCCATGTGGGTGGCGCCCAACGGTCGTTGTAGCTCTCCGTCTTTGTCTTCGCGATCACTGGCGAGCATTTCCACTTCCGGACCCCAATAGACGAGGTCCGGTTCCCAGTCGTCTGTGCGTCCACCGGCGAAGCCGAAAGTCTGGAACCCCATGTTTTCCAGCGCGACGTTGCCCGTCAGAATCATCAGGTCTGCCCAAGATAGCGCGCGTCCGTATTTTTGTTTGATCGGCCAGAGGAGGCGTCGTGCTTTGTCCAGATTGCCGTTGTCCGGCCAGCTGTTTAAGGGGTCGAAGCGCATTTGACCCCCATCACCACCACCGCGGCCATCTAAAGTTCGGTAGGTCCCCGCGCTGTGCCATGCCATACGGATAAACAGGGGGCCGTAGTTACCCCAGTCCGCCGGCCACCAGTCCTGAGAATCTGTCAGCAAAGTGTCGATGTCTGCCTTCACCGCTGCTAAATCCAGGCTGTTGAACGCAGCTGCGTAGTCAAAGTCTGCACCATACGGATTGGAGCGGTCGTCATGGTCGCGCAGGGCTGAAAGATCGAGTTGATCCGGCCACCAGAACTGATTGCTCTTGGCTTGACCGGCGGCAACGTCACCCTGGCCCATGGCACCTTGTGGTTTGCTTGAGTGGTTGTCTGCATGTGCCTGGGTGGTAAAGAGCATGAAGCTCATTAGCGAGGCGACGAGTGCAGACCGTGAGAAACGAGATGTCATTTGATTGCCTTTTTGGTTGATGTTGCAGGCAGCGTAACAATCGCTGTCTCCAGTATGAAATCGATTGATTTGATTAAAACAATAGGCGTTGGCTATTACGGGGGCGGGCAGCAAATTGGAAACAAAACATGCCGGTCGCCGTGCGCATACGTACCGCAACGACACGTGACGTTGACAGGTTTTTAGCCAAGTGAGACAGTGGTGTCTCATTTAGTCTGGAGTGCACGTCATGAGTCCAACTAATGCAGTGAAGTACCACACCCGCACCGAAGAAGCTCATCAGCTGATAGCGCCCGCGGGATACACGCAGCCTGAGTACTTTGAGCAGGAGCTTGACCAGTTGTTCAGTCAATTCTGGTTGTACGCGGGTATGACCGACGATATCCCGCAGCCGGGCGACTATTTGACCGTGCAGGCCGGACGCTATCCGTTGGCGGTGGTGCGGGGGAACGACGGTGAATTGCGTTGCTTTCACAACATCTGCCGGCATCGGGGTACCCAGTTTCTGGAGGGCTGCGGACATTCGCCGAAAGGCCTGTCTTGCCCTTATCATAAATGGTTTTATGAACTGTCCGGCGAGCTGCAGGCCATTCCTCGGGAGAACGAGCTGTTTCCGGGGGCGGACAAAACTGCACTGGGTTTAATGCCCGGTTCTATAGGGGTGTTTCGCGGCATGATCTTTGTGCATCCGGACCCGGCGCCACGCGAAGATTGGCAGGCGTTTGTCGCGGACCTAGAGCTTAAAGCCGGACCGCATCACCCGAATCAAATGGTTGAAGTAGGGCGCAGCCGCCATCTGTTTACGGCGAATTGGAAGCTGGTGGCCGAAAACTATATGGACGCCTACCACTTGTTCTATTTACACGAAAAGTCTGCCGCCACTTTTGACCATGAGTGTTTTGAATGGGACACCGCTGGGCGACACTTCCTCTTTTATGAACCGGTGGTCGCTAAGTACAAAGATTGGGCCGATAAGGTATACGGCGACAAACATCACGGCGTGGTACCGGGTACTGACCCCGAACAATACGGTGGCACCTTTCACATGCTGTTTCCCACCATCGGTTGGGTAGGCATGGCGCACAGCTGGAGTACGTTCCACATATTGCCACAATCGGTGGATAGCACCATTGTGGAAAGCCGCGTGCGGGTCATGCCGGAGGCGGAAGACGCGATGAAAGATTCGCGCCGCTACAAAGACCGATTTAACAGTGGCGAAGCTGAACTGGTCACCTTGGCGGATTGCTCGACCCATCCCACACAATCCGACAACCTCATGTTTGAGGACATGTGGGCGTGCCAGCAAATGCAGAAGGCGATGAACTCACCTGCCTACCAGGTGGGCGCTATGGCGCGCACCTTTGAGTCCACCATGACGTTTTATCAACGTAACGTGCTGGATTTTGTTACCTACACCTGACGCGAGGGCATCGATGCGCTAATGAAGACGTTAGGTAGGCCGGTGTTGATGGTACAGCGTCCGCACCCACTCTAACGTCGGATGATCAGCAAAAGCCTGCAGCGTTTGTTGTACGGCTTGCGGGATAGGTTGTGGGCGTTGCATATCGGGATGATCCACTTGGGCAATCGGTGCTAACAGCGCGGCCGCTGTCAGATCCGCTGTGCTGAAGCTGTCCCCTACTAAATAAGATTGTTCTTGGCGCAGATCGCTTAAGCGGTCCAACCAGGTATGCGTGAGATCATTGCAGCGCACAACGTTGGCCGGGTCATCGGCGCCGTTGCCTTTGGCGATGATACCTTTAACCAGCGGTAGGCTGGCGCGATACGACAATCTGACCGGCAGGGATTTGTTACCGGCGAACATCTTTGCAATGTAGCCGACGTCTTTAAGGAAAGCTGCGAACACCACGGTGCGCACCGCAGGACCCAGCTCCGCATCCATTTCTTGTTGCAAAGTCACGACATGTTCGCGGCGCTCGACATCTTCAGGTAGCAACGGCGGGGCAGGGACAGCATTGTCGAGGTATTCGATGATCGCGGCGGAACCCGGGATGATGTCTGTCTCGGTTTGCAGCACAGGTGTTTGCGTCTGCCCGGAGAGTTTTCTGATGGTGGGCATATGAGGCCCGGGCAAATAGGTTTTGCGCTGGTGTTCAACCCCTTTAAACGCAAGCGCCCAGCGTGCTTTTTCGTTGAAGTGTGAAAACGCAAATTGATGCAAAGTGACAGTCATTGGCGAGCGGATGTAATAGAATGACGGTCATCATTCTATACTTTTAAATGTCAGTCAACATACAAAAACTAAAGATTCCACTAGTTCGGCCAAGCAGCGTGGGCACGTACCACTGGGCCAAAAAAGGAAGATGCAAATGGTGCGCTACAAGCCAAATCATAAAGACACCTCCAGACAGCGTTTGATTGAGGCGGCCGCGGCGTTGTTCCGGCGCCATGGTTTTAACGGCGTGGGTATCAATGACTTATGTGGTGCCGCGGGCTTAACGCGCGGGGCGTTTTACGGCCATTTTGCGTCCAAAGCGCAATTGTTGGCCGCGGTGTTAGGCGGAGCGCATGACTTTGTGCGCCGGTTGCGGGCTCGCTCCGCCACCACCACAGCAGAATTACGGACACAGGCCGTGAGTGTTGCCCAGGATTACCTTGCGCCGCGCAATCGGCAGGCGGTTGTTGCCGGCTGCTCTATTGCTTCTCTTGCGGTGGATGTCATGCGCGCAGATGAGCAAGCGCAAGCGACCTATGCCGAGGCGGTAAAGGCCGTTGTGGACGAATTTCGCCGCGGCGCGAACGGAGAATTGCTGGACGCGGACAAAGCCCGAGCGGCGTTGGCTTTGTGTGTCGGCGGCTTGTTAATCGATAACGCCTGCGGAGCCGACCGAGAAGGCAGCCGCGTTGCTAAGGCAGCTCAGGTTGAGGTGGCGCGATTGTTAAACCCTGAGCTCGGCTAGTTTGGAACCTCGGTCCTGAGTTTATGCACTGGCACGGATGGTTCGAGTATCTGGCGAGTTACGCCCAATTCCTCAACTTCAAGACGCACCGTATCACCCGCCTTTAGCCAGCCTGGGAATGTATGTGTGCCATCTTCCCCTTCAGCGAGCGACAGCATGAAGTGCTCAATGAGACAACAAGTTGGCACGGTGCCTGAGCAGATGGCGTCTCCGGGCAGAACTTCGGTACCCCGCGATGCGTAGGCGATCACCTCGCCAAAAGACCAATTCATCTGATCAAGGTAACCTTCACCGATAAGCGTGTCGTTTACGAAGGCTTGCGCCTTTAGGTGATACGAATGGCCGCTGCGATACGGTTCCAGTTCGTCCTTCGTGACGAACATGGGGCCAAAAGTGTTTGCTCCGTCTTTGCCTTTGGCTTGTCCAATCCTGAGCACACCTTCCAAACGCTGCAGGTCCCGGGCGCTCCAGTCGTTGAATATCATAAATCCGGCGATGTAGTCGTCAGCGTCGTCGGGATGAATATTGGCGCCTGCTTTGCCAACAATAGAGGCTACCTCAAGCTCAAAGTCGAACATGATGCTGCCTGGAAATATCTCAACGGGATCGTAAGGTCCCACCGCGGCTGTGGTATTGCCGAAGTAAAATGCCGGGATCTGATGCCATTCCTCCTCCAGCGGCTGTCCCGGACGACAATTCTGCATGTGTTGCAGAAAGAGCAACGTGTCGCGAATCTGATTCGGTCGCAGGGGTGGGGCAAGATCAGCGCCATGAAAGTCGAGAACATCCGCGGGTGTTCGGCGTACGCTTTCTGCAGCAGCGGCCATCTTTTCACCGTCATCACCAAGTAGGTCGATGAGACGAGTTTCTTTGCCGAGCAGATGTATCTGGCTATCTATGACCAGCCCCAGCCGCTCCTTGCATTCGGTTCTTACGCTAACCCATTTCATCGCTGTTCCCTCATCCGCTCTTTCTATTGCGCTTATTGCGCTTTGTTCACCGACCATAGCTGCGCCTATGATTTTATTTAAAAAACGGTAATATTTAAACACTTTTGTTACCAGATATATTTCTAAGAGAGGTTGCATGAACAGATCCATTATTCTCATTCATGGCGCCTGGCACGATGCGTCCTGCTTTGACCCGGTACGTGATCAACTGGTTGCCCAAGGCTATGAGGTGGCCACCATTGATCTGCCGCTGGCGGGTAGCGAGGGAGATATTGAAGCGGCGAGTAAACTCATAGCTGCTCATCCCGGTGCCGTGGTGCTCGGCCACTCATACGGCGGTTTGGTGATCACCCATGCGGCGGTTAGCGCGGATGTTACCCATCTGGTGTACCTCGCTGCTTTGATGCCTGACCAAGGCGAGGATGTGGGTGCCGTTGTCGGGGAGTACCCGTCGCCGGATCTGCAGAACGCCATGGTATTAAATGACGATGGTCGCTTAACGATAGATCCTGAACGCGGAATCATTGCGTTTTACGACGATTGTGATCCAGCGGATGCACAGCAGGCAGCGGAGCGATTGCGACCGCAACTCTTTACCGGGTTCCCAATCCTTGAGGCAGAGCCGGCTTGGAAACAGACCGCCTCAACCTACGTGATCTGCAACCATGACCGTGCCCAACACCCAGATTTACAGCGGCGGTTTGCCGAGCGGGCCACGCACGTCGAGACCTGGGAAGGTGGCCATTCGCCTTTTTTGTCGCAGCCGTCCCAGGTGACTGAATTGCTCGCAAGGCTTGCCCGTGCCTAATTTGCGTTCAGGTTGGCTCTGATGGCTTTTTTGTCGACTTTGCCATATGCAGTGAGAGGAAGGGCATCAGCGAGTGCCAGCGACTTAGGGACCTTGTATTTTGAAAGGTGTCGGCGACAGTATTCCGTTAGCGCTTCTTCATCGATTGGCTGACGAGGCACCACAACGGCGTGTACCGCTTCGCCCCAGTCTGGATGTGGGAGACCGACCACGGCCGCATCGACCACTGCCGGGTGTTCTTTGAGCGTTTGTTCCACTTCGATGGTGTAAACGTTCATGCCGCCGCTGATGACCATGTCTTTGGCACGGTCTTTCAAAAACAGATAGCCACTTTCATCGATATAGCCGATGTCACCGGTGTACAACCAACCTTCCCGCAGGGCCTCCTTCGTCGCGTCCGGGTTCCCGTAGTATTCGCGTAGTAGATAGGGCGCGCGCGCAACCACTTCGCCATACTTTTCGCCCTGACCGGCGGCAATCTGCACTTGAGCAAACGGGACCGCTTTGCCGCACGACTCCCTCAGGGTTGGATTCAAGTGCTCTTCCTTAGTCAATGCAGTGATGTAGTTCGGGCACTCCGTTTGGCCATAGAGCTGGATGAGGTGGGGGCCAAATTTGTCGAGCGCGTCGGCCAGCCGCGCTGTGCTCATAGGCGCCGCCCCGTAAACGATGGTTTTGAGGCTGGTAAGGTCATTTGTGGCGATGTTCGCGTGGTCGAGCAGCCGGTAGATCATGGTCGGCACCAGGAAAGTCCAAGTTACCTTGTAGTGCTCAACAGCATCAAAAAACGTTTCAGCGGAAAAACTGTCTTGAAGGACAATTGAGCCTCCCTGCAAGAGGCAGGCTTGCAGATGGTAACCCGCGCTGTGGGGCAAAGGTGTCGTTAGCAACATAGTATCCGACGCGGTGATCTCACCCGAGACAATGTGTGCTGCTAGGTTGATCGCCAGGCTGTGCTGCTCTTGGACAACACCTTTCGGTTTCCCCGTGGTACCGCCGGTGTACGTAATCATTGCCACGTCGTCGCCGGATATGTGCACCGCAGCCGGCGCAGAGGGTTTCAGAATGTTGTCCCATGTGTGTTGTTGGGCTTCAAATTCATGTCCTGAAGCGATAGAGGTGAGAACAATGTGTTCAAGTGTCGGCGGCACTGCCGGAATATCGAACGCCGCAAGCAGTCCCCCGTCCGCGATCAACACGCGGGTATGTGTCTGACTTAAGATAAAACAAACGTCATCGGCGGATTGGTATTTGTTTAAAGGGACTTTAACTGTGCCGGTTTTGAGGATAGCCAGATCGGCAATCACGTATTTGGCGTCATTGGTTAAAAACAGCGCCACTCGATCACCCGCTTCCACCCCCAGGGCCTGCAGGCCTGCAGCCAGCTGATCGGATTGTTCATCGAGATCACGGTAGCTCAAGGTCGCGCCATCCACCGTTACCGCCGGGCGATTGGAATAGCGCTTGAGCGCCTGTGACTGCAAAAGCGAAAGCGTTAATTGCACGACGCCCTCCCAGGATAGACCAGTGGTAATATTGGTTGGTCACCTTTGTAATCAAGATTACCGCACAGGTTAAGCAGCTGATGGCCAAACGAAAAGCACCCGCCGAAAAACGCCCGGAAATGCGCCCGGTATCGCGCGGAGAACGGCGCGAGCAGATACGTAACGATTTGGAAAAACTGTTTCTGCATGAAGGCTTTCGGGATCTCACCATGAACGCGATAGCCAAACGCGTAAAGTGCTCGCACCGGAGCCTGTATGAGATTGCGCCCAGCAAAGAAGAAATCTTTTTGGTGATCCTCAACCGATGGTTGGAGCGGATCAGACATCTGGGCTGGCAGGGGGCGTTGGCGCACTCTGATCCCGTTGAGCGAATCGAAGCCTTTTTGAAACCCGGCGTTACCGAGACGCGCGAAGCAAGCGCCAGCTTTGTTGAAGACGTACGCTTTTATCTGCCCGCGAAACAAATGCTTGCCAGGCACCAGGAAGAGCGCATGAAATTTCTCGAAGATGTGGTGGCTGCTGGCATTAAACACGGCAGCTTTCGTAAGTTGCATTCTTACCTGGTCGCGGAAGTTCTGTTGTCGGCCGTAACTCGCATCGATGAATTTGATTTTCAGTCTAGGGCCGGCTTGTCGTTCAGCGAGGCATTCGAAGAACTTTACGAACTGCTTTTGCACGGTTTGTTGAAGAACTGACCCCTCTCCCTTTCGCATAACTCCCTCACCGTTTGCCCGGTGACGCAAAAATAGTACTTGAAACGGTAATATTTACAACTGTATATTACCGTTAATGTTTCCATTAACGAATAGCGAGGGGATCATGGAACATAGATTGGTGAGCATGGCGGCAGTGCTATTTGTCATCAGCAGCGTACCGGGTGGGATAGTGGCGCAAGAGAGCCAGAACGTAGGCGCCATCGAAGAGATAGTCGTGACCGCACGCAAGCGAACCGAATCTCTGCAGGATGTGCCTATATCTGTTGCCGCCGTATCCGGGGATGTGCTCGAAGCTGCTGCCTACCAGGAATTGAACGACATAGACCGCATCACCCCCAACGTTGTGTTTGAGGGCCTGGACCGCACCAAGCCGCTGATCAATGTACGAGGTATAGGGACGCGGACTTACGATCCCGGTAGTGATCCATCGGTCGGTGTATTTATTGACGGTGTATATCTGGGCCGGTTTGGAGGCCTGGACATGGACCTCATGCAAATTGAACGTATCGAAGTACTTAAGGGTCCTCAGGGCACGCTCTACGGTCGCAACACCATCGGCGGTGCACTTTCGGTGGTAACCAAGGATCCAACTGAGGTTTTCGAAGCGGAAATATCTGCCGAGGGGGGTACCAGCGACATTAGCGGCGACGATCTATGGTCGGTTTCCGGGCGTATTTCCGGCCCGCTGGGAGACAGCCGTGTGTTGGGCAGTTTGGCGCTGTCAAAACGCGAACGTGATGGCTACATCAGGGTTCGGCAAACTGGTGTGCGGGGTGGTGATGAAGATTCGATCTCGACCCAAGGTAAGCTGATTTTTCCTTTGGGTGACACCGCTGAATTAAAAATAGCGGCGGACTACACGGATATGGACGGGCCGGCGCTGGTGTTTACCAGAGAGGACTTGGACGGCCGTTCACCCTCCCTGTTTTTTCCGGCACCCCCTGAACCCACTGACTTATACGAACCAACCGCTAATGAAACCGATGTCTTCACCGATAAGGAAATCTGGGGAGTGGCGGCAACGCTGGATTGGAGCGTTGGTGAGATCGATCTTACTTCGATCACCTCCTATCGCGAGTTGGATTGGGAGGCCGGCGATGACCTGGATGCGTCAGAACTGGACGTTTCTTTCCTAATAGAAACCGAAGAGGCTGAGCAGTTTTCCCAGGAGCTCCGACTCAATTGGTCAACGGACCACTCAGAGCTGTTGGTGGGTGTGTTTTATGGCAAGGAAGACGTGCAGCGAGTAGACAGCATTGATTTCGGGCCGGATGGTCTTGAACTTCTGGTGTTACCTCTTGACCTGGTATGGAACTTCGGCGCCGCGCTCGAATCCACGAGTTTTGCGGTGTTCGCCCAGTATGATTGGCGTTTTGCAGATGATTGGACGGTCACTTTTGGTGGGCGTTATAGCGAAGACGAAAAAGATTTTGAGTTTGATATCCAAACACTGAATATTTTATTGCCAGGATTTCAAACCGAATTGTCTGAAGACTGGGACTCGTTTGACCCTTCTGTCAGCGTGAAGTGGGATGTGTTGGATGATGCCATGGTCTACGCATCCTGGACCTCGGGGTACAAGTCCGGGTCATTCCAATTTTTTCCTACCAGCGATGCATTTGCCCGCCAAGTTGCTGACCCTGAGGAAGTTGAATCCATAGAGTTAGGCATCAAGTCGCAGTGGCTCGACCAGCGCCTGCAGGTTAATGCTGCAATTTTTGACATGGACTACGAAGATTTGCAGCTTCTCAGTTTACGTCCTCTACTCGACGAAATGGGGAATGATACCGGTGTTGCCGCCCTCGTCATCGACAACGCCGCAGATAGTTCTATACAAGGGTTTGAAGTTGAAGTGCGGACGGTGCTGTCCGCCAACTGGGCACTGGATTTCAGCTACGGGTATCTGGACGCTGAGTTTGATGACTATGTGCGGGGCCCAACAGAGGATTTTTCCGGCAACAAACTGGCACGATCACCCGAGCACTCGATCAACGTTGCGCTGAATTTTGGAGCAGAGTTTGCCTTCGGCACGGTCGACGGACGCATGGGCTACACCTGGCGGGATAAATACTACTTCGAGCCGGACAACGAATTGATAGACCCAAATTCACAGCAAGATGCCGAAGGTCTACTGGATGCATCTCTCAATTTCGGATTGCACGACGGCTGGTCCATACTGGTGTGGGCGCGCAATCTGACCGATGAGCGTTATCGCACCAGTGTGCTTAACTCAACGGGTGACCCCCAACGGACGGGTGGAATTGAGCCGCGCACGATGGGAGTGCGAGTGACCAAACGTTTTGGTGGCTAAACCGCCGAGGAACAGGTAGCAGAGATGGTTAGGAGGAGATCAAATGTCAGAATTAGCTGAAACACTAGAAACAAGACTGTCTGCACTCGAAGGCGAGTTGCAAGAGCTGCGGGACCGCGAAGCCATTCGCGAGGGTATACACAGGTATTGTCAGGCGGTGGACCGCTGTGATCTGGAGATGTTGAAATCCTGCTATTGGCCTGATGGTTACGACGATCACGGTTTTTTTGCAGGCAACGCCCACGAATTTGCGGATTACGTCATCCCTTGTCTCGAGCGGGTTGATTCCAGCATGCACTCGATCACTAACACACGCTTTAAGTTTGAGGGTGACCGCTGCGCTTGCACGTCCCAGTGGCATGTCATCCATCGCCTCGCGCAAGACCAAGGGTTTACGGATTTTTGGCATCAAGGGCGTTATCTGGATGTCTGGGAAAAGCGCAACGGAGAATGGAAGCTGCTGCACCGAGTCATCGCGGGAGATTTTGACCGTTGGATCCATACGATAGATATTCGCGCTGGGCGCACAGGAGAGAATCAGTCTTTGTCCGGCTGTCGCGGTGCGGACGATCCGGGCAACCTCTGGTTCGATCTGCTAAATCATCGTCCTGACCGGCCCGCGATGGATGATCTATGGGCGGCGTTTCACGTGCTCAGTGAAGCGGATAGAAAGGCTGGCTAGAAAACACGACGTTTTGGTTTGGCTTTAGTTGTCGTCCAAGCGCATACCCGACCACAACAGGGCGCTGATTTGTTCAACCACGGTGTTCATCTCGGTATCGGGTGTACGCAACCACCACAAGGTGACGTAGTGTAATGCCCCCAACAAGCCGTAGGACCATACGGTGGCGACGTTGGGATCTTTGTCATGAGCGCGCCGATACGCGGCAATCGGCGCGGCGAATTGTTCCGCAGCGCCGTCAGCCAGTAACAAAGACTGCTGCACGCGGTCTTCGCCTATCCCACCAGCGGTGACAAACAGATATAGATGCCGTTGTTCCGACGCTAGGTTGAGGTAGGCCGTCACCAGATTACGCAGTCCTTGCTGTGGATGCGTCGCCTCAGCAACTAGGCGCATTGCCGCTTGGGCCATCCGCTCCGACAATCGCTGTGCCAGGGCGTTGACCAACTCATCTTTGTCGCCCACTTCCCGGTACAAAATCGGTTTGGTCACGCCGGCTGCAGTGGCTATCGCTTTCAGTGATACACCCGGGCCCTGTTCAAAGATGAGCTGCTCTGCTGCATCCAGCAAGGTGTCTCGATTGGCAATGACGCCGTGGGCAAAGGTGCGGCCGGCTGGCCGGCCGCGGGACCGTGTGGACCCCGCAGTTTGAGATGGAGCTGGGGGTGCGGATGTACCTGAATTGGGTGAGTTTTCGCGCTGCATTTATTTAAATTACCACGGGTAGATTAATTGCGCGAGTCGATTTAACATGGCGCTCTTCACTGGCACAAATGGGAGAAAGGACCAATGGCTGCAGTTTTAGAAGACACCCCGTCCCACCTGCGCGGCAATGGGCGGCCTGTTACCGAAGAATTAACCCTCACCGATCTGCAAGTGACCGGTACGATCCCCGCGGAGCTGGACGGTCGTTATCTACGCACCGGTGCCAATCCACTCAGCGGCACCAGCGCCCATCCGTTTCTTGGTGACGGTATGTTGCACGGCGTACGTTTGCGCGACGGCCAAGCGCAGTGGTATCGAAATCGTTACGTACAAACCCCGTTCATCAAAAACCCGGATGTGAATGTACTGGACCCGTCGGTGATGATGGACATGACTTACTCCAAGGCCAACACCCACATCGTCGGGCATGCGGGTAAGTTTCTGGCCTTAGAGGAAGGGCATTTCCCTTATGTGGTAGACGGAGATTTAGGTACCGTTGGGCCGACAGATTTTGGCGGTGTGCTGAAAGGATCTTTCACCGCGCACCCGAAGATTTGCCCTGTGACCGGTGAGTTGTTGGCTTTTGGCTACTCCGCCATGGAGCCGTACTTGCGTTACCTGCGGGTATCTGCGGATGGCCAGCTGGTGCAAACCGAGAACATCACCGTCGGTGGGCCGACCATGATGCATGATTTCAACATTACTCAGAACCACGTCATCTTTATGGACCTACCGGCGTGCTTCAACCTGGAGCTGGCCATGAGTGGAGATATGCCCATACGCTGGGACGACAGTTATCCGGCGCGGTTGGGTGTGATGCCGCGTAACGGTACGGATGCTGATGTCACGTGGTATGACATCAATCCCTGTTATGTCTTCCATCCGATGAACTCTTATGAAGACGGTGACAAGATTGTGCTCGATGTGGCGCGCTTCAGTCACATGTGGCGGGAGTCTTCGGTGGATTTCCCACCCCCGGAGCTGTGGCGCTGGACCATTGATACGGCGAGCGGCAAAGTGCACGAAGAACAGGTGGATGACCGGCCGGCGGAGTTTCCCCGAGTAGCGGACCATGTGGTGGGCTTAAAGCACCGCTTCGGTTACATGATGGGTATGTCGGACATGGACACTGATGATCCCCTTAAAGCATCCGGTGCAATCCTCAAGTACGACCGCGAGACCGGACAGCGCTCTGAGATTGAATTTGGCCAGGGCCGCGTGGGCGGTGAACCGGTGTTTGCTCCGGCCGCAGATGCCAAAAGCGAAGACGACGGTTACTTGATGACCTATGTCTACGACGCCAATGCCGACTCCAGCAGCATGGTCATCATGGATGCCGCTTCCATGGACGACACCCCGGTGGCCACCGTACAACTGCCGCGCATACCGAATGGTTTTCACGGCAGCTGGATCCCTGCAAGCGTTGCCGACTAAGGGCTAATCGCGCAACAGCACGGGCTGATTGTTCTGATTAGCCTGTGTTGAGCACTAGGGTCTGACTAAATGGGGAAGAGAGAGAGAGAAGAGAGAGAAGAGAGGAGAGAGGGAAGAAAATGGAAGTGCACGGTTATTGTGACGAGCGATTTGCGCCGGTGCGCGAGGCGTTTGAAAAAAATTTCAGCCAGCACGGAGACATTGGCGCCTGTTTTGCCGCCACGTTGGAGGGCGAATTTGTCATTGATCTGTGGGCGGGCCACCAGGATGAGGCCAGACAAAGACCCTGGCTGGAAGACACCATCATTAACGTCTATTCCTCGACCAAAACCATGACGTTTCTTTGTGCCTTGATGTTGGCGGATCGCGGGCAATTAGACCTTGAGGCTCCGGTGGCTGATTATTGGCCTGAGTTTGCCGCGGCAGGCAAAGAAAATGTCTTGGTGAAACACTTTTTGAGCCACTCCGCTGGCTTACCCGGCTTCAGTCGGCCCATGACGTCAGAAGAATTGTACGACTGGGATCTGTGTTGTGCTGATCTGGCGTCACAAGAGAGTTGGTGGGAACCGGGGACCCAAAGCGGCTATCACGCTATCACGCAAGGTTATCTCATCGGCGAGGTCGTGCGCCGGGTAACCGGGCAGAGCATGGGTCAGTATTTCAAAGCTGAAGTGGCGGACAAAGTGGGCGCAGATTTCCACATTGGTGTTGATCCCGCGAATTTTGGCCGCATAGCCGATCTGGTCGCTGATCCAGAACCTCAGCCTTTGTTGGAAATGGACCCAGAGTCGATTCCCGGCAGAGTGTTTGCCGGTTTAGACATCTCTCCGGAGGTGAGCGGCTCCGCCGGTTGGCGGCAAGCGGAGATACCCGCCGCAAATGGCCACGGCAACGCGCGCTCCATTGTGCGAGCGCAGACCGCCATGGCCAACGGCGGCACAGCCTTTGGCGTCGAGTTAATGTCGAAACAAGGCTGTGCACGGGCGTTGGAGGTGCAAACCGAAGGCGCAGATCTGGTGCTTGGGATCCATCTCAAATATGCGATGGGGTATGGTTTACCCACGGCGGAAATTGCGGTGGGCCCAAGCTCAAATCTGCTGTTTTGGGGTGGCGCCGGCGGCTCGACGGTGATGGTCGATACCGACAGCCACCTTTGTTTTTCCTACGTCATGAACCAGATGGATAACATCATCATCGGCGGCCCCAGAGGGCAGGGGTTAGCGGACGCGATGTATGCATCTATGGCCTAGTGCTCAAACCCCTTGAAAACTTAGGATCAGAGTTCGCCAGCTTTGGGCTGGCAAGGAAGCGTGAGGAGTAATATCTGGATATTGCGACGAGCAATGACGCAGTTAGCGTA
>JANQKS010000095.1 GCA_028281005.1 Pseudomonadales bacterium
TGTGGGGTTTTTGGGCTAGACGGCGTACCGCCGGTGGGGTTGGGCCCCATCAAGGTGCGCCAACAACGCCCAAGGACCCCACAGACCCGCTGATCCTAAGTTATAAAGTGGTTTGAGCACTAGTTGGCCTTATAGACGATGGCAAATGCAGATGTGGTAATCATTGGCGCAGGCTTGGTAGGCAGCAGCATCGCGCGCAGCTTAAGCTTAGCTGGCCTGCGCACCGTCAACGTCGATCGACTGCCGGCCGCCGGGTATGGTTCCACCAGCCACTCGTCTGCCATTGTTCGGCCGTTTTACTCCCACACGACCTCCTGCGCCATTGCTCACGCATCGCGCTGCCGCTGGTTGCAATGGGGTGAAATGCTGCAACTGGAGCCAGCCACCCCCCTGGCGGAATATGAGGAAACCGGGGGTTTGGTGTTGCTCAAAACCGGCCATGAACACCAATTCGACAGCAATCTGGCGGCCATGCGTGAGGTGGGTGTGGCCTATGAGATCATCGACGCTACAGACTTAAGCAAACGCCTGCCCGGCATGTCGTTGCAGGCATTCGGTCCACCCAAAACATTGTCCGACCCGAGCTTCGGTAGCGCAACTGAAGGTGAAATTGGCGGGGCAATCTACATCCCTGCTTGTGGGCACGTTTCGGACCCACAGCTGGCCGCAGCCAACTTAGCCAGCGCCGCGGTAAACCGCATGGCGGGGATCCCGGCGTTACCCATACAGACCAGCGCCCAACGCCATGAAGTCGCTTATGTTAGGGCGCCCCAAGCACACAACCAGGGGTTCAGCCTGGCGCACCGCGGGTTCCTTGTCGATCCTGATTCTGGGTTTTATGCCCGGCGCGACGGTGCCGACTATCTCATCGGCAGTATTGATCCAGACTGCGATCCGGTGCACGTGGTTGACCCCGATGACTACCTCGACACCTTCACAGAACAATGGACGCTGCAGGTGTATCGCGCCGCACAACGTATGCCGCAATTGGAAATTGAGAGTCGTGCGCGTGGCACAGTGGGGCTCTACGATGTCTCCGACGATTGGATCCCAATCTACGACAAAACTGATCTACCGGGTTATTACCTGGCCATCGGCACCAGCGGTAATCAATTCAAAAACGCACCGCTCATCGGTGACATCATGTGCGCCATCATCATGGCGGGGCAAAACGGTGTCGACCACGACGTATCACCACAACACCTCACATTGGCCGAGGTCGAGCGTACGGTTAACCTCAGTTTCTTTTCTCGCTTACGCGAAGTGCAAGCCACTGCTTCCGTGCTGGCGTAGAGTTAACCCCTAACGAGCGGTGTAGCCACCATCCACCGGCAGCACAACGCCATTGATGAAGCTGGCGTCTTCGCTGGCGAGGAAAGAGGCAACAGAGGCAATCTCTTCCGGACGACCTAAGCGCCCAATCGGATGTTGACTGATTAAATACTGCTCAATCTCAGGTTCGGCCCGGAACTCTGCCGTCATCGCGGTTTCGATAAAACCGGGTGAAATGGCATTTACGCGCACCCCTAAGGCGCCGTAGTTGATGGCAAACTGCTTGGTTAAACCCGCTACACCGTGTTTTGCCGCGATATAGGCGCCGGGCCCACCTTCAGCTTCCTCCAACTCTTCCAATGTGGGCGGCAGCGGGCTGGCGGACAAGCCGACCAAGCCTGCAATTGATGAGGTATTGATGATGGCGCCACCGCCATTCTGTGCGAGATACGGCGCGCCGATACGCAGCCCGTAATATACCCCGGTGAGGTTGATGGCAATGGTCTGATCCCAATCGTAACCGCCGCCAACGCCGGCGTTGTTGAACAGCACCTGCAGCCCACCGAAGCGTTCCGCGGTGGCTTCGATGGCGCGCCGTACTTCTTCGGCATTGGAGACATCCACCGCACAAGAATCTGCAACCCCACCGGCTTCGCTGACCAAGGCGACGGTCCCTTCAGCGGCTTGCGTGTTAATGTCCGCGCACATCACCGCAGCACCGCGCGCGGCCATATCGATCGCGCTGGCTCGGCCGATGCCACCACCGGCGCCGGTAATCAGCGCCACCTTACCTTCTAGACTGCTCAAGACTCTCCCCTCTTATTGTTTTACAACCACAAGCGTTTTAGCTTACCAGGATTTTTCAGTAAGCTCGGCCGCTTCAACACTACTTTGCACAGCTAAAGCGCTAATAAGGGACACACATGAGCCGACTTTCACGCAAAACTCTAGAGCAATTGACTGAAGAACAGCGCGCCGTCTACGACGAAGTGGTCGCCAATCGTCCGGTCAAACCCGTGGACGGTCATATCGGTGGCCCCTTTGACATCTGGATACGCAGCCCCGAGATGGGCAAACGCCTGGTTGGCCTCGGTGGCTTTTTTCGCTTCCGCACCAGCGTCGACCGGCGTTACATCGAACTGGCGATATTGGTCACCGGGCAGCATTGGCAAGCTCAGTTTGAATGGTGGGCTCATGAACCCATGGCCCGTGAAGCGGGTGTCCCTGAAGAAGTCATCCAGGCCATCAAAGCTGGTGAGGAACCTGTGCTGAGCGATGCCGGTGACATCGCCTGTTACAACATGGCGCGGGAACTACACACTTCCAGGAAATTAGGCCCGGCAACATTTGATGCCGCGGCAGAACAGTTTGGTGAAGTTGGGGTGGCGGAATTGATTGCCCTATGCGGCTTCTATGGCATGGTATCGATGACGTTAAACGGTTTTGACGTGCCGCTGCCTGAGGGGGCAACCTATCCATTTGAGCAAAAGTAAACCTACTCGGGCTGTTTCCCCGTCAAGGGAACAAACACAACGGGTAGCACTTCCTGTTCGGTGACGGCACCTTGTCCGTCTTTATGCAGCAGCTTTAACATCTGCGCGCCATGCGGCTTGCCAACGGGAATAATCAGCCGCCCTCCGGGTTTAAGTTGTTCAAGCAGTGCAGGCGGTACATCCTCCCCCGCCGCGGTGACGATGACAGCGTCAAATGGCGCGGCTTGGGGCCAACCCAAGCGACCATTCCCGGCCCGCACATTGATGTTCTCGTAACCTTGCCGCGCCAGACGCGCGGCCGCCTGTGCAGCGAGTTCAGGCACAATCTCGATGGTATAAACCTCAGCCACAAGCTCACCTAACACCGCGGCTTGGTAACCGGAACCGGTGCCAATTTCTAACACTCTATCCGTAGGTGCTAACGACAACGCTTCAGTCATCAACGCCACAATAAAAGGCTGCGATATCGTCTGCCCGTAGCCAATACCCATGGCACGATTCACATAAGCGCGGCTGCGACTTTGTTGTGGTACGTATTGATCTCTAGGCACCGCCTTAAGTGCCGTCATCACACGCGCGCTGGGCACCGCAATACCCGTGTAATCGGCGGTATCCGCAAAGTCCGCAATTATGGCGTCCAACATGCTCTGCATGGGTCCTTCTTGTGCTTGTGCTTGTGCTTGTGCTTGTGCTCGCGCTTGCGCTAACCCTTCACCATACAAAGAGAGCACCAGTAGACCTACTAGTAAATCCCGTATGTTACGGCGCCTTGGCATCCTCGCGCCCCTTGGCAAGGTACTTACAGTGCAGGCGGAACGCGCCTTGCCACAGACGCCGTATGACACGCTGAGCACATGAGACTTATGCAGAGGCTCCCTAGGCAAACCAACCCCGTGTCCGCAAACAGAATCGCACCAGCATCAACATCAAGGGCACCTCGATGAGCACTCCCACAACGGTGGCCAGAGCAGCCCCTGAAGACAATCCGTACAACATTGCGGCGGTGGCTATGGCCACCTCAAAGTGATTGGAAGCACCGATCATGGATGTCGGCGCGGCATTTTCGTAACTTAATCCTAACGCTTTGGCCAACACGTACCCGAGCGCAAAAACCAACACCGTCTGCACCAACAAAGGCACGGCTATCCACACAATGGTTAATGGGTTTTCGGTAATGGTGTCGCCTTTCAAGGAGAACAACAGCACCAGGGTAAGCAGCAACGCGGTGATGGTGATGGGGGTGAGTACATGCAGGAATTTATCTTGGAACCACGCTTCACCTTTGCGGGCGATAATCCAGCGCCGTGATAGATAACCCGCAACCAACGGTAGCGCCACGTAAACACTGATCGACAGTAACAAAGCCTCCCACGGCACCGGTAGTTCACCCACACCGAGGAAGAAACCGCCCAACACACCAAACAACAGCAACATGGTGAGGGAGTTAATCGCCACCATCACCAAGGTGTGGCCGTCATTCCCTTCTGACAAGTAACCCCACACCAACACCATGGCCGTGCATGGCGCTATCCCCAACAATATGCAGCCGGCCAGATAGCTGCGCCACAAGGGCACTTCCAGCATCTTCACACCATCAACCAGCACCACGGTACCCGCTCCGTAGCTCTGCCCCACCACCAAATCTTCACCTAGGGGCATCTTCACCAAATCCACCGCATCCGGACCAATAAAGCCCAGGAACAGCGTGCCGAGAAAAAAGCTGGAGATGGCATACATGGTAAAAGGCTTGATTCCCCAGTTAATAAACAGGGTCAAACCCACTGGCTTCGCCGCGCGACCGGCGCGCACCACTTCATGGAAATCAATTTTGACCATGATCGGGTACATCATGAAAAACAGACATACCGCTATTGGGATCGACACCACCGGCGCGCCATTTACGCTCAACGCCATACTGTCCAAACTCTGCGCCAATTCCGGTGCGACTCGGCCGAGCATGATGCCCGCCACAATACACAGCGCCACCCACACCGTCAGGTAGCGTTCAAATAACCCCATACTCCGGTCCACAACCGGTGCATCCATAGACATCAGTACACCTTTTCCCTCACGCAGCGTGCTCTACTGTTGATCGTAAAGCCACACCAGGGCAAGATTCGCCAGCGCTTCAATACCGACCGGTAAAGCAGCGTCGTTCACATAAAAATACGGCAAATGGTTGGGCGCGCCAATAATCTCTCCTTCTTTGGCGACACCCAAACCAAAAAATAGGCCGGGTATCTCATTGGCATAGTAGGAGAAGTCCTCCGCACCCATAATGGGTTTGGTCACCATGGCTTGGCCACTGGCACTCCCGCGCTCGTGCATGTCCTTACGCATGTCCATATCAAAGGTGCGAATGGTGCCGGTCATGACCACCTCTTCGGGAATGATATTGCCGCGTTTGCCGCCATTGATAGAGCCAACCGTGACCACCGCAGGGGCGTTGGAGATGTCCACCTGACGGCTGACAATCTGTTGTAACGCATTCACGATCTGCGCCGCCGCGGCAATAGGATCCACACCGCCCCAGGGTATCGAGCCGTGGGTTTCTAAACCTTTAACGGTAATCTGCAGACCATCAGACGCGGCCAACATCCCTTCTTTGATCATGAGATCGGCACCACCTTCTTTGCCGGGGGTGCACCTTCTTCAGCGGGTTGGAAAATAAACTTGATGTTGCCGGGGATGTGTTCGCGCACACCCCTTCGGCCACCCCCATGAGAATCGCCATGTGTGCATCATGGCCGCAAGCATGCATGACGCCGGTTTGCACCTCATCAAACCCAAGCGCTTCTAGGGAGACCTCTGCCTGCCAGGTGTCCGCTTGAACCGGCCAACTTAAGCCGCCTACTAGAACACCAACAAGCACGGCCACACAACCCTTGATCGGATACTTCATTTTCACCCGTTACCTTCCTTAAGAGCGCTGTCGCTCTTTTTCTAAGAGTGCTGTCGCGCTTTTCTTAATAGCGCTGTCGCGCTTGGACTTCGCCAACGGTGATCAGTGACTCCACGCAATCGCGAATAGACTCATCTAAGCTGCGAAAGCGGATGCCCGTGACCGCCTTGATGCGTTCATTGCGCAATTCGCAGCCCGCCCAGATGGCGCGCAGCTCCGCTTCGCGGGCTTTGACCCGGTCCGGAAAATTGTCCGTTACCAGCGGCGCGTCATGTTTCAACTCCGGCAACAAACGATTGATGCTGGCGCACACATCCTCCACGTTGCGGGTATCCGTCGACCACGCGATATACCGTTCGCCATTGCGTACCTGCACGCTTTCTAATAAGCCCACGTGACAATCTGCATCGTCACGTACGTCCACAGTCATCCACGGACGATAAGCGCCAGTCTGCGGGTACGCACCCACCAGCATGCCTTCAATGATGTGTTGCCAAGGCCCCATGTCCTTTTGATGCTTGGATTGAATAGGCCCAACATTGTCCGCCGGACAACAGGTGATGGCATCCCAACCGCCATGTTCGGCAGCGGCATCGGCAAAGGCGTTTTGCGCAATCACCTTGCCGATGGCATAACCGTGACCGCGGGCCGCCGTGCGCTTAGGACTGTCTTCATCTGGATAACGGTCCTCGTAGAGCACCGGGCGCCGCACCAGCTCGTTGATGTCTCCTTCCGAGATGATGGCGGCGATACTGGAGGTCACCACCACCCGATTCACCGAATTGGATTTGTTGACGCTGGCAATGATGTGATCACACACCCGCCGCACATAATCGGCATCATCGTAGTCGCTGACATGAGACAGATGCGCGACACCCTGAGCACCGGCAAAGATGTCATCAAAACAACCTTCTTCATCGAGATCGGCATTGTGTAACGTCAACCGCCCGGAAGCATATCCCGGCATCGCCTGTAAAAATCCGCTCTTGACGGTGTTGTCTTTATCCCGCACACAGGCTCTTACGCGGTAACCTTTGTCGAGCAAACGACGCACCACCCATCCGCCAATAAAACCCGTGGCACCGGTCACTGCAACCGTTCCACCCTTTGGGATAGGCGCCATATCAATTCCCCCAGCAACGTTAGAGCTACACATGTTAGCGCAGAATGGCGCCGCAGGTAGCCAGGCCATGTGCTAGCCCGGATTATTCATGAATAGATAAAACAAAAGCCTCGGCTGTGAGAAAATGGTGTTGCGAAACAAACACTTAAACACAGACGGGGCTTTTGCATGGATAAGGGTAGCACTACACAGGGTGTACTGTTCAAGGGTTTACACAAAAAACCCGTGACGGTGCAGTTCGATCAGGATCATGCGAGTTCTGATGGTGGCGCACTGCTGCTGAAGGCTTGCGATCAACGACTCGGATTGAGCCAGGCCATCGCCTCGTGTATCGAAGATGAACGTCAATCCGGCAAGGTCAGACATAGCCTTGTTGAAATACTTCAACAGCGTCTGTTTGGGATTGCTTGTGGATATGCCGATGGCAACGATGCGGGACAACTGGCGGATGATCCGATCTTCAAGCTGCTGTTGGGTCGAGACCCACTGACCGGATCGACCCTGGCATCCCAGCCGACCTTGTCGCGCTTTGAAAATGCAGTGGGGCCCAGACAGCTACTGAAGATCGCTGAAGCGCTGGCAGATCGCGTCATCGAACGGCACAGGCGGCGCAGGAAATCGGTCAAACGCATCACGTTGGATTTTGACCCGACCGATGATCCAACTCATGGTGCCCAACAGTTGAGCTTTTTCAACCGATTCTACGATACGTGGTGCTATTTGCCACTGGCTGGCTTCCTCACTGTCGACAACGAGCCCCAGCAGTACTTGTTCTGCTACGTTCTGCGTGCCGGCAACGCCGCGGCCAAACACGGGCTATTGGGCATCTTGAAGCGGTTGCTGCCAAAACTGCGTCAGGCATTCCCCAAAGCGAAGATCCGCATCCGTTTGGATGCCGGATTTACCGGTCCGGATCTTTATGAGTTCTTTGAATCAAACCAAATGGAGTATGTGGTTTGTATGGCCAAAAACGTGCGGCTTGAGCGCCTGGCTGCGCCGTTGATGGAGCGCGTTGTCGACGCCATCGCCGAAGGGGAAGCGCCCTCGCCAATCTACGGTGAGGCGCGGTACCGAGCACATCGTTGGTCGCGAGCGCGTCGCGTGATCATACGAGCCGCCGTGGTCGTTCATCCAGGTCGGGTACCGAAAGCCAATCCCCGCTTTGTGATTACCAACCTACGTGGCTGGCCGCAGTCTCTGTATGAGCGGGTCTACTGTGCCCGCGGCGATATTGAAAATCGCATCAAAGAACTCAAGTATGGACTTGCGATTGATCGCACCAGTTGCACCAACTTCTTCGCCAACCAGTTTCGCGTACTCATCACAGCTGCAGCATACGTGCTGATGCAGGAACTCCGGCTCAAGGCACATCATACGCGTTGTGCACATGCCCAGGTAAGTACTCTGCAGTTGCGCCTGTTGAAGATGGGTGCCTGGGTCGAGCGTTCGGTACGGCGGGTAGTCCTCCACCTGCCAACCTCAACGGTGTATGCCGATGACTGGCGTCGTATCGCTCGCTCCATTGGCGCGGTTGCAACATAAAACCCAACTGCTCACGCCATCATCTGATCAAACGGCGCAGTGGCGAGAATCGCCCCTGCGTCTGATACGGCAAAATAGCCTCATTCCAACTCGCGTTAGCTCGGACTTAAAGTCATGGCAATCCGAACCAAGCCAATCACCGAAGCTGATAACCTCAACCACGGAAAACCGAGCAAAACAATTCGTTCATGAATAGATCAGGCTAGGGAGCCTCTGAATAAGTCTCAAAAGCTCAGAGGCTCCCTAGCTTTCAGCTTCTTGCGCCGCAAACTGCGCATAGGCCGCGGCCGTACCCGCCGCCATTTTGTCGCCGTCAAACGGGATCGACATCTCCGGTGTAAATTCCAACGCCACCCGTTCCGGGGTATCGAGGAACTTAACGAACAAGTCCAGATTTAACCCTTTAGTGAATGCGTTACCGTCGTCTTGGGACATGGCCATGCCTTGTGCCAAGAGGTTGTACATCCACAACTTGGTTTCCTGATCGTCGTGAATCACCGTGTGGCCTTTGTAAGTTACGGTTTTGCCGCCGCCCATAGCGGTCCCTTTGCTGGTCATGACCACTGAAGAGCGGCCATCTCGTGCGATGGCTTTTACACGCACGCGCTCACGCGTGGCTGTCATCCAGATTTTGCCGTCAACCGGCACATAGGCCGTAATCACACCCAGTGGGTGGCCCGCTTTGTTAGCCCAGCAAAATACACATTCCCCCGCGGTATTTACCAGCTCCTGTTCGCGTTCCGGGTCAAGTCGATACTGTTTGACGTCATCGTAATTTGTGTTTTGGTCGGACATATTCCCCTGCTCTCACATGGTGAAAATTTGGACCCACAATCCTAGCCCATGCGCCCGTTGTCGGATACCTTCATGCTATCGTGGGCGACATCTGGGCGCGGGGGGATACATGCGCAAATTCGTATTTTTTTGCTGCATGACAGCAGCCGGTATAAACCTGCTCACGTCCGGCGCCGCGTACGCAGCACCTGCAGGCGGTGCACAGCTGTATCAACAATACTGCGCCGCTTGCCACGATCCCCCCGGCGTACCCCGCGCTCCGGGTCGTCAAGCCCTGCAACTCATGAGCGCGGACGCCTTGGTGTTTGCCCTCACCCGCGGCAACATGGCCGAACAAGGTAAGGCGCTAAATCGCGTTGAATTGCGCCAACTGGTCAGGTATTTGTCCAACCCAACCTCGGCCGGGGATTGGACCGCGGCGCTGACCTGCGCGCCCCCACAACGCACCATAGACCTGCAAGCCACGCCCGCCATGACCATGGTCGGCACCAATTTGTCTGCCCATCGTAATTTAAGCCCCGCGCAAGCCGGCTTGACCCGGCAACAGCTCGGCCATCTCGAGCTGGCTTGGGCAGTGGCCTTTCCGCAGACCTCAAGTTTGCGCGCGGGTGGTGTGGTGGTAGGCAACACTTTGTTTTATTCCCCCACACAAACCGGCGCCGTGTTGGCCATGGATACCCACAGCGGTTGCGTGAAGTGGACCTACCAGCACACCACCCCGCTGCGTACATCCCTTTCTTTGGGCCAGCTGGGCAACAACGGAGCCCTGGCGTTGGTCTTTGCCGATGCCGAAGGTCAGGTGCATACCGTTAACCCGCTAACAGGTAAACTCATCTGGAAGGCCGAAGGCCGCCATGACAAACGTGTGCACATTACCGGCGCGCCGCTTGTGTACAACGGTCTCATCATCGTGCCGGTATCCGCGCGCGGTGTTGGCCAAGGCCGCAATCCCAAGTTTGAATGTTGCACCACCCACGGCGCGGTGGTGGCCTTGGATGCCAACACCGGTGAGCAAGTGTGGGTGTATGAAACCATGCCCGATGCGCAATACACCGGTGAAACAAACTCCCTCGGCGTGAAACTGCGTGGTCCTTCCGGTGCGCCAATTTGGGCTTCTCTGTCCGTCGATACACAGGAGAACGTGGTCTACGCAGCAACCGGAGAAGGCACTTCTTTACCCGCCACTGACACCAGTGACGCCATCCTCGCCATAGACCTGGATAGCGGCGAACTGCGCTGGTCGTTTCAGGGCTTGGCAAATGACATCTGGAATTTGGGCTGCGACATACGCAGCGGCGTTAACGGCCCCAATTGCCCCGACGCCAAACGCAGCGTGTTAAAAGACTTTGATTTTGGCGCCGCTCCCGTGCTGGTGGAAAGCAGCGAGCGGCGGCTGGTGCTGGGGGGCCAAAAGTCTGGTGATGTCTGGGCGCTGGACGCACAAGCCGAGGGCAAAGTGGTGTGGCGTCAGACTTTCGGTATGGGTTCTGCGCTGGGGGGAATTCATTGGGGGATTGCCACGGACGGGCAACGGGTATATGCCCCCATCAACGATCCTACCCTACCGATTGAGGGTTATGTGCCGGAACCGGGCATGAACGCCATCGACCTCGCCACCGGTGAAGTGCTTTGGCGCCAAGCGGTGCAGGCAGACTGCGCGCCCGCCCGCAGGGAACGCCATCCATTGTGTGCCGAGATGTTTGGTTTGTCAGCCGCGCCGTTGGTCATCGATCAAGCGGTGGTCTCAGCCGCGGTGGACGGGCGTATCTATATTTTTGATGGCGCCAGCGGCAACCTCCTGTGGGAATACGACACGCTCCGCTCTTTTGATACCGTAAACGGTCTCGATGGACGCGGTGGCGCCATCGACAGCCAGTCTATTTTTGCCGGGGATGGCATGCTGTTTGTCGGCTCCGGCTATGCAGGCTTTCAGCAGCCCGCCGGTAACGTGCTACTGGCATTTAAACCAAAGTCACCTAAATCAAAACCCGGTGATTAGCTGTACTCGCACCCCAGGTTTTGTGTTTCAATGCGTGCCTCAACTTGTTTATAGAGCCGATCAGAGGAAGGGGAAAAATATGATCACAAAGTTACGTCAGGCAAGCGCCGCTATGATTTGTGGGGCGGCGCTCTGCATCAGCTTACCCGCAAGCGCCGAGTGCAGTAGCGAAGAAGTCGGTTACGTGGCTTCTTTTCAGATAAAAGCCGGCAGCGAAGCTGAGTTCGAAGCAGCTCTGACAAATTTGGCCGTTACGGTGAATGAAGTCGAGCAAGGGGTCATCCTCTATGCGCCGTATCGCGCGGCGGACGGGCAGTACTTCATGATGGAACGTTACGAAAACGAAGCTGCCCGCGAGGCGCACGGTAAAGCCCCTGAAGTGGCCGCGTTGTTTCCCTCGTTAGGGCCACATCTTGACGGTGCACCAGTGGTAACGCCGGTCAGCGCGGTCTGCCCCTGACGAAGCCAAGCTTGCTATTTGCACCACGTTTCTTACGAAGGTGTGGTGACGTTTTCGATATAGATACGCAGTGCTTTGCCCCGCTCGGCGTAAGCACTGTCGTCTGCCAATAGCCGCAGCGCCAGCTGGGCGGCGGCGTAGTCCTTCAAATTAATGTGGGCTATGGCAAGCAAATAGTGCACTTGCGCCGGCGCGGCCTCACCATACAGTGTGGCCGCACGGGTGAGCGCGCGCGCAGCTTCTGTGTAGCGCTCCCAGTGCAAATACATCTGCCCCATGATCCAGGCCGCTTTGCCGTTTTCGGGATCAATCTGTTCAGCCCGCTCAAAAGCGGCGATGGCCGCATCAAATTCCCGCGCCAGCACCCACATTTCAGCAAGCAGCAGTTGATGCTCAAGCGTGACGGGCGCTTCGCTTTCCTCGCCTTCCGAAAACGTACGTTGCAATAAGGCGGCGCCGTCCGCCGGCATCCCAACATGGGCCAAAAAACGCGCCAAGCGCACCGTCGTGGCTCGACTTTCCGGTTGGATGTGCTCCGCTATTGCCGCCGCGGAGGTACCGCGTTGGGTGTCTTCCATCAACAAGAACATCGACGCCAACTGACGCCACCAACGGGTTTGTGCCGGGTCCCGCTCCAGTAGGCGGGTGATGAGCTGTTGCGCATCTTGGGGACGGTCCGCCTTGGCATAGGCGTAGGCCAACAGTTCTATCCAGTGATTGCGCGGAATTTCCTGGACCGATTGCATGGCTTGCTCGAGGCGCAAAATGGCCTGGTCGAGCTGGTCGGCGCGCAGATGCGCAAAACCCAGTAAAAACAAACCATTGGGGTCAGGCTGTTGCTGCACGCTGAGCCAGATTTCTAATTCAATCAGGGCCTGAGCAAACTCATCCAGCATCAGGTAAGTCTGCCCAAGCATCAGACGCAACGGGTCTGCAAACTCGGCCGGTTGCCCATCGAGCGCTGCAGCAAGGTCATCACGCGCTAACGTAATCTCGTCTTCACGAATGTGGATAGCGGCTTTTTGTTGCGCCACATAGGCTTTAGCCAACGGCAAACGTTGTCTTTGTAGAATACCTTGCAAACTCTTAATGGCCGCCTGAGGATCGGTATCGGCCAGTTCCACCGCGGTGGCCACTCTGCGCATGAGAGACTCGCTGATGGCTTGCTCCGCGGCGCAGGCAATGTCCGCCTGCGCAACACATACCACCAGTATCAGCACTTGCACAGCGCGGAGCGTCATCGGCGCTCCTCCTTGGGTAAGGTAAATTCGACCCGCACCCGCGCTTTGACCTTTGTCGGCACCCCTTCGCGTACCACGGGTTGAAAACGCCAACGTGCGACCGCTGCCATAGCAGCCCGATCAAAAATACGCGGCGGTTTGGATTCAATCACCTCGGTATTCGACACGCTGCCATCCAGTTCGACGTCGAACAACACCTCTACATAACCCTCCTGCTCACGCATCAGCGCGCTGGGCGGATATTGCGGTGGTAAACGGCTCAAGGCGGTCAGCTCACTGGCCATCAACACATCCATCATGGCAGACCCGCTGCCTTGTACCAGCCGCTGCCCCAAGGCAACCCCACCGCCATCGGCCAACAAGCTGGTGATGTTCATCATGGCCGCGGTGGTGGGTAACGCAGCAGCCTCCGCGGCGATGTTAGGATCCATGCGCGCTTGCGGGCGCTTGATGTCTTTTGGCTTCGGCGGCGGTTTACGTCGGCGGTCTTTGGTTTTGGTCTGATCGTCGATATTGGTGCGCACAAAATCAATGGTATTCGCCGCAAACATGTCCACCAAGCGCACCTGGTCCCGGGAGATCATGTTTTCCATGATCAAAAACAGACCGACGTTAATCAGACCCGCCAGCGCAATCAGGACAACAAAGCGACCACTGCCGAGTTCGGTGGGAGACATTAGGGACCAACCACGCCTTCAGCAGCCTCTGCTGCGGCAATGGCCACCTTGGACGCGCCGGCCAGGCGCGCTTGGTCGATGACCTCCACCACCAACCCGGTACGCGAATCCTGATCTGACAACACCACCACCGACGCATCCGGGGTCTCTAAAAACATACGTTCCACAACGCCGCGAACGCGCCGCAAATCCACTTTTTTCTTATCGATCCAGATGTCGCCGGTGTCCGTTACGGCGATGAGTATGTTGGCGGATTTTTGCACCGTCGTGGTTTTGGCACTGGGTTGATCCACTTCAACCCCGGGCAGTTTCACAAACGTGGAATTCACCGCAAAAAAGATCAGCAGGATAAACACCATGTCTATCAGCGGCGTTAGATTGATGGCCGCGCTACCGCTGCCTTCGCGCAGGCGCAGAGCCTCAGGTTCATGAGAGCGAATCAACGAGTCGCCCTTGGTGGTGGCAGCGCACCCTCGTCCGCCTCAAAGTCCGGCTCAAAGGTAAGCTGTTGGTGCAGATGTTCCGTCTCCGAGACGATGCGGGTTTGCAAGTCCCCGGCAAAGTACATGCCCGCCAAGGCAGTGATAAGACCGGCCATGGTAGTAATTAACGCCTGGGAAATGCCTTCGGCCATGCCGCGCACGTTGCCGGTACCGAAAACGGTCATGACTTCAAAGGTTTTGATCATGCCAACTACCGTGCCTAACAAACCCAGCAACGGCAAAACGGCAGTGATGACTTGAATGGTGGTCACCCAGCTTGCCAGGCTGCCGTGATACTCATTGGTTAAACCCTGGCGGATCCGCAGCGACGCATCGGAATCATTGCCGCGCATGTCCCGCCAACGACGCAAGATGTCTTGGATTAACAACGGCCGCTGCCGACGCAGGAACCAGTAGCGCTCAAGTATCAGCACCCACATGAGGGTCGACAACAGGAGAATGGCCACCAACACCCACCCACCGGCGGTGAACAACTCGCTGTTGACCCACCAATCAGACGACACCGGCCTAACCCTCACCGGCGCGTCGACGCGCAAACAAATCCGTGGCGGTTTGATCAAACAACGCCACCATTCTACCGGCACGGCCCTGTAAGAAGCTGTGCAGCAACAACAGTGGGATCGCTACCGCTAGGCCCAACTGAGTGGTGATGAGGGCTTGTGAAATACCACCGGACATCAAGCGCGGATCACCCGCACCAAATAAGGTGATGACTTGGAACGTCTCTATCATGCCCGTCACCGTGCCTAATAAACCCAACAACGGACTCACCGCCGCAAATATGGCAAGCGTGGGTAAACCACGGTTCAGCTGTTCGGCTTCCGTAGCGACCACCTCATCCAATTTGGCAGCCAGTGCGTTTGCATCCGCTTGATAGGCCGGGTCTTCGGCCACTTCATGTAGGCGCGACCAAGTATGGCCACTGTGATTATTCGGGTCGGCCCGGTCGGCGCGAATTTGCCGCTGGGTGACCAATATCGACACCAGCCGATACACCCCCAACACCAGACCCAGCGCACCAATCAGCAAAATGAGATAACCAATGACACCCCCCTGGGCGACTCGCTCTTGCATTTCTGGGGTCTGCACGACCAAAGCCAAGATGGCGCCACGGGAGGGATCTACGGCCACCGTCGCCAGTGGTGTGGCTTGTTGCTCAAATTGCACAACATCCGCCATGTTGGTCCCGGTGGGCTGCCGCGCCAACGCCAACAATTTGCCGCTTTCAGGTAAATACCGCAGATATTGGCCATCCGCTAACGCGTTAAACGTGCCGATGCGAGTCACCTGGCTGCGTTGTTGTTCACCATTAGCTGCTATGACGTCGGCTTCAAACCGCTGCACCCGACCGCTTTGCTGCATTTCATCCAACAAGGACAGCCACAGCTCACGCATGTCTGCGGCACTTGGATTGGTTTCCCCGGACGCCAGGCGCTCCACTAAGGTAATACGTTCACCCAGCTGAGCCGACACCAACGAGTTTTGTAGCATTGGCGCGACATCACCCGACACCTGCCGCACCACTGAAAACAC
This sequence comes from Pseudomonadales bacterium, assembly GCA_028281005.1. Classification (GTDB taxonomy): domain Bacteria; phylum Pseudomonadota; class Gammaproteobacteria; order Pseudomonadales; family Azotimanducaceae; genus UBA4421. The sequence continues at coordinate 15,541 of JANQKS010000095.1, forward strand.
TTCGCGTAAATCACCGGCATTTTTATCCAACTCCGTTTCGAGGTCAGCCAACACTTCTTCAGCTTCTGCAAACGCCGCGCGCAGCTGATCCGCTTCGCGTTCCGCTGCTACACGCTGCTGGCGAACTTCGCGCAAGAGGCGCTCGCGTTCATCCCGGGCGGCTATAAAACGACGCTCGCGTTCCTGCAAACGCGCACTGGCTGCGGCGTTGGCATCACGTACGCTGCGCACCAAATCTTCCAACGTCATCGCCTGCTCTAGAGCGCCTTGTTCCGACTTGGCTGCACCAATCTCCGCGCTCTCGGCAGCCTCAGCACCCTCAGCACTTTCAGCCGCCTGAGCAACGGATACTGCACAAGCTGTGACTAACAGGCTGCCAACCACCCAGCGCAATAACACCCCACTCACTCCACTCACCCTACTCACTGGCCGCTCCGGTACCGCCAGCGGTCCACAGTGGCAGCGGCATCAGGTTGGGTGGTGCCTGCTTGCGTGCCACTCGCAAGGCAAAATCCAACATTGCCAGGTGGTTTGCGTCTAGCGCTTGCCATTTGCGGTCCAACGGATGCCACAAACCGCCTTCACTGCGGTCTAAACTGACGTAATACAACGCAAGCCGCCCTACCCGCAAAAAATCCACCGTCAATTCACGACCGTTGAGCGCCAACGGACCTTCGTACGCCTCTATGTTCTGCCCGTATTCAGCCTCAATCTGATAAGCCTCGATGATGCGCCGGTACTTTTCGCCCAGTGCCACATCGGAGCGGCCAAGATTGTCGCGCAGCGCCTGCAGGCGGGCTTGTCGTTCCGTCAGCAGCATAGGTTGATCTAGCTCGATGAAGCGCGCTAACACGTCGATCATTTCCACCATCAGCGGCAGTAAATCCCGCCGCACCACTTCTATCTCTTGAAGCTCTTGGCTTAAGCGGGCTTTTTCCGCTTCCTGACTCGCGCGCATTGTGCGCATGTTGGCGTTGTACGTTTGCAAGTCTTGCAAACGTTCAAGTTCGGTGTGGTATTCGGATAACAGCGCCACGGTTTCGTCATCTAACTGTTCCACCCGCTGCTGACTCGCCGCGGCGTCGCGTTGAAAACCTTCTTGATTGTCCAGCACTTCGTCTACTGATTGGGCTGTGGCCATGGCGCTGAGTAGGCAAACCAGTGCAGCTGCAGTGAACCCTGCAAATCTTATCTGAGGCATTAAACCTCCCACCTAATTGCACTACAGCATAAACACATGGTTTGGCGATGCGACCTGTGGAAAACCGAAGGGTGTGAAGGGTGTATAGCGCGGCATGCCGTGCTCGTTTTGCCATTTTTTCTCGGCGATGCCAGTATTGCGCGCTTGATTTATCTACTTGTTTTCATCGTTCTTGGCATTAGCCTCATCGACGCGCCCTTACAATCCGGCGGCTGGCGATGGGACACCGGCAACGTGTTCGGTTTTGTTGCTTTTGCCGGTTTACTCTATCTATTTATTGATGTCGGTAGGGGTGCTCGTCAAAAGCTGCATCAACATCTCAGCTACGGCGTGTTTGGCGTTTTGTTGGCGCACATTCTATGGCTGTGGTTGAGCGATAAAACTTTATGGTTCTACATGTCATGGCAGGGACCGCATTACATGCTGGCAGGATGGGTGGCCATCGTTCTGCTCACCGCCATGGTGATATTGGCATTACCCGCCACACGCCGCCTCTGGCACATCAACTACACACAGTTTCAACGCTGGCACTATTGGCTGTCGCTGGCGGTTATCGCCACTTCGTTTTGGCACATGGTCGGAAGCGGTTTTTACCTGTCTGAACTTGAGGCCGTGTTGTATGGCTTGCTGATCCTCGGCGTAGCTGTTGCCCATCAAAGACAGTGGCTGTCTGGCACGAAGTTGGGTGTCGGCAGCGTACTGATTCCGCTGTCGGCGTTCGCCTTTGTTGTGCTCAAGGCGGTGAACGCGTGAAAGTGATGTTGCTTGCCGTAGGCTTGGCCGGCAGCGTTGCGCTATTGTTCTGGGCTGCAGATTGGATTACCAACAACCAAGACAATCCCCAAGTCGTCCCGTTGCCCGCGGACAATATGCTGGCCGTCACATTTGCGCATGCCGATCACGTTGAACAGAATTGTGTCGAGTGCCACCACAATTTTGTCGATGACACAGGTACAGGTATGTGCTTCGATTGCCACAAGACCGATCCTGAGGTCGCCGATTTGATAGAGGAGCAGTTTCACACCTTGTGTCGCAACTGCCACATAGAGAAACAAGCAGCCGGCGAGGCACACGGACCCACCCGCCAATGCCTGGACTGCCACGTAAGGGACGATAAACCATGAAGGATGCCAGCCACCTTGAGCAACACCTGCAGGACATCGAGACCCAAGGTTATACAATCATTGAAAATGCCATCGAGCCAGACTTACTGGACCAACTCAACGCAGCCCTGTTGCATATAGAGCAGGTAGACGCTGTTGCCCCGGGGCACAACGCCTTCGAAGGGCACCGTACTATTCGCATGTACAACCTGTTGGCAAAAGACCCTGTTTTTCAAAAGGTACCCGTCCACCCGCGTGTGTTACCCGTTATAGAAGGTGTGCTGGACAAAGGTTGCCTGGTGTCTTCCCTGTCTTCCATCAGCATCGACCCCGGTGAACCGGCGCAACCGATACACGCCGACGACACCTTAATTGGTCTGCCACGGCCACATCCGCCGATGGTGTGTAACTCGATGTGGGCGCTCACCGACTTCACCGCCGCCAACGGCGCCACACGCATTGTCCCTGGCAGCCACAAATTTGAAGACAAACCCGAATATGGCAGCCACCCGGACAGCATCGCCGCGGAAATGCCTGCCGGTAGCGTGCTGGTATGGAACGGCAGCTTATGGCACGGCGGCGGCGCTAACCGGAGCGATGAGCGGCGCGTGGGGATCGCCATGAACTACTGCGCCGGTTTTATCCGCCAACAGGAGAATCAGCAGCTCGGCATACCTCTCAAATTAGTTAAAGAGTTCGAACCGCGACTGCAGGAACTCACAGGCTTCGCCACCTATCGAAACCTCATGGGTCACATCGACAAGCAGAGCCCAATCCAAGCATTGTTGGGACGCGACGATGGCTTTCAAACCGTTTGGGATCTCATCGATACAAACGCGGTGGCACCGGCTCAATCCAGCGACGCTACCAAAGACCCATAATCCGCAAAACCTAGCGTGGCGGTAATCTCTTCCGCCCAGACCTGATCAAGCATCGCCTGAGTTTCGGCGCTTAGCGTCACGCGGGACCCGGCCTTGCCTTCACGTACTTTGGCGCTGTCGCTCCCTGGCGGAATACCGGCATGTTCTTCGGAATACCTGCGCAACATAGCGTCATCAAAGCGATCTTTGTACTCCAGCATAAACGCCATGGAACTGTGCCGTTCGGTTAATTCAAGCAGTTCCGCATCTAGTTCAACACCAACAAAATCGGCAATACGACGAATGGTGGCCGTCGTGTCTTTGAGCATCTTCTCATACGCTAAGAACAGTACGTCTTCATCATTGCGCCGGGGCCACCAGGATTTTAAGTGATGATAGTAACGCCGGTGCTGCAGCGTGCTTTGCACAAACTCATCCACCCCCACCGCACCGGGTTCAAGAAACCACCCTTCCTGAAATTTGAACATCGACACCGCCGCATCGCCGGGATCACGCACGACATTGATATAGCGGCCACCCTTGGGCATCACATCCCAACTCAAATGGCTTTTGAACGCTCGCGGGTTGGCTTTCTGCTCAGCGTCGAGATCAATCCCCAACAACGGGCTGACCTCTATCCAGGGCACCACGCGGGAAATATCGTCAAAATCCATGTCCCCGCGGGTACGCAAGGTATGCACAATCTGCTGCGTCCATGTGGTGCCGCTTTTCCCATAGGGGGTAATCACCACATCCGTGGGCCGCAGCTTTAACGCCAACCCCTGTTTAATGCTGGCGGGTGTAAACACACTGGCGGTACGTTCTTCCATTTCCGCAAGGCTGCGCGGACGATGTGGTTCAGTCATGTGTCATTCCAAGAGTGGTCTGGTCTGGTCTGTTCTGGACCGGAGAGGCGACATGTTACCTAAACAGCCGTGCTCTGTATTTGTTCTCCAGCACGCTCTTCGTTCTTAGATACGCCGGTGCTGTCGGGGAACTTTCATCGCTCAGGAAACCTCCAGCAGAAATTGGCTTTGAATATCGCCAAAACAATCAATTAATTGAAATCGAACGCGCCGCTTACCCCCAAGAGCAAATTATTTCCGTAGTCGAGTTGGTGATTCAGGACGCTATTCGTCGAACTATTGGGCAAGGATCAGTCGGAATTAACCCAATCAGTTGAACGTGGTCAGCCGTTTTCGACAATCAGTAATGATTGCGGGCCTAGATACTCCGTGGCGAATGTACGGAGGTTATCAATTGAATGAGATTCTGATGTTCCCACAGGGCACAGAATGGCTCGCCAACAATTCCTGGATTAATCTGCCTCGCAACTCAGATGTGCGTGAGTTGGTGGACCAAAGGATTAAACAAGGCCCGCTGCAAAGCTGCCGAGAGATTTATGAGGGCTTACTTGGCTCAAGCAGCAGTTAATACCTTCTAATACCTTCCAGTTTGGATAGGGTTTTGGATTGAAGGCGGTTTAAAATCAAATTTTTCCTTGGGGGAAGCGCGCATGGATCTTCAAAACAGAGTCGCAGTCATCACCGGCGGTAGCGGTGGTATCGGTCAGGCCATGGCGCGCGCCTTTCTGAGCAACGGTGCACGCGCGGTTGTGCTGGCGGACTTAAATCCACAAGCAGTAGAGGCCGCCGCGTCACAAATTGGCTGCGACGGTGCTGCCTGTGACGTCACCGACGAAGCCCAGATTGAGCAATTAGTGGCCGACACCATTGGCCAGTATGGCCAGATTGACTTGTTTTGCTCCAACGCCGGTGCGGGCGGCGAAGGGGTGTTGACCGACGCCGACAACGCAGTCTGGCAGCAGCAGTGGGAACTGCATGTGATGTCCCACGTGTACGCCGCACGCGCTGTGCTGCCGGGCATGCTGGAACGTGGCGAAGGTTATCTGCTCAATACCGCTTCAGCCGCGGGTTTGTTGGCCGCGTTGGGATCCGGGCCCTATACCGTGACCAAAGCGGCGGCGGTAAAGCTGGCAGAGTTCCTCTCCATCACCCATGGCGACGAAGGCATACGCGTATCGGTGTTGTGCCCACAGGGAGTGAACACGGCAATGGCGCCGCGCGCGCTGGGGGATGGGCAAACCGACGGCATCATCGAACCCGAACAACTGGCGGAGACTGTCATCGAAGCCCTTGCGGAAGAACGGTTCCATGTGCTCCCCCACCCTGAGGTAGAAGAGTATGTGCGCCGTAAAGGTGACGACATTGATCGCTGGCTGCACGGTATGCGTCGACTGCGCCGCCAGTCGCTGGAGTAAACTAGTGCTCAAACCACTTGAAAACTTAGAATCAGAGTTCGCCAGCTTTGGGCTGGCAAGGAAGCGTGAGGAGTAATATCTGGATATTGCGACGAGCAATGACGCAGTTAGCGTAAAGCTGGCGATCTCCCACAGGGCGGGTTTGTGGGGTCCTTGGGCGTTGTTGGCGCACCTTGATAGGGCCCAACCCCACCGGCGGTACGCCGTCTAGCCCAAAAACCCCACAAACCCGCTGATCCTATGTTTT
>JANQKS010000108.1 GCA_028281005.1 Pseudomonadales bacterium
GAAAATCCACAGCCGTTTCGATGGCATAAAACTGCAGATGACATACTCAAATCCATTGAAAGATTTTGTATGCGAACTTCTAACTCAGGACACTAGCGCCTTGTTATGATGCAGATGATGTTAGCCGTTATCGACCCTCAATTGCGCACTAAACCGTTGGTGCTGGTGCTGCTGCTTTACAGCGCCGCGAGCCTAGGCAGTGAAATAGACACGGCAGCTAAAGTAAGCCTTGCTGTCCATTTTCCGATGCCTGGCCCGCAACAAGCATTGGTGGGGCAGACGCGTACACGTGTCCTGCAATATGAAGACACATTCGCCAAGCTTGCGCGCCGTGAAGGGGTGGGGTTTGGTGCATTGCAACGTGCCAACCCCGGTGTAGATGCATGGTTGCCGGAAGCGGGAGCCAAGTTGCTGGTGCCGAGTGCCACGCTCTTGCCGGCGGCGCCTCGCGAAGGAGTGGTGGTGAACTTGAGTGAACTAAAAATGTTCCTCTACCAGCCCGAAGTGGGGACGGTCTCTGTTTATCCCATTGGCATCGGCGATGAAGGCAGCCAAACGCCGCTCATGGAAACTGTTGTCACCAGTAAAATCGAAAATCCAACTTGGTATCCGCCGGCTTCGATCCGTGCTCGACATGCGCAAGAAGGCCGCGAATTAGCCCCGCTGGTGCCTCCCGGTCCCGATAATCCCTTGGGTCCATTTGCCGTGCAGCTGGCCAGAAAAGGCTATTTTATCCATGGCACCAATCTGCCGATGGGCGTGGGACGGCGTGTTTCCTCCGGGTGTATCCGGCTGTACAACCTACACATCACGGATTTTGTGCGACGGGTTGCGTTGGGCCAGACCGTGCGGGTGATCGAACAGCCTTATAAGGTGGCTTGGCACGATGACAGTTTGTATCTTGAGGCCCACCCGGAGCGGCACAGTGACAAGACTGTTTCACTGGGGCCAAACAAGGAGAACACCGAAGCGAAGGACGACGGCGTCAATCACTCCGGTTTTGTATCGCAGATTATTCGCGCCACGTCTGAGCGTCAGGCGAAGATTGATTGGTCACTGGCATTTGCCACAGCCCGCGCAGGGCGTGGCGTGCCAGTGAAAATCTCGCTGTAGCAGCGGCTAGGCTCAGCCGTCGCAGTTAGCGCAGGCTGCTATTTGCCTCCGCAGCATTCATCTTCCATACGCGCCAAACGTTCCGCCGTTTCGGTTGCGGTATCTAAGGCTTGACGCGCCAACCGTTGCGCTTCAGAAACATCGGCTGATGAATCTCCAGCGCGGGATTGGGCTTGTCTGGCCAGATCCAGAGCTTGATCGGCTGTGCTTTGAACACTCGCCAGCTGGCTCTCTAGCGCATCCAATCGGTCTGTGGTGGCGCTGGACGCGCAGGCGCTGAGCGCCAGTGCGGCAAATACAATCAGGACACCTTTAAAACGGGTTGGCATCGCGTGGCTCATGTTTTCCTCTTGTGCTGTTGGCTTTGGGTGCGCAGATGATACGCAACTTCGGCCCTTAAGTTGAAGCGCAAATATTGCCCTGAAAAATACGCGTTTCTGCTTATAGATCAGCCATTGAAGATGGCTATGCTGTGCGCATAAGTTTTCGGTGCCGGCGCATCCGCAGCAACAGTGGTCCCCGCCACGCCAGTGGTTACATCACAACGTTGCAGCGTTCTCCCACCTACATTGCGCCGGTGCCGAGCTTATACGAGCTTGTCGAAGCTTGCTGAGCACTAGGTGCCTTAGACCACTTCCCCTAGAGAGGCTTCGGGTCTTTATAACCATCCCCGTCATAGCCATCCCCGTCGTTCGTGCCAGCATCATCCTGATTTTGGTTGCTGGTGGACCCGGTTTCTTCTACTGGGCTGGCATCATCGACAGTGTCCGGAGTCGCTTGTCGTTCAGGTTCTTGCACAGGCTTAGGCGGTGCTGACATCTGGGCCGGTGGTTCGGACCAGGGTGTTTCACCGGGTTCGGCGTCTGGCCATTCGGCAAACGGGAAAGGTTGAAACTCACTGTTGAAGGTGACGTACTCGAGTAACTGCACGATGTATGCGCACAAGTTAGCGCTGAACGCCTGTAGCGGTTCATTCACCTTGCCGGTAAACAGGGTATGGATAAATTGGAAGATCGCCACTAAGGCGAGAATGGTCTCGGCCACGGCGTAGGCGAGGACATAAAACAGCATGTAGAGCCCGCGCGCCCAGATATTGCGATTAGCAAGATTGTCCTTGGTGGTTTGTTGCATGTGTACCTCATGTCAGAGTGGCTAATACTCGTGTCTTGCTTGTCTAGTTAGCAAAAGGCGTACCAGGTTTTTAGTACAGTAAAATCAAAGGGTTACTGAGGTTTGGCGCTGTAAAAAATTAGTCCAAAAAACACAGATGTGGTGTATTTCGCCACATTTTGCGTCGATCTATGTCAGGCTAAATCTGACCCTGGCCTTGCGCTGACGAGGCATCAAGAGGAGTTAGGTGGAGCAAAAACGAGCAAAAACGAGTAAAGGGGAGTAAAGAGGAGAAAAAATGCGCGACTTAGTAGTACATGTGGACGGCAAACCGTTCCGCGGCACCTGGGATACATGGGAAGACAATGCATGGGGCCGCATGGTGGAAGTCACCCGCGACGCCTGGCTGGTGCGCGCACCGGCGGGTGATGAGGGGCCACTGCACGTTGCCGAGCGTTGCTTGAAATGGTGCGTGGAAGAGTCCTTAAGCAACCGTAGCCGCTAGCTGACCGCTCTGAACTACGGGTAATCCCGGATGTTTGGGCAATGAGAAGAAGTTCAAAGATAACTCGCTACTTTGATATAGTTGACTCTCATTGAATAGTTTTTGGAGTGATTGAATGAGCGCTGAAACCACAGTTCGGCAGGATCTTGGTTTTGATCCGGATGCTCTGCGTAACAAGTATCAAACTGAACGCGACAAACGCCTGCGCGACGACGGCAACGAGCAATACATCGAGGTCAAAGGTCAGTTCAGTCACTATGTGGAAGACCCGTACTTAGAAGGCGAGATTAAACGTGAACCGCTGACTGACGAAGTGGGCGTGGTCATTATCGGCGGTGGGTTTGGCGGCCTCTTGGCAGGTGTGCGTTTACGTCAGCAGGGGGTAAAAAGCATTCGCATGATCGAAAAGGGCGGCGAGTTTGGCGGCACCTGGTACTGGAATCGCTACCCGGGAGCGGCGTGTGACATTGAATCTTATGTCTACCTTCCACTCTTAGAGGAAACCGGCTATATGCCGCCGAAAAAGTACATCGACGGCGCAGACATACTGGCTTACAGCCAACAGATTGCTAAACAGTGGGATCTCTACGACGATGTCTGTTTCCAAACCGAAGTCGAATCGTTGCACTGGGATGAAAACACAAACCGTTGGATCATCAAAACCAATCAAGGTGATGCCATGCGCGCGCGCTTTGTGATTTCTTCCAACGGCCCGCTGAATCGCCCCAAATTGCCGGGTATACAAGGGATTGATGATTACCAAGGGCATACCTTCCACACCAGCCGGTGGGATTACGACTACACTGGGGGTGATGCCAATGGTGGCCTCACTGGGCTTAAGGGTAAGCGGGTTGGTATTATCGGTACGGGCGCCACCGCGGTGCAGTGTGTACCGCATTTGGCGGAGGGTGCTGATGAGTTGTACGTCTTTCAACGTACGCCTTCATCCATCGACGAACGCAACGACCGCCCCACTGATCCTGAATGGGTGGATAGCCTGCAACCCAACTGGCACCAGGAGCGCATGGACAACTTCAACACCTTGGTGTCCGGTGGTGTGACCGACAAAGATCTGGTTAACGATGGCTGGACCGAGATCATCCGCAATCTGCTGCTGATGATTCGCGATGAGGGCGAATCGGACCTGTCGTTTGAAGCTTTGCAAGAGAAGATGGAGTTGGCGGATTTCCAGAAGATGGAATCTATCCGTGCCCGCGTGGACAACATTGTTAATGACCCCGAAACTGCAGAGCATTTAAAACCCTACTACCGTCAATTTTGTAAACGTCCTTGTTTCCATGACGACTATCTACCCACGTTTAATCGGGACAATGTGCACTTGATCGACACGGGCGGCCAAGGTGTGGACCGCATTACCAACAAAGGTGTGGTCGCCAATGGTCAGGAATACGAGTTGGATTGCATCGTGTTTGCCTCCGGCTTTGAGGTGGGTACCGAGTACGCGCGGCGTTGCGGTTATGAAACTTTTGGCCGCAACGGGGTGAGCCTCAGCGAACATTGGCAAGACGGTGCGCGTACCTTCCATGGTATGCACAGTCATGGGTTTCCTAACAGTTTTTTGATGGGGACTTTACAGACCGCATTTACGGCTAACTACCCGCATAGCCTTAACGAGCAGAGCAAACACATTGCTTACATCGTCAGCCAGGCATTGGAAGGTAACCACCAAGTGGTCGAAGCCACCGCGGATGCAGAGGAAGAGTGGGTGAACACCATTGTCCAGCTCGCGCGCATGAATGAACAATTCCTCGCGGACTGCACGCCGGGCTACTACAACAACGAAGGCAAACCTTCGGAGCGCTCACGGCAGAACTCGTCTTACGGCGGCGGACCGGTGCACTTTTTCCAGATGCTCGAAGAATGGCGTGAAGACGGCACCATGCAGGGCCTCGATATCAGCTGACGTAGGCGTTGCGTATCGTTGATAGCGGCGTATAGGTCGCGTGCGTATTTTTGCTAGGATACGCGTCCGTTCAGTAGTTGGGGAAGTTCGATGGACATCGTACGCGTTATCTTTGCAATCATTTTGCCGCCGTTGGGGGTGTTCCTGCAGGTCGGTTTAGGCATGCACTTCTGGCTGAACATCGTGCTCACTCTGTTGGGCTACATACCCGGGATCGTGCACGCCATTTGGATCATCGCTAAGAAGTGAGCTCCCCTAAGCGTATCTATCCGGGGAGTGGGTCCCTCCTGCCCCGGATATGACACCTAGGGCGCCTCTGCATAAGTCTCAAAAGCTCAGAGGCACTGGCGCGTGGGCTGGCAAGGCAGCGCTCGCAGGAAATGTAGGTACCTCTTCAAGAGCGCCAACGCAGCCCAGCGCACGCGCCAGTGCCTCCCAGCGGGCGTGCCATACGGCGCCTGTGGACTTCGTTGCGCCCCTTGGCAAG
>JANQKS010000003.1 GCA_028281005.1 Pseudomonadales bacterium
TTCGTTGCGCCCCTTGGCAAGGTACCTACATTGCCGGCGGAACGCGCCTTGCCACAGACGCCGTATGACACGCTGAGCACATGAGACTTATTCAGAGGCTCCCTAGCTAAATTCGCGGCGCAACGCGCCTCGCCACAGACACCGTATGCTACGCTGAGCACTGAGACTTAAGCAGAGGTTCTCCTAGTAGTGTACGCCTATCTCACAGCTGCTGCTGTAGCCGTTCTAGTCGCCATCGGTGGCGGATTAGCCACCGATACCGGCCAATGGTACCGCACGCTCAATAAGCCCTCGTGGAACCCGCCAGACTGGCTATTCGGCCCGGCATGGACCTGTATCTACATCTTGTGTGTTTGGTCAGCCGGCTTGTTGTGGCACGCCTGTGACACGCGCCTCGACGCGGTCATCAGCCTGGCGCTGTGGCTTGTTAACGCAGCGCTCAACCTAGCTTGGAGTTTCTTGTTTTTCCGCTGGCACAAACTTAAGTGGGCAGCTTATGAATCCATGGCGATGTGGCTGTCCATTGCACTGCTAATGGTCTGGACTGCCGAGTTTAACACCTTGGCTGCCGCGCTCCTGCTGCCTTATCTCATCTGGGTTAGCTTCGCCACAGTGTTGAATCTGGCGATCGTAAAAGCCAATCCAGAATACTCATGAGTGCTGCCCTCACCGAGTGGTTGCTGTATTTCGCGTTGGCTGTACTGGCGGTGGAGGCGTTGGTCAGACAACGACGCGCCGCTGCCGATGCCAGATTGGCCATTGCTGCCAATCTGGCCGCCGCAGCCGCACTGATCGTGGCGATACGTTTTGCTTTGGCGGGGTTTTACTTGGGTATTTGGCTGGCGATGAGCGTTGCGCTCGCAGCACACCTGCTAGAGGTGCGCTGGAGCCGCTGAATGTCGAATGACAATAGAGCGCGATAACGCGTCGCGCTACTGCAAGGCTACCAAGCCGTGTTTGATCGCCCAGAGATACCAGTTATCCACTGCCGTACCGGTCAGCAAAATCCCGATACCGCCCGTTAGCGGACACAGCAGCGCAAACCATAGGGCCCAACGGTGAATGGATTCCATGGAAGCATTGAACCCCATGGTCCAGCGCCAGAACAGCGCCGCACGTTCCGAGGCGGTGCCGCGGTTGGCAATTTGTTCCAACTCCCGGTCTCCGCCAAAACGCTGTACTGCCAAAATGGTCGCCCCGTGCATGGCAAACAGCAGTGCTGAGCCGTAGAGGAAGGCGATAGACAACATGTGGAACGGGTTGTAAAACAGATTGCCGTAGCGCAGCGAGAAGTTATTGGTCCAATCCAGGTGAGTAAAAATGCCAAATGGGACAGCTTCGCTGAAGGTCCCCATCATTACAGGCCGAATGAAGCCTAACACGAGGTAAAGCCATATCGCCGCAGCAAATGCCCATGCGGTATGTGTACCCAAACCCAGCTTGCGGGCGCGCGTATACACCCTGACCCACCAAGATAGGATCGACACCGTCAGAAAGAAACCCGCCATCAGCCACCAGCCACCTTCCGCCAGGGGCGGAATCGACAAACCGTATTCAGGCGGCGGTGGGTCCAATGTCAACCAAAACAGTTGGCGCACAAACTCAACGGGGTCCCAGTTGACCGAAGCCCACATGTTGAGGCCAATAATTTCGATCGCAATGACGCCGGTGACAATGGCCAACAATCCGGATTTGCCTAAATAGACAGGCCCAATTTGCGCGTCACCCAGTTTGCCCAACCAATAGTTATGGGCGGAGATTTTTTGACGGTCGTAAGACCCGGTTTCTATATCCACACCGTAATCGGTGGGGGCGTCTACCTGTATACGGTTATATATACTTTGATATTCTGCCATTTCCTTCTCCTAACCCCAGATGGGCATCTCCAACCACCAATTCCACCACGTGGTCCAAGGCCCGGTACGCAGGAACGTGGGGCCGCTGATGACAATACATACAGCACTCCAAAAACCAGCGTTTAAAGCCAGAAACAAGCCCAGTCTGTGGATCCCCAACGGTCCGATGGAGTACCCGATAATGTCGCGGAAATAGGTGTTTTCATGCTCGGTTGTTTTCGACACCTCACCGCGTTTGGGATTAGCCGCCGACAGCACCAACGCGCCGTGTAGGCCCAGCGCAAAACAAGTGGTGAAGAAAAAACTCACCGCGATCATGTGTGCCGGGTTGTAGTGGAAGTTCACAAACTGGTATCCCACATTGGACACCCAGTCGAGGTGCGTGAATATCCCATAAGGGAAACCATGCCCCCAGGCCCCCATAAACAAAGGTCGGATTACCACCAGTGACACGTAGGCAAACACCGCCACGCCAAACGCGATGGGCACGTGATAACCCATCCCCAGTTTGCGACAGATCTCCACCTCTCGCAGTGCCCAGGACACAAATGCTCCCGTGGCACAAATAGTGATCAGCTGCCAGTTGCCGCCTTCGAGCAACGGCGCCAAACCCAGCCCATAACTCACATCCGGCGGCTCGATACTGATCTGCCAGACGTTCCAAGTCGGGCCGTGGGATGCATCCCACAAAATCAGCGACACACCCACTATGGTGAAGAATATCGTTGTGACGCCGAACAATCCGACGTAAAACGGCCCTGCCCAAAAGTCAAAGAGGTCGCCGCCCAACAACGTACCGCCTCTGACTCGATACTTCTGTTCAAAACTTAACATCGACATATTATTAGTCTCGCGTTGGCCAGCAATTCCTATTCGCGGCCTTCAATCAGCCTCCCGCTCTGCCAAGCAAAGCTGCTCGGGACACAAACACTTGTGGGGACAAACCCAGGTGCTTGCGCCCGAGCCCTAGCATCAGACGATAGTCCGAGCTTGCGAGACCAATGAGGTCTCGTGCTTGCCTGGTAACACCATCTCTGCCTGCACGGAAGCCGATGCCGCTGGACCTTCGATCCAGTTGAACCGGTCTGTGCTGAGCAGGATGAAGTGAATCAGAACAGCAAGAGAAAACAGAAACACGCCAAGCGCGATCAAAATTCTCCGCGGATCGAATAACAACCAAACTCTCCACATACCTCTTTCCTCCTATGCGATATAAGAAGTTAAAGCGGCTGCGGTAGATTGAATGGTGTCAATCATCGCGTAGCCATCCTCACCAGGTAACCAGGGACGCCACAACCACGCCAACACGTGCGCGATAATGGCAACGACGGTAAATCCGATGAAACTCGAAACGAAAACACCATGGAATTCTTTCGCTTCATCTTCCGTCAGTCCAGATAGGCTAGTATCACTCATAGCACTATTTCCTCTGGTCGACCGAGAAGGTCACTTCCCGCGCTTTCGCGCGGCCCTATTTTCGTACTCGTTTCCGCCTAAACGGAGCGGAGCCACGAATATCCATCCGGTTACCCGAATGAATTCTTTTCGCGAAGTGTGTGAGGTCACGACAGAGCGATCTCCGACATTTCGCTGTCCAACACCGCGGCGATAATCTCCGCGGTGACTTGTGTTTTGCCTGCCTGCCGGGCGGCAATTTCGGCCGCGTCGCGCAAACGTTTAGCAGCAGAGATGCGCACCAGCATCGGTTGCTGCTCAACCCATTCATCCAGCCTGCTCTGCGCCTGCGCCTCCCAGCTAACAGCCTCACTGCTCCGCGATAAGGTGCTGTCGATTTGATCTAACTCCTGGCCCAACGGCAGGATGTCAAACAAAGCATCAAACAAGGCATTGCAGATCTCTTGCAGGACGTAGGTGGCGCCTGCGTACCCCATAAACGGTGTACCGGTATGTCGCCGGATAATGGCGCCGGGGAAAGAGGCCGGGATATAACGGCTGGAGCCGTTGCTCTCAGCGACGTACATGCGCTCGTTAAAACTGCCAAACACCACCAGGGGTGGTTGTTTAAGAATGGCTTCACGCACAGCGGCGTTATCGGGTTTTTTGCCGGCGGTGCGCGCAAAGCTAAACGTGCAGGGTAAACCGAGGTCGTCACTGAGGTAGTGCTGCAAACCGCGCACATAGGTTTCAGTGGCGACAATGCCGAACGAAGCAGTGGCGAAGAAGTCTTGCGTGACCGAACGCCAAAGGTCCCACACCGGTTTAAGAGTGGTATGTTTTTCCTGTTCGATGAAAGATTCGGGATCAATGCCGAGCAACTCGCCTAAGCTGCGCAAAAACAACGTGGTGCTTTCCAAGCCGATCGGCGCCTGCAAGTACGGACGATCAAGTTCCTCACACAACTTGCGGCCAAACTCCCGGTACATGCAGATGTTGACGTCGGCATCGGTGAGTTTGGGGATTTCCGCCAAATGTACGCCAAGGGGAAAAACCAAATTCACCTCGGCGCCGATGCCTTCTACCAAACGTCGGATTTCATGTAGATCTGAGGCAGTATTAAAGTAGCCGTAGGCCGGCCCAATGATATTGACCTTGGGTTTAACCTCCGGCGCACGCGCTTTGCGCGCGGGGATCTTCTTCCTGCCGTATTCTTTCCACAACCACAACAAGGCGCGGTCCGCGCTTTGCCACTGATCTTCATCGATGGTGCGCGGCAAAAAACGTTTAACGTTGCTGCCTTCCGGTGTCACGCCGCCGCCGATCATTTCAGCGATGGAGCCGGTCACCACAACACTCGGTTCATCACTAGCGAGCACAGCCGCAGCGCGTTTCATGGCCTCTTCCGTGCCATGTTGACCCAGCTCTTCTTCGCCAAGACCGGTCACCACTATCGGCAATTCATGCGGCGGTAGCCCATCGGTGTAGTGCAAAACAGACGTCACCGGCAGGTTTTCGCAACCCACAGGCCCGTCGATAATGACTTGTAACCCTTTGACCGCAGTAAACATATACACCGCGCCCCAATAGCCACCGGCACGGTCATGATCTAGCACCAACATTAAATCGGGTCCTCCACCTGACTCGCCTTGGCGATACGTTTGGCGTACCGCGCCCGGTAAGCCGGGAAGTCTGTGGGCGTGTCTTCCCACACGCCGGCGGTGCGTTCAGCACCAACACCCTCAAAAAATTCGGTCATCACATCGAAGCGTGCTTTGTTGGCGATGGCTGCGTTGATCACGCTGGCCAAGGACCCCGCCCCCGCCGGACCCATCAGCGGTCGCGCCGAAATTAGGTTGGTAAAATACAACGAAGGTCGTGCCGCCTCTTTGGCCTTCTGCACCACCGGTGTAGTGCCGATGGTCAAATCCGGCTGGAACTCTTCCATCGCTGCGAGGTCTTCTTCCAGCGACGCGCGGAAGCGCACCTCTACGCCATGGGCCGCAAGCCACTCGGCATCCGCGGCGGACCACTGGGTTTTGGGGCAAGCGGTGCCGACATAGCGTAGGTCTGCGCCGCTCTCCACCAGTAAACGCCCAACTAACAACTCAGATCCTTCGTAACCCGACAAGGTGATGCGGGCATCGATCGGCGTGGCGGCCAGCGCCGCGCGCGTGGCGGCATAAGCGCCATTTGCAGCAGCTGCAATTTTGTCCGGTGCCACTGCAAATGCATCACCAATGGCTTGCAACCATACCTGACTGCCTTCAGCACCAACCGGCGCACTGCCAATCACTGTGCGTCCGGCGCTCTCAAACTCGCGAATCGCCGCCGTATAAAAGGGGTGGATGGCAGCCGCGGCCTGACAATCCAGCGCTGCATACAGTTCACGCCATTCCCGGGTTGGGACCGTCGGGCCAACCGACAAACCCATGGGTTCAAGCAGGCGGTCTATGACCACCGGGTCGGCCGGAAACAGCTCACCCAATAGCGCAATGCGGCCTTCCCGCGTCTGTTGTTCGCGCGGCGCCAGCACCGGCCCCGCTTCAATTTCTTTGCGCGCATACTTGAGCATGGCGCCGGCCAAAACATCTTTGGCCTCGGCATGGGTCGGTACCCCAAAGCCGGGGACATCAATGCCAATGATACGCACCCCGTCGATTTGATCCGGCAACAGGTCTAGCGGTACCCCAGACGCCGTTGGGACACACAGATTGATCACCACCACCGCATCGTAATGGTCAGGCTGTGCCGTCTCGTGCACCGCGTCGCGGATGTCTTCGAACAACTTACCGGTCACCAGAGTTTCGGAATTAAAAGGCACATAACCCACCGAACGTTTGGCACCGTAAAAGTGGGAAGTGAAGGTTAAGCCGTAAACACAACAGGCGGAGCCGGACAGGATGGTGGCGGTCCGACGCATGCGTAAACCTACCCGCAAAGACCCAAACGCAGGGCACATACTCTGCGGCTGGTCGTGCGGGCCGCGTGGATAGTCTTGTTGGTACTGGCGCAGCTGTTTGCCGGTATGCCCCGCGTTGGCCGCGGCTTGCTGCTGCAGTTGCTGCGAATCACACCCCACCGCTTCCAGATCAACCGTAGGTATACGTTGTTCCAGAGTTTCAGACATTGTCGTAAACCACCTCCAGGGATTCTTTGA
The DNA here is from genome assembly GCA_028281005.1 of Pseudomonadales bacterium. Classification (GTDB taxonomy): domain Bacteria; phylum Pseudomonadota; class Gammaproteobacteria; order Pseudomonadales; family Azotimanducaceae; genus UBA4421. Next base: position 6,412 of record JANQKS010000003.1, read on the forward strand.
CAAGCTGTTCTTTGCCGCACATGTCCTGCAAGGTGGCCGGCTCGAGCACTACGTCTCGCCCTACTGCATCACCACTAAACAGCGCCAACAGGCCATCCTGTTCCAACGGCTGGGGGAGTTGTGGCGGTGCTTCAGCCACCGCGGTGGCGAGCTGTGAAAACAGCGGGCCCCAGGGACCTTCAGGCACACCAATAATTTGGTAGTTTGCACTTTTGCGGCGAATGTCTTCGTCCGCGGGGATGGAGGCCAGCACAGGGATCTGCGCTGCTTCGGCGAACGCCTGCGCTTCACCGGTGGCGTCGTCTTTGTTCACCACCAAACCCGCCACACCAACGTTGCCGCCGAGTTTGCGGAAGTACTGCACCGCCGAACACACATTGTTGGCGACATACAGCGATTGCAGGTCGTTAGACGCAACGACAATCACCTTCTGACACATATCGCGGGCGATGGGTAGACCGAAACCGCCACACACAACGTCGCCTAGGAAATCAAGCAGAACGTAATCAAACCCCCAGTCGTGGAAGCCAAGCTTTTCGAGCAGTTCAAACCCGTGGATGATGCCGCGCCCGCCGCAACCGCGGCCCACTTCCGGACCACCTAACTCCATGGCAAAGACACCGTCGCGCTTGAAGCAGACATCACCAATTTCAACCGCCTCACCACAATCGTTTTTGCGCGCAGAGGTTTCAATGATAGTTGGACACGCTTTGCCGCCAAACAGCAGCGAGGTGGTGTCGCTTTTAGGATCACAACCGATCAGCAGCACTTTTTTGCCTTGCTGCGCCATCATGTATGACAAGTTGGCTAACGTGAAACTCTTACCGATACCGCCTTTGCCGTAGATCGCGATAACTTGAGTTTCTTGTTTGGTTTCTACGTGCTGGTCGCCATCCGATGTCGGTGCCAGCGGCTCTTGGGCAGCTTCCTCGCGCAAGTTGGCGAGCATCTCATCAGACAGTTTGACGGCTTGTTGAATTTCTACTTCGCTCATACTTTGTATCCCGTTTACCCTTTTGTAACCCGCAACGTTTGTGCCGGCGTACCCCTTGGTTTAGTTGGTCCCCTTATAACTCTCACTGTCGGTGCTGCCTGCATCGTTCCAGTCGAGCGCCATCTTCAGACAACTGCTGTCGTTAAACGCCGTGTGGTAGGCATCGCTGGCTTGCGCAACCGGCGCCACATGCGACAGCAGCCCGGAAAAAACCAGCTGGCCGGCTTGTTTTAGCGCTGCCACATCGGCTAAGTCGTTGGCTTGAAACTCGGCGCTGACGGTAAAACGTGCTTCCCGCATGAACGCCAGCGGAAAAGGTACGGTGAGTTCCGCACCGTAAAACCCACCCAAGATGATCTCCCCTCCCGGCGCGAGCACCGCGAGGGCTTCACCCAACGCATCCAAACTGCCGCTCACATCAATGATGCGTGCGTAATCCCCGCGGGGGTCTGTGGTGGCATCCAGCACGGTGTAGTCTTGCGCGGCGTTGCGTGCGCCACTCGTCTCCCACACGGTGGGCAAGGGTTGGCCTTGGGCCCGCACCAAACGCACCAGCAATTGGCCTAACGCACCATGGCCAATGACCAGCTCTGGCGCCGGCATTTTGCGCAACATGCGCAAGGCGGTACCGCCTAAGGCATACAACACATCTTCAGCAGCCGCGGCGCCAGGCAAAGGTAAAACACGATCCGCCGCCGCAATCAGCGTCGCCGCAGCGCCGCCAAACAGCGCGCGGGCGTCGCTATAACAGCTTGCCCCTGGCACAAACACGGCTTGGCCTTCACTCAGTTGGGTATCTGCGCCGGCCCAAACCACCTCGCCGACGGTTTCGTAACCCGGCACCAGCGGGTACCCCATACCTGGAAAGGCAGGCATCCGTCCGGTAAACAACAACCGCTCCGTACCGGTGCTGATGCCGGACCAGCGGGTTTTTACCACGACTTGATCAGGTTGCGCCGGGCAAAGCTCAAGCATACGCAGGTCTACCTTGCCTGGCTCCTCGATAACGATCGCTGCAGATGCGCTCACTTGCCTCCCGCCCCAAATGGGATAACTGTCAGTTTAAAGTGACGGCTGGTAGTGTCAAGGAAAACTGACACTTGATCTGACACTTTAACCCACGCTTGATCCATGGCTTCAACAGACACGTTACGCATGGCCTTCCGCGGTTATGACACGGGTCAACAACGGCATACGCGCGGAACGCACGCGCACCTGCGCGAAGCCGGCTTGACGCAAGCGCGCCGCAAGATCCTGTGGCGTGCGCAAGCGGCCCTGACGCATGACCAAAAAGTAGGTGGAAAAATAGGCGTTTAACCCACCTAACGAAGGTTCAACCATGGGTTCAGCGATTAACAGGCGGCTGTGCGGCGCAAACGCGCGATACACGTTACGCAACAGGCCATCGACGACATCATCCTCATGGTCGTGCAGCACTCTCACCAAGGTGTACAGATCCGCACCCTGGGGCAGCGCGCTGGTGCAGAAGTCACCCGGGCACAGCTGCAGCTCAATGTCACCTTTTGGTAGCGTCGCGAGCACTTCCTCGCGATCAAACAATAAAAGCTGCACATTTGCGTAACGCTCGGCCAGCTCGCGCAGGAAGGCGCCGTGTCCGCCACCTATGTCCACTACTTGATCACCGTCGGACAAACTGATGTGGTCGCAGGCCAACTCCGCCACCCAGTGCAGGGAGTCACGCATCAGCTCGGAATAGGCTGCACCCGCGGCGGACCCTGGCGCATAGTCCCAATAGCTTTGTAGTTCAGTGCGGTGTTGCGGGTCTTTAAGGATGCTCTCAACGTTGGCAAGATCACCGTATAAGAGCTGGTGATGCGCAACCATGGCGCGCGCCCCGGCATTCCCGGCATAGGCATAACCTAGCCCCGTCAACGTGACCCGCTCGTGTTTGCTCCAAACCAGGCCAAGCCCTTCCAAGGCCTGCACTAACTGCTGCATTTGCCGCGGCGGCACACCACATTGCACTTCCAGTTGGTGCATCGACACACCGCCGTTGCAAAGCTGCTCAAACAGCCCGCAACGATCAGCGGCAAACAACATCTGGGAATAAATAAAACCCGCGCTGAGATCAAACAAGCGCTTAGCGCGGTGGTGTGCAATCCAACTGCCAGGCCACCATTTAGCGGCGCGCCGCTGAAAGTCGGGATTGGCAGCACGCTGCTCAAACCAATCCAGCAAAGGCTGGAAACGGCGCAATCAACAAGCTCGCTATGCGACTCGCCGGGTCAGTTCTTCAGGCACAAAGGCCGTAGCTTCGTGGCGTATTTGTTTGCGCAGGGCGTCTCCGCCGGGGCACTCGGGGATAGACTCGCCCGCTTCGTCCACCAACTCCTTCAAACGCTTTAGCGCACCTTGCGCCCCATACAGCTCAACCGCGCTCGGGCGTTTGTGGCGACTGTCTTGACCCACGGGTTTGCCTACTTCATCTTCCTGGGCTATGACGTCGCGCAAATCATCGGCCACCTGATAGGCACTGCCGATACAAAATCCCAAACGCGCCCACCCCTCGCGCAGGTCACCTCCGCAAGCGGCGCCAATCACCGTGGCGACGGAAAACAACGAGCCGGTTTTACAACGATGGTAACAATCCAAATCAATTTCCGGCTCGGATTCCCAAGCCTGCCCGGCGCAAAGGCCATGCCCCATACCCACCGCACGCGCCAAACGCGCGGTCAGTTCCGGCATCATCTCCACCCCATCCGTGGCATGCACCGCTAAATTCTCGAAAGCCAGGACAATTAGCGCATCCCCCGCTAACACCGCGATAGGCTCGCCGTAAGCACGATGTACAGAAGGGACGCCACGGCGGGTCGGTGCATCATCAAAACAAGGCAAGTCATCGTGCACCAACGAAGCGCAGTGCAGCAGCTCAAGCGACGCCGCTGCCGCTGAAGACGTGAGCGGACGCGGATCCGCCGTCGCCGCAGCCACAGCTAAACACAAACGCGGACGTAAACGCGCGCCGCCGGGAAACACCGCGTGACGCACCGCAGCCTGCAGTTGCGCAGGCGTTTCATGGGTTTCACCCAAACTCAGCGCTGTCTCAATCGCTTGCTCTATACGATCGATGTGCCGATCCGTGTTCCGCACGCCCTCTCCCTGTATCTCCATCAAGATATTCTCCCGCGCATTGGCCCATAGACGAGCCACTGGTTGTGTCACAACTACTTTACACGTTAAATGTACAGCGTAATTGACACCATTCCCAGCAAAAAGTCAGCAAAAGGCCAGTAAAAATCAGCAATAAATCCGTCGAAATGTATTCAAAACCGTGGGTAACGTGGCGGTTTGCGCGGTGAGCACGGTCCTCGCGCCATGAAAATTGCAGTGATTGGCGCCGGCGTGGGTGGCTTAGCGGCTGCAGCGACGGCGGCGGCTCAGGGTGCTGAGGTAACGTTATTTGAAAAAAACGACACCTGCGGCGGCAAAATCCACGCCAACCAACACACTCACCAACACCCCAACAAAAGCGGTGCACACGCCATCGATGCGGGCCCCACCGTGCTGACCATGCCCTGGGTGTTTCGCGACTTGTTTGCAGCGTGCGGCAAAGACTGGCTCGAATATCTCGAACCCTTACCGATAACACCGGTCGCGCGCCACTTCTGGAACGACGGCACGCGCTTGGACCTACAACAAGACCACGACGCGAATGTCAGCGCAATTGAGGCGTTTGCAGGAGCGGCTGAAGCGTCCCGTTTTGTTAAATGGATCGCCCGGGCCAATCGGGCAAAAGTGGCTCTAAATGGCCCTTTTATCGCCTCAACCAAACCCAACCCGGTGTCATTGAGCATGCGTATGCGCAGCGATCTGCGCTTCATCAAACCGTTCAGTGACCTGATGAGCGCACTGGCCGGAAGTTTAACCGATCCTCGCTTATTACAACTGTTTGGGCGCTACGCCACCTACTGCGGCAGCTCACCCTACGCCGCACCCGCCACCCTCGAAATGATAGTGGCCGCGGAGCTGGAAGGCATTTTCCGCTTACCCGGGGGGATGCGCGAACTGACGCAAGCGCTGACTCGACTGAATCAGGAGCTTGGCAGCTGCATCAAGTTATCAACACCGGTAGAAAACATCTGCTCGCACGGTCGCGGCTGGCGCCTGTCTTACGGTCAACAACACTGTGACGTCGACGCGGTGATTGTTAACGCCGACCCAGCCGCGCTGTCGGCAGGCTGTTTTGGCGCTGAGTTACAGCAAGCGGTCAGCCCACCCGGCGCCCGTTCTCTGTCTGCCATGACCTGGACCTGGACCGCGCCGCCCGCAGACTTTGAGCTCAGCTACCACAACGTATTTTTCTCCGCCGATTACGCTGCCGAATTTGTAGCGCTGTTTAAACATCAGCAAGTCCCCACCGCACCCACGGTATACGTGTGTGCACAAGACCGCGTGGCTGACCAAACACTATCAAGCGGGCAAGAGGAGCGCTTGTTTGCGCTGGTGAATGCGCCAGCTAACGGCGACACTGTTGATTACCAGGGAGTTATACCGACATGCCAAAGCAATATGCAAACGACGTTGAGCGCTTGCGGCTGGCAGCCGCACTTACCAAACGACGTGCAAGTGACCACGCCGACCATCTTTGCGCAACGTTTTCCTGCCACCGGCGGCGCCCTTTATGGCCCAGCTTCCCACGGTTGGCAGGCTACTTTTCGGCGCCAGGGTCAACGTACGCGACGCCGGGGTCTTTACTTGGCGGGCGGCGCAACCCATCCCGGCCCGGGGTTGCCGATGGCAGCCATGTCCGGCCGCCTGGCCGCATCCTGCGCCCTGCAGGATATCGCTTCGACGAGCCGGTGGCGCCCAACGGTTACGCTTGGTGGTACGTGGATGCGATAAATCCGCAGACCCATGACGCGCTGACCATTATTGCTTTCATCGGCAGCGTGTTCTCCCCCTACTACGCGCGGGCAAGGCGCAAACAAGCGGCCAATGCCTACAATCATGTGGCGCTAAACGCGGTGTTGTACCCCGCTGCAGGGGGTAAACGCTGGGCCATGACCGAACGCGGAAAGACAGCACTACAACACAGCCCAGAGCATCTGCAGATTGGCCGCAGCAGCTTAACCTGGAGCGGGCAGAGGCTGCGCATCGAGCTCGATGAGATAAGTGTCCCTTGGCTGCGACGTATACAAGGTTCAATTGAGTTAACGCCGCGCTGCCAACCAGAGACCGCATTTGAGCTGGCCCCCGGGCATATTTGGCACCCCGCCATGCCACTGGCAGATGTTGAGGTAAATCTGAACACGCCGGATTGGCATTGGCAAGGCTCCGGCTATGCGGATCACAACGCCGGAGCAGAACCGCTTGAGGACGCATTCAAACGCTGGACCTGGTCGCGCAGCGCCAGCACGGATGAGGTGACCGTGTTTTACGAAACCCACGCCAAAGACGCCGAACACACATTGTTGGCCACCAGCATCGATGCAAACGGCAACTTTGCAGATCAGGACATACCACCTGTGCAAGCTTTGCCTACCACCGGTTGGCGCATCAAACGTTCGACGCGCGCGCGCAACGCTAAAGTAACCCGAACCCTGGAAGACACACCGTTTTACGCGCGCAGTTTAGTGGCCACAGAACAAGGGCACAGCATGCATGAAAGCCTAGATATGAACAGATTTGCCGCACCTTGGGTGCAAACGCTGCTGCCGTTTCGCATGCCGCGGCGGGCGGGTTAACTTAAACCGAACGTCGGCGTTCGATATCCACCAACAGCGAAAGGCCTTCGCTGACAAAACGCAGCTGAAGACCAGGATGCGGGCCAAGCCGCCCATGCTGCACCAAAAAGTCATTTGCCTGGGAAGCGGGTGCACGCCAGACCTCACCCCCGGCCCGCATCGGCACCATGCTGACCAACAATAGATATCCGCGGCGTGCAGCAGCCACGTAGGCGCGTTGGTCCACCGAGTTATAACCTTGCAGGGCAATCGAACGGCCAATATCGCGGTAAATGCGCGCTGCCGCACGAATACTAAAACGGTAGCGTCGCGGCAGCCGGTTAATCCCGGGTGCAGCCCGGCGGTAGAGCCGCTGGGCATGATCCAAGGTTTGCTGCACAACTTGCGCCAGTTGTGGGGACATGTGCGGATCCGCCAGCCAAGTGTCCGGCTGCAAACCAACTTCGCGCATCAAACGCTGCGGTAGATACAGCCTACCCATACGTGCGTCTTGACCTACATCCCGGCAGATGTTGGTCAACTGCATCGCGGTACCAAGATCCGCGGCCCTCGCCAATTGATGTTTGGAGTGCACACCCATAATGGCCGCCATGGCCACCCCTACCGATCCTGCCACCCGCGCACCGTAATCTTCAAGCTCCGCCAGGGTTTCGTACCTGCGGTTTGAAGAATCCCAGCGAAAACCTTCCAACAAGGCGTCAAACACCACTCTGGGTAAGGCGTACTGGTCTACCGCCAGAGCCAATTGCCGGTCTTCCGGAGAATCCATTGGGGTGTTGGCAAACACCGCATCCAAGCGCTGGTGCAACTGCGCAATGGCGGTGTCGATGGGTAAACCGGAATCGTCGACCAGATCATCCGCCACACGACAGAAGGCATACAGCGCGGTGACCCCCTGAACGGCTGAGGCCGGCAACAAACGCGACGCAGCATGAAACGTACTAGAACCATTACCCAGATACGTTTGGCATATTTTCAGGTCGTCTTGCTCAGACATTGTCCACCACCTCATCCAATACACGAGCCGACGACAACACACCGGGTACACCGGCACCCGGATGGGTGCCTGCGCCGACCAGGTACAAACCCTCGATCTCTTCGCTGCGATTATGCGGCCGAAACCACGCGCTTTGCCAGAACTCTGGCGCCAATCCGAACGCGGCCCCCTGGGGGGCGCCGTAACGACTGGCAAAATCTTGCGGCGTCATCACAAACGACGCCGTTAAATGGGCTTCCAAATCCGGCAGCACCGCCTCCTGCAGCCGGGTGCATATCGCCTGGCGGTAACGTTCTGCTTGCTGCATCCAATCCACGTTGCCCAGAAGATTAGGTACCGGAGATAACACGTAGAACGTTTCTCGCCCTGGAGGCGCCAACGAGGTGTCCGTCGCCGTGGGCCGGTGTAAGTACAAGCTGAAATCCGACGCCAGCTGTCGGTGCTTAAAAATGTCCTGCAACAAGCCTGTATAACGGGGGCCCATTAGCATCAGGTGATGAGGCACATCTTCGTATTGGCGATCCGTGCCGAAATACCAAACGAACAAGCTCATTGAAAGCTGGGCACGCTGCACACGCCGCTTATGCCAACGACGCTTGTTGAGGTCACCCAACAAAGATTCATACGTCGCTATCGAATCCACATTGGACACCACTACATCCGCTTGCACACGCGAGCCGTCCGCCAAAGTCACGCCGCTGGCACGCCCGGCAACGGTGTCAATGCTGGCCACCGGCGAGTTTAAGTGCACAGCGCCGCCTTGGCTGGTGATCAAATCCACCAAACCTTGCACCAACCGCCCCGTGCCCCCCATGACAAAATGTACACCCCATTGCCGTTCTAAAAACGCAATGAGGCTATAAATACTGGTTGTAGACAGCGGATTACCGCCAATCAGCAGAGGGTGAAAACTGAAGGCGATGCGCAGCCGTTCATCAGAGAAAAAGCGGCTCGCCATTTTGTAGACACTTTGTTCCGAACGTAGCCGCACCAGATCAGGGACCACCTTCACCATGTGCGCAAACTTGTCAAATGAGCGATGCGCCAACTCCTCAAAACCGATTTCAAAAATGGCGCGGCTCTTCTCCAAAAAACGATCGTATCCAGCTACATCGGCGGGCGCCAGCTGTTGTATTTGCGCACGCATAAACGCGGCGTCCGCGCTGCAGTCGAGCACGCTGCCATCGTGAAACTGGATGCGATAAAAAGGATCTAGCGAGACCAGGTCAATCTCCTCATTGAAGCTGCGACCCGCTAAAGACCATAACTCTTCAAATAAAAACGGTGCGGTGATGATGGTGGGCCCCATGTCAAACACGTGACCATCCATTGTCTCCACGGTCGCCTTGCCGCCTGGGCTGTCCAGCGCTTCAAACACCGATACGCGATAACCTCTGGCGCCCAGGCGCACCGCCGCCGCAAGCCCTCCAAAACCGCTGCCGATCACAACGGCGTGTTTTGAACATTGCTTGTGCGCCATCAGGCTGCTCCTTGCTGCAAACGGCCTACCCAATCGCGGATTAGATCTACGACTGTTTGAGGTTGTTCTTCGTGGGCTAAATGACCGCACCCCGGCAGCACCTCCAGCTGCGCAAACGGCCAGATGGAGTGAAGCCAATGTAAATCCGTTGGCCGTACGGCTTGGTCCGTCCGCCCACCAACAATCAGGGTTGGCAAATCAAATTCCGGCAAGTTTGGCGCCAGTTCCTCCAGGCGCCACTGCGCCATCATGTTGAGCACTCCCTGCATGTGTTCTGGTTGTGAGAACAGCTGGGCATAGGTCTCCACCATTTCCGCATTGACCCGACAGCCAATGCCACCGAGCAAACGCTCCACCGCCGCCGCCTTGCCGCCACGACGAGCCAACCAATCTGCCACATATGGCAGACCCGCAATGGTCCGCGCTGCCAGTGGATAAACAAGCCCCTGCACACCGCGAAAAGGCCGTAAGGCGGGGCTGATAAACACTACGCCGCGGACTCTGTGTGGGTAGTGCAGCAACCAGTGGGTGGCTACTGCTGCGCCGGAAGAATGCGCAACCAGCCAAGACGGCTCATACGACTTGGCGGCCATCGTAGCTTGCAGCTGCCGCGCCATTGCAGCGATAGACATCAAATGCGGTGCAGCCGCACCCGAGCAACCATGGCCGGGCAAGTCAGGCATCACGCAGCGCCAATCCTGCACAAAGTGTTCAACCAGGGGTAGCCAACTTTGGTGATTCGCCGCGGTACCGTGAAGGAACAGCGCCATCTCACCTACACCATCTTCTTCAGCAAATAACACCGCGGGCGTTGCGCTGGTTTGCACGGCCACGGCGTTCAATGCAACGCCGCCTGCTGATTCAGCACAACATCTCGAATCGCCGCGCCACCGCCATAAGGTAGGGGCAAATAGTTGGCGCCGAGATGAGTCGCCAAATCCTGGGCTTGGGAAACACCGCGCACAGAGGTGTCCAGTAACAAACCCGGCCAGCCACGCGCCTGCAACAGCTTGGCGACCAAGAGCGCATCCGCAAAAGCCTGTTCGCGGCCACCTAAGCCGTGCAAGCTGACGTTGGCGCGCGCGTCGGTGAGCAACACCACATAAGGCGCAAATCCCCGGTGCTCAACTTGGTCGGCAAGCTCCGTGGCCAGTGCAATACCCTTGGCTAGCGGGGTACCACCGCCACCAGCCAACGCCACCAAGGTTCGTTTAGCGCGCACCAATGATCTAGTTGGCGGTAGTAACACTTCCGCATCGGCGCCTCTAAAGGCGATCAGCGCTACCTCATCGCGCCGCACGTAACACTCCGCCAGTAGTTGCTCGACAGCACCCTTGGCCTCGCCAAGGCGCTCTAAGGCTGCGGATCCGGAGGCGTCAACGACAAAGATGGTGGCAGTGGCGGTTTTCTGCCGAAAACGCCGTACGCGCACGTCGTCGGCGCGAAACACCAAGCGTGAACGCTGGCCGCGCAAGCGCCGGCGAAACGGTTGTTGGGGGATTGCAGCCCGTACCGTGGCATGGAAGTCCAGTACCGTTTGCGCATCCAAACGCCGCGCCAGTGAACCTGCACGGCGGCCGCGTTCCAGCGACCAAACCGCTTGACCGGCCTTACCCAAGCGCCCACGCCGCATAACACTGCGTCGGCCCTGTTGATGCGGTGGCGCCAAACTTAAACTACCGACACTTTGCGCGGCGAGTAACATCGCGGTGTTTTCATCAAAATCCAGCGCTGCGCCATCGGCATCCGCTTGGTTTTGCTCGGCGGGTTCAGCGTCCTGCTGGCCTGACTCCGGCGGAGCATCAGCCTCACTCAGATGCTCCGGTTGTGGTTGGGACATGGCGCTGAGCGCGTTTAACTCCGTCGTACAAGCCAAACTGAGGGCGTTGGAGACGTCATCGGCTGTCACGTCCTCTGCCTCAAACAGAGCAGCCAGGCCGCGTGCAAGGCGAGCAATTAGAATCAGCCGACGCGCAGACTGGATTCCCAGTCCCGCAGCGGCATCACAAATCAAGGCGTATTGTGAGTTGGTAAGCGTTAAACTTTTGTAGCGCTCAAGCAGGGTTTTGATGTGTGCTTGTTTGAACAGCGGTGCATCCCAAATCTCCCAGGACACCGGATCAAGGTTAATGAGCAACGGGATTCGGTCCTCTAACTGACTGGCAATCTGCCAATCGTCGGTACACGCGATGATATCTAAGCTGCTGGCAGGTTGATCCATGGCATGACATATCGCGGTCACCTGGGCTGCGTGTAAACGCTCACAGCCACGAATCATAAGCGGGTCATCCCTGCCCTGTTCGAGAATACCCCGATGTAACAGACGCCTACCTGACGCCAGGGTGGCAATGACGTCGACGCTACCTAACAAATGATCCAACGAGGTATACGGGTTCATTTGGCGCCAGTCTTGTTTGCCGCGCCAATCGCGCAACAATGATTGCCAACGCTCCCAGGCAGGACCATAAGCGCCGACGACGCGCACACCACCAAGTTGTCCGGGCAAACCCGCCACCAGGGCGGCAATAATTTGTGCGCGACGCCAGGCTTGACCGTCGTGTGCAGTCATTCGCAAAGCTCAGCAATGGCACGCTCGACCCGCACGTGGCCGTCGGACTCATCCAACGGGTCGCGCCGCAAACGATGGGACAGCGCCGCCGCGGCCATGGTCACCACGTGTGCGCGCTCTACTGCAGTGTCGTCCTGCAACGCAGCCCACGCCCGCGCGGCGCGCATCAAGGTCAGCTCCCCGCGCAAACCGTCACATCCTAGGTTGACACACAATTGGCTGATCAGCTGCAGCACTTCATCCGACACTGGGATGTCTGCGACGTTTTCTTGGGCGCGCCTCAGTTGGCTGCGCAGGGTGCTTTGGCGACGCGCGTATTTTTTCGCAAAAGTTTGAGGTTCGCGCTCAAAGGCGTCGCGGCGTTTGATGATTTCTACCCGCTCATCCACCGCTTCTGGGGTACCAACATTGGTACACAAGCCGAAGCGGTCCAACAATTGCGGTCGCAATTCACCTTCCTCGGGATTGCCGCTGCCTATAAGGACAAATTTGGCCGCGTGGCGCAGACTGATCCCTTCGCGTTCCACCACGTTTTCACCCGAAGCAGCCACGTCGAGCAGTAAATCCACGATGTGGTCTTCCAGCAGGTTAACTTCGTCGACATACAAAAAGCCGCGGTGGGCGGAGGCCAACAAACCGGGTTGAAACGATTTTTTCCCCTCTAACAGAGCGTCTTCGATATTCAGTGACCCAACCACTCGATCTTCGGTCACCCCCAGCGGCAAATCCACCACCGGCATCGGCAGTTGTTTGGATTTCTCGTTAAACGCGGGGCAATTCTCGCAGTTGGGTGTGGGTGTGTCCGGATCACAGCGGAACGCACAGGAGGGGCGCACAGAAATTTTGGGAAGTAACTCAGCCAGCGCGCGGATGGTGGTAGATTTGCCGGTGCCGCGGTCGCCGAATACCAGCACGCCGCCCAAACTGGGATCAACCGCAACACACATCAACGCACGCCGCATTTCTTCCTGACCGACTATCGCCGAGAAAGGATAGGTCGCCGACATCTAACTCCCCCAAACAACCCGCCTTAACAAAGGCGCTACACGCACCAGTGTAAAGCTGACGCTACGTAAAGGGAAGTTTACATTGCGGGGCGAAACCGCCCGGCGTAGGACCTCTACTTGAGGGTATTGAGGTAGGCGATTACGTCCCAGCGATCTTGGTCGTTTTGCAGTTGCATGGCCATGGGACGCATTTGCTGGCCGTAGACGTCATCCCGGGTAGAACCGCGCACGCCTGATGAAAAATTTTGCAACTGACGCAGTATGTACCAGTCTTGCAGACCCAGCAGATTGGGTGCGTTCAGCGCCTCGTTTCCTCTGCCGTCAGCCTGATGACACGCTATACAGGTCTGGTAAAGCACCTGACCTCGCTCCGCATCACCGTGGTCGTTAGCCATGGCTGCCGGGCTGGCAAATACCGCAAGAAACAAAGCAACACACACAAGCCTGGACATATCGAATCCCCTCGCCTTTAGGATTTTGTTCAAGCTTTATGGATCAACACCTGCCTTGTCAAGCGTTCGACCGCGTAGAGTGGCAAATAATTTTTTGAAATTGGGCCGCCAGATTCCTAGACCTATACTCAGAACCGACAGCACCAACATAAACCACAACACCGATGTTTCGTGGCGGTTGGCCTCGGTAAACAGCGCCAGCGAACGCTCCGTGTAGGGCAATATGGCCGCAGTATTATATGCGCGCTCGGCAGGGCCAATGATCCCGCCGAGGGTACCTTCCAAGATCCAAATCACCGTCACCGCCTTGGCCCAGACCCAACCGGCGTTATGAAACGGCCGGTGCACCGCAATGCTCAACAAGCCACTCACAATCACCAGCAGCATGGACGGCAGCAAGATATAACGCGCTGTATAGTGGATAAACTCCCGCGCCGCCTGAAACGCCGTGGTATCGGCGGGGTCAGGCAGGGAGGTTGCGGCCAGCAAAAGCACCGTAGCGGCACCGCAAAAACCAACGCTGCCCATGGTATGCAGAAATTTTAACCATTTTTTTACCGCCATCAGAACAACCGCTTGACCGCTGTATCAACCCGACTGTTGTCGTTTAGCGCCTGGATGAACATGTCTTCGATAGTTTGCTCACCATACTCCGGAGTGCCTTGGGCATCATATACATCGTGGTTTGCATCCCAAAGCAACATCGACTCGGTGGCATAGTAGTGACCAATCCTCAAGAACTCCGCCGTCTCATCCAGATTGTTAGACAAGAACGTGAACGGGCTCAACAAAGATGACATTACTTTAAACAGGCCCGGCGGCACGTGACGGTAGCAAGGCTCTTGCTGGAGCAACCGAAATAGCAGCTCTCCATGCTGCATAGGGGTCAACGCCGGACCCGGCCCACCGATCGGCAAGATACCCTGGTGTTGGTCCGGTTGTTCGACACAATCGACCATGAAACGCGCGAGATCTATCTGACTGATTGGTTTACACGCGGTCAACTCTCCATCGCCGAAGACCAGATAGGGCCGCCCGTCGCGGATGCGTTGAATTTGACCGGTGATGGATTTAACAAACGCTGTTGGACGCACGATAGAGTAGCCAACCCCGCTGTCCGCCAGCGCAGCTTCAAACTTAAGTTTTGCATGCTGAAAAGCCAATCGCGGTTTCTGCACACAAATGGCAGACAGCAAAACAAAGTGGCCCACACCGAGGACGGTCGCCACCTGCAACAGATGCAGATTGGCTTGATAATCCACCGCCCAGCTGTCTTTGGCCGTACCTGTGCGGGACGCGATACAGGACACCACAACATCAAAGCAGCGGCCTAGCAGCGCGGCTTGCAAACTTTCAATCCGGGCAACATCGGCGTCAATAAACTCACATTCGGCCGGTGCCTCAGGCCGCTTGGAATCCGGCCGCACCAGTGCAGCTATGTGGTGTCCGCGCGCATGTAATTCAGCCAACACATGCCGCCCGATATAGCCGCTGGCCCCCACCAGCAATACCCGCCGAACAGGGTGCCTCTGAATAAGTCTCATGTGCTCAGCGCATCATACGGCGTCTGTGGCAAGGCGCGATCCGCCGGAGACTTATTCAGAGGCACCCTAGCTAATCCAGCGCAAACCTAACGCGCGTTGGTGGACAGAAACAGCAGCATCAGCCCTTCGATCAGATCGGAAAACGGTTGAATAAACAGCAAGCCGAGGACCCAAATCGCATTTATCGCCAGACACAGAATGATGTAGTTCTTCCAGCTCATGAAGCCACTCCTGATGCCGCCGTGCGCGGTGTCAATTCAAAAATCCAGGTTTCTTCTTCATCAATACTACGCTTGGCTTCGCGGACGGTGTCTTCGGTGGCGCCGCCACCGTACTTGGCGGCAATTTTGGTAGCCACCTGATCGGTGATGCGCGGGTCTTTGACGCGAATGAGCCGACGCTCATAGCGCGTGTCGCCAATACGCATGACCGCCTGATCGTCCCCATTGGCCGCATCAAACGCCCAGTCTTTCCAAAGTTTCCCCAGCATCGACTTCATGTAACCCGACGGTACAAAAATGCGCCCTTCCACCTCGACAATAAAAATACGGCGCGAGCTGATTGGATTGCTGGTTTCCAACTCGATGGTGAAGACATCTTGGGTAAACGACCAGTCGGGCTCAGGACCGCGGTGCAAACTGCCCGTTACCAAAGCCCCACCGGGAAACAAGATCGACGGACCATCGTGATCGTTGTACTGAATACGTTTGGTGACGATGGTGACTGCAATTAGCAGGGCAACCACGCCCATGATCTGCACGACTATTTTCAACACACGAGACTCCCTTTAACACCCTTGAACTGGATTGTAACGAATCACCCGCACTGCTGAATACCGCACGAGAAACCAGGCTGGCGATATCTGACGCTAAGTTATCAAGCATCTTGAGCACCAGTTGCGGTTCGCTACAAAGGCGCATAGCCTGTAGCGATCACTCACCGCGCAGGCGACACGGCTCACCGTGAACAACTCCGACTCACCCAATTTCGCCACCCGCGCGCAGACGTTTATCGGCGAGCTGAAACGACGCAAAGTGTTTCAAGTCACCAGTGTGTATCTGGTGGCCGCGTGGGGACTGTCGGCTGGCGCCGCGGACATTTTTGAGGTGTTGGGTTTCCCGGATTGGGCATCCCGCTACTTTGTCATCGGACTATTTTCTTTTACGCCGGTAGTCATCGTTATTGCGTGGGTCTTCGAGCTGAACAAAACCGGCATACAGCGAGACCGGGGCCCGCAAACGGGTGAAGTCAGGAAGGTCGATCAGACCACCGTGTTAGCACTGCAGCGCCCTATCCCGGTGCTGACCGCCCAGTGGCAAGATAAAACCCAACGATTTACCGAAGACTTTATCGCCGGTCGCGACGATACCTGCGGGTTACAACTCGTAGATCCGATGATCTCCAGACAACACGCAAAGTTCGAATACACCCAGGGACAATGGTGGGTGCGGGACCTGGGCAGTTCCAACGGCATTGTGCTTGACGGCGTCAAGGTCGAGCACGCCCAACTTAAGCGTGACAGCTCCCTGCAGTTTTATCCGGATGGACCGCCCTTGCAGATCACCATTGCCAGCAGCGTTAGCGCAGAAACCCAATTGGCCTAAGCCAATTAGCGCCGCAGCTCAATAAAAAACACGGCTCAATAAACAACGCGACTCACTAAACACTGTGGCTCACTAAATGCTGTGGCCTACTTGCTATAAAAGCTAAAACGCCTACATCAAAAAGAAATACGCACCAAACATCAGCGCTAACACAACCACAAACGCCGCAATGCCAATGCCTGCCTTGCTACCACCTGAACTAGCGCCGCCGGTGTTCGTCGCACTTTTGCCGCGGCCCTTTCCTGCGTTCGGTAACAAAAAGGTGCACTCAACCGTACCGATGCGGATCTTATCCCCGCTATTCAAAAAGGCGGATACCGCCTTGGCGCCGTTAACAAACGTGCCGTTGGTAGACATTTGGTCAACCAGCTTCCAGCGTCCTTTTTCATGCGCCAGAATGGTGTGAAACACAGACACACCCTGATCGTTAAAGACGATGTCGCGGGCATCATCGCTGCCGATGCTCCATTCTTTCTTATCACCGTCGGTAACCAGTTGAATCACGCTACCCGCTGCTGCACCGGAGGTGACTTGCAGCAATGGCACATCACTTTCAACTTTTTCCTCCACGGTTTCGCCACGCATCGCGGCTAGGTCTTCGGGGGAGAAAAACTGTGTGCTGGAGGCGTTTTTAGCGTTTGGATCAGCCCAACTACCGGGTTTCACCGCCTTTTGTTCAGCAGCGGGGGCGTCGGCAGCGGGAGGCTCAGCAGCAGCAGGCGCGTTGGAACTGGCCTGGGATGCTGCTGCATCTTTGGCGATCTCCGCCTCCAACTCCGCTTGGCTGGGCACGGCGCGCAACATGGTCCGATTGGGGTCTTCTTCACTGTCCGGCGTCGGCCGCAATACAGTGCGGTCGTCACGCGCTGGGCGCTGTACTTGGAAGGCAAATTTGCTGATGTCAAACGCGACTTCATCACCGTCCGCCAACAGGCGCTTACCACTGATTCGATCACCGTTGACAAAGGTGCCATTGGTGGAATCTAAATCGTCGACATAAACCCCGTCCGCTTCGACGCTGAGCTTGGCGTGATTTCGAGAAGGCTGACCGTCGCTGATGACCAAATCACAATCGGCGCTGCGCCCTACGGAATGATCACCGGTGAGTTCAATCTTCTCCCCTGAACCTGAAGTTAGAAAATATTGATCACCTTGAGACATTGTTAGCCCCCTTTAGCAAAAAACACAAAAACCAAAAACACAACCAGCGCCGCCGCGATACCCATAAACAATGGCGAACGTATCCACGCAAGCATGCCGTCAGGAGGCGAGCCGCCGGCAGCCACCTCGGCACTACTGTCACCTGCAACAGTGGGTTGAGGCTCTGCCACGCGGGCGGAAGGTCCGTCATATTCAACCGCCACCACACTGACATTATCCCTACCGCCATGCGCCAACGCACGCTGTATCAACAATTCCGCCACTTGCTCCACATCACCGTCAGCGGCCACCAGTTCTTCGGTGATTTCCGCGTCAGTTAACTCATCATTTAAGCCGTCACTACACAACACCAACCAATCGCCACTTTGCAACGGCAGAGCGTGCGTATCCGGTTGTGGCTCCCCCAACCCCAATACCTGAGTCACCATGTTACGTTTGGGGTGATCTCTGGCGGTCTCTTCGGTGAGGTGTCCTTGATCAATCAACAATTGCACGTAGGAGTGGTCGTGGGTGGCCACGCTCAGCACGCCGTTGCGCCATAGGTAGCAGCGACTGTCACCTACCCAAACCAGGTGCGCGTGCTGATCGGCAATCTGCATGGCCACCAAGGTTGAACCCATACCATGCTGCGCCTGCTGGGCTTCCGCCGAGGAAGCAATGGCCGCGTGAGCATCCAGAGTGGATTGCACTGCATCCACCCCATGCTGCATTTGCTCGATGAAGGCATCTTTAGCGATGCGACTGGCTACCTCACCGGCGGCGTGCCCGCCCATGCCATCCGCCACCAGCCAAATATTGAGCGTTTCATCACAACCGACGGTGTCTTCGTTCTCGTCGTACTTCGTGCCGGGGTCGGTTTGGATGGAGTACCTAGTCATACGGTTGCCATCCTGGGCCATTGCCCACGGTAAAATCAATCAAAAACGTGCCGCTGCCGCACGACTGGCGGCCCGGAATTTGGCTGGGGAATAGGTCTTATCTGATTCTACCGTGTCAAACAGATTGTCCAGCACCTGCTGTTGGGCGTCAGCATCACCTAGATTGAGGCTCAAGTTTTCAATACCCAGGAACGCCTGCTCGGCAGCAGAAAAGTCATTGAGCTCGCCGCTGGCACCATATTGCGCCAGGGTTTTGCGGATGGCGCGCATCTCCGCGGCGCCATAATTACGCTCAAGCCACACAGCGCCTCGTTCTTGTAGCCAGCTCTGCAGCGCCTGCGCGCGAGTACGGGTGGCGCTGTAGCTGCTCTGCCCGGCTTTCAACAGGTCAACAATAGCGCTTTGCAAAGCTTGCCGTTCGTCGTCATTCAACACTTTTGCGACAGCTTTGAGCATGAGCAGGTGATGGTCTTGCAGGCGCAATTGTCCCGGTTGCAAACCTTGTGCGCGACGCTGTTCACTCCAGCGGATGTCGTCCATGCTGTGGTGACAACTATGGCAGTCGTACAGCGAAAACTCTGGCGTGATACCCGTATCTTGTAGTCTTTTACCCTGCAAAAGCTGCAAGTAGTTGTCTGCCGCCGCCAATTGCCCCGACAGCCACAGGTTAAAGCCAACCACCGGGCGTTTACGCGCGATGTAGTCGTCGTCCACCGCGTAGTGCGCAGGCTGGTTGGCGGTAAACGCTTCCAGCTCAAAACTCAGGCGCGGGTGCCCTGCGCCCATAATTTTGTGCGTGGTAAACTGATCTTCGTTACCCATGTGGCATTTCAAACACAATGCCGCACGTAACACCGGGTCTTCGGTGGGGTACATGTTTTTCGCCAGATTGTCCGCGTGGGTGGCGTTTTCTTCGGTATGGCTTTCGATCCACTGGGCAGAGCCGCCATGGCAAGCTTCACATCCCACCCCATCGGTAATCTGAAATTTCTCGCCACGCTTATCCGCCACTACGTTGTCCGCATGGCAATCTAGGCAAATGTCCGCGGTATGCGCGCTGGCTAAACCTAAATTGCGCGCAATCCGCTTGGAGTCTTCGTTTAACAGCGTTTTGTACGCACGCGAATGACGGTCTTCATTGGACCAGATGCGAAATTCGTTGAGCCAGACATTTTCGTTTTCCTGCTCGGAAAGCTTGCCGTGACAGACACTGGAGGCACAGCTGGCCACCCCCAGATGCACATCTGCATCAATGGGCGGCACATTTCCGTCGGCCTGGACTCCTAAGCTTGCGCTACTCAGAACCGCCCATAAGACCAGTTTGGTTATTGTTGCCTTCATCCTTACTACCTTTCGCACTACCTTCCGCACTATTTGCCGCCGCGTGTGCAGTCTGTTGGCGGTTTTCTTTGTTACTGACAACCCAAGGATTGCCGTCATCGTCCAAGTACATACGCCGGATCTCTTCGAGATTAAGCGGCCGCGAACCTTTGCGCCCAAACACAGCCACTTGACCACCCGTTTCATCCACGCCGCGATCGCGTTCTAACGCCCGTGACAAGCTGCGCGCGGGTTTACCGGTGGCATAGGTGGCAATCAAGGCCGGATTAGGCTCCGGGCTAAATCCGTAAAACTTTGGCTGCAGGTCGGGTGATGTCAGTTGCAGCACCTTGAGCCCACCTACCCCATCAGCCACATAAGCAAACAGGGAAGCATTGGTGGTGGCGACCACCACATCGGATGCATCTACCAAACCTTCTTTTACGGTTTGATACACTTTGAGTTCAGTCGGCCGCTCAGCGTCAACAATCACCAGACCGTCGGCACCCGCGGCCACGTAAGCATAGGTACGCGCCAGGAAGACGTTACGCGCATCATCCAGCGGTATCGTGTTGTTGGGTATGACAGACGCCTTTTGCGGATGTGTCACATCCACCACCTTGAGGCCATCCGCATCGGTCACAAACAGATAGCGGAACTGTAAGAAACTGGCAGTGGCGCCGTTTAGCGGCACGGTGCTAACCACCTGCGGCGACATAGGCTCTTCCAAGCTCAATATCACCAGCTTGTCGCCGGTGGTGATGTACGCCAGGTAACCACCCAGGGTGACGTGATTGGCGCCATCCAGCACACCCCCTTGGTTCCACGTCAGCGCACGCGTGAGATTGTTGTTGCGCGGTTCACCATCCGTCATCGTGTTGATGTCCACCAGGATCAAACCTTCTTTGCGATCGGTGATCACCGCATAGTTGTAGATCGGTAAGAATGGCTGCTCTTGGTTGGTGACCCGCATCAGCTCACCTTGGTTTTTCCACGGCGCCACCGGTTGGGTGGTACCTAAGGACACGCAGGTGGCGTCATGAGTTTCAATGTGGGTGTCGTGACCCAGCGGTGAGAAAGGTGCTGTGATAAACCGCTGAGAAAAACCTTTGTTGGCGACGTTAGCCACGTCATACACTTCAAAGCCGCGTGAGCCCTGTGCCACATACAAGTACTCACCACGCAGTTGCAGACACCCTACTTCACCGGCGTTGTGGGTGTACGCCGTCTTGAGCGCCTGGCCACGCTGTTGGTGCTCGGTAAACCAATCCGGATAGGCGTATTGGTGCAGATAGCTGCCGATCACCGCCTGGGGTTCTTCCCATTCGGTGACCTGCACCGCACTGATTTCACCTTCACCGCCGACCCAAGCGTTGTACCCAACAAAATCGATAAACTTGGTTCCAAACATCAACAGCTGCGCCATGATCGCGTTGTTGTCGCCGTTAGCGGACAGGTGGCAGTCCTCACATTCCTTGGTTTCCGTTTTACGCACGGTATGCGGAAAGTGCGGGTTAAGCGCTTGGGAACTGAAGCCGCTGGAAGCCACCGGTGGTTGCTGAATGTAAATCTTCTCGCGATTGGCGTTGGTGGAGCTCAGCACTAAGGCGGATGTAGAGCGCACCGGCGCAATTTTGCCGCCCTTGGCTGGCCCGCGGCGCCCGATGGTGAACAACTGATCACGCGCAACCTGGGGGTTATAGGTGGCAAAGTTGCGGCTGATGCCACCTTCATAATGGTGCCGTTCGGTTTTCCAGTTGGCTTCAATGGGCAAGTGACAGCCACCGCAACTGGTGGTCCAGGAAGTGTGGCAGGTATAACACTCCATCTCGTCATAAGAATGTGCCAGATTGTCGGCCGCAACCTCCAGACCCCAGTCTTGGGTGGTGGTGTCTTTACTCATGAGTTTGGCTCGTGCCGCTTTGGCATTGTAACCCGCATGCGCCGGATTGACGGAGTCTTTCACCAACGACATTTGCCATTCTTTGTCCGGATACAACATGGAGCGCTGGTACAGATCATCACCCACCCACTCAAACCGACGCCGGCCATCGGGTGTGCGTAGCGCAGCCATGTCCAAGCCGCCCGCCAACGCGGCAGGTCCAGAGGTAAACAAATTGGGATACTGCTGGGAAGTACCGTGGCAGTCTTTACAATCAATTTCCACCGCCAGCGCCACTTCGCCATGTATGTAGCCATTGCCATGGCCGTCGTTGGAGAAATGGCAGTCGACACAATGCATACCCACATCCACGTGGATGGAGGACATGTGGACGGCTTTCTTAAATTTTTCCGGGTCTTCGTCGCTAACCTTGTTCCCTTCAGCGTCCAACAGGTTACCTTTGCGGTCGCGCTTGTAAATGGCGCGGAAGTTCCAGCCATGACCGTGATAATCGGCGAAGGTGGTGTCCTTGGTCTGATCATTCAGCTCCCAAACGCCCTTTAGAAAATCCACGTCTGCCCACTTACCCCGGGCGGCTGCGCCTTCCGGGTTACGCTCGTTCACTTCACGGATCTCCGCGTGACTGGGGTATTGTTGCTCTTCCGGCCACATCAGCGGTGCGTCGGACTCGTAGTCCCACATGGTGTAACCCAAATAGGTGTTTAAGAACATATTGGGTTGGTGCATATGGCAAATCATGCACTGGCTGGTGGGGATGGCCCGGGTGAACTCATGCTTCAGTGGATGCCCACTTTTGCTTTTGTCAATGGTGGGGTCCACCGTAATGCTGGTGCCGTCGTGACCGTATTGCGCATAGGGGCCCGAATGGCGCGGGTCACGGTCATTGCTATACACCACGTGGCACGAAGCACAGCCGGAATTGCGATAGTCGCCGGGCTGATCATTGGTGCCGACAAACCACGTAAACGGGTCATTTAGCCGGGTTTTAGTGATGTTAATCACTGGCACAGCAATACGCGCACCGGTGCCGGGGCCGCGATTGGACTGCCTTTGGTCGGGTTTACCCGGTTCTTCGATCCGCTGCATCAAACCCAATGCGTTAGGTATGCCGGTTTCCGGGAATAAGTTGGAAATGTTGCGGCCACCGCGCTCGAACACGCGGAACACATCACCCGGGTCAATCGTCTCCCAAGCCGGCAGCGGATAAATCACCGGCAGGATACCTTCGGCAAACGCGGCATCTTTTAACTCATCAGGCAGTTCCGGACTTTTTATCGCCACCCCATACCCTTCGCGGTTATAAGCTTCACCGAGAATGTAGTTTTTGAACGGCAAAATACCGTTGTTGTAGGACGCCCCACCCCACAACATCGCACCTGTGCTGTGCATACTGCGTTTACTGGCTTCGATGATTTGCTGGTGACAGGCGCCGCAGGCTTCATCCGCTATGCGGTAATCTGACGGATTCATGAAGCGGATAAATTCCGGCGCCTCACGATTCAGCAGGGTATAGGTGCGTTCCGGGTTGGCTGAATGGGGAAAGTGCCAGGAATCCGGATACATCGGTAAAACATGGGCCTGGTTACGCGCATCCGCATAGGCAGTCCCTTCCTTGGCGCGACTGATTTCTCCGTGCCCCGGATTAAACACGCTCGAGTCGCCGCCATGGCAGTCTGTACAACCGAGTTTTACCGCGGGGTTGCGGTGCATGGTTTTAGTATCCGAATCGGTATGACAGGACACACAACCGGCACTTTTGTCCTCTACCTCAGCGGCACTTTGCCCGGCCGGTGCCGGTGGCGCCGTGACGTAAGTGCGTTTAACCGGTTTTTCACCCTCCGCGGCCACCGCCCATTCGCTGCATAACAAGGTGGCAACCAACACTGTACACACAAAGGCACAGTAGCTTGAGAATCTCATGGTCATGTTGGTCCCCATTAGTATTGCAACAAGAAATTGAGCAACAGGTAATCACTGTCTTCGTCCGGGAATAGGTCTTTGTAACCTTCTCCGGGAATCAGGCGCGCGTAAGAGGCGCGGATCACAATGTTCTGCGACATAAAAGGCCGATAGGTCGCGACGATGGATACATCGTGCCCAATCTCCTCATCTATATTGCCTTGATTACGCGCCACCTCGAGCACCTCGGTGGTGTCGAAACGCAGGTAGTTCCAATTCGCCGCGACGCGCAGCGACGGCAAGATGTCTAAATCCACTCCGGCACCCACCAACCAGATACCCGGATTGGTGAAATTTGATTGCCCTTCTTCTTTCGAAGAGCGCATGGAGTTGAGGATACCGTTACGGCTAGACAAGGTGACGCGGCCGCCGCCAATCAGCGGCACCGGCTGACGAATCCAATAAGCGGTGTCCGCACCGGCAAACTGTGGGTTTTCAAAGATCGCGTCAAATCCCTGGCTTTTGTCGTCAAAAGGGTCGTCATCCCCGCTGCCCCACAAGAACGACACGCGCGGCCGTATCCAGTCCAGATCGTAAGACACCTCCGCCGCGACAAAACCGGCTTCTATATCACTCTCTTCCGCTCGAAACACGCTGCCATCCTCTTTACCGAACGCGGCATACGCCGACGCGGTAAGGTTTAAGCGCCCAAAGTGGCCGTCGCCGTTGTAGCCGAGGTAGTAAACGTCATAGTCGCGCGGCCGCTCTTCACCGAGCGAGGCTGGGCGTTGAATGAAGCCGTTCTCGTCGAAGTAGAATTCATCTTCGCGGTTGCGGTTGTAGTACGCCGATACCTGGGAGATGAACCCTTTCACCGGCATGTCCTGCCAATAGAGATTGGCCACAAATACATCGTCGTCGCGAATACTTTTACCGACGTCGTTTAAGCCGCTGTTTGTGTCTTTTTCTAAACGCCGAAACCAAGCCAAGTTGTATTGAAAGATGTTGTTGTCGCGATTGCCAAACAGGCGCACACCCAGCTGATTGTCTTGGAACAAGAAGCCGCGAAAATCCGAAGAAAACGGCTGGATGCCAATCCGAAAGCTGTCGAAGTCGTAGCGGTCTGAGACGTTGCGTAAGTGTTTGTCGTAGAACGCGGCTTGGATGCCGACATGGTCGTCCCGGCGGGTATCGCGGTTGATCGGCTTAACGTTGATGCCAAGGATCTCGTCGATCTGTACATGGTTGTAGTTCACCACCGGTGTGAAGCGAAATTCATGATCCGGCGGACGAAATACCGTGTCCCCTTTGTACCAGACAAACTCCATGGCCAAATTCTGGTTCACCAACCATTGATCGTTGCTGCCAAACACATCCAACTGGCCGGGGTTTTCGGTACTGCTGACACCCACCGGCGTTGGGATCTCGCGGTTTTCATAAACCGTGTCTGAAATGATCAAGGCGTTAAAAAACCACTCGCCCACCACGGGTTTATCCGCTTTGAAGACGTTGCGCCCGTTGTACGGATCCCACCAGGGTCCTTTAAACCCCAACGCGTCCATAATCCGCCAGCGGTCCGGCATCGGCACCATGGCCGGATAATCCGAAGGATCAGGCCGCGGAAGCGGCGATATTTCACCGCGGGTGGCCAGGCGCGCTGACATAGAGCTCGGGTGCCCAGTGTCTTCGGTGCGCTTCTCAACCGTGCGCTGACGTTCGTAACCAGCCTCATCTTCCGCCGGTGTCACCGCCTCGTCGGCACTTTCACTGCCCGGGCAAGGCACACGTTCATAACCAGGTCGGCGCCGTCGCACAATGCGTCCGGAGTCGTCCTGATAACAGACTTCAGCCGCGTGCGCGGCCGGGCTTGCCACGCTGGCACCCGCAGCCGCTAACGTCGCAAGCAACAAAGCAGTTAATGAAGAACCACCAAGCGCTGCGAGCCATTTCAAAATACGCATACCGCAGAACCACTGTTTGATGGCTTGGATCATGGCTATTTCCCCACACGATTTGCCCACATTATTTACCCACACTATTTCCCCGCACTATTTCCCCGCACAGGGGTTTTGCTCATCGCTGTCGATAAACGGCTTCTGCGGGCACTGGATATACCGTAAACGTTCCCCTTGCGGCTCCAGGCGATCGGCGCGGATATCCGGCGGGGCGTTGTTGATGGCGCCACCTAACGCTTCACCGGCGTTGTGCACACCCAAGAAGGCAATCATGTCATCCTGATCGATGCCATCTCCGGATACGCCAATACCCCCTACCAAGGTATTGCCGCGATAAATCGGCACGCTGCCCGGGAAAATTTGCAGACCGTTGGCCGCCTTGAGTTCGGTGACGGTCGGCGGGCCGAGAGATAAATCCCCGCGCACATCCACACCGGCGCAGTTTTGCCCAACGTCGGGCGCTGCGCCCAACAAGAACAATACGTGTTGCAATACCGCGTTTAAGGTCAAATCCAGCTGCAGGCCGGATGAAAACACGCTCCACTCACCCCTCGGTAAACTGAAGGGGCCATTCTGGGTACCTTCAATGCCATCCGGGTAAAACGGCCGCGACAAGTTGCCTCCGGCGCGGTCGGAAAAAGCAAACGCCCCGGTCACCAGGGCGTTGGGGTCGCCGATAAATGCTTGCGCCGCATCCACGTAGTCACCCAGCACACTGGAGCGGCCAGCCCCCAGATAAATGGCATCCGGCAGGTTACGCAGAAATACATCAGTGCCTGCGTTGGAAAACAGTGTGGCGGTACGCGCCTTTTGCAAACTGACATCCGCGCCAAACACCGGCGCATCACGGGTACGGGCCATCCCCAAAATGGCGCCGTTGGTATCCACCACGGAAATAGTAACCCGCGCCTGGGAGTCCAATGGCCGCCGGATTTGCGCACGCGCGCGATTGGCAATAGCCAGGGCTTCGCTGA
The DNA here is from genome assembly GCA_028281005.1 of Pseudomonadales bacterium. Lineage (GTDB taxonomy): Bacteria > Pseudomonadota > Gammaproteobacteria > Pseudomonadales > Azotimanducaceae > UBA4421. The sequence goes on from JANQKS010000003.1 coordinate 32,854, forward strand.
TCAGCGTACGCACTTCGTCCGCCGTCAGCTGGCTGCCGCCGAGCAGCGCTGCATCTGTGCCGGCCTGGGGCGGGTAACGCAAAGCGTTGGCGCCATCCACAAACACAAAGGCATCACGGCCCGGATAATTGACGTCGTTGTCCGGTCGTATACCGGACTCCGGCTGCCCAAACGCCGTGCCTTGGGCGATGGTGCCGGAGAAATAACCAGGCAACGCAAACAGCACCCCATCCGCGGACGTTAACGTGTTAAAGCCTGGGGCAGATGCCGGATCACTGGCCAAATCGCCAAAGCCAACATCGGAAAAGCGGAAGGTTTTACCTTCCACCGTGATGCGGTCAGCGCGCCGATCCAACGGCGCGCCAAATCCAAAAGTGGCGGCAGTGGCAACTAACTCGTCGACGTCGCGGTCCAGGTCACTGATGATGGTATCAATGCCGTAGCGACCGTCGGCGATCACCCCCACACCACCCACGGCGGTGCCACCTTTATATAACGGTAAGCCGCCGGGGTCTGCGGACAATCCCAGCGGTGAGCGCTTCGGCCCCACATCAGGACCTACCCCATTAAAGCGCAGAGCAAAGTCGGAACACGGCAGCTGACTAAATTGCACGCCAAACAGCGGCCCCGCCGGTTGATCGGTTTCACCCGGGTTAAAGTTCTCCTGCACAATCTGGTTGGCAGTGCGCGTGGTGAACGCGTTACCCTCCGAAGACAAGAACGCACCGGTCACCGCCTTGGCCACAGCGGCCGCCGCGTCAACGCCGTCGTTCGGCAAGTTTATCCCCTCCAAACCCGCGTTGATGATGGCATCGCCGTTGGCATCGGTGCGGGTTGCCACCAATATCTGCTGCGGCGCCATCTGAAAAATGCCTAAGATATTGCCGACCCGATCCGCCACGGCGATGGTGGCATTTACACCTTGCGCCTGAGCTTCTGCGACCGCTTGGGCAATCACGGTTTCGACATCCGCCACGGTGAGCCGGGTGGTGTCGTCTGCACAACTTCCGCTACACGCCCCCGGGGTGGTATCGGTACCCGCGTTGCTGCCGCCACCGCCACCGCCACAGGCCGCCAACGTGAGCAACCCCGCCAGGAGCCACACACATATATACGTGTAGCGCGAAGAAGATCGAATCCAGGAACCGGTCATAAGTGACGCTCCAGATAATTAATGGGCTCTACCACCTGCGGGTGGTATTGGTGGCAACTGATACAATCCAATGGCACGGTGTCGGCGGTGTTACGATCCGAGTGGCACTGGGTGCAGTTCAAGATATCCGGAATCATGAGATCAGCGCTGGTGTTCGAGGTGGTTGCGCTGTGGCAGGTCAGACACGCTTCATCCCCTTGCGCGTCCTTCTGGGTAAAGTGCGAACGATGGTCGAATATCGCGGCGGGAATGAAATCGTGAGACAACCGTATCGGGTGCACCTGATAACGCGCGAAAATGTCCTGCGCCTGGGTGTCTTCAACCACGTGGCAGGTGACGCAGCCGCTTCTGGTGAATTGATCCAACACCGCGTTTTCGGTGCTTTGTTGAGCACACTCGAGGGTGGTACCACTACAACTTGAGCCACGATCCCGGCGCCGATCGGGAATGCGTCTGCCACCCGTGTCACGCTGCCGAGGCTGGGCAAACTGCAAAGCAAAGTGGCCTTGCATCATCTGGATGACTTCTGTGGGTTGCCCGTGGGGCAGCTGGCGGTCGCGCGCCGAGATATCAAAGGTCAGCTCATGGCAGTCCTGGCAATGAGCCTCCATGCTGATGGGCTCAAAGTGTTCATCATCCGCGGTTAACGTGTGGCAGTCTGCGCACACCATGCCACGGCCTTCTTGAGCGGTTTTTACCGAGTCCGGGTCTAAGTGCAAATCATGGGGAAATTTCAGGTTGGACGTTTCTGCGGCACCTTCCAACAGCGCCTCTTTAACACCCCAGGAAAAACTCAAACCGGTACCCGACGCTGTAGCGGCGGGTGTCAGCAAGGCCACTTCAAACGCTGGGTGATTTTCAACATTAAAGCCGTGTACCGCCTGCATGTGACCAGCACCATCGCTGAGCGGCGCTGGATCTGCGTGACAATCCACGCACAAACCATCGGCTTCAACAATCAAAAAGGTCGGTTCGTTGTGTTCTACATGACACACCGCACACCGCTCAGTGGTGACGTTGGAGGCAGCGTAATGCGTGTCGGGGTAGTGATCAATCAACTCGGCATGACAGGCGACACAGGCTTCGTCTTGGACCTTTTGGAATGGCACCTGGTGGCATGCGCCGCAATCATCGCCGATAGCGACGTTGTGCACCGGGTGCAAAGGTCCGCTGGTCCAATAGGCGTCGGTGAGCAACACAGCATCCGGGTTGGGTGTGCTGTCGTTGCCGTCGAGAATCAGCACCAGGGGTATCAGCAATCCCGCCACCAGGATTAACACGCTTAACACCCACGCCGGTCCGCGCTTGGACAGCCAGGTGTCGCTCAGGCCGGTTTGGAAGGCATGTTCAAAGGCCGCAGGATCAACGTCCGGATCAGGCGTGAGTTCCAACGCAGCATCAAATCCGGCCGGCGCCGCTGCCACGGTCAAGGTATGGCCACCGACCTTAAAGGTATCGCCAACCGCCAAGGTGGCCGACTTGGTGCGTTCGCCGTTGACCTCAATGAAGCCGCCGTTGGTTTTTACCCGCACCCCGCCACCGGCCGCGGTGAGCACCGCGTGGGCAGCCTGAATGTCGACACCCAGCAGCTGTATGAGCTGATCATTACCACAACCCATGCTGATTTTGTCAGCCGACAGCTCACGATCCACAAAAACACCGACGCCGGTGCTGTCCTGGACTTCGCGCAGTAACAGTTCCATCCAGCTACCAGTAAATGAACGTCGAAATGATGTGCACGATGAGTGCCACGATGAGTGCAATGGTCAGCGGCACATGCACATACAGCCACACGCGCAACCAGCCCTCTAGCTGTATGTCTCGGCGTATGCGGCGCAAAATGGTTTGCCGCCGGCACAACAGGGATAACATTTCCTCCAACGCAACCGCCTCGGCCGCGCGCTCCGCCTTGGGGATACGCTCTGCAACAAGATCCACCACGTACTGCTGATCCTTGTTTGGCGCGGGTTTGCCTGCATCGGTTGCGACCAGCGAATTGTCCTTGGCAAACAGTTGCGCCAACACACCACCGCCAATCGCGGTACGCTCGATGCTGCTGGAAATGGCGCCTTGGAGATCCGCAGAGCAATTGCCGACCAGGGCCAAACCACGTGTATTTAGGTCGTAGAGCTCGGCAAACAATGTCTGCCGGGAACCGCCGCGGCGATTTTCAGCCAGGCTGTGTGGGTAATTGATGTATACGTGCAGCCCGTAGAAACCGCTGAAAATCACCAGACACATCAGCACATAAGCCACGGTGTGGACGTTCCAGCCAAACTCCATGGCGCTGTGCAGCGAGCCTATGATCAGCACCGCAGTGCCGAGATAGATGTGCGCTGACGTCCAACCCTGCACGGTTCCCATGGTGGACTTATAGCTGCGCTTGCGTACCCCCAACCAGGACAACCAAACGATCAACAGTGCACCCAAAGTGCCCAGCGTATAACCTTGCCAACTGCTGCCGCTGGGCGGATTGGCCGCGGAGTGGGACGTGTACAAGCCGACGCTGATGATCACCAATATCAATGACCACCAAAGATAGCGGCCACCTCGGTAACGGAAGATGTTCTCAAACATCAGTCCACCAACCTTATGAACTGCTCCGGAGACAGGCGTTTTGCCGCTCCGGTGGGACAGGCCGCCACACAAGCTGGCCCGCCTGGTTGGTTCATACACGCGTCACATTTCACTGCGCGTTTACCGCTGGCCTTGGCGGTATCATCCGGCTCAAACCCCTCTACCTCACCGGGGCCATCACCACGACCGAATAACATCCAGGAGAACAAACCTGGTTTTTTCGGCGCGGGATAAGACATCTTGATGACGTCGTAGGGACAATTTGCTTCACAGTTGCCGCAACCGATGCAGGTATCGTCGATGAACACTTCCCCATCCAAGCCGCGATTAATGGCGTTGGGTGGACAGTCTTTCATGCAATGCGGGTGTTCACAGTGGCGACAGGAGATTGGGATGTGGATGTAGGCAAACGACGGCCCCGCGCTGCGATCCAAGCGTGATATGCCGTCGTGGGTTTCCGCACAGGCTTTTTCACAATTGTCGCAGCCCACACACAGTCGTTCGTCTATCAACAGCGCATCCGTTGCTTCACCCAAACCGTTGTTCATTAAAAACTGCATGACGCCGGTGGATTCGGTGCGCACTTCCATTTGCGACAAAGCCAGGGCTTGGCTGCTCACTTGCTGTTGCAAGCTGGCCACACCGGCTTCATTTAATTCAATCAGCGCCAGAAACTGGGTGCGGTCAATTTCTATGGTTTCACTCGCAACACTGGCCACTGCGCTCTCGCGCCGACTTGGGTCCCCCATCAAGGACATCTGCCCAAACAGTTCACCCGCGCGTAGCTCCGCCACCAGCACCGGTGGACCATCATCGGTGCTGCGACTTAGATTAACCGAGCCGCTGCGCATGAGGTGCATGGAAGCACCGTCTTCACCCTGGCGATACACCACCTCACCCGCTTTAAACTCCCGTATCGGTGTGTTCTGGGCAATGTCGCGCAACTGCTGGAACGTAGCTTCGGGGGCAAAATGACGCTGCAGCTCGCGCACGATGAAAATCCAATCGATGCCCGCGCGGACCTCTTCATTGGAGTTCATCAGCTTAACCATGGTACGGCGCGGGCTTTCGATGAGGATACAGCCGCTGCCGGCACGTGCCGTTTCTTTCCGTGCTTGACCTGAAATTAGGCTGCCTTCGCCAAAAAATTCACCCCGTCCCAAGGTGCGCAAAACTTCACCGTGGCCATCTTCAATGATCACCTCACCTTCAACGATGGTGAAAAAGGAAGTGGCGTAGTCGCCTTGTTGATAAAGGTAGGCGCCTTCTTCAATGATGCGCGCGGTACGCGGCTGCGGGTCTTTGTCCTGCAGTTGGCCAAGCAAGGTGTCCAGCTTAGTTTGTGCTTCTTGGTGCATCGGCCCTTCGGCGTATGAGACCAGCACATTGCTTTCGATGATCAGCTCACGAAAGTTTAGGGTATTGAGCTCCCTGAACATGGGAATACGTTGTTGGAACAGCTCGAGCAGCTCATCCACCTCACGCATGAAGGGCATCATGTGGAATTGATATTCGAGCAGCGGATGATCCGCCGGTTTGATCAGGTTGCCGCGGATGAACTCAATGACGTCATGTCCCTGGTTCATCGCCTGTTTAATCAACGGACAACCCGCCAACGCGCCGATCACGTAGACCCCGGGCACGTTGGACTCGTACGTACTACTCAGTTCGGGCACCGCGTCAGGGCGAGCGTTGGGGAACTCAACGCCAATACTTTCAACAAACTTACGCGGCGGTATGCCACCCAAACGTGCGATCACCCGGTGGCACGGTACTGCTTTTTCACCGTCCGGGGTTTCAAACCAGATGGTGATGGGAATGTCACCCTCGGCGTTTTCCTCCACCCGCAGCACGTTGGTTTCATACAGGCAGGAGAATTTGTTTTTGGGATCATTAATCGCCGCCAGCACGGCATTAAGGTTGCCGTCTTTGGCGCGGCTGAATTCGTCGCGGCGGTTGACGATCACCACTTCGTTGTGGTGGCTGAGCGCGATCGCGTTTTCAATCGCCGCGTCCCCAGCGCCGACCACCACAATCACCTCATCGCTGTAGGCATCCGGATCGTCTAATTGATATTGGATTTGCGGGAGGTTTTCGCCATCTACGCCGAGTTTACGCGGATTGCCCGCCGTGCCCATGGCAAGAATGACGCTGCGCGCGGTTAAGCGGCTGCCGTCCGCACACGCAAGCTGAAACACATCCCCCTGGCGACTCACTTGCGTGACATCCGCGCCGTAGCGAATGTTCACCCCTTGAGCTTCCAGGGACGTCTGCCACTCGCCTAATATGGATTCACGGGTACCTGCCTGAAAATCAAAATCGCTGCGCAGATCCAGGAAACCCGGCTCTGCCATGACGTGTTTGCCTTTTTGGTACTGCTGGATGGTTTTGGCGGGCGCGTTAAACCCTTCTAACAAGACATAAGACGGTGCGGTCAATCCGTTTTGGGCGTCGTGAAACTGCGCGCGTCCGGCAGCGCTTAAGCCGGCTGGTCCCGAGCCGACAATCGCGACCTCAAAATCAGCCGCGGCTTGTGCTTGATTCGCCCCTTCCATCCCTTGTTTATCCAGAGCCTCGCTCCGGATTTACGCCCCCTGCCACATGAGCCCCTTTGAATCCTTTCGGCCGTTGCTCGCAACCGCTCACCCCCACGGCGCGACCTCCCTTACCACCGCGACCGCGCGCCGCGACCGCGCGGGTTTCCCGTAAGGGATACTAGCGCAGCTTTGCTGAATAAACATCTCACTTTTTGTTAATCTTGCGTGACGCCTGCTCAGCCTCTGTACACCGGCTGAGCAGGCGTCACATGGAAGATGAGCACGCGCACGTTCAGCGCAGCAAACAAGGGGACCAACATGGCGGTATCTGATCACGTTAACTTAGATGAATTCATGACTGGACTACGCCGGCGCAACCCCGGCGAAACTGAGTTCCATCAAGCCGTGTACGAAGTAGCAGCCAACGTATTCGACTTCATTGCCGACAAAGAGATCTACCATGAAATGCAGATCCTGCGCCGCATCGCGGAACCGGACCGCATCATCAGTTTCCGCGTTTGCTGGGAAGACGACAACGGCAACATCCGCGTCAACCGCGGCTACCGTGTACAAAACAACAACTCCATCGGCCCCTACAAAGGCGGCTTACGCTTTCACCCGTCGGTCAATCAGAGCATCCTCAAGTTTTTGGCGTTTGAGCAAACCTTTAAAAACAGCCTCACAGGTCTACCCATGGGTGGCGGTAAAGGCGGTTCCGATTTCAATCCGAAAGGCAAATCCAACAACGAGGTGATGCGCTTCTGCCAATCGTTTATGACCGAATTGCACCGCCACGTGGGTGAAGACACCGACGTACCCGCCGGTGACATCGGCGTCGGTGCGCGTGAAATTGGCTATCTATTTGGCCAATGGAAACGCCTGACAAACAAATTCACCGGCACCCTAACCGGCAAAGGCCGCGAATACGGCGGCAGCCCAATCCGCACCGAAGCCACCGGCTACGGCACCGTTTATATGCTGCAGGACATGTTGCAACAGGCGGGTGAAGACCTCGAAGGCAAAACTTGCCTGGTCTCCGGTTCCGGCAACGTGGCCACCTACGCCATCGAAAAAATCAACCATTTGGGCGGTAAGGCAGTCACCGCCTCCGACTCCAGCGGTTTTGTTTACGACGCTCACGGTATTGATACGGAGCGTTTAGCCTTCCTGATGGAGCTAAAAAATGTGCGACGTGGTCGCATTGAAGAATATGCCAAAGAATTTGGTGCCGAGTTTTATGCCGGTGAGCGGCCGTGGCGGGTGGCGGCTGATGTTGCCCTGCCTTGTGCGACGCAAAACGAAATCAGCACCGCAGAAGCGCAAACCATGATTGGCAACGGCATCAAGGCGGTATCTGAAGGCGCCAACATGCCTACAGAGCAGGAAGGGATCCACGAATTCACCAACGCCAAGGTGTTGTTTGCGCCCAGCAAAGCCGCCAACGCCGGCGGCGTTGCCATTTCAGGGCTGGAAATGAGCCAAAATAGTGCCCGCATCACCTGGAAAGAACAGGAATTGCAGGACCTATTGCGCAACATCATGGGCGATATCCACACCAGTTGCGTGGAATACGGCAAAGGTGAAGACGGCTACATCGATTATGTGAAAGGCGCCAACATCGCCGGATTTATCAAGGTAGCTGACGCAATGATTGCTTACGGCGTGGTCTAGTCAGCATCTCCCCGCAGGCGAATGCGCTAAAATGTAACTTTCCCTGCGGCCAGCGCAGCCAGGAGGCTTGAGTGCCGAAACAGCCAGGCAAGCCCAAAGACTCAGACAGTCCGGAATCCCAGGCGGAGGACGTCGGCGCCACCATCCTGCGCGGTGAAGAACAAACCGTCCTGCGTAATGACCCGCAAGACGCACAAACTGTGCTGCGCAGTGATGAGCAAACGGTGCTGCGCGACGCGCCGGCGGAGTCAGACAATTCCGCTTTTCCTTCCGCTTCCGCTGCCGACGACGCCACTGAGCTATATCGCGATGATGCGATAGCCCCAGACAAAACCACTGTGTACCTCGAACAGAAGGCAGGCCCGGACAAAACCACCGTGTATCGAGCCGACCCAGGTACCGCTGCGGGTGGCGTGGCCGCTGCCGATGCAAACAAACCCACAAAAATCAGCGACCAAGAGGATGCGGACCACGCAGAAAAAGAGACCGTCGTCGCCTCGGACTTTACCTCTAGCACCGCCAAGTTCCTTGCAGAAGATGCCCGCGAGGCCGCAGACTTAGAGATGGGCGCCATCGTCAAAGACCGCTTTGTCATCGAAAAGATCCTCGGCCGCGGCGGCATGGGAGTGGTCTACTTAGCCCTCGACCTGCGCAAACAGGAGGCGCGGGATCGTCATCCTTATGTGGCGCTGAAGGCCCTTTCCGACAGCTACCAGCGCGATGAGAAGATGGTGATTTCACTGCAGCGGGAATCCCAGAAAGCACAAAGTCTCGCGCATCCGAACATCGCCACGGTGTACGACTTCGACCGCCAAGGTAGTCTCGTTTACCTGACCATGGAGGTCCTCACCGGCAGCCCGCTGGATGACTTCATCAAGGATCACCCGACAGGTTTGAGCGCAGAACGGGTGCGACCCATGGTTCGCGGTATCTGCTTGGGATTGGCCTATGCACACAACAAAGGCATCGTCCATTCCGACTTCAAGCCCGGTAACGTTTTTCTCGGCGCCAAGGACAACCCTAAGATCCTGGATTTTGGCATCGCCCGCGCCGCGCCGGTGAACGAAACACAAACCCGTGAGGCATCCACCGAAACCCAATTCGACGCCGGAGAACTGGGGGCATTGACCCCCTCATATGCCGCGAAGGAGATGTTTTTTGGCGCCGATCCGCACCCATCAGACGATGTCTATGCGTTGGCCATCACTATTTATCAACTCCTCACCGGCCAACACCCGTTCAACAACAAACCTGCGCCTCAGGCTGAATCCGAAGGTTTAAAGCCCGCGCCTATTCCTGGCATAAAGCGACGCGAGTGGCGCGCCATTCGCCACGGCTTGGCAATCAACCGCGACGAAAGACAGCAGCATGCGGCTGAATTTCTGCGCGAATTTGAAGGCCAATCCAAGTTACGCCTAGTAGCCGGGGTTGCAGTATTTCTAGGATTGGCGTTTGCCACCTACTTCGGCTTTGTGCAGGTCCAGGAGCAAGCGCGCATCGCGCCCGACATTCCTTTTGAATCGTTAAACGGCGAGGTGCAAGGCCTGGTCACGGCGTATCTAAACGACGGCCAGGGATTGGAGCTGTTCCAAGACTACGCTGGCGCGTTGACCCAATACCGCAACGCCTACGAATTACACCCGCGCAATCCCGAAGCGGTGGAACATATCGTCACTCTAATGGAATCCTTGCGGGACATCGCGGTGCAGAGCAACAACCCGGAAGTGGCCACTAACCTGTTGCAAAATCTTAACGACCTGATGGAGACAGATGGCTTCTTGAGCACCCACGATACGCTCAAGAACATCCGCTCCGAATTGGAAGCGTTGATATGAAACATACAACCCCTTTTTCTGTTGCGGCGGTACTCACCACGGTGTTGGTGATGCTACCCGCCAACGCCGGAGAAGCTGCCAATAGCGACCGTGAGCGTGTGGCTAAGTTACATGTGGTTGACTGCCTGCTGCCCGGACAGGTACGGCAACTCGGGCGGCGCACTTACCTCACTCCGCGCCGTCCGATTCGTACTACCGCGGCAGACTGTGAAATACGCGGTGGTGAATATGTGGCTTTTGACCGTGCCGATTATCAGACCGCGCTGAAAGTCTGGATGGAAGCCGCCCAAGCCGGAGATGCCGAAGCGCAAACCAACGTGGGCGAAATATTCGAAAAAGGTCTAGGCACCACCCCCAACTATCAAGCCGCGGCGCTGTGGTATGAAAGAGCCGCGCAGCAGGGGAACACCCGTGCTCAGTTTAACCTCGGCACGCTGTATGAAACCGGCCGCGGCGTACCTATGGACAAGTTACAGGCGCTAAATTGGTATCGCGCAGCTTGGGGCATGGCGGAAGACGATCTGATGTTTGCTTCAGCCGCTGCGCGTGAACAGGAGCAGCTGCGCACTGAGCTGGAACAGTCTCTGCGCGAAAAAGAAGAGCAGCTCGATGTGCTGCGCGATCAGGTTAACCAACTGCGCCAGCAGCTCGACAGCAGCAGCGCCGAGCAGTCCGCTGCCCAAGAAGCTGCGGCAGCCCAGGCTAAAACTTTGGAGTCTCTGATCACCCAGCTCGAAAGCCAGAAACAGGAAACCACCGTGCGTTTGTCAGGTTTACCCAAAACCCGCGAACCGGTGATGCGGATTGTGAAAGAGCAGAGTGAAGAAGCCAAACAAATCAAACCACGTATGTATCGCGATTTGGAACTTGGTCGCTACTTTGCGCTGCTTATCGGCAATCAGAACTACAGCACCTTGGAGGATTTGGACACGCCGTTAAATGACGTCACCCGGGCACGCCAAATCCTCGAGGACAAATACGGCTTTACCGTCATCACAATAGAAGACGGCAACAACATCGAATTGATGGAAGCCATTAACGACCTTTATTCCCTGGTGGGTGAAAACGACAATCTGCTGATTTTCTATGCTGGCCACGGCAACCGCCTCAACACCGGCGGCAACGAGATCGGCTACTGGCTACCGGCCAACGCAGAACCACCGCCTCGCAACACCTACTGGGTTGCCAACGAATTTATTTCGGGACATCTATCACGCCTAAAGGCACGACGTGTGCTGGTGGTAGCGGATTCCTGCTATGCGGGCTTGCTATCCACCGAACCCACCTTTTTGTTGCTCGGCGATAACACGCCGCGCTACGACAACACGGATTTCTTCAAAATAAAGCTGCAAAAACGAGCGCGCCTGTTGCTTTCATCCGGCGGTGACAGCCCGGTGTTGGACGGCGGCGGTGAAGGCCATTCCGTCTTTGCCAAGGCTTTTTTTGACGAGCTGGAAAACAACGGTGATTTGTTAACCGCGCCGGAACTGTACGTACGCGTGAAAGACCGCGTAACCTTGGCCGCACAAGACATGGATTTCGAACAACAGCCTGATTTCAAAACCATCAAAGCCGCCGGTCACGAAGTGGGCGACTTTTTCTTTGTGCCCACCGAACTGCGCTAAGCCCGCACTTTACCAAACACGCCTCAGGGCGCTGCTGTATTGTGGCTGGTTGCTTGTCACCGCCAGCGGCTGCAGCGGCTGGCACAAGCAGTTGGTTGCCGGGGATGGCTTCACCCACCAAATTGCTACACAAAGAGGTCCTGCGCGGGACGGTCCGCTACACATATATATCCATGGCGACGGTACACCTTTTACGACCCCAACCGAGGTAGCCGCAGATCCATCACCACGCGTTCCGTACGTGTTGTCTCTTATGCAACAGGATCCCCATGCCAGCGCCCTGCTGGGGCGGCCTTGTTACTTTGTTGCGCGAACATCAGACACCTGCCACCCCAAATGGTGGACCACGCACCGCTACGCCAAACAAGTCGCGGACAGCATGACGCTTGTCGCCAACCAGCTTGCGAACGGGCGTGAGGTGGTATTGATCGGTTACAGCGGCGGAGGCAGCTTGGCCATGCTAATGGCACCTGGAATCACCCAGCTAAAAGGTGTGATCACCGTTGCAGCCAACCTAAACATCAACCAATGGACTGAGCTGCACGGCTATACGTCTTTGTATGGTTCTCTCAATCCTGTAGATCAAATTCAGCAGACCGCCGGCATCCCTCAAATCCACTACGTCGGCAGCGACGATGAAGTGGTACCGCCTGAGCTGAGCAACCACTATCCGAGCCAATTCATGCAGGCACACGTGCGCGTGATTCCTGGCCAGGACCATGCCTGTTGTTGGCATCGGCAGTGGCCCGAGCTACTGCAACAAGCCCTCAGCACGTTTTAGTTTTCATTTACAGCAGGCTTGCGGTTGGCGAGACTTTACTTACAGAAAACCAACAGGCCTTCAGATGAGCAAAATCCAATCAGACCCCCGTATCGACCCACGCATCAAAGCTGTCATCGGCGCCATTCCCTCTCAGACAGCTGCCAATGTAGAGAGCCGGGAGCAGCTGTTGGCAGAGGTCAATACCGAAGAGGCATTGGCGCAACGTGAACAGATGACCGCCGCACTGAATATGATCGACAACGAGGAGGTGGCGCCTTCCGCGGGTTTATCCATCACCGATCACCAATTTGTCTCCGCGCCGGATGGCAATAACATCAACATCCGTTTTCTACGGCCAGACAACAATGAGCGTCTACCCTGCGTCTATTACATCCACGGCGGCGGTATGCAGACGATGTCCTGCTACGACGGCATGTATCGCGCGTGGGGCAAAATCATTGCGCAGCAAGGTGTCGCCGTGGCCATGGTGGATTTCAGGAATGCCTTGATCCCTTCTTCGGCCCCGGAGGTAGCACCCTTCCCGGCCGGTCTCAATGACTGTGTCAGCGGTGTTAAATGGCTCGCTCAACAAGCTGACACACTGAACATAGACGCTGAGCACATTATCGTCGCGGGCGAAAGCGGTGGTGGCAACCTTACCCTCGCTACCGGCCTCAAACTCAAACAAGAAGGGGATTTGGGATTGGTGCGCGGCCTCTACGCACTGTGCCCCTACATCGCCGGCGCATGGCCACAAGAGCGTTTTCCATCTTCCATCGAAAACAACGGTTTGCTCCTTGACCTGCACGACAACCGCGGCGCCATGGCGTATGGCATCGAACACTTTGAGCAAGGCAACCCGCTGGCGTGGCCCAGCTTCGCCACCGAAGAAGATCTAGCCGATCTGGTGCCAACCGTCATCAGCGTCAACGAATGTGATCCGCTGCGGGACGAAGGCATCGAATTTTATCGCGCGTTGTTGCGCGCTGGCGTCCCTGCACGCTGCCGTCAGGTCATGGGCACCACCCACGGCGTCGAGATCTTTGCCATTGCCTGCCCCGACATCAGCCGGGAAACCGCAGCCAGCATCGCACAGTTCTGTCGGGAGGCGTAACTGGCAGTCCGTGACGATCTGTATTAAGTAAGTCGGCGCTTGCTGGCATGACATGAAGATGAGGGCTTTACCTCGGCCCTGCCAACGGCTCCAACTCTGAGCGGCTGATTTCTCCGCTTTTGTCAAATCGTTGGTCTAAGCCGGAGGTAAACACTTTGCCTTTTAACGTATAGGTGAACACCTCCCTGTCGCGCAAACTCAAGATCTGCTTGACCGTATCAAACAGGCTAGACGGCATCGGCGTGATGTTCTGCAGATAGACCTCGACGTTGCCCGGCGCTGCACACCCACTCAGCAGCACTCCCACCACCAGCCAATATGTACGTTTCAGCAACATGTGTTCTCCTTAAAACAAATTAGTCAACGTGCTGCAGCTGCGGATCAAAGGTCCACGAGCAGCGATACACCTCTTGCGGACCGAGCTGCACAAAACCAGGCTCTCCATCTAAATACTCAGCCACCTTGCCATTAAATGCATCAGGCAAATTACTCACACCCTCCACACAAAAGTAGTCTTCCCCATCCGGCGCCCATACCACCAGATACGGGCAGGAACTCTGCAAGCTAATTTGCCGCGCCGGTGCTTCACCGGAAGCCGGCCAGGTCAGCAGCGCCGTGCCGTTCCAGCCGGTAAATACGTGGTCGAGGGTTTGTTGACTGAGCGTTAGACCGTGGCGCAGATCCAATTCCGGCGGAATGTCACTGAGCGCCACCGGCAACAGTTGCGCATCCAATTGCAACCACTGTGCCACCTGCGCCTGCACCACAACGCCGCGGGTGCGCGGGAAATAGGGATGTAACCCTAACCCCAACGGCATGGTTGCCGCCGCGAGGTTTGTCACTGCGGCCTCCACGTGCAAACGGCGGCCGGTTACGCGGTAGCGCAGACGCGCGCGATACGGCCATAGCCAAGCTTGTGCCGGGTACTCATAACCCAGCAGCACCGTGTCACGCTGGGTTTCAATCACCTCCCAGGCGCGCTGGAATCCATGACCGTGAATCGCATGAGCCTCCGGCGGATTATTGGAAGGCAATACAACTGATTGATTTCTATAACTAAATTTGCCAAACGAAACGCGGCTACAAAACGGCACCATGGCAAAACATGCGCCACGATCCGCATCAGCCGGGGCAAGCCAATGTAGGTCCAGGCCCGCCAGACGAGTGGCATAACTCTGCAGCTGCGCGCCTTGCTGTGGCGTAAGCGTTACCGTAGTTGTATCACCTTGACTGTCCTGCGACTGTATCTGCAGCACCGTTTGCGTCATCCTTACCCCGTGTGTGCAATGAAGTCAGGAGCATAGTGCGTGGATTGTCCAAAATGTACCGGTGAACTGGTGGCTGCGCGCTATGGTGATGAGATCGAAATCCAGCGCTGTAACGTGTGCGCCGGTTTGTGGGTTTATCCAGACGATCTACAACGCATGAAGTCAACCTGGCTGGCGGAAGCCGTATTAGACACCGGCAGTCCGCGGGTGGGTAAATCGCTGGACGAAGTGGACGACATTGATTGCCCGCTGGGGCACGGGCCAATGCTCAAACGTGTCGATCCGGAGCAAAGTCACATCTGGTATGAGCAGTGTCCAGTGTGTGATGGCATCTTCCTTGACGCGGGTGAATTCACCGACATGAAATTTGAAACGCTGCTGGATCGCGTGCGGGGCGTTGTGAAAGGCCGGCGAGACGTGGACTAGGGTGCCTGAAGAATAAGTCTCAAAAGTTCAGAAGCACCCTAGCTGAATCAATACGCAACGTCGGTGCGTACGGTCGGATCCGGCGGCCGTTTGGCGTGGGTTAACACCAACAGCGCGGGTAACAAGGCGAGATTTGCAATCAAAGCCAGGAACATCGCCACCGCAGTCCACAATCCAAACATTACCGTGGGCACAAAGTTTGAGAAGTATAAAACGGAAAAACCTACAATCACCGTCACCGACGTGAAGTAGAGCGCACGGCCAATGCTGGCGTGACTGAAACTCACCGCAACCCTGGCATCCCCCCAGCGCGCGTATTCGAGGCGGAACCGATGTAGATAGTGAATGGTGTCATCCACCCCGATACCGATGCAGATGGCCGCTATGGTGGTGGTCATCATATCCAGCGGTATACCCGCATACCCCATAGCAGCAATGACCGTGGCTGCCGCCAACGTGTTTGGAATCATGCCCAGCAGGGCATGTGGAATGGAACGCAACAATACCAGGAACATCACAAACACAGCGCCTAACACGTAGCTCAACGTATCAATTTGTGAATCCAGCAGCTGTTTCAACATGCCGTTGAACAACACCATCATGCCGGTCACCTCAACTTCATCTTCGGTGAAAGACACTTCATCTGCACCAAACGCAATGATCTGTTGCCCGAATTCCTCGCGGTCAAAGGCGGGGCCACTTTCGATAATGCGACCGGATAAACGCAGGTGCCCGGTCTGTGGAGACGCGTAGGGCTGTATCAACTCCTCGTGCAGATGGGGTGGAACCGCGCCGAGCACCGCCACAATTTCAAGGCTCGACAGTTTCTCACCGTCATTAAACTCCCGCGCAAAATCTTCCAATGCCGTAAGCGACAGCACCTTCCCCACCTGCGGCTGCGCTTCCAAAAAGCGGTGCACTTGCTCCAACCGGTCCAGCATGCCGCGGGAAAACCAATATCGTTCCGGATAAGGATCTTCCTCTTCTTCTTCGAAAAAGAAATCGTCTTCTTCGTCGAACACTTCTTCGACATAGGGCGGAAAAGACAACACCACATCAAACGGAATGGTACCGCCCAGCTGCTGATCGATATAGCGCATACCCTGATATATCTCAGTGCTGTCATCAAAGTACTCGGCAAAACGATTGTCCAAAGACACCCGTTGGATTCCAAAGTAGGCCACCACCGCCAACACCAGCGCGCCCAAGGCGATGACTAACGGTCGCCAGCGGGTTAGCTCACCCAGTGCCCGCACAAAGTGATTCACCCGGCCACTGTGCCCGGTGGGGACCTCTTTGCGCATCATCAACAGCACCGCGGGGAAAAAGGTATAGGTGGTGAAAAAGGACAAGAGGATGCCCATACACATCATCCAGCCAAAGTCTTCCACCGGCACTATGCCGCTCACTGTCAGGGAGCCAAACGCCGCCATGGTGGTGAGCGCGGTGAAAAAGCACGGCGCAAACTTTTCTCGCATGGTCGTCGCAACCCGCTCTTCCAGAGCAAGATCCGCCTGGGTGTGCAACAGCTCACGATAGTGCACAATCAAATGGATGGTCAGCGAGATGGTGGTGATCCCCAACAGCGAGATAAAGTTGGAGGAAATCACCGTGGCTTGCCAATCCAGGAAGCCAAGCAGGCCAACGGTATAAGCCACGCTCAAACCGGCGGTAAGAATTGGCAATACCACCCAACGTAAATGGCGGAAGAAAATGGCCAGTGCTGCGATCATCAACACCAGTACCAAGCCGCCAAACACACTCAAATCCCGCTTCACATAGGTGATCATGTCCGCGGCGATCATCGGCACACCGCCAAGGTGCAGCGTACCCGCAGACGCATACTTGGCCTTCACGGCGCGTGTGTCGTTAATCAGCTGTTCGCGTTCGAGGAGGTAAGCCTCGCGTACGCGTCGAAATTCAGCGCTGACCGAGGTCCACTCCGCGCTATCGGTGTTGCCCGCTGCGCGCAGGCGATCACGCTGATCAGTGATGGCAAGCAGCTCCATGTTGGCTGCCAGATCAATTTTGATGGCGGTGGCGGTACCGTCCGCGGTGATAAGTAGCTCGCGAAAAAACGGGCTATTCACCAACTCATCCTGGGCTAGAGCAAAGTCCACATCTGCTGAACGCAGGGTACGGAAACCATCCGCCAACTCCGCCAAGGTCATTGGCGGGCTTTTCAGCAGTGGCGCATCGAGCACGCTGAACACACTCTGGACACCTTCGACCTGGCTTAGGTCGTCGGCAATTTGGCCCAATGTCACCAACGAGTCCGGCTCTATAGGTTGGCGATTGTTGGGCTGGAAGGTGAGAAACAGAAAATCATCGCCGCCGAAAATAGCGGCCACACGCTCGTACGTGGCAAGATCTTTATCGCCCTCCACCACCAGGGTGTCGGCGGACGCATCAAAACGAAACAGGCTGGCGTAGTAGCCGGAACCCAGCAACAATAACAAGCTGAGCAATAGGACGGTGCGAGGCCAGTGCAGATAGCCAAATAGCCAGTGGGTGCTCAAGTTGCAATCACCACCCTAATGGCTTGGGGCTCTAATGCCGCCTGTTGTATGTACTCGACCGCGTGTTGCTGCTGTTGTTCGAGGAAGGCAAGTTCCACTTCCCGGATGGACGGATTGATACGTGCAAGATCCCGCAGCCGATTCAGCTCTCCGCCCACCACCTGGTGCACTTCCTCTATGGCACTATCAATGAGCGGTTGCTGCTGGCTCTGCACTTGTTGTTCTACCCGATCCAGAATACCCGCCAAGGCCCCGCGTATCTCTTTGACAATGGCGGTGCGGGCGGTGCGCGGCACCTTGGCGCACACGCGGTTCAGTTGATCATGGGAAATGGCCGCAGTGAGGTCACGTCCAGTACTGTCCAACAACACACGCACAACACTTTCCGGCAAAAATCGGCCGGTTTGGAATTTCCGCGGCGCGCTGCAGCGCATGGCATAAAAACACTCCACCAATAAGGTACCCGGCGGCAGCACCTTCAGCTTGATGGTTCCTATATTGGTATTACCCAGCTCCGAACCCAACACCATATCCATCACCTCCGTGGTGATGGGTGACTCCCAGGTGATGAACTCCATGTCTTCACGTACCAGCGCCTTGTCACGGTTGAAGGTGACCGTGAGACCGTCTTCTCCCACATAGGGGAAGCTGTGTAACAACATTTGTTCCGTGGGTTTCAGAATCAGACTGTGTTCGGAGTGAAATTCCGGATCAACGCCAAACACTTCGCAAGCTTGTTCGATGTAGCTTTGAATGGCGTCGCTTTGTTCGTGTGTCTTAATGGCGTCAATCACCTGAGCGGCTACCTGGGGTTGGCAGGAATTTAACTCCAGCAACGCATCCCGCCCCTGCTGCAGCTCTTCACGCAACGTACGAGTGTACGCGGCGGTGTCGGCCACCAGTTGCGCAAAAGCCGCGTCATCCACCGCAGTACCGTCGAGGAACGGTTGCAGCGCGTCGCTGAACCGCTCCAACACCGCGGCACCCGCCGAAAAACTGTGACAGAAAGCGTCCATACCTTCGTCAAACCAACGGTACAACGCCGCCTGCGCACCCCCGTCTACATAGGGGGCGTGAATTTGTACGTCTTCGTTCTGCCCAATGCGGTCGAGCCGGCCTATGCGCTGCTCCAATAGATCCGGATTGGTGGGCAGATCAAACAACACCAGGTGATGGGCAAACTGGAAATTGCGCCCTTCGCTGCCAATCTCGGAACAAATTAAGGCCTGTGCGCCGGCTTCTTCATCGGCGAAATAGGCGGCTGCCCGGTCTCGCTCCACAATGGACAAATCTTCGTAAAACGCCGCGCTACGGATCCCGGCATTGAGGTGCAGGTGATGTTCGAGATCCACTGCGGTCTGCGCCGCCGCGCAGATGACCAGCACTTTGTCCTGACGATGGTGTTTGAGGAAGTCTTCCAGCCATTGCACACGCAGGTCCAGCTTTACCCAGTCCGCTGCGTATTTACGCAGTTCACTTTCTGGCTGCAGACCATAAAGCGCGTGTTTGGCCGGATGTTCCGCATCCGCTTGCAGCGCATATCCATACAAAACCCGTTTAGGAAAGCCGGTGACTGCGTTACGGGTATTGCGAAACAATACTCGGCCCGTACCGTGGCGGTCCAACAGCTGACGGATAAGCTGCTCGGGATTGATCTGTTCCCGCTGCACATCCACAAACGATGCCACCAGCTGTTGTTGTGACTCGGTCAGTTCATTGCCGGCAAGTAGCTGATGCACCACATCGTTGAGTGCTACGTAGCCTTGTTGCTCAGCCAGGAACGCCTCCAGGTCGCTGAAGCGTGATGGGTCCAACAAACGCAAACGCGCAAAGTGGCTGGCGCGACCTAGTTGTTCGGGCGTGGCGGTGAGCAATAACAAGCCATCACAAAATTGAGCCAACTGCTCGATGGCGGCATATTCCGGGCTAACGTCTTCTTCCGACCAGTGCAGATGGTGCGCTTCATCCACCACCAACAGATCCCACCCGGCACTTGTGGCGTGGTCCAACGTGTCGGGTTCATCGATAAACAAACTCAGACCACACAGCACCAGTTGCTCGGTTTCAAATGGATTGCCTTCGTCACTGTCCTTCAGCGCCGTCAAACGCTCAGTGTCAAACAGCGCAAACCGCAGACCAAATTTTCGCAACATCTCCACCAGCCATTGGTGGAGCAAAGCATCCGGCACCACGATCAAGACCCGGGAAGCTAAGCCCGTCTGCAGCTGATGATGAATAATCATGCCGGCTTCGATGGTTTTGCCTAAGCCCACTTCATCCGCCAGCAGGACGCGCGGAGCAAAGCGGCTGGCCACTTCATGCGCAATGTACACCTGGTGCGGCAACAAGCTGGTGCGGGTACCCAGCAGGCCGCGGGCTGCCGATTGTTGTAGCTGATGACGATGATGCAGCGACGCCACCCTTAGTTGAAACTCCTGGGCCTTGCCAAACTGACCGCTGAGCAGACGTTGTCGCGGCGTGCTTAGATGGATCAAGCCGGAGATTTGTGTTTCCGGCATCACACGTTCTGATCCTTCAGCGTCTCGCACCAGGTAACACTGCAAACCGTCAAGGTCTTCAACCCCCTGTACGGTAAGCGCTTGTTGGCTTTCGTCATGGAGCGTGTCACCAGGCTGATAAACCACACGCGCCAGCGGCGAATTGCTCTGCGCGTATACGCGGTCTTCTTCAGCAACGGGAAATCGCACGGTGACATTACGCCCTTCGATCTCCACCACAATACCTAAACCCAGTTCGGTCTCAGTCTGACTGATCCAGCGCTGGCCTAGCACAAACTCCATAAATCGCCCGCTTGAAAAAAGGCCGCGATTCTATCACCTCAGTCCGGTGGGCGGTCGAACAAAATGCCCTCGTTTTCCAACGCCGCCACTTCGCTGTCGGAGAGTGCCAGCCACTCACTTAACACTTCGCGGTTGTGCTCCCCAAGACGCGGGCATGGGCGCCATTGGTCCGGGTTTAAACCCGCCATGTGAATGGGGTTGCCAGGCATTGGCGTGTTAAAACGTTCATACGACACAAAAAAACCGCGGGCTTGTATGTGCGCGTCCGCCGTCATGTCCGGTGTGGTGTTTACCGGGCCGGCTGGCACACCGTGACGCTGCAACAGGTCTGCCGCCGCATGTTTGGAGAATTGTGCACTCCACGCGGCGAGGGTTTGATCAATCGCATCCGCATGCTGATGGCGGACAGCAACCGGCCAATCTGCCCGGAACTGATCCGCTCCCGGGGTAGACTGCAAGACCTGGCAAAGTGCGGCCCATTGAGCGTCCGTTTCACAGGCAATGGCCAGCCACTCATCTTCCCCTTGGCTGGGATAAATACCGTGGGGTGCCATCTGCGGATGCCGATTCCCCAAACACTGCGGGCTTTGGTCCATCTGTTCATCGATGAGCCAAGGACCGCTTAGTGACACTCCGCCTTCATGCAACGATAACTCCACGCGCGCACCGTGGCCGTTCTGCTGGCGTTGCCGCAGCACGGTCATCACCGCGCCCACCGCATGGGTCCCTGCCACCGGATCCATCACCGCGAGTGCTGTATTGCGGGGTTCTACGGGGCTATATCCCAGCATGGCAGTGAGACCGGACATAGGCTCCACCACCGGACCAAATGCCACCCGCTCACTGTACGGGCCGCTGGAGCCGTAGCCCGGCATGGTGACGTAAATGATGTTGGGATTGGTTTTGCTCAACACCTCGTAACCCAGCCCCATCTGCTGCATGGCGTAGGCACTGAAGTTTTCGATAATCACGTCCGCTTCGCGCACCAGCTGCAACAGCAGTGCCCGTCCATCGTCTTGTTTCAAATCCAGGCACACCGAGCGCCGATTCCGATGCAACTTAACGAACAACGCGCTGTTGTTCCAAGGTTCGTCCCCGGGTTCGCCGCCTAACCAACCCCCAATCGGCTCAAAAGGTAACTGCTGCGGTCCGCGACCATAGGGCGCTTCTATCTTGATCACTTCAGCACCCAAGTCGGACAACATACGCACTGCCAGCGGTCCCGCCCACACATGGGTTAAGTCTAAGATGCGTACCCCTCGTAAAGGGCCGTCCACCCCGCCGCTGGCATCCGTCAAGAGAGGTCTCCTCGGGTTTGGGTCTGGGCTGGGCTACGCACGGAAAAAGGGACACCTGGGCTTTGCCAACTGTGTCCGTGCTGATCCTGCAGCTCGACAAAAAACTGGCGTGCTGCCAGATGGGGATCAGCCAACACTTCGCCCAAGGTCTGTACCACCCCCAGAGGGATACGGCATTGTTCCGCGCGCGCGCTGATTTCTGCTTTGGAGAGCGGCGCAAATACCTGCGCCACAATCGCGTGTAACGCCTCACGGTGCTGCATGCGCAGATCGTTACTGGCAAAGCGTTCGTCGATGAGGAGCTCCGGTTTTTCCAAGAACACGGTTAGCGGGTCCCAGAACGTGGGCACGATGTTGAGATATACCCAGCCGTCCACACAGGCGAACAGATCGCTGGGCACCACAAACCAGAAATCCGAACCGTGGCGGGTGCGTATTTCCCCGGCGCAGTGCCAGCGCACCGTGGTAAATTGCGACAAGCTCATCAACGTTTCTAACATGCTGAGGTCAACGACGTTGGTTACATCCGCATAACGGCAGGCGTTAGCAGAGGCGAACGCTAAGGTGCCAGTTTGAAACTCCACGTAGTGGCCAGGTAGGTTCAGCGGTGCTTTGTCGGCATCCCCCATCAAATAGGTGTAGCCACCCATGGCCAGGATCACGTTGGCAGGGCCGCGCCAGTTACGCTTCGGTCCGCTGCGGCCAAACGGGGTGATGGCCACTTTGACCGGCGTGTCCCAGTCATCAAAGCCGTAATCCAGCAACTGTTGTGCGGTTTCAGCTTCGCACACCAACACATCCGCGGCCGCAGCTAAATCAGCCAGTAAATCCAAGTTATTCACCGCAACGTGCCGTTTCTGCGCGTGTAGGTACAGCTGCATGGCAGCCTCACTCGCCCATGCCGGAGCGGGTGCTGCAAGCTCGGGCGCTAACTGCGCGCGCACCACATCCGCGCCCGTGTGTGCAAACAAGCGCCCGCAATAACCCGCGGCGTGGCCGCCTATCTCCAGTACTCGATCCACACAGGTCCTCGGTTTGCCAAATCCCCTACTCCGTTCAGCGCCGTATTTACCTTGCACCCGGCGGCATTTGCGCCAACACTAGCGAACCAAGAGGGTTTGGAAAAGGGGGAAGTCATGCGCTTGCGCTGTTCTGCCAACGCGGGAAGGTATCCCGCGATCTACGCGGTTTTGTTTACGTTGTTGACG
Organism: Pseudomonadales bacterium; assembly: GCA_028281005.1. GTDB lineage: Bacteria > Pseudomonadota > Gammaproteobacteria > Pseudomonadales > Azotimanducaceae > UBA4421. The sequence goes on from JANQKS010000003.1 coordinate 55,649, forward strand.
TTGCCTTGTGCGGTGACCGTGGCACAGGAAGCACCACCCCGGCCAACGTTATTCCAAGCAGACCTGTTAACCATGCCGATGGATGCCAAACAAAGCGCAACACGCAGGCCGATGTTTGGGGATCTGCATGTCCACACCCGCTACAGCTTTGACGCTTTTGCCTTCGGCACCATCGCCTCCCCCTCGGATGCATATCGCTACGCCAAAGGTGAGGCGATTAAACATCCGGCCGGTTTTGATATGCAGCTCAAGGCGCCGCTGGATTTTTATGGCGTCACCGACCACGCCATGTTTTTGGGCGCCGTGCCGGCGGCTGCCGATACTTCCACTGAGTTTTCCAAGCTGGAAATGTCCAAACCTTTCCACAACTTAAACCGGCCGGAAAACCTCACCGAAGAAAGCAGCGTCGACCGCGGCCAGAGGTTTTCAACCTTCCTACCCAACGTGATTCGTGGCGTGCAAGACGGCAGCATCGATTCCGAGTTGATCAACAACATTGTGAGCGAAGCGTGGCGCGACTCCGTCGCCGCCGCTGAAGCCCATTACGAACCGGGTAAGTTCACAACGTTTGTTGCCTACGAATACACCAGCAGCACCGACCAACGCGGCAACCTGCACCGCAACGTGATTTTCCGTAGCGGCGACCGCGTGCCGCGCATTCCTTTTTCGCGTTTCCATTCGCAAAACCCGGAAGGGTTGTGGGCATGGATGGATGCCTTACGCGGGCAAGGCATCGACAGCATCGCCATACCGCACAACTCCAACGGCTCCAACGGCGCAATGTTCATGATGACCAACTGGGCCGGTGAGCCCATCGACAGCCAATATGCTCAGCGTCGTATGCGCAACGAGCCCTTGGTTGAAGTCACCCAGGTCAAAGGCACCTCCGACACACATCCGCTCTTGTCGCCCAACGACGAGTGGGCTGACTTTGAAATTATGCCGTACCGGGTGGCCACCATGCTGCACAGTGAAGAAAACGGCAGCTACGTGCGCCAGGCTTATCTACGCGGCCTGCAAATGGAGGCGCAAACCGGCACCAACCCCTACAAATTTGGTTTGATCGGCGCCAGCGATACCCATACCGGGGCCGGTTCTTTTGAAGAGGAAAACTTCTTCTCCAAAATTGGCATCTTGGACGCCAACAGTCGGCAACGCGGCTCGGTGCCCATCGACCCCACAGCATACGACGATGCCGAGGCAGATGACGGTTTGGCGCTGCGTGCCACCATGGATGTGGACGGCCGGCTGTTTTTAGAAAACGCGTTCAACACCTGGAGCGCTTCCGGTCTGGCCGGTGTATGGGCGGAGCAAAATACCCGTGACAGTATCTTTGACGCGTTTCGCCGCAAAGAGACGTTTGCCACCAGTGGCCCGCGCATGAGCGCGCGTTTGTTTGCGGGTTACGGTTACGACCCGCAGTTGCTCAAGCAGTCCAATTGGGTAGAGACCGCGTACGCACAAGGTGTCCCCATGGGTGGGGATCTACGCGCACGCGGCAAATCCGCGCCCAGCTTCATCGCGTGGGCAGCCCGGGATGCCACCAGCGCACCATTACAACGCGTACAGATCATCAAGGGTTCATTCAAAGACGGCGAGATGAGTGAACGCGTCTACGATGTGGCGTGTTCCGATGGTTTACGGGTGGACCCAACCACCCACCGTTGCCCTGACAACGGCGCCAGCGTGGATTTAAGCGATTGCAGCATTTCTACCAACACCGGCGCCGCGGAACTCATGGCGGTGTGGCAAGACCCGGACTTCAACCCGGATGAGCAAGCGTTTTATTACGTACGCGCCCTGGAAAACCCAACTTGCCGCTGGTCCACCTGGGACGCCGTTAAAGCGGGCGTCGCTCCCCGTCCCGATTTACACGCCACCCTGCAGGAGCGCGTGTGGTCCTCACCTATCTGGTACATCCCCGCGGAGTAATCCATGAGCAAAAAACGTGTCGGCATTCAGCTACCTAAACAAGCCCGCAATCAGACTGTGGAGGAACGGTACTCCCTGGAACTGGAGGCGCTGGCGCCCATCGCCGACATCATCGATGTGCGCGCAGATACCCCGGAAGAATTTGCCAACGGCGTGCGCGACGTTGACGCCATCATTACCTCCTGGGGATTAACCATCGACAAACAGGTGATCGACGCCCTGGAAAACTGCGTGGTGATTGGCGTGGGCAGCGTCGGTGTCGACATGGTTGATATAGCCGCCGCCACCGAGGTGGGCATAGTGGTGACCAACGTCCCTGATGTATTTATCGAAGAAGTGGCCGACCACGCCATGGGTTTACTGCTGGACATGGCACGGCGCACGCCCACCATGGTGCGGATGGCTCGGGATGGGGACTGGTACCAAGCGCGGCCGTTGTTGAGCAAAATCCCGCGCCTGTATGGCCAGACGTTGGGCCTGTTTGCATTTGGCAACGTTGCCCACTGTATGGCCAGGCGCGCCAAAGCTTTTGGCCTCAACGTCATCGCATTTGACCCCTACGTCAGTGAGCTGGAAATTACCGGCGCGGGGGTGGAGCCGGTGAGCTTCCCGGAATTGCTGGCACGCAGCGACTATATCTCGATCCACGCCCCGCACAATGACGAGACCCATCACGCTTTCAGTACCGATGCCTTTACCCAGATGAAAGAGAGCGCTGTCATCATCAACACCGCGCGCGGGCCGATTATTGACGAGGCCGCCCTCATCGAAGCGTTACACAACCAGCACATTGCCGGAGCCGGCCTGGATGTACTGGAGCAGGAACCGCCAGAGCTCGACAATCCGCTGTTTGGCATGGAAAACGTGGTGATCACCCCTCACGTGGCTTCCGCCACCACCCGCATGCGTCCGGAGACCAGACGCCGCGTGGGACGTGAAGTCGCTTTGGTGCTGCGCGGCAAATGGCCGATGAGCTGTGTCAACCCAACGGTGCTGCCCAAGGTCACGTTAGAACGCTGGCAACCGTATCCGATGAACCGCGGGCCTAATCGTTAGCGGCCCGTTGTGATCCCACCAGGCGGGATCCTGCCGTAGAAACCACGCACGGCCAAATGCCGTGGCAAAAATGTCAGAGAGATGGGCTTAGCAGATTCTTGCCAGGTACCCTTTTAGTATACGCCGTCTCGGCCTGTCAGTAACTTTGTAAGCAATACCAGGGACATCTGCTGTTCATAGTAGTGACCGAGCAACGTGGTTTCACGAAGGTTTAGCGCGCCTGGTTCTAAGCACGCTTTGGCCAATACCTTGGCCGCGTCTTCACCCATAATCGCGGTGCTGCTGGCAAAACTGATAGAAAAATTGATGGAAAAATTGTCGCTGGTGAGTTGCGCTCTGGCCAAGGTGCGCACCTGCTGCAATTCCCAGATCACCAGACCTAGGCCCAGAAACACCCACACGCTGGTCAGCAGTTGAATCCAAGTCATCAGCGTTTGGTTTTGCATAACTTTCTCTGTGAACTTGCCTCTTTGAGTCCGAGTGTTAAGTCCGCGTGGGAATTCCGCGTGGTGAGAAGTGTTATCGCGCGTTTTGGACGTCTTGTTCACTCACCACAATCACCTCGTCGCCCCAACTGTTGGTGATAAACGCAACGATGGCAACAATTTCTTCATTGGTGAGAAAGTCCAAGCGGGGCATAAGCCGGGCACCTTCGCTCTCGGCAACCTCGCCGACAGCCAATCGACCATGCAAAATGGCGCGTATTAAGCGTTCTTTGTCAGCCAGCAGCTTGGGATCACGTAATGACGGATAGAGTTTTTCCTGTCCGTAGCCGTCCAACTGGTGACATTTAATACAATTGTCTGAAAACACCAGCGCGCCTAAGCCAATTTGATTACGGACGTCTTGCTCAGAGGCGCTCGCCGCAACCCAGCCAAACAAAATTGCTGCACTAAAAATTAGTCTGATGGACATAAATAATCAGTCCTACAGCCGTTCACGAGAACTGGCATGGTACCCATAGTGCACACACGCAACAAACCGGCGTGGCGGATGACAAAATTTAACCATTCACTGTTGTTTACGTCGCAAGAAAATCAACATGAACAGTAGGATCGCCCCTGGGCTACCAGCGCCATTGCTACCTTAGCGGCCAAACACCACGTCGCCATTACCCGTCGGCGCGTACAAAATGGCGCCTAAACCCCATATCCCAGCACCCATAAGATAGCCATGGGGTTGGCGCATGGTTTGCACCAGCTGAGGAGTGAAAACACCGTTGTCCTCCAAATGCATAGGTCGAGCGGGTCATGTCGAGCGGCTCCAGCAACTCCCATCCAACCTAGTTGGCAAAATCCTCCCCAGTGACCTCTTCTATCAGTAACTGCAGCAGCAAATACCCACCGCCAGAATACAAAAATTCACTGCCTGGCCCGATGCCAACGCGGATCTCGCGATCCGTGTTTGAGCGAGGAGCCTTGAGCAACACTGTGGGAGCGGTGATGAACTTACTGAAAGAAGCCGTTGGGAAAAGAGTGTCGCTACGAGTGCCGCGCGGTTGGTGGTGCTCGTGCGTGGGTTGACCCTCTTCAATGAGCATCAGGGACGCGCTGCCGGGATTTCTGCTTTGCAGTTCTTGAACCGCCCACTGATAGCACTCTGCAGACTTATCCTGGGGAACAACCGGTTGCAGCCACCAACCATAAAACGCCAGCACTACCGTCAAAACTACCCAGGCCACCGCAAACAGCACAAATACCCCGGCAAGTTTGATGAACCGAATCACCGCGGAGATCATCGCGTTGAGTTACTACGCGGCCCTCAAACAGGCCACCCGTCATGCCTACCTCCAAGCCATTTGCGACAAGATACTGGTCGACGAAGCCGCCCATGTACGCTATGAAGCTGCAGTCATTCGCTGCATACGGCGCGACAGCACCCCCTTCAAACGGAATCTAATCTACGGTTTGCATCGGCTGTTGTTCGCGAGGACGGTGCTAATTGTTTGGCACCAACACCACAGGGTGTTGAGGCGCGGCGGCTTTAGCCGACGCGCTTTTTGGCACAGATGCTGGAGGGATCTTAACGCCGCGGGACTCTAGTGCTCAAACCACTTTATAACTTAGGATCAGAGTTCGCCAGCTTTGGGCTGGCCAGGAAGAGTGAGGAGTAATATCCGGATATTGCGACGAGCAATGACGCAGTTAGCGTAAAGCTGGCGAACTCCCACAGGGCGGGTCTGTGGGGTCCTTGGGCGTTGTTGGCGCACCTTGATGGGGCCCAACCCCACCGGCAGTACGCCGTCTAGCCCAAAAACCCCACAAACCCGCTGATCCTAAGTTATAAAGTGGTTTGAGCACTAGGAGATTTGGCATGAAAGCTACAGCGTGGCTACGCCGCATCAATAACGGTAATGGCTCTGCTGCGCATTTCAGATTCCGTCGGCGCCTCCCAGAAACTGTTGGCCACCTCAAACATCTCTGCAGAGACTTGCATTTTATAGGTGCCAGCCTCTTGCTGGTTGCGTACCAGCACCCTGCGGCGCCGCTCTTCAAACGGTGTATCCAACAGATGAACCTGCAGCTCATAGTCGGTGCCGTCCACCAGATGATAGAACCCTTGTCGGTCGATCGCTTGCACCAACCCTAATTCTAAGACCACCCTCGAACCCGCCGATAAAACCTGCTGGGAAACTGCCCAAATCTGTTGGATACACCGTTGCTTACGCTCCGTATACCACGCCACAAAATCATCTGTGGGTCTGTCCGGCGAAAACAGGGTGACCATCCATTCATCGAGATCTAGGTGAGGCGCGGCGTGTTTAAGCGCAAGTTTTGCAGCGTATGTGGATTTGCCTGCCCCGACGGGGCCTTCAATCAGATAAATAGACGGCATGAGACTCTCACCCTGTGTAGTTGCATGCCTAAAGATAGAAGTTTTGAAATCAGAAGATCAGTCTGATATTTTGCGGGTTCTTATGTCTCGGGCCGACATTGGGGCTTTTCTTGGCCATCTTTCGCCACCTTTCCTTTCCCCGCGCCCCCGGCCACACCCGGCAGGCTACAAGATATAACCATCTCCAGCAGCTCGTACGGTGATGTCGCCGATACTCACTCCCCATGGCTGATTGATGGCGTAGACAATCTGTTCCGCCAGGTGTTCCGGCTCCAGCGCGTAGTATTCGATATGTTGCGGATCGGTGTGTTCGGCCGGTAACTCGCCAGCTTGATGCGCTTGTATCATTTGCCCGTAGGTTGGCATGTTGGCCCCAAGAATGCCGACAATGGCTTCGGGATTAACAATCCCCTGGCCTAACGCGGTGCCCGGTACACCGGTTGGTTTGACGATGGTGACTTTGATCTTACCTTGGGATTCCATCCGCAACGATTCAGACAAGAAGTTCACCGCTGCCTTGCTGGCTCCGTACACGCCGGCGCCTGCCACCGGAAAGTTCCCATATATGGAAGACACGTTGATGATGTGTCCGCGACCTTGTTCAATCATGGCATCGTAAACAGCGACGATGCCATGCAGCACACCCTTGATGTTGATGTCTATACAACGGTCCCAGGCCGTCTGGGCATCGGCATGATCACTGTAAAATGCCAGCGGCATGATGCCGGCGTTGTTAAGCATCACATCGATACGCCCGTATGCCTTTTTGGCCGCGGCAGCAAGCGTCTGCATTTGAGGAAGGTGGGTAACGTCCGCAATCTGTCCCAGCGCTTCTCCGCCCGCGGTAGTGACACTGGCGACGGTTTCATCCAACGCTTCAGCGTTAATGTCGGCGCACACCACTTTGCCGCCTAAGGCAGCGGCTTTTTGCGCGACCAGCCGGCCGAACCCGCTGGCGGCGCCGGTAATGACAATGACTTTGTCAGCCACGTAGTTGTGCATGGTGCTGGCTCAGATGGCTACTAGATAGAACTAGATGGAAGCTAGAAAAACGCGCCGGCAGCGTGACTTAAGCCTCTTCCTCTACCTTCGTATCCCGGTCTTTACGGAAAGCCAAGGGAATTTTGAGATCTGACACCAAACCCAGCTTTTCCAATCCGCGCAACAGCAGGTAGGTGAGGTCCAGTTGCCACCATTCCAAACCATGCCGGGCGGAGCTGGCAAACATGTGATGGTTGTTGTGCCAACCTTCACCAAACCCCAACACTCCGATAAATACGTTGTTGGTACTGGCATCCCCCGCGTCATACGGTTGCGCACCCCAGCGGTGGCAAACAGAATTGACCATAAAGGTAACGTGCCAGGTGAATACCGTGCTGATGAAAAATCCCCACACCATCATCTGTACACCGGAAGTGTTGTAGTCGTCACCCAGCCAGGCGCCCAAGGCATACAACAGTGCCGGCTGTGCCAGCACCAGCCACACGTAGTGGCGCTGCAAAAATTTAATTTCCGGGAATTTGTGGAGATCGCGCGCGTTGGTGCCTTTTTCATTAAACGCTGCGTCCGTCATCATCCAACCCATGTGGGCTTGCCACATACCGTGGGTGACCGGCGAATGGATGTCTTGTTCCGTTTCGGTTTCGGCATGATGATGGCGATGATGCGCCACCCACCACAACGGACCGCCTTGCACCGCAAGGCTACCCGCCAGGGCAAATATAAACTGCACCACACGACTGGTTTTGAACGACCGGTGCGCCAGCAGACGGTGGAAACCACCGGTGATCCCTAAACCCCGAAAGACGTACATGGCGACCGCAGCGACTATGGCAGCAGTGCTGACACCGGTAAAGAATGCCCCCAGACAAGCCAGGTGGAACAAACTCATCCCAATAATGACGGTCCATACCTGCGGGCGTGCGCGTGGTATCTCCTGGGTCACTTCAGACATGAGGTGGAATTGCCCTCCGCAGGCAGATGATTAGGCAGCGCGGATGGTAACGAGAAATGCCCAGCTTCGCTATGCGCAATTCCCACAGTAGCGGTTACGCGAGGCAGTCTATATGACGTTTGCGTCGTTCAGATCTTTTCCGCCATGCCGTGGAGCATAAAGGCGGCCACCTTAGGCCCCGGCTGGTAGCCGGTCTCTTGTTGCGTGATGTTAAAACCGCCGTCCGCCAACAGTTCGTCTGCGCGGCGGGTCAAATGACAGCCCCCGCCGATAACTTTCCACAAGGGTTCGATACGGCGCTGCCACTTGGCGATGTGGGCTTCATCGGAACGGCCATGCTCAACAAAAATCAGCTTGCCGCCGGGTTTGAGCACACGGCGCATCTCGTCTACCGCGCGGTATGGATTAGGGATGCTACACAAGGTCCAAGTGCAGACAATGCTGTCGAACGCGTTGTTGTCGAGGTCGAGGGATTCACCCGATATACCCAATACTTCCACGGGTGCGCTGATCTCGCTGGCGCGCTGCTTGGCCTTTTCGGTGAGCTCCGCGGCTGGGTCCACACCGGTGATCGACTCCACATCCGCGCCATAGTGGCGCAGGTTTAAACCGCTGCCGATGCCAATTTCCAACACTTTGCCCGTTGCCTGGCTGACATAACGGCTACGCAACTCAGTCATCGGCGGTTGTGAGCAAGCGGCATCAATCAACCGCGGTAAGATGTGTTTTTCATATAGATTTGCCATGTTTTTCTTCTTGTGGGGTGGTTTACTGGATCTGCTTCACGCGCGTGTATGCATCCGCGATCATACGCGCTGATTCTATGGGCGCTTGGGTTTCGGTGTCGACGCTGATTAACGCCGCCGGCAAGGCGGGGAAGTCAAACCGCCCATCGCGCTTGAGGGTCGCGTAGAGCTCCGCATCCAGCAGTTTTCCAAATTGAGCGCGGCTGGGACTATTGAGTCGCGCCTTTACCGCGTCATCCGAGGCGTTTAACGCCACATACCAGATTCGCCCGCCACGTTCCTGCACAATGGCATCCAGCCGTTTTATCAATCCTGGCTCCACTGTCGCCTCCGGATTGAAGGTGAAGATAAAAGAGCGGGAAGCATCCGCCGCCACCTTAAACGCAGCCAGCCACATCTCTTCACGCAGCTGAATAAACGGTTCCGTGCCAAAATCGAACAACGCCGACACCGCATCCACCACCAGGTGGTTATGGAACAGCGGCATATCCACCAGGGTACTGAGCACGGTACCGATGGTGTGTTTCCCCGCAGCCGCGGGTCCATGTAGAAAAATCACATCCACGTTTTCTCCTGGGCACAAATCGCTGCAATTACTTCTCTACTGACATAGCGTTGTCAGTAGAGTGTCAGTATGGCCTTGAGGCTAGCCCGTATGGGCTATACCTTGCCTGTATCACAATCAACAAGTCCACCTTCATGTCTGCAGATGCATCGATCACCTTGGTTACGTTAGGTTCCGCTTTTGGCCTCCGCAATGTCAGCCCTTTTTGCTTGAAACTAGAGATGTTGCTGACAGCGCTGGATATCCCCTTCGATGTTGAGGAAGAAACAGACCCACGTAAGGCGCCCAAAGGCAAACTGCCATTCTTAAAGGTGGACGGCCAACTGCTGCCGGATTCTGAGCTCATTACACAATACCTCGACGAACGTACCCAGGGTAAGGTATACGCCGGATTGAGTGCGGCAGACCAGGCCAAAGGCACGGCACTCACACGTTTGGCGGAGGACCATCTGTACTGGATCATGGTGGCCAGCCGCTGGTTGGATGATGCCTGGTGGCCCAACGTTGTGGAGGGGTTTTTCCACATCGCCCCAAAACCGATACGTGGCATCGCCGCGGGTATGGCGCGACGCGCCGTGCGTCAAACCTACAACGGTCATGGTTTGGGCCGGCATAGCCTGGACGAACAGGCGGACTTTGCGCGTCGCGACTTTGCTGCCATCGAAGGCGCCATCAGTGAAGATGGCTTCCTCACCGGGTCTGGCCCAAACATCTACGATTTTACCGTCGCCGGTCTGCTGGCGGGCATCTACGATCAGCAGCCGCCGACGTGGATCACCGCGGTTGCGCAGGAATACCCGAAGCTAAAAGACTATGCGGAACGTGTGCAGGACAACGTTGGCGTGTGGGGACGCGAGCAATAGGAGCTAAAAGGACTACGTGGTCCTAAGAGGAATCAGGAATGATTTTTAATGTGGTCGGGGACGCTGAAAAAGGCGCCGCGCTTGGGCTCTTCTTTGGCGCGGAAATGTTCACAGCCTTCCGCTTTCAGCAAACAGCTGTAGCAAGACAGCACCGGGATCATGAGGAACGCAGACAACAACATGGCCAAGCCATCTAGGGCTGCTCCGGTTTTGTGCCAGCCGTCTTCAAACTCCGGCGCCATGGTAAAAAAGCCGGCAAAATAGAAAAACATAATGGCGGTCGTGCCGATGGCGAAGAGACGAGCGGTGTTAATGCTCATGCTACGGGGAATCACCGTTAAGGCGGCTAGAAAGGCGCCCGCTCCAAACAGTAAAGCGATGTGAAGGTGGCTCGGAATGAAGGCGTGTAACACCGCAAAGGTGGCCAGCACACAAGCAATTATCGCGTTCACTGTTCGCATATGTCCTCGTCTCCTGCTGTTAGCCTAGCTGTCTAATCCGGCTACCAATTTTCACCTGCTGGTTTCACCTGCTGATTCTCTGGTGTTTACCCAATGGTGTCACCTAGTCTCCTGAAACTGGCATATCCATATGCAATCGTCATTGTTTTTTAACGAACTTCAAGAGTCAACCGTTTTGTTACACAAAGTGACATAGTGACGACATAAACTGTTTAATTTGGGCAAAAACGTAAATCTCAAATAACCGAATGGTCTATCAGAAATAACTTTAGGAACTTACGTGGCAAGAATTGCCCATCCGAAAATAGGATTATTTTACCTATTTATTAGCCGATTTTGGCGCTTTGCCCGCCATCTACGGGCAACAGCACCCCAGTGATAAAACCCGCCTCATCACTGGCGAGAAATAGCGCGGCATTGGCCACGTCCCATGCGCTCCCCATCTTTGCACGCAGCGGTACGGCTGCGTCACGCCGCGCAATCACCTCCTCGCGCGGCTGCCCCGCGGCCACGTAACCCTCAATGGCCATCGGGGTTTGCATTAAGCCGGGCATGATGACGTTTGCCCTTATTCCGTATTTGGCATTGTTCATGGCCAAAGCTTGCGTGTACGCATTGAGCGCTGCCTTCGACGCCTTGTAAGCGGTAATGTTACTGGCTGCGGCCACCGCCGCCACCGAGGAAATATTGGTGATCACACCGGTTTCACGCTCACGCATGTGTGGCAGCACCGCCTTACACATGAACATGACCGACTTGGTGTTGGTGGCAAATATCTTGTCCCACACCGCTTCGCTGATGCGGCCCGGGCTGGCATCGCCGGCCCCGATACCCACATTGTTGTGCAATACATCGATGTGGCCGAAGTCCGCGATGATTTGTTCGACACAGGCCAGACAAGCTGCTTCATCCGTGACGTCCAGTGCGTACGCCTGTGCCTGCCCACCTTCCGCTTCGATCATGGCAACGGTCTCTTGCGCGCGAGGCAGTGCAATATCCAGCACCGCCACTTTGGCGCCTTCCTGGGCAAACCGTACGGCTGTGGCGCGGCCATTACCGATGGTGTCGCCCGGGGTTTGGCCGCCGCCGACCACCACTGCCGTCTTATTGGCTAAACGTCCCATCCGGGTAAACCTTCATCTGCTTGCACGCCAAAACTGTTCAGCGCCATCGACACTAAATTGTATTGCCCGATGGTAAAAACCAGATCCATCATCTGCTGCGTTGAATAGTGGTTTGACAAACCAGCCCACGTCTCATCACTGACGTGGGCATCCGCATGTAATTCGTCCGTGGCCTGGAGTAACAAACGGTCCAACTCAGACAACCCGGGTGTGTCCGGCCCGGTTTTGCATGAGCGTATCTCTTCATCACTCATGCCCCCCTGGCGGGCAATCTGCACATGCTGACCCCACTCGTAACCCGACTGGCACAGGTAGCCGATACGCAAAATCACCAACTCGCGATCACGCAGACTGAGCGTGGATTTGCCGAGGATGTGGTTGGCAAATACCATCCAACGCCGCGCCAGATCCGGATGGTTGCTCAACGTCTTGAAGATATTAAAGATGCGCCCCTGGTTCACAAACGGCTGCATCAACTGTTGGGCGGACTCGTCCCATTGCGCCGGTTCTAACGGTGCTATTCGCGGCTTATCTAAACGCATATCACTCCCCTTAAAGTCACTATACTGTGCCCAGACGTTAGCACACTTACGGGAGAGAACATGAGTATCAACATCGAGCAGCACGGTCGGGTGCGGGTCATCAGCATCAATCGCCCACACGCACGGAATGCCGTAGACGGACCTACCGCGCAATTGTTAGCAGACGCATTCCGCGATTTTGATGCCGACGAGGGGTGTGATGTTGCCATTCTCACCGGGACAGAAGGGACTTTTTGCGCTGGCGCGGACCTCAAAGCCGTGGCCACCGGCACCGGCAACCGCATCGACAGTCAAGGCGACGGACCCATGGGCCCCACACGCATGTTGCTCAGCAAACCGGTGATAGCGGCGGTAGAGGGTTTTGCGGTGGCCGGCGGGTTAGAGTTGGCGGTCTGGTGCGATCTGCGCGTGGCCGCCGAAGACGCGGTGTTTGGCGTGTATTGCAGGCGCTGGGGTGTACCCCTGGTGGATGGGGGCACCATACGGCTCACTCGCCTACTCGGGCAAAGCCACGCCATGGATTTGATTCTCTCGGGTAGAGGCGTGAGCGGCACCGAGGCGCAGACCATGGGCCTCGCCAACCGCCTGACACCAAAAGGTGGCGCCCTCGACGGTGCCTTGGAACTGGCTGAACAACTGTGTCAGTTCCCGCAACTGTGTATGCGCAACGATCGCCTATCTGCTTATCAACAATGGGATAAAGACCTCGATGAGGCGATACGCGTCGAATCCGCGTTTGGCTTAGAGGTGATTCGTTCCGGTGAGACTCAAGCGGGTGCTGCGCGTTTTGCCGCGGGCAAAGGTCGCCATGGGGATTTTTCAGATCTCTAAATATATGCTTTAGAGCACCTGTTTGACCTCGTAACCATGATGCTCTAACACCTCGGTGACGCTGCTGTGCTGCTCTTCGCCGCGCATCTGTAGAACCAGCTCAACCAAGGTGGCCCGCACCGAAGAGCCACCAAAGGCGCGCTGATGTTGGATGTCCACGATGTTGCTCTCCAACTCACCCAGCAGGCTGGTCAGCGCCGCCAACGCACCCGGGGTATCGGGAATTTCCACCTGCAGGCGCACCAAACGGCTGGAACGCACCATACCCCGCTGCAATACCGAGGACAGGATCATCATGTCGATGTTACCCCCGCACAACACCATGCCCACTTTGCGCCCGGTAAACCGCTCCGGATAACGCCGCAACAACGCAAGACCCGCCGCGCCCGCACCTTCAGCCACGGTCTTTTCGATTTCAAGCAAGTCAAAGATGGCCTGCTCAACATCCTGTTCATCCACCAACACCACATCGTCCACGTGTTGGCGCATCATCTGCGTGGTGATGACGCCAGGAGCTTTCACCGCTATACCTTCGGCGACGGTGGCTGACGCGGGTCGCGCTTCCACATCCTTGTCATGAAAGGCCGCATAGGCGCCGGGAAAGCGCGCCATCTGTACACCAACCACCTCGACGTCGGGTTTGAGCGCTTTCGCCACACACGCGACCCCGCTGATCAACCCTCCGCCACCCACAGGTACCACCAACACTTCAAGATCGGGTACCTGTTCCAGCATTTCCAACGCCACGGTGCCCTGGCCGGCAATCACATCATCGGCATCAAACGGATGCAGTAAATAGAGATTGTGTTGGGTCGCGAGTGCTTCGGTGTGCTTGAGCGTTTCATCAAACTCACTGCCGTACAAAATCACTTCAGCCCCCAACAAGCGGGTGGCTTCCACTTTGGCATTCGGTGTCGTCCGCGGCATCACGATGGTGGTGGGAATGCCGCAGCGTGTACCGTGATAAGCCAACGCTTGGGCGTGATTCCCCGCGGACATGGCCACCACGCCCGCACGTACCGCGTCGGCGTTCACTAACAAGCTATTCAACGCACCCCGCTCCTTAAATGAAGCCGTGAATTGTTGGTTTTCAAATTTGATATAAAGCTCACAACCCAACTGCGCGGATAACGTGCGAGAAGGTGCGCAAGCCGTGCGCACGATGTGCGCGGCGATCCTTGCGTGAGCTTGCTGTACATCTGGTAAGGTGACTGTCATGACGCTAACCCTAAAATACCTGCCAGCGTGAAGCACTTACTTTATGCAGTTCTGGCATGAAGCACTCACATGACCACTCCCATGAACACGCTCATGAAGCACTTGCTGATCGTTTATCACTCAAAAACCGGTAATACAGAGCGCATGGCGCAGGCGGTGTATCGCGGCGCCCAACATCCGGACATCAGCGGCGTAGAAACCCGCTACTTGCGTGCGCGAGAGGCCGGGCCCGAAGATTTGCTGTGGGCGCACGGGTTGTTACTCGGCACTCCGGAAAACTTTGGCTACCTGTCCGGGGCGATGAAAGATTTTCTCGACCGCACCTTTTACGAAGTAGAGGGTCAATTGAGCCCGCTGCCGTACGCGATGTTTGTCTCCGCCGGCAACGACGGCAGCGGCGCGGTGCGCGCCATGGAACGGATCGCCAACGGTTATCCATTTGTACGCGTGCATGAGCCGTTGATCTGTCGCGGTGAAGTTGACTCAGCCTGCTTGGATGCGTGTGTGGAATTGGGGATGACCTTGGCGGCGGGTATTGAAATGGGTATTTTTTGAAATTGTTGTGGGTGGGGATGGTTCACCGTGGTAAATAAAGCTTCCGGCGGGCTCAGTTGGCCCCTGCGTCTGGCTTATGCCATGGGGCAAATGCCGGAAGGCGTAAAGTCCGCGGCGTTTGGCTTTTTCTTGCTGTTCTACTACAACCAAGTGTTGAGTATGAGTGCTTCATTGGCCAGCACCGCCATCTTTATCGCCTTGTGTATCGATGCCGTCAGCGACCCCATCGTCGGCTCGTGGTCGGACGCGTCGCGCTCACGCTGGGGTAGACGCCATCCATACATGTACGCCGCCGCCCTGCCGTTTGCCGCGTGTTATTACTTTCTGTTTGCACCACCGAGCGGCCTAAGTGAGGCGGGCTTATTCGTTTGGCTATTGGTTTTTACCGCCCTTACCCGCACCGCCATGACGTTCTACACGGTCCCATATATGGCCATGGGCGCAGAGCTCACCGCGGATTACGATGAACGCACCTTGCTGGCGGCATTAAGAAACGTAACAAACTTGTTGGGGATGTTTGCCGTGCTGATCGGTGGGAACCAACTATTTTTTGCCGCCAGCGCAGAGTTTGCCAACGGCCAACTTAATCCGCAGGCGTATCCTTCTTTTGCGCTGGCGTGTGTACCCTTGCTGATCATCGGGGTGGGTATCGCCGCCATCGGCACCCACCACCGTATCCCGCACTTGAACAGCGCAGCCCAGGGTGAAGTGTTCTCCCTCAGCGAGGTGTTGCGTAGCATGCGCATGGCGTTCCGCATACCCTCCTTTGCCGCCTTGGTCACCGCATCCGTGGTGTTCGGCGCCACCACCGGCATGGTGCAGGCATTAATCATCTACACGGCCACCTATTTCTTCGAGCTGTCGCCGGGGCAAATTACCGCCTTGTTTGGTTTGAGTGTGGTGGGGATCATCTTTGGCAGCCTGCTCAGCCGCCCCATGGCTGCGTTATTTCCGGAGAAACGCACCCTCTTTGCAGTGGGTTTAAGCTGGTACGCGGTGTTTAGCAGCGTGGTCATCATCTCCCGCTTAGTCGGCATCTTGCCACCCAACGGCGACCCCCTATTGGCTCCCATCTACTTTGCCTGTGCGTTTTCCGCGGCAGTTGGCCTCGGTGCGGCCATTCCAATGATCGGCTCCATGGTGGCAGACATCACCGACGAGCACGAACGCCTGCACGGCTCCCGTCAGGAAGGTATCTATTACGCCGCGGCTTCTTTTGCAGGCAAAGTCATCGGCGGTGCCGGGCCGGTTATGGCCGGCTTGGTCATCGACGCCGCGGGGATAGCACCCGGCAGCGACCCGCGCACCGTCAGCGCAGAGGCTGTGATGCGCTTTGGTTGGCTGCAAGGCCCGAGCGTGCTGTTGCTGACCGGGGTATCGGTGGTGGCTATCATGTATTACCGCATCTCAAGACAACGCCACGCCGAGATTCTCGACGAAATCCAACTCAGCGCGGGACAACGACGCAGCCTGGAATCAAGTGCATCAAATGGGTAACCTGAAGTTGTAGCCTGTACCGGCTACCGACACATCAGGAAGTAGTTTTGACCGACACCACCGCCAGGATCTTGCACGGGATCGATGAGATCACCGCTGCAGAATGGGACAGCTGTAACAAAAATCGTCCCTACAATCCGTTTTTGACCCACAAGTTTCTGTACGCGTTAGAAAACAGCGGCAGCGTCAGCGCCAAAACCGGCTGGCAACCGTTTCATATTGCGGTTGAGCAGGCGGGTGAACTCATCGGCGTGGTACCCATTTATCTGAAAAACCACTCCCAGGGTGAGTATGTATTCGACTACGGCTGGGCGGATGCCTGGCACCGAGCCGGCGGTGACTACTATCCTAAAATGCAAATCAGCGTACCGTTTACACCAGCCACCGGCCCGCGTTTGCTGACGCGAGAAATCAACGCAGAACACGAACGATTACTGCTGGGTGCCTGCATGCAAATAGCCGAGCAGATCAAAGTGTCGTCGATCCACATTACCTTCATGCAGCAAAACCAGTGGGAGAACGCGGCCAGCGTTGGTTTTCTGAAACGTATGGATCAGCAGTTTCATTGGCACAACGGTGGCTATGCCGACTTTGATGATTTTTTGGCGGACCTGGCCTCAAAAAAGCGTAAAAACATCCGTCGCGAACGCCGCGACGCGCTCGCCAACGGCATTGAGATTGAGTGGTTGACCGGCAGCGACCTAACCGAAGCCCATTGGGATGCGTTCTATCGCTTCTATTTAGATACCGGCTCGCGTAAGTGGGGCAGCCCATATTTAAACCGCGCCTTTTTCTCCGAAATACAAGCCACGCTGCCGGAAGATGTCCTGCTGATCATGGCCAAACGCGACGGCCGTTACATTGCCGGTGCCATCAACTTCATCGGCGCCGACACACTGTTTGGACGTAACTGGGGCTGTGTCGAGGATCACCGCTTTTTACATTTTGAAGTGTGCTATTACCAAGCCATCGAGTTTGCCATCCAGCGGGGTTTAAAGAAGGTGGAAGCCGGCGCGCAAGGCGCACACAAAGTAGCCAGAGGTTACCTACCCGAAGCCACCTACAGCGCCCATTGGATTGCCGATGCAAATTTCCGCGACGCCGTAGCGCGCTTCGTCAACGACGAACGTCGATATGTTGAAGAAGACATCGCCCACGTGGAGGCCCGTACGCCGTTTAAAGCCAATACCGACCTGGCGGCCTTACGGCAGGTAGACGTGTTGAGCAAAACCTAGGCTATACGCCCGAGACGATCTGCCCAAGCGATCAGCCCAAGTAATCAGAGAAGCGCCGGACCTCAAGCTATTCTAGAAGATAAAGTTTTTCAAATTCAGACAGATACGCACGCAACCGAGACAAATTCTGAGGCCCGATACGCAACAATTGCTTGTCCAAATCCGGCAGCGCCTCCAGCGCCGGATCCGCATAGGTGTACATCACCGAGGGGCGCAACAGTTCCACCGGGCCGGTCGGTAGCGCCTCCACGCTTTCAATGCGCGCCAGCGCTTGGGCCACCAACGCAGCCGGAGGCTCACGCACACCCAGCTGCGCCAGAGCTTGTACAAGCAAGGGGTCTACCAATCGCAAAAACGCCGCTAGCTCTGCAGGCGACACACTCTCAAGAATGGCGATGTAAGGGTCGTAACGGCCGTAACCATTGGCGTCAACAAAGTACTGATCACCCACCTTCTGCACCGGGTAGGTGTCCGCCGGGACCAGGAAACTGACCTGGCGCGCGGGGATTTTGCCGGTCGCTGCGTTGCTCAACACCACGCTGGCGCGCGCCAATAGTTCGCTGCGCTGCAACCAGGGCTCGGGCAATTGCCACGCCGCCACCTCAGCATTAACAAATGCATCGCTGGCCGCTAACTCAGGCAGCACCGGCTGCGGTTGAGGAGGTACCGTGAGGGCTGGGCTGGTGGCCGCGGCATCAACTGGGTTTTCTTCTGCGTCTTCGAGCACTTCGAACTCGGAAGACGTGGCGGGCGGTGCGATCACAGCCGGTGGCGGTGTCGGCTCGGGTGCGCTTTCCTCCATCTTGACCGGCACATCGGCTTGTTCTCGGCGTTCCAGCCATTGCAGCAGTGCAATGATCAGCACACCCAACAGTATCCCTGCAACGATAAAACCAGGACGCAATTTCACCAGCCTTTAACGCCTCGTGTTGTTCACCTGTGCATTCTATATGTCGTCCGTACAGGCAGATAGTTCCAAAGTAAAAACCGGGAGCGCTCAACGCTCCAGCAACGGTGTCGGGCTATATTGGCCTTAGGCACCAGATTCCGAATTGAACTATCATGTCGGGTTAGCAACGTAATTTGTCCCTTAATTTACCTTTTTGGTCTATTCCTAAACCCCAGAGGCCCATGTCAGAGATACAGCTTACCCCCATCAAACAGTTGCTGAACCACGCGGTTGAGATTGGCACGCCGATCGAAATTCGCGGTTGGGTTCGTTCCCGCCGCACCTCCAAAGGCGGGTTTTCCTTCATCCACCTGCACGATGGCTCCTGCTTCGACACCATTCAAGCTGTCGCAGACGGCAGCCTGCCGAACTACACCGCGGAGATCTGCGAACTGGTCACTGGCTGTGCCGTGGTAGTGCGCGGAGAACTGGTGGAGTCCCAAGGCAAAGGCCAAGACCGTGAAATTCAAGCCAGTTCGGTTGCAGTGGTTGGCTGGGTCGATGACCCGGAAACTTATCCGATCAGCAAAAAACGGCACACGTTTGAATACCTGCGCACGGTCGCGCACTTACGCCCCCGCACCAACACATTTGGCGCCATCGCCCGAGTGCGCCATGCCATCGCCCAGGCGGTACATCGCTTCTTTGATGAACAGGGGTTCTTTTGGGTCAACACGCCGATCATTACCGCCAGCGATTGTGAAGGCGCCGGTGAACTGTTTCGTGTGTCTACCCTGGATCAGGTCAATCGCCCGTCAAACGACTTTAGCGAAGACTTCTTCGGCACCGAAACATTTCTAACCGTGTCCGGGCAACTAAACGTGGAGAGTTACGCCTGCAGCTTAAGCAAGGTGTACACCTTCGGCCCCACCTTTCGCGCGGAAAACTCCAACACCAGCCGCCACTTGGCGGAGTTTTGGATGATCGAACCGGAGGTGGCCTTCGCGGACCTGCGCGACAACGCCATTTTGGCCGAGGCATTGTTGAAATTTGTGATCCAACAAGTGACTACACGCTGTGCAGACGATATGGCGTTTTTCGCCGAGCGCATCGACCCGCACGTATTCAGCCGTTTAGAACAAGTGGCCAGCAAAGCGTTTGCAACCATGACCTACACCGATGCGGTCAACGTGTTACAGGATGCCGAACAAGACTTCGAGTTCCCGGTCAGCTGGGGTGCGGACCTGCAGTCTGAACACGAACGGTTCTTAACCGAACAAGTTGTGGGCGGCCCGGTGGTGGTGACTGACTACCCCAAGGACATCAAGGCGTTCTACATGCGCCTCAACGATGACGAAAAAACGGTGGCGGCCATGGATGTGTTAGTCCCCGGCGTGGGTGAAATTGTCGGCGGCAGCCAACGTGAAGAACGTCTGCAAGTATTAGACAGCCGCATCGACGCGCACCTTGCGGAAGAACTGTGGTGGTATCGAGACTTGCGCCGTTACGGCACCGTGCCACACGCCGGTTTTGGTTTAGGTTTTGAGCGTTTGGTGCTGTATTTAACCGGCATGGAGAACATCCGTGACGCCATTCCATTCCCGCGTGTCCCCAACAACGCGAGTTTTTAGGGAATATTACGGCTGATGCTGGCTTCCCTGTGGCGCCTGCGCCACTTTATCTATCCATACCGCGCACGCTGGTTTGCCGGGATCATCGCGTTTGGCTTTGCGCGCGGTTTCGAAGTGATGGTCCCGATCTTGATGGCGGTGTCCATCAACCGTATTGCAGAAGGCAACTTTGACGTCACCCTGCCGGTGCTGGGCATCGTCGGCGCGGTGTCGCTGCGATATTTAGTGGTCACTTACGCCCGTTATTCGGTGCGCAAGACGGGCCTCAACGTTGCCTTCGATTTGCGGCAGCGCCTGTACAATGATCTGCAGGACCAGGGCGCTGAGTTTTTCTCCAAATACACCATCGGCGACATGATGACCCGCGCCGTGGCGGACATCTCTTTAATACAGCGCCTCATATCCATGGGCACCATACTGTTGGTTATCCTGGTATATGCAACCGTGGCCGGCTACGCGGCGATGCTGTACTACTCGCCCCTACTCACCGCTTGTATGTTGATTCCCATGCCCATGGTGTATTGGTACGCCTTGTACTCATCCCGGCGCATGGGTATCGCCTCGCGTGAGGTGCAGGACCGCCTTTCTGACATGGGTGCCCACGTCCAGGAAAATTTAAGCGGCATTCGCACCATCCAGGCCATGGTGCAGGAAGAAAACGAGATCAAACGTTTTAGCCACACCAATCAAGCCTACGCGGATGCCTTCTACGAACAGGGCCGCATTAATTCCGCGATGACCGCCTGGATGCCCAGCTTGGCTGACATTTGTGTGTTGTTCATTCTTGGCTACGGCGGCTATATGGTGCTGCAGGGACAAATGCCGATTGGCAACTTTGTCGCCTTCATCACCCTGGTCAACATGGTTGTCCAACCTTTTCGCGTGGCCGGCTTCATCGTCAATTTGTTTCAGCGCGCCGCTGTCGCCAGTGATCGTTTGCATGAAGTGATGGACTTGGAGCCGGAAATTTCGGATGCACCCAGCGGCAGCACCCCCGCACAGATTCAGGGTGATATCGTTATTCGCCATCTGTCCTATCGCTACCCGGGCTCAGACCAGACTGTCATCGACGATGTCAGCTTCGAGGTGGCCAAGGGTGAAACCGTGGCCATTATGGGTCGGGTTGGCATGGGCAAAACCACTTTGCTGAAGCAGTTAGTGCGTTTGTTAGATCCCGCGCCGGGCAGCATTTACGTTGACGGTCACGATGTCCGCGACTATCCCTTGGCACAGGTGCGCGCACAAATGGCGCTGGTACCACAAGACCCTTTTCTGTTCGGCGAGCCACTCAAAGACAACCTCACCTATGACGACCCAAACCGCGCGTTGGACGCCATCTGGGATGCCGCCACTTCAGCCGATCTAAAAAACACCATCGAAGAATTTCCTGAACAACTAAATACCCTCGTTGGCGAACGCGGCGTTACTTTGTCCGGCGGTCAAAAACAACGCGCCACTTTAGCCCGCGGCCTAATTCGGCACGCGCCGGTGTTAATTTTAGACGACTGCTTTTCCGCGGTGGACACCGAGACCGAAGAGCACATCCTTTCCGAATTGAAACGCTTGCGCCAACAGCAGACCACCTTGTTGGTGTCCCACCGGGTCAGTACGGCGCGTCACGCCGATCGCATTTACGTATTGGAAGACGGCCGTATTCTGGAAAATGGCACCCACGACGAGTTGCTGGCTGCCAAAGGCTACTACGCCGAACTGGAGCGAGTGCAGCGCGAAGGTGCGGAGGATGAAGACTTCGCGCGTGCGCGGGTGGGCGTGTGACCATGGCGGAAACTAGCGACAACACCAACAAACGCGATTACAGCATGTTCGAAGCCGACCTCAGCGGGCAGGTGTTAAACATGCACCTGCTGGGGCGGTTGCTGACCTGGCTGAAACCCTACAAATACCAACTCATCATCAGCAGCATCTTAGTGCTGATCGCGTCCACCTTTCAGGTGCTGTTGCCAATCATCATCTCGTTAGTGGCCATCGATCATATATTTCGCAACGAATCAGATGCCGACACACCGGATTTCGGCTTAATCGAGTTGAATACCTGGCTGACCGATTTGAGTGGGTTACACCCGCTCATCATCGCTTGTGCCATGTATGCCGTAGCGCGTTTGGTGTGGGCGGTTACCGGCCATGCCCATCGCATGACACTGATCGGTGCGGTAATAAATGGCTTACGCGACATGCGTATGGACCTCTTTCGTCATTTAGAAACACGCCCTTCGTCGTTTTACGACCGCGTCGCAGTCGGGCGTGTGATGACCCGGGTCACCAACGACGTAGAAGCCTTATATGAAATGCTACGCGGCATCGGCGGCCTAGTCGGCGAATTTGTGCCGTTTTTTGTGGCGCTCACCGTCATGTTGGCGGTTGATGTGCAGCTCACCCTCATTCTGCTGATGGTGCTGCCGCTGCTGGCGGTGGTGACGTTGTACTTCCGGCGTATTACCCGCCACTTGTTCCGGCAAGTACGCCAGACCTTGTCTGCGTTAAACCAGAACATGCAGGAAAACTTAGCAGGCTTACAAGTGGTACAGCTGTCCGACCGGCAGGATTACAACCTCAAGCGGTATACGGACATCAACGAAAGCAACCGCGACTTTGAACTTCGCTCAGCCCGAGTGGAAACGCTATACGGTGCGTTCAACGACAGCCTCGCCCACATCGCCATCGGCGTCATCATCTACTACGGCGCAGTAGAAATCATGGAGATGCGCATGACCATGGGTGAGGTGGTGTTGTTTACCCAGTTCATCGGCATGTTATTCCACCCCGTGGTGGTACTGGGTGAGCAGACCAACATCCTGTTTAGAGCCATGGCCAGCGGGGAACGTATCTTTCAGGCCATCGATTGGGATGAAAAGATTCACGAGCCCAAAAACCCAGCCACCTTGCCGGAACGGTTACGCGGCGAAGTCAAATTCCAGCATGTGGATTTTGCCTACGACAAAACCATCCCCGTGCTGAAAGACGTGTCATTTACCATCGCCCCGGGCGAAAAGTTGGCCATCGTCGGCCCTACCGGCTCCGGCAAAAGCACCTTAATTAGATTGTTGGGGCGCTTCTACGATTTTGTCGACGGGCAGATTTTCCTCGACGGCGTCGACCTCAATCACATTCACAGCCACGATTTACGCCGGCGGGTTGGGGTTGTGTTGCAAGACTTTCACATCTTTTCCGGTTCGATCTACGACAATATTGCGCTGGGTAATCCGCAGATCACGCGCGAACGCGCCGTTGAAGCTGCCAAGACCGTCAACGCGCACGATTTCATTACCTCGCTGGCGGACGGTTATGACTCAGAGTTGACCGAACGTGGGCAAAATCTCTCCCAAGGCCAACGTCAGCTCCTGGCCTTCGCGCGCGTGTTGGCCGCCGACCCGGAAATTTTGGTGCTGGACGAAGCCACCGCCAATATCGATACGGAAACCGAACTTCTCATACAAGATGCGCTGCGTCGTCTCACCGAAGGTCGCACCTCTATCTTGATTGCACATCGACTGCAGACCATCCAGGAAGCGGACCGCGTACTGGTGCTGCACCACGGACAAGTCGAAGAACTCGGTACCCATGAAGAACTGCTCGCCGCGGAAGGTCTGTACCACACTTTGCATCAGCTGCAGTTCCAAGATGACGATGCGCCCAACCCGTAAAGCCGGATAAACTGCATCCGGCGTTACCAAGGTTAATATAAGATTAATAAGTACTCAGCCGGCGCAAGGTGACGCGCACCTCCCCTTCCGGCTGCGGGACAAAGTCTTCCGCTGCGGCAATCGGGTCTGGGCAGTTTAGGGCGCCTATAGGCGCAGGCCCCAAACACTCCAAGGTAGAGACCGCCACGGTACCTTGCATGGTGTTCGCGCCTTGCATTCTTAGCTTCAGCTTCACTTGCCACCACGACTGTACGTCGCCGCTGATGGCGTCCGCTTGCAAAAACAGGGTACGCATCAGCACCCGACCATTTTTGAACCGCCACGCCGCAAACTGCGCAGAATCACGTTGAAAGGGAAAGCCCCCAAAATCACCGCCGTCTTCCAGCAGCGCTGTGCCCTCTCGATTGATCATGACGAGACCGGGCAACGACAAGCCGGGGACTTGTACATAAGGTTCCGCATCCAGCGCCACGTACCAAACTCCCACAGGGGTCGGCCAGTGGCGGCGCGCTTCCGCTGGTACGGCGAGGCTTAACATCAATACGGCTGATAGAAAGGCGAGTGACAGGTATTTTATTGACATGGTGAAGACTCCTTTTATATTGAGTCTTCACATACTCAAGCGATCGCGCCTAAAACACCTTTGGAAAACCTTAAGATTTGATGAGGTTACGCTCAGTGATGCCGATGGCTTTGCTCAGCTGTGCATAACCCGGCAGCTCGCGCATCGCTGCAAAGGCTGGGTTCATGGCCACAAAGTCCACCTGTAGGAGGTCTTTCTCACCAACGGCTGCACGAATGATGTCCAGCGCAGCAGCGGGGGCTCCACCCAAACTGCATAGACGGGCAGTCATCCTCGGTGACGTATAGGCTTGGCGGTCTTGTAGAACCTGCACAACATCGAGCAGCCGTGTGCGGTCGTATGAGCTGCCGCCCAACACCTTGGAGATCTCCTCATCATGCGCCCACAACCGGGCTTCAATGAGGCATGCCTGACGCTCGTCAAGCTGCCAAAGCAGCTCGGCTTTAATCTCCCACCCAGGGGGAAAGTCCGGATGTAACTCCAACAAACGGTCCACACATTGCATCGCTTCTGCGTAGCGTGCCTGCCCACACAAACACATCACCTGGGCAAACGCCGGTGGCGCGCTAAGCGGATCCAAACGCCGAGCGCGCTCGATGGTGTCTAGCGCGGTTGGATCACCTAGGGTACCCAGCAACAGTGCCATAAGCAGGTGCGCATGGGCATAACTAGGATTGAGCCGCAGCGCATCTTCAAGCAAACCGCGCGCCTTGGCCCAGCGCCATTCATAGTGAAACGCGTAAGCAGCTTCGATGGCGAGCACCTCGGGGTTGTGCGGATCCGCGGCTTTGGCAAGGCTGACCGCTTCGTCAATCTGTGCGCTGACCTGCGCAACCGGTTTTTTACCCCAATATCCATACGCACCCCAAACGTCGGCAATGCCCACATAGGCCGGTGCAAAAGTGGGGCTGCGTGCTGCGGCATTTTGAAAACAGGCCAACGCTCGGGAGAAGTAAGTGTGATCCAGCTTGTTCCAATAAAAGCGCCCACGTAAATAGTCTTCGACCGTTTCGTTGGGGACAACTGGCTCGGATAAGGGACCTTCCTCCTCATCGTCAGCGGGATTTGCTAACAAGTGGGCACAAACACCACGTGCCAGGCGCTCTTCCGCCGCAAATAGGTCATCTAAATCGATGTCTTCGGTGGCCGACCAGACATAACTGTTATCCGCCGTATCCGCTAGACGTGCGCGTAACACCCACCGCGTCTCTGCACGAGTAAGGGTACCTTCCAACACAAAGTCGACATCGAGGATTTGTGCGAGCTCGTTGGGGGTGTGTCGAGTGTTGTCCATAGCCCTAATTGATGAGCGGGAGATCACTTTGAACTCTGCGCGGAGACCAAGGCTGTGGGTGAGGCCATCGGTAATGCCGTCCGCGAGCCACCCCTGTTCCGCATCACCGGTCAGGTTTTCGAAGGGCAGCACTGCCAATACCCGGCGGCGTGCGGCACTGTCCGCCAGTAATCGATAGCCTCGCTTCGGGATGGTTTCTAAAAAACGGGATTGTCGCGGCGCATCACCAAAAGCTTTACGCAACGTGGACACAGCGGATTGCAACACACTGTCGGTGACATAGGCATGGGGCCAGACCGCGCTCAGAATAAGATCGCGGCTTAATACCTCACCCGGGTGTTGGGCAAAAAACACCAACAGATCCATTACTCTGGGTTCGAGGCGAACCCGGTGGTCGCCTCGTTGCACAGTGTTTGTGGCCGGGTCAACCGTCCACTCGTTGAGCCTAAACGCTTTCACTGAAAAGGAGATGCATCAGATTCAGCCGCCGTAGGGACTTAAGCGTAAAAGCGTCTACGACCCGTCCAATCCTTGAATTGGCTTGTAGTAGGGTTTGTCGCCCAACGTCTGCACCTTCTTCTGCCAGTTTGCGCCGGCTTCTTCGGGGGTATAGGCCCAATCCTGGCGATGGTAGTTCCAGCTGTCCGGGTTCAATTCTTGCGCCATGCGCCAGTATTGCTCTGCTTTGTCACTCTGCTCGACAGATTTGAAATAACCGGCCAGGCGAAAGGCCGCCTCGGCTTTGGCTGCGTTATCGCTTTTCGGCGCCAATGCCACCGCTTCCGCCACGTGCGGGCTGGCATCACCCTGGGCCACCCAGTCCGCCACCATGGGCGCGTAGTCTTCGCGGCCAAACTCAAAGTCACCCATACGGTGCACGGTGGCATAGGTGCCTTCATCTATACGCCGTACCCGACCTTGCTCATCAATCCACACGGCGGAAGGTACATTGACCAGGTTGTAAAGCGCGCTGATTTGGTGGGTGGGATCAACCAAACCCACATAGGTGGCACCTGCCTGCTCGTACCAAGGTGCAGCCGCTACGCTACCCTGAGTGTCCTGAGCAGCGGCGAGAATGATAAAGTTGTCGTCTTTGAGGGCTTCGTAAACTGCCTGCCAACCTGACAGGTCAAAGCGGCAGCCTCACCAACTGGCCCAGCTGAGCAACATGATCTTTTTACCTTTGAAGTCGCTCAAGCGGTGGGTGTTGCCCTGCCAATCGGTCAGCTCAAAATCTGGCGCCAAGGCGTCACGCACAAAACTTGTGCGCTGCACCGGGATAGCGCCCAAACTGAACGTCTGTGTATCATAGTCCGCCACCACCGGCTGTTTGAGAATGCGCGCCAAGCCGGTGACATTCACCCAGCCGGACCCTTGACGGGTGACAAACAGCTGACTGTCTTCGTTCTGCCGTATGGGAATACAAATTTCGTCGAGGCAGGCACCCTCTGGCTTCAATTCAAAGCCGTTCACAGACGGGAGATCCGCCTTAGTGACCCAGAGGTCCGTCGCATCTGGTAACGTTTTCGAGACGGTGGTGACGCCGTCTAGCGAAATCACCGTGGCGGTGAATCCCCACACCGGTAACACCGCCGATAAAAGACCCAGCAGGCCGGTCAACAGCAGACGATTCATTAACCCTACCCTCTTTTACGCTTGTAGTCGCCGTCCATACTACCAGAAGCCTTCGCGATAACCTCCTGCGGCACCCAGCTTGAACCTAGTGCTCAAACCACTTGAAAACTTAGGATCAGAGTTCGCCAGCTTTGGGCTGGCAAGGAAGAGTGAGGAGTAATATCTGGATATTGCGACGAGCAA
>JANQKS010000025.1 GCA_028281005.1 Pseudomonadales bacterium
CTGAAACATGGCTTGATAAACCTCACAACTGATCGGCACAGGCCAGGCGCATTCGATGTGGCACAATCACCCAAGTTCTACCGCGCAGACTCCTAGGGAAACTCCAAGTCCCGTAGCCCTAGGCCGCTTGAATCATCACCGCGGCGATCAAACCGAAGCCGGCTTGCCAGGCTTCACGCATCGGTTCGTTGAACTCTTTGCCGAAAAACTGCGCCATGGTGGCAATCAGCACACCGCCCGCTAACTCGTAGTGGTGGCTCTGCACACCGTAACCTTTGTGCCGCTCGCCAAGTTGCTCCAACACTTCAATGCTGCGCTCGGGTTCGTCCAAGCTGTTAACAATCACCCGCAAGCTTTGCAAAAACTTGCGGCTCTGACGTTGGCGGGAGGATGAAAACATCGAGCGCAAGCCTGGATTGGCTTCAAACAAGTTGTCGTAAAACAAATCGATCACATGTTCACCTTGGTGCTCCACCTCGGCAAACGATGCCTGTAAGAGGTCCACTTGTTCCGGATGCAAATGCCCACCCACCATGCCTTGGCAGCAGCCGGTGGTACGACGGAAGTCTTCATCCACTGCGGCAAAGGCTAGGTCGGCCTGCTCGAGGATCACTCCGTCAACGCGCGCACCCTGCAACTCTGCCCAGCGCAGTTGTGCGAAGCTTAAGTTGGTCCAGCGTAAATCCGCGTCCGCCAGATTCGCACCGGTCAGGGTCGCGCGGCGTAAATCCGCGTGGCTTAGCGACGCACCGCGCAAATCGGCGAAGCGCAGATCCACGCCACGCAAATCGGCACCGCTCAAATCCGCATACTGCAGCTTGGCTTTTTTCAGCTCCCGACCCTGTAGGGCACCGTCGCTGAGCCAACCTTCACTGCGTGCGCGGCGCACCGCATCCAGTGCAAAGTCGTTACTGAGGCTACCAATCTGTGCCAACACGCCGTTGCGCTCATTGCGCCGAATGATGCGGTTCACCGTCAACAACAGTAACCCGTCGATGACAAACCCCGGGGTCCACTCATCCACAAAGTTCTGGAAGAACTCGGACAACACGCGTGTGTCGATCATCATACCGACGGCAAACAGCAGGCCACCCACCACCAGGAAGGTAACGGCCAGCAAGTCGACTAAGTCGAGTTTAAGTTGATGGATAGATGTATGGATAGATGTGGTCATGGGTTTGTCTCCGACTAATACGTTGCACGGTTTTAAGGGGCTTATGCGCGGTTGATGACAATTTCCAGATACTCACCGGGTACCTTCATGGTGCCGTCGGTGGCGACGTTTAGCTCAGCCAAGAGCGCCAAGAAATCGGCTTGCAGCGCGGCTTGACCGGCTTCGTCCAATGCGGCAAATGCGTTTTTCACCGGGCCATAGACCTGTTTGAAGTTGTGCAGCCAGCCCTGCGCGGAGGTGTAGTGGAAATTGAAGGTCTGACGTTCAATTTGGATATCGTGGATCTGCTCATCAAACAGCTCATGCAGATGGTCTGCGATGCCCCACAAAGCCGGTGATGGCAGCGGGTTGGGCACATACTGACCAATGGTTTTGAAAAGACGCCCAATAAATCCCTCGGGTGTCCAGTTGGCGAGACCAATCTTGCCGCCGGGTTTCACCACGCGGGTGAGCTCCGCCGCAGCCTGCTGCTGGTTGGGGGTGAACATCACGCCGTAGATGGAAGCCGCCACATCGAAGCTTGCGTCCGCAAAAGGCAAATCTTCTGCGTCAGCGGTTTGGAACTGCATCTCCAACCCATCTGCCAGGGCGCGTATGCGGCCTTTCTCTAACAGCGCCGGCACAAAATCGGTGGAGGTGACGCAGGCGAAGCGGCGTGCTGCCGCCATGGAAAAATTACCATTGCCCGCGGCCACATCCAGGACTTGCTGGCCGGCGCGCAGATCAAGGCGCTCCGCCAGCCTCTCCCCGACAATCTGCAGGGTGGCGCCGACCTGGGCGTAGTCACCCGCACCCCAGGTTTTCTGCTGTTTGTGCTTCACCGCAACAAAGTCAATTGCGGGTGTTTGGATTTGCTCAATGGCTTCACTCATGGTTTGCTCCTCGCTGAACCTTTGCGTTGTGGTTGGTTAAATGGCATGCATCACAGCGTGATGCGATGTGCGTATTGTCGACAGCGGGCCGCGGGGTGCTTGTAGTTGGCCTAGAAATTAGATGATGATTTGCTGCAGAAAAGCTGCAGAAGCTGCAGAGGCTGTGGAAACGGCAGCAAACGCCCACGCCATGGGCCGTAACCGCCGTACAACCAAACCATGAAGTATCAATTCGAACAATTTGAACTGGATACTGAGAAGTTGGAGCTCACCGCCGACGGCGCCCCGGTGCACGTCGAACCGCAGGTGCTTGCGCTGATCGAGCTGCTGGTCAGCAACAGCGACCGCGCCGTGAGTAAAAACGAGATCAACGAGCGCGTTTGGGGCGGGCGTGTGGTCACCGATGCCGCGGTGAACAGCCGTATCCGCAGTGCGCGGCAGGCGCTAAACGACAGCGGCAATGAACAACGCCTCATCCGCACGGTGCGCAATCATGGCTTTCGGTTCGTCGGCACGGCGCATACGCCGGATGTGGCCAGCACCGTGTCGCTGGTCACCCCCAGTACGCCGCAGAACCTGCCAGATGCGGAGGCATCAAGCCGAAAGCCGGCTATCGCCGTTTTACCGTTGCAGTTGCTCAGCCTGGACACACGTTATGAACCCCTGGCTGACGCCATTGCCCACGAAGTCATTGCCGATTTATCCCGGCTGCGGTGGCTGCACGTCATTTCACGCGCGTCTACGTTCAAAATGCGCGGCCGCGAAGGTGAGTTGGACCAGGTGGCGCAATTGCTGGGTGTGGATTACGTGCTCACCGGCGCCTTGGCGCTGTTTGGCGAACAAGCCAACATCAGCATTGAGCTGACCGACAGCCGCTCCCATGCCGTGGTGTGGGCGGACAGTATGCAAAGCTCCCTGGCTGAACTGATAGAGCTGCGTATCCAGTTGGCGAGCCGCATTGCCAACGCCATTGAGCAACGCATTCAAAACCAAGAAGCGGAAACCCACCAAACCATCGCCACTGAAAACCTGGACGCGTGGATGTCGTACTTCCGCGGCGTGCGCCACGTTAATCGTTTCAATGCGCACGACAATGACATCGCCAGCTATCTGTTTGAGCGGGCCATTGCGCTGGACCCGCAGTTTTCCCAGGCATATGCCGGGCTGTCATTTGCACACTTTCAGAACGCCTTTGTCGGCCATGGCGGGGATAGAAAGGCCAGCCAAGCCGCGGCGCTCGCCACCGCCGAGCGGGCGTTTGAGCTGGACCAACTCGACCCGGTGGCTAACCTCATGGTTGGGCGCGCCAAATACCTCAATGGCCAGTGGGAACAGGCGGAACCCTGGTTCGACCGTTGCAGCACGTTAAACCCTAACGCCGCCCTGGCTTACTACAACAAGGCCATGGTGCACACCATGTCCGGTGAATGTGAAGATATTCCAGCGCTGACCGAGCGGGCATTGTCGTTAAGCCCCATCGACCCCCTGCAATACGCCTTTTTGGCTGTGCGCGCCATGGGGCACTTAGCTGAAGGTGAGTATGAAGCTGCCACCCATTGGAGTGAACAAGCCGCCAACGCGCCGCTGGCGCATCATCTGATCGATCTAATCTCCGCCGCGTGCAACTACAAGGCGGGTAACTTAAGCCAAGCTGAGTTTCGAGGCGGTCGCGCCCGTGAGCGAAACCCTCAGTTTACCGCGCAGGACTTTTTTCGTTCGTTCCCCACCCAGGACCCCCGACTCCAAGCCGTCCTTAATGAAGCCTTCGATGCCTTAAACATCGAAAAATAACGGCCACCTTAAGTTTTTGGCAGCGTCACCCCGGTTTGACCCTGATATTTACCGCCACGATCTTTGTAGGTGGTCTGGCAGCGCTCGTCGGATTGGAAAAACAGCATCTGTGCCACCCCTTCGTTGGCGTAGATTTTGGCTGGCAACGTAGTGGTGTTGGAAAATTCCAGCGTGACGTGCCCTTCCCACTCGGGTTCCAAAGGGGTGACGTTGACGATGATGCCACAGCGCGCGTAGGTGGACTTACCCAGGCAAATGGTTAACACATCTTCAGGGATACGGAAATATTCGACGGTGTGGGCGAGCGCAAATGAGTTCGGTGGAATCACACAAACCTCGCCCTCAACATCCACAAAACTCTGCTCATCGAACGCCTTGGGGTCGACGGTGGCCGAGTGAATGTTGGTGAACACCTTAAATTTTGTCGCGCAACGAACATCATAGCCATAGCTGGAGGTGCCGTAAGAAATGACCTTCTGGCCTTCGTTGTGGCGCACTTGGCCGGCTTCAAACGGCTCGATCATGCCGCGCTTGGCTTGTTCAATGATCCAGCGATCTGACTTGATGGACATATTGTTATTTTTCCGTAAGTTTGCAGGTGGCTTAAGTTAGTCGTCCACCAAGGAGATTTTTGGTGCCGCTTGTTCACCGTTCCACAAGCGTGCCGCCATGTGCCGCGCTGCCGCACGATACAGATGACTGATATCGGACTCCGGCTCGGCGTGTACCGTGGGTTGGCCGCCGTCGGCCTGTTCGCGTATCGACATCGCCAACGGCAGTTCGGCGAGCAGCGGTACACCTAGTTCTTTAGCCACACGATCACCCCCGCCTTCACCAAACAGGTGGCTGACATGGCCACATTTCGGGCAGATGTGCACGCTCATGTTTTCCACGATACCGAGCACGGGGATGTCGACCTTGGCAAACATCTCTATGCCTTTGATGGCATCCAGCAGCGCGATGTCTTGCGGGGTGGTCACAATCACCGCACCGGATACCGGGACCTTTTGCGACAGGGTGAGTTGAATATCACCGGTGCCCGGTGGCATATCCACAATGAGGTAGTCCAGGTCTTGCCACAGGGTTTGGGTAAGAATCTGCTGCAACGCACCGGATGCCATCGGCCCACGCCACACCATGGGGGTGTTGTCGTCCACCATGAAACTCATGCTCATGGCTTTTAAACCATGCGCTCGAATGGGTTCAAAAAACTTGCCATCCTTTACGGCGGGGCGTTTGCCTTGGGCCACACCCAACATCATGCCCTGACTCGGGCCGTAGATGTCGGCGTCCAACAACCCAACTTTGGCGCCTTCGGCGTCGAGCGCTAAGGCCAGGTTCACGGCAGTAGTGGATTTACCCACGCCGCCTTTGCCGGAGGCGACGGCAATGACGTGTTTAACGTGTTCGAAACCGCGGCCGCGGGGGGCTTGGAAGTTGACTTCCAGCTCGATGTTGTCGGTGTTTAAGAATTGCGCCAGACGGGTTTGCAGTTCGTCTACCATGCCGGTGGCGGGATAACCCAGGGTGACGGCGATTTGACTACCGCTCGTTAAGATGCGGGCGCCGAGGTCGCCCCACGTCTTACCTAGGTATGGATCTACGAAGTCTTCTATTTTCATTTAATTTGCTAATCGTCCGGTGCGGCGGCCCGGAAAGTGTTTTCAGGACCGCTGTGAATCCATCCATGGAAGCTGGCGCTGCGCCGTCCATGGCGCAGAGCCTCCTGAAAACACTTTCCGGGCCGCCACACCTGGGGCATTCAGTAAATCCACGACAACAGATCAGATGAGCTTTCGTAGCCCATAGCCAACCGGGCCGAGTGCCAGCATCAATGGGGCGCCTAGTATATGCATGTCACAGGTCTGCGGGTAGAATGTGCGGCCTTTTTTCACGCAGGTTGAGTGACTTAGCGATGGCACGCAGGATCTTGGTGACGAGTGCGCTGCCCAACGCCAATGGCCCGATTCACTTGGGTCACATGTTGGAGCACATACAAACGGACATTTGGGTTCGTTTTCAGCGCATGCGCGGTCATGAGGTGTACTACGTGTGTGCCGACGATACGCACGGCACGGCGACGATGATTCGTGCCGAAGAGGAAAGCACCACGCCGGAGGCGTTGATCGAGCAGATGCGCCTGGATCACCTGCGGGATTTCACCGGGTTTGGGATTTCTTACGACAACTACTACTCCACCCATTCACCGGAGAACCAGCACTACGCTGAGCTGATCTACAACCGTCTGCAGGAAGCAGAGCTGATCTTCACCGAAGAAGTGGAGCAGCTGTACGACCCGGAGAAGAAGTTGTTTTTGGCGGACCGTTACGTGGTGGGTGAATGCCCACGCTGTGGGGCCGCTGGGCAGTACGGCGACAACTGCGAGGTGTGTTCCGCCACCTACAACGCCACGGAGTTGAAGAACCCACGCTCGGTGTATAGTGGAGCGACGCCGGAGTTACGGGCATCGGAGCATTACTTCTTTGATCTGCCCAAGTACACGGAGTTTTTAAAAGAGTGGACGAAATCCGGCGCGGTACAGCCGGAAGTGGCCAACAAACTCTCTGAGTGGCTGGACGCAGGCTTACGCGCCTGGGATATCTCGCGGGATGCCCCCTACTTCGGGTTCACCATTCCCGGTACGGACGACAAGTACTTCTACGTGTGGCTGGATGCACCCATCGGCTACATGGCGAGTTTCAAAAACTACTGCGACGCCAACAACGTGAACTTTGATGAATTTTGGCGGGCCGACAGTGATTGCGAGGTGCATCACTTCATCGGCAAAGACATCATCAACTTCCACGCGTTGTTCTGGCCGGCCGAACTCGACGCGGTGGGTTTCCGCACCCCCACGCGCATCCATACCCACGGCTTCATCACCGTCAACGGCACCAAGATGAGTAAGTCGCGGGGTACGTTTATCACCGCGGAAGACTATCTGAAGTTTCTCAGCCCGGAATATCTGCGCTATTACTACGCGGCTAAGTTGAACGGCTCCTCGGACGACATCGACATCAATCTGGAAGATTTTGTTCAGCGCGTGAATTCTGACCTGGTCGGCAAAGTGGTGAACATCGCCAGCCGTACGGCGGGCTTTATTCACAAACAGTTCGCCGGGCAGCTGGCGGGCGAAATGCACGACGCCGCTTTGTGGCAGAAGTTTGTCGAGCAAACGGAGAACATCGCCGCACTCTACGAGCGTGACGACACCAGCAAAGCGGTGCGCGAAATCACCGCCCTGGCCGACTTAGCCAATCAGTACATCGCCACCCATGAGCCGTGGAATCTGAACAAGGACCCTGCCCAACGTGAACGGCTACATGGCGTGTGCAGCCAAGCGATCAATATGTTCCGCGCCCTGGCCATCTACTTAAAACCGATCCTGCCGGAAATGGCGCGAAAGGCGGAAGCGTTTCTGCAGGTTGAGCCTTTTCAGTGGAATGACCTGGCGCAACCGTTATTAGGCCATACCATCGCGAAGTTCAAACCCATGCTGGCGCGCATGGAGATGAAAACCGTGGATCAACTGGTGGCTGCCTCCGCCGAACCCAGCACTGACGCCGCTGGCGAACCTGCCGCTGCCGACACTGACAGCAATAGCGGCAGTGCGGATGA
Organism: Pseudomonadales bacterium; assembly: GCA_028281005.1. Taxonomy (GTDB): domain Bacteria; phylum Pseudomonadota; class Gammaproteobacteria; order Pseudomonadales; family Azotimanducaceae; genus UBA4421. Next base: position 7,456 of record JANQKS010000025.1, read on the forward strand.
CAGCGAGGGTGATGCTTACATCCACATCGATGACTTCGCCAAGGTGCAGCTTAAGGTGGCCAAAATTGTGGCGGCTGACTTCGTCGAAGGCGCCGACAAACTGCTGCAGCTGACCTTGGATGTGGGTGATCACCAGCGCAACGTGTTCTCCGGTATACGCGAGGCGTATGGGCCTGCAGACTTAGTCGGCAAACTCACCGTAGTAGTGGCCAATTTGGCACCGCGTAAGATGCGTTTCGGCGTATCCGAAGGCATGGTGCTGGCCGCCGGCCCTGGCGGGACCGACATCTTCTTGCTCTCTCCCGACAGCGGCGCTGCACCGGGCATGGACGTTAGCTAAACGGTCACTCCAACATGACAGAACTGGCCCTGCTGCTCATCGGCGCGTTGTTGGTGAACAACTTTGTACTGGCACAGTTTCTCGGCCTATGCCCTTTCATGGGTATCACCAAAGGGTATGACACAGCACTGGCCACCGGCATTGCCACCACCTTTGTGCTGGCGTTGGCAGCGGTGTCTTCCTACCTGCTGTATCACGGCATATTGGTGCCGTTGGGCCTGGAATATCTGCGCATCATCCTCTTTATCGTGGTGATTGCAGGCGTCGTGCAGCTGGTGAAGTACTACCTGCATGCCACCTCGCCGGTGTTGCACCAGTTGCTGGGCATCTACCTACCGCTGATCACCAGCAACTGTGCGGTGCTGGGGGTGGCGTTGTTGGCGGTGAACCAAAACCTCAACTTGTTGCAGACGTTGGTGTTTGCCATTGGCGCCGCCGGTGGTTTTACCGGGGTCATGGTGTTGTTTGGCGCCATGCGGGAAACGATGGATCACGACGACATTCCCGTCCCATTCCGCGGCACACCCATCGCGCTCATTTCCGCAGGTTTGATGAGCCTGGCGTTCATGGGGTTTCAGGGGTTAGCCGGATGACGCTGTGGCTCACCCCCGCGCTGCTGGCAGGTCTGCTGACCACTTTCGCCGCCGCCTATACCTGGCTGCGCCATCGCTACCCGGCGGACACCGTAACCTTGGTGGATACCGTGGATGCATTGTTGCCGCAGACGCAATGTGCACAGTGCCAATATCCCGGTTGTCGCCCCTATGCCGAAGCCATTGTGCATGACGGCGCCGCGCTGAATTTGTGCCCGCCGGGCGGTGCTGAAGTGCACCAACAGTTAATTAGGGTGATGGGGAACGAGCATGCCGGTCATGCGCCGAGCGTAATACCCAACGTAGTGGCGGTCATTGACGAAAACGAATGTATTGGTTGTGCATTGTGCCTGCCGCCTTGCCCAGTCGACGCGATCATAGGCGCACCCACAAAAATGCACACGGTGTTAACCAACGATTGCACCGGCTGCGAGTTGTGCGTACCTGCCTGCCCGGTGGATTGCATCAGTCTGGAACCCGTTGCGGCACCGGTCCAACAACGGCGGCGTAAACGCCGGGCCAAACGTAATGCCGCCTCTGTTGCCGCACCTGTCGCCACACCCGTTGCGGCAACATCCACTGCACCATCTAGCGCCGCGACCGCGCGCGCTTGCATTAACTGCGGGCAGTGCAACCCGGTGTGTCCCGTGGCTCTGCCCGCCCAGACGTTACTGCAGCAGATCCAACAACAACGTTTAAGCGACGCGGTGAGCTCAGGCCTAATGAACTGCATCGATTGCGGTCGATGCGATCAGGCTTGTCCTTCCGACATCCCCATGGCGGAGATTTTCAGCAACGCGCAGTGGCAGCAACAACAACAGCTCGACGACGCGCAGACAAGGCAGCGCTTCAAAACCCGCTTCGAGGCGCATAACGAACGCCTTGCCGCAGCTGAACTCGCCGCCGCACGCCGGCGGGAAGAGCGTCTGGCCCGTAACCGGGAGACCGGTCGATGGCAATAAAAACTCAGCACATCATGCTTTGGGTGCTCGGCGCGTTGTTCCCCGGCGTGGTGGCGATGACCTTTGTGTGGGGTTTAGGTGTGGTGTGGAACGTCGCCTGGCTGTGCATTCTGTGCGTGGCCAGTGAAGTTGCAGCTTTGTATTTGAAAGGGGTACGGCAAACTTCCACGTTGCTGTTCCAATTGAAAGATACCTCTGTACTGGTTACCGCCGTCCTCATCGCTATTTGTTTACCGCCTTTTACCCACGTTGGCATTCTGGCTTTAGCCGCCCTGGCGGCGGTAGGCCTGGCGAAACACGCTTACGGTGGCCTCGGACGCAATGTGTTTAACCCGGCGATGGTTGGTTATGCCGTAGTGCTGGTCTCCTTTCCACAGGCACTGGCAACGTGGCCGAGCGGCAGCGGCGCGGAGGTGGATGGGTTTTCCGGCGCCACCCTGCTGACCGAGTTTCGCTATCGCAGCGGTATCACAGCCAGTGAGTTTGAACTCAGTCAGGCCGCCGCGGTGGCACAACAGCGCTTTGTGGCGTTTTGTTTTCTAGCCGGTGGCTTGCTGCTTGCCTACAAAAAACTCATCGCCTGGCGCGTGACCGCGGGTATGTTTGCCGGGCTCGCTTTGGCCGCCTTGGTCGGCTATGACCAGGGTTCGTCACTGAGTCTGGGCGGAGCGTGGTTTCACTGGACCATGGGTGGGTTCATGGCGGCGGCTTTCTTTATCGTCACCGACCCGGTGACACATCCGCGTCAACATCGCCACCAGATCATATTCGGGTTAACCGTGGGTGTATTTGTCTATCTAATCCGCGCCTTCGGTGCTTACCCCGATGGAATTGCGTTTGCAGTTCTGTTCGCCAATTGCCTGACACCGTTCTTGAATCGCTTACCTGCGAAACAGCCCAAACCGGGCAAAACCGACACTGCGCCGCTAACGGAGCAATCCGGCCGTGGGTAAGATGCTGCTGTCGCTGGTCCTCATAGGCGGTGTGTGCGGAGCACTGCTGGTGGGCACCCATGCGCTTACGGCAGGCGACATCCAGCTCAATCGCGAAGCCCAAGCGCGAGCGCTGATGAGCGCTATGCTCGGTGAACCCCTACCCGACGACCAGGACATCCAGGCACAAGTGTTCGGCAACTGCGCTACCTGGGTTTTTCAACAGATCAACGTCGATGGTTATGCGGGCGACATTGACCTTCGCGTGCTGTGGCGTGCAGGAGATGAGATGACGTTGCGTGTTACCCGCCATAGCGAAACACCGGGCATCGGCGATTTCATCGACCACCAGCGTAACCCCTGGATCACTGGCCTGGATGGCCGCAGCGCAGAGTACGTTGCCCAAATTGACAAGGTGAGCGGCGCCACCATCACTGCCCGAGCCATCAAACTCGCCGCACAACGCAGCGCTCAAGGGATCGAGGCTTTTTGCCGTGGCTAGGGAGCCTCTGAATAAGTGTCAAAAGCTCAGAGGTACTGGCGCGTGGGCTGGCAAGGCAGCGCTCGCAGGAAATGTAGGCACCTTTTCAAGAGCGCCAACGCAGCCCAGCGCACGCGTCACCGTTCGCCTATTTTCAGAACGCAGCTTAGCGCGGATAGAAGCGGACCTGGGAGCGAGCGAGAGATTGAAAGATCAATCGAACGTGATCTTCAATCATGCGGTGGTCGCCCCCTATCTAAATTTGCTGGAATCGCCCAATGCGGCGGACTTCATTGAGGGTTTCAATCAAGCCGCCAAAGAAGAAATTGAGCAGCAGGAAGAACGTAACCGTCAGGTGATCGAAAAAGTTCTCCGGCCTTATCGGGATCAGCTGCAGGACAGTGATTTGAGTATTAGGCAGTTGTCTGATTTCGTCCAACGCTCCTCTTCCGCAGCAAAGCACTCAGCCACTGATTTGAAGCACTTAAGGGTGTTGCTAAATACGCTGACACAGATGGTACTGCGAACGTTGAACTGTTAGGTTTTCGGGTTTACGGTTTCGGATTTAGACTGCTATGAAAAAAGATCTAAGTGGGTTGTCTAGGCTTGTTGCTTTGTTAGTGCTATGTCTTGTGACAGCCAGCGCCTGGGCGCAGAGTGGCCTCGAGTCGATGACGATTGTGAAAAGTAATCCGGCTGTGGGCTCAACACTCACAGAATCCCCCAAAACTGTGCGTATTTGGTTCGAGCAGGTGCCAAAGTCCGAAGCGTGGGACTTGGTTGTGGTAGGGGAAGCCGCGGAATACGAAGTCAATTACATTCATACCATGGGTGAAAACGATCTCATGGGTATGCTCCGTGAGTCTTTGCCCGACGGTGAGTATAAGCTGCGCTGGAAGTGGGACTCCCAGGGTGGTGAATTGCCATTTTCTATACAGAGACCAGCGGACTTTGTTGAAGACAAGTGGACGCCGCCGCTGGACATCGGGATTGTGCTCTACGATGGCGCAGAGCCGCTAGACGTATTTGGTCCGCTGGAAATGTGGATGAACGCTGGTCCAGAAAATATCCGCGTGCACTTGATTGCTGAAGAAAAGCGCCCGATTGTGCTCACCACCACCAGCTACCCTAAAGATCAAGCGCCGCTGCTGCTGGCGCAATATTCTTTCGAAGACGCGCCGGAATTAGATGTCTTGATGGTGCCTGGCGGCATAGGGACGTTGGTGGAGGTCGATAACCCCAAAATGATCGAGTATTTAAAGCAGGCAGTAGGTGAGGTGGCGGTTGCAACTTCTGTGTGTACGGGCTCTGCTCTCTATGCCAAGGCCGGGTTACTAAAAGGGGTAAAGGCCACCGGCAACAAAGTGTTTTTTGATTACATCACCAGCCAAGGCGAAGCGGATTGGCAGCTAGAGGCGCGCTGGGTGGAAAGCGGCCGCTTTTTTACCTCGTCTGGCGTGTCGGCAGGCATCGACATGAGCCTGGCGGTGATTGCTCGTTTCTTCGGCGTAGATGCGGCGCGCATGATCGCCGCGTCCACGGAGTACGAGTGGAATGAAAACCCGGATAGAGACCCATTTGTCCGTTATGCCAACAGTGCAACCGAGTACGTTGACATGATGCGGGATCAGTTTCTGGCCCAATAAAGGTTTATGACAATCTGTCGACGCTTTCACATGCCCGACGTGTGGGAGCTTTACAGAGGACAGGCAAATCTATATATTCACACTTCATGAAATGTTCATATGAACAAGTGTTGAAATTTTGACTGAACCCAACGCCGCTACAGTAGCCGATGAAATTAATGCGTCGCAAACGGTCATTGACCGTGCGGCAGGCATGCTTCGGGCTGCGGGTGATCCGGCGCGCTTGAGAATTTTGGAGCTGTTGCTAAATGGCGAACTGCAGGTGAGTGATCTGGCGGAACATACCCAGTCTGAAATGTCGACGACGTCCCAGCGCATGCGCGTGCTGCTGCAACAGCAGCTGGTTGCGCGCCGGCGTGATGGGCGTGAGGTCTACTACCGCTTAGCTGATGAACACGTTCAAACGCTGGTTCGCAACGTCATTGAGCATGCGGACCCAAGCCATTCCTAACAGAGGAGATTTAGACCATGGACCATAAGATTCACCAGAATCACACCCACGAACACGGCCCTAACTGTGGCCACATTGCCGTGCAACACGGTGACCACGTGGGTTACTTACATGATGGTCACCTACACTGCCCGCATGAAGGCCACTATGACGAGCATGTGATTGAGGTATCGGAGCAAAACCCTGTGGCTTGTCTGCCTCACAAATGCCAAGGTCACGATGAAGGTCACGTGCACGGGCCGGACTGCGGACATGTTGCCGTGCCTCATGGGGACCATATTGATTACCTAGTGGACGGCCATCTGCATCACCCTCACGGCGATCATTGTGATAACCACGGGGCTGTCGAACTGGTGTAGCGAGCATAGGCTCATGCAAGATTGGCGCTATTCGTTCCAGCTCTTCTTTGACGAGCCATCCGCAGAGGCGGTTTGCGATCTGATTGCTCAATTTAGGGCCGCAGGTCTAGTGAACGAGGCGTTTGTTAAAGCGAGCTACCGGCCACACGTGTCCCAAGTGTCCTGTTTGGTTAATTCGTTGAATTATGACGCGTTCCATAAATGCTGTGGCTAGGCGCGGTCCGACGGACAGGTCGGGTACCTTTCCTAGGGCCGCAACAACGCCACAGGGCTTATGGGACGCGCCCTCCGGGTGGCCCAGAATCGCCAATAACCGCGTTGTGTCCCTTGCTAATGTTA
>JANQKS010000026.1 GCA_028281005.1 Pseudomonadales bacterium
TGGGGGTGGGTGACGGATTTCTGGACCGCATGAATACATCCATGTAGCTGCGCGGCGCCGTCCATGGCGCCGACGCTCCGGAAATCCGTCTCCCACCCCCAGCAGCCTATTCCAAGGTTCTGCGCTATCCGCTGAGACGAGACCCGGCACAAGGCCGGGTTGACAGCAAGTCAACGCAAGCGCTCTGCTAGGGGGTGCGGTCGAGGTCAGCACCGTCAGCAACTGCAGGGCGCGAGTGTGTGGCACAGGCTTCGCGCTCGACAACGCGCGCCTGCTCGCTTTTTGGCAGGATCACCTTGAATCTTGGAACAAGGGGAGGAGAGGTGGGGGATGGTTTACGGGAGCGTCGCGCACAGGGATGTGCGCGCGCAGCTACACGGATGTATTCATGCGGTCCCGTAAACCATCCCCCACCTCTCCTCCCCGAACTCCAACAGAAACAAAGGCGAATACGTATAATCCCCTAGCGAGCAGGCGCGCGTTTCGCTATATTTCGCGCTCAGTTACTTCAGGGGGCAACCATGGAAATAGTTTTTATTGATCAGCTGATGCGCTGGGGGCACTTCCTCGCGGGTATCACGTGGATTGGGTTGTTGTACTACTTCAACTTCGTGCAAACGGAGTACTTTAAAGAAGCAGACCCCGACGCGCGGGTGGATGCGTTTTCCAAGTTGGCACCACGGGCATTGTGGTGGTTCCGTTGGGGGGCGATGTTTACTTTCCTCACGGGTTTGGTGTTGCTCGGTATTCGCGGCGCCAATTCCACGGCAGACATCACCGTGGGCGCGGTGCTGGGTATTCTCATGTTTCTCAACGTGTGGTTAATCATCTGGCCAAACCAGAAAATCATTATTGCTTCTAACCAGGCCGTGGCGGGTGGTGGTGAGGCCGATCCGGCGGCGGCCGCGGCTGCGCCGAAGGCGGCCTTGGCGTCACGGACCAACACGCTGTTTTCCGTACCGATGTTGTGGTTTATGGGCAGCAGCGCGCACATGCCATCGGGTTCTATTGGTGCCAACACCACGCCGGTGATTATTGCCCTGGTGATTGTGGCGGCCTTGGAGTTAAACGCCATTTTCGGTAAACAAGGCCCAATCACCACCATCGGCGGTGTAATCGGCTGTGGCGTCGGTTTGACCGTAATTTTGGGTGGTTTGCTCTGGTTTATGTAGCCGACTCGTACAAGAACCTAAAAGGCCTGTGTCGTACAGGCCTTTTTTTTTACATGTCCAAATCTATACACTTGCCCCGCTTTATACAGATTGATCAAACTTTGCTGGAGTGCATATGAGCGACCGTCGTTCCCCGGAATTGTCCACCGCCGACTCACCCACTGGCTATCGCCGTGGAGGGCGTAGCGGCAAAGAGGCCAGCAGTTCCGGATCGGTAGGCAAGCAGATAGGTATGAACCTCATGGTGGCGGTGCTGATTGGGGGGTTGGTGCTGGCGGGTTGGTTTATCGCTAATCAGCAACAAATGTTGGCGGAAGAACAACAGCGCGTGAATGAGGCCAACGACCGTATTCTTAAGTTAGAACAACGCCTGATGGCCACGGATACCGCCATGTCCCAGGGGGGTGAGGACACCAAGAAACAAATCAACTTCTGGGAGTCGGAGATCCGCAAGCTCTGGGCTGTGTCGAATGAGCGGAATAGAAAGTGGATTAAAGACAACGAAGGCGCGGTGAAGTCGATGAACGCGTCTTTAGAAGACATCAAAGGCACCATGCGCGATCTAAACGCGGCGGTGGGTCGCCACGAAAGCGCGTTTGACCAACAGCAATCGCTCGTCGACAACCTCACCAGTCTAGAGTTGCAAATGCAGCAAGTGGTACGCGGCCAGCGTGATCTGGTGGATAAGGTCAACACCGCCACCCAAGCGGTGTCCAGCTTACGTGCCAGCCTTTCTGGCAAGGTAGATGACAATTCCGAGGCGATTGCCTCCATAGACGCTTATCGTGTGGCCGTAAATTCCCGCCTGGCCGACATTGAGCGGCGGCTGGGTGTCGTCGGTGGTGCCGGCGGGCGTTAATGTGACTTAGTTCCGTGCCCTCTTTGATAGAGTCGGCATACTGCTGTTTTCTCCATGATGAAGACAGCAGATGGGCGGTAACCCGGTCACGCCAACTTTTGTCAGTACCACAGCAGACACCAGCCTAAGCGCGTTTGCCCAAGCTGCCGATTGGCAGTGTGCAGTCGGTGGGCGTTTGAGTGGGGATGATCTTTACCAGGTGGCCTTGGTACATGTCCACGCCGGAGACGATCTGGTGCAGTTGCGGCGGCAGTATCCGCTGGCGCTGTTTGTCGGTAGTCAAAAGCAAGCGGACATCGACGATGGCGTGGATTTTTATCTCGACACCAATCAGCATGCTGAGCTGCTGCCGCAGATTTTTAAACACGCCGAAGCTTTTTGGCGCAAGAACCATAAAGTAAACGAGCTGGCTCATGATCTCGGCCAGCGCCGGCAGCGCATGCACCAGCTCAGTCAGATCTCGCTGGCCTTGACCGGCCAAATGTCCCAGCAGGAGATGTTGCACACCATATTAAGCGAAGCCTGCCGCATCGCTGGATGTGAAGGCGGTTCGTTGTTCCTGATCGAAAAGGACGATGAGCAAAGCCAGTCGCTGGTGTTTAAGCTGGCGCAAAACGAAAAGGTAGAGTTCCCCTTTGTTGAGACCCGTCTGCCGCTGACCGCCGAATCGATTGCCGGCTACGTGGCCACCACGGGTTACGAGCTTAATATCCGCGACGTGTATCGCTTGTCGCCGGATCTCCCCTATAAATTCAATCGTTCCTTCGACGATCAGATGGATTACCGTACGCGTTCAATCCTGGCGATTCCGATGCGGGATCACCGCGAAAACGTAGTGGGTGTGTTGCAGTTTATTAACCGAGTGCACGTCATTACCGGTGCGGTAGTGCCGTTTAATGAAGAGATTGCCGAGGTGTTGCGCGCCATTGCCAGCCAAGCTGCGGTGTCGATCCAAAAGAACGCGTTGCTCGAAGACATCAACCAGTTGTTTGAGAGTTTTGTACAAGCCAGTGTAAAAACCATTGAACAACGGGATCCATCCACCAGCGGCCACTCCTTCCGGGTGGCGGAAACCACGGTGGCCCTGCTTGAAGCTTTACCCCAATCATCGGTGCCGGAGTTTCGTCACCTGCACTTCACCCAGGAAGATATCCGCGAAGTGCGGTATGCCGCACTGTTGCATGACTTTGGCAAAGTGGGTGTACCGGAAGCCACTTTGGTTAAAGCCAACAAGCTTACCGACGAACGTCTGGAAATTGTGCGTTATCGGTTTGAGTTGCAGAAGGAACGCTTGCGCCGACGTGCCGTAGAGCAAGAGTTGGATCTGCTACACCACACCCCTATAGACCAGGAAGTGGCGCGGCGGCGTGTCCACCGTCAGCTGGAAAAGCAGCTGTCCGTGTTGGATCAGTACTACGAGTGGATTGAAAAAGCCAACAAACCGAATGTCTTGGATGACGGAGAATACGGCCACTTGACCGAGATTCGCGACTACGCCTTTCGCGAGTTAGACGGCACCCTGGGTAGCGTCATTGATGACGCAGATTTGTTGGCGTTGTCGGTACGCAAAGGCAGCCTCACGCCAGAGGAACGCCGCGCCATCCAATCTCACGTGGTTTACACCAAAGAATTTTTGTCTACGTTACCCTGGCCACCGGAACTCGCCAGCGTGCCCGACATTGCCGGTGCGCATCACGAGCGCATGGATGGCAGTGGTTATCCTGAAGGTTTGGTGGGTGAACAGATCCCTCTGGCCAGCCGGGTCATGGCCGTGTGTGACGTCTTCGACGCTTTGACCGCCATGGACCGCCCTTACAAATCGGCGATGTCCAAGGAAGTGGCGTTTGAAATTTTATACGACGAAGCGCGTCGCGGTTTATTGGATGCCAACATGGTGGATATCTTTATTGCCAGCGGCTCGTATACGATTGCAAAAGCGGTGTAGGCGTCTCTCAACGCTCCCACTGCTCCAGCACGTCCACTTCCACTTCGCGCACCATGCCGCGACGGTTTTCTTCAAAGACCACACCCTGCTCCGTAATCGCAGTGACTTTTAAGCCCTTAAAGGCATCACCTGCCTGGAGGCGTTGGCCGTCTACGACAATGGCGCACAAGCTTGGATCGTCAGTGTAGATGTGCGTTGAGTATTTAAAACCGTTGTACAGCGATTGCTCAGCCACCGGCAAATCGCGCAGAGCCACACGGGGTATCGATGGCCTGGTAACCGGCACTATTGTCGGAGCGGGCGTTGTCGATGCTGGGTCGATTGCCGGGACAGTTTGTTGGGGAGCGGCAGTGGCCGGTATGGGGCTGCGTTCGGGAGCTGTTGCGGCTGCCGGTGGCGTAGACTCCGCAGCTGCGTCGGATGGCGGGGTCAGTGTACGCGGCTGGCTTGCCGCTGTTGCGGGAACCGCGGCTGGCGTCGTGTTTGCGGTGGCGGCAGGCGTGTGCGTCTGAGCCACTGAGTTACCCGCTGGGTCTTGCAGCAAAAAAACCCACGCCAGCACCGCGGCGTTGAGGATCAGCACAACCACCAACAGCAACAACAACCAGCTACTGATGCTTCTGCGGGTGGGCGTTGGCTGCACGCGCAACGCGACACCTTCGGCCGTTTGCTCGCGTTGGGATTTCTGTAGGGCGTCTAAGATATAGGACATAAGCTACCTAACTTCTCAGTTTAGGCGCAGGCAAATTGAGCCGGTCGCTGATTCTAATCCAGGTCAGCGGCCCCACGATGCCGTCCGCCAACAAACCTTCCTTGCGCTGAAACTCCATCACCGCGTTGCGTAACTCGGTGCTGAAGTAAGGTTGGGGTTCACCCAGCCGCAAGCCGGGTTCTATTTCCATCAAACGTGCTTGTAGCCACTGCACTGTGGGGTGGTTGTCACCCTCGCGTAAACTGCCGTTGTATTCGGGTGGTGTTTGCCACAACACCACATAGGCACCAAACCAATTGTCGCGTAAGTCCCGCGGTGTTGCGTACACCGTGCGATCGCCGATCTTGACCTCGTAACGCGAGCCATCACTGCGGGTCAACGCGGCGTAGTAGGGTGAGCTGGCGTTGTCCCACAGTTCCAGCACCACCGGCGCGTTGAGGGCGTCAATTTCACTCCAACTGCCTTTGCGGCTCAAACATTGCAACCCCACCCGTGGCGCAAAATCGCAGGGTATCTGATTGCTGTTGATGGGATAGTCTGCTCCCCAATTAGCAAATACCGCTTGATACGCCCGCCGCTGATTGCGAAAGGTGCGGCCCGCGGGACGCGCCAGATCTGCAGCGCTGACGGTTTGTTCAGGCAAGGCCGTGGGTGCGGTCGAAGTTGATTCGGCGGGAGCAGTAGATCCGGGGTTGGCTGACGCTGGTGTTGAAGTTGCCGCGCGCTCGAGCGTCGGTTCATCGCTCGTCGACGATGCCGGTGTATTAGATGGCGTCAGCTGCTCCACGCGGCTGACCGTGGGTGTTGTATCTATCGCGCGCACCGGGCGCAAATCATTGCCGGTGGAGTCTTGGGCCGCTACTTCGGCGTTTTGTTGCGTCCGATCGGATAATGCGTTTGGTACCGCCTGGGTGACTTGACCGGCACCGTCTTGGCTGAAATAAGCCCACGCCATGGCAGCGGCGGCTAGCACAACAACGCTACCCGCACCGGCGAAGTAACGGTAGCGATTGCGCCGCTGTTGGCCCAACACTTCTCTCGCGCCGTTTTTGACCAACACCGGTGTGACCTGATATTTCCCTTCCACGTAGGCGCCCAACATGGCGCGGTCGGCAATGACGTTGATGAGCCGCGGGGTGCCATTGGAGAGGCGGTACAGGGTATTGAGCGCAGCCTTGGTGAAGATGCTGGGGTTGCCACCTGCGCGGGCCAAACGATGCACCACGTAGGCATGTACGTCTTCTTTGTTCAGCGGCGTTAAGTGATAACGCGCAGTGATGCGTTGGGCGAGCTGACGCAGCTCGGTGCGCCCCAACATGTCAGCCAGCTCCGGCTGCCCAAGCAGAATGATGCGCAGCAGCTTTTTATCGTTGGTCTCCAGATTGGTTAACAGCCGAATCTGCTCTAGGACCGCGGGGGATAGGTTTTGCGCTTCGTCGATAATGACCACCGTGCTGCGTCCGGCTTGATGGGTTTGCAGCAGATGTTTGTTCAGCACGTCTATGTACTGTTTTACGCTTAACGGTTCGCTTTTGTCGTATACCGCGCCGAGCTCGTCACACAGCGTCTCCAATAACTCACGTACGGTCAGCCTGGGATTGAGGATAAATGCCACATCCAGATCGGGTGGTGTGCGGTCCAGCAGATTACGCAGCAGGGTGGTTTTACCGGTGCCGACTTCGCCGGTGATGAGGACAAATCCACCGTGGGAAAACCCATACATCAAATGCGCAAGCGCTTCGTTGTGCGCGTCGCTTAGAAATAGAAAAGCGGGATCCGGTGCGATAGAAAACGGCTCTTGAATGAGGCCAAAATGCTCCCGATACATGGTGCTAAGCGCCACTCGCCAGGGTAGAGCTGATGCGCTCGTCTTTGGCCAACCACAAACTCTTGATCCATTGCCCGAGCGCGGCGCGGCGCTCTGCTTCGTCCGCCAGCAACACCTCCTCGGGCACGTCGTGGGGGTCAACCTGCATGATCACCCGCGGACATTTACCTTGTAGAAACGCCCAAAATGTCGGCACGCCGTCGGGATAAATGATGGTGACATCTAATAACTTGTGTAGGTGCTGATCCATGTCCTCGAGGACGTAGCCTAACCCGCCAATTTTCGGGCGCAGCAAATGGCTGTATTCGTTGTGTTGGCGAGCATGTTTTTCGGGTGTCAGCCGAGTGCCTTCAACAAAATTCAAAATACTGGTAGGGTGGTTTTTGAAACCGTCACACGCGGCGCGCACGTTGTCTCGGTCGGCGGTGCGCAGTTTTGGATTGGCTTTGATTTGATCCTTGGTGACGCGTTTCACGTAGGGGAACCCCAGTACCTTCATCGCCAAGCCGATAAACGGGATCCAGATCAATTGCTCCTTGGTGAAAAATTTCAGCGGCGGGATTTCACCATATAAATGCGACTGTAATAAGACGATGTCCGTCCAGCTCTGGTGGTTACAAATCACCAGGTACCAATTGTCTTTGGACATTTGCTCACGCTGAGGCCAATGCACCTGCACGTCGGTCAGGCCAAGTGCGGCGTAGGTGCGCCGGTTAGCGCCTGTCCACCACCAGATGATCCTGTCCATACGCTCTTTTAGGCGCTGTAGCGCTTCGCCGCGCGTCCACAGCAAAGACAAGATCCACCAGGTCAGCGGGATGTATACCCACAAGGTGGTCAAGGTGATGGCGGTGATGGCAGCGATGCCTTTGAGTAAGTTCATGGCCGAAACGCAACTACAGCGAAGGCTAATGGTCGCACCCTGGCTGGCGTGCGGCAACTTCACTCAAGTGAGGCTGTGCTATAAACCTCCTATGAAGCAGGTTCAGATCGCCAAAAAGGTGTGCGCAACGATGTTGCTACTGTTACTCGTGTTGACCGCGGCGGGGTGCGAAACGTTGCAGTTCTACCGCCAGGCGGCATGGGGGCAATGGCAGGTCATGGCGGCACGGGAAGCCACCGCTGACCTGTTGGCCAGCGAGGCAACTGCGCCGGAGCTTGCCGAGCGCCTGTTACTCACGCAGGAGATTCTCGATTTTGCGCGGGATACTTTGGGTTTGTCTAGCGAAGGCCGCTATCTCAGCTATGTGCAGCTGGATCGCAAATTTGTGGTTTGGAATGTGTTTGCCGCGGGCCCGTACTCTTTGGCGGATGATCAATGGTGTTACCCCATCATCGGATGCGCGCCGTATCGGGGCTATTTCAGTGAACAGCGGGCGTTGCAAGTGGCTGCGCGTTACCGTCAACGCGGATTGGAGACCTACGTTGGCGGTGTGCCGGCATACTCCACCTTAGGCTGGTTTGATGACCCGTTGCTCAGCAGCTTCATCCACTGGCCGGTGCCGGATTTAGTGAACTTGCTGGTCCACGAGTTGGCCCACAGCCGGGTGTGGGTGAACGGCGATGTGGGATTTAATGAAAGTTTTGCGGAATTTGTCGGCACCCGTGCGGTGTATACCTGGTTTGATCAGCGCAAGGACCTAAGCGCCTGGGAACAATGGCAGCGCAGACGTGAAGCCTGGCATCGCTTTCGCGATTTTGTGGTGCAGGCGAAAGCTGAATTACAGACGCTGTATAGCCAACCGCAGGCTGATCCAGCCGCGGCTAAACAAGCCACCCTACAGGCGTTCCAGGCTTGTTATCGGGTGCACCGAGATGGGCTCGGCGGCGGGCGTTATGACGCACTCATGGCGCAACACTTTAACAACGCGTTTCTGTTGTCGGTGGGCACCTACGCCGATTGGCTACCCGCGTTTGCGCAGTTGTTTGAAGAGGTTGAAGGCAACTGGGCGGCGTTCTTTGCGGCGGTGGATGAACTGGCCGCCGAGGATATCGCCGACCGGGACAACAAGTTGCAATTATTAGCCCAACAGCAGATACGTCAGGCTACTGATGACCAGCACACCCATCAGGTTAACTGCGAAGCCTTCTTTGGCCATGGTTTTGACGCTAAAACGCCCGCTTGAAAACGTAATGACGTTTGGCGGGGTGGCCACGGGCAACATAAAGGCGCACGAAGCGCTTAACGCCGCGGGAATCATAAAAAGCTTCGGATCGGTATTGGTGCCGAGTGCAGCTGCGGCAAGGATGGGCATGAGCAGGGTGGTGGTCGCAGTATTGCTGGTCACCTCGGTGAGGAAAGTGATGGACAGGCAAATGACCGCAATCATCAGCAACAACGGCAGGGTCGACAGTTGCTCGAGACGTTCGCCGATAGTGGTGCTCAAACCCGAATTGATAAAGGCGGTGGCGATGCTGATGCCCGCGCCAAACAGGATCAACATACCCCAAGGTATCTTGTTGGCCGTTTCCCAATCGAGGAGCCGGTCACCTTCGCCGTCGGGGATGAGAAACAACGCCACCACGCCAAGGAAGGCAACAATGGCGTCATTGCTGTAGGGTAAACCCAGCCACGTCGTCCATCCCCCAAACGGCTCTGAACGGGTGATCCAGAACAGCGCGGTTAAGCTGAAGACCATAAACACACGTTTTTCCGCGGTGCGCCAAGCACCTACCGCCGGTAGCTGGTAATCACCGTGGTGGCGGAGTTTACGCGTCACCCACAGGCCTGCCAGCGGTAACAGCACCACCACCACAGGTAAGGCCCACAGCATCCACTGGCTGAATGAAATACTTTGGCCTATGGTTTCTTCATACACCCCCATGAACACCACGTTGGGTGGCGTTCCGATCGGCGTGCCCATGCCGCCGATGCTGGCACCGTAAGCGATGCCCAGCAGCAAAGGTGTCGCCAGCCGTTCATCCTTGGCGCCTTCGATGACTGCAATGGCCACCGGCAGCAGCATCAACACGGTGGCGGTATTAGAAATCCACATGCTTAACACGGCGCTGGCGGCCATGAAGCCGAACACGAGACGTCGCGCGCTGTTGCTGCCGAAGGCACGCACCATGGTCAGGGCGACGCGTCGATGGGCGCCGCTTTTCTCCAACGCGGTGGCCAACAAAAACCCACCCATCAACAAAAGTACCAACGGATGACCGTACGCGGCACCCACTTCCCTGGCGTCCAACACGCCAAACAAAGGTAATAACGCAAGGGGCAGCAGTGAAGTGGCGGGTATGGGAATGGGTTCAAACATCCACCAGATCACCACCCACGCGGTGATACCCAAGGTGATGCATGCCGCACTGCTGCCGCCGTCGGAAAACCACATGAGCCCGCCGGCCAGAAATGCGACAATGGGTCCGGCGGGAAGCGCTATTCTTTTTAGATCCGGATACCCAGATGTCGGGTGTGCGTTGGTATTCACTGTGCGTCGAGATGTCGTGCGCATCGAGGTTAACTGACATGGCAGACAGTTTCTATTGGTATGACTTGGAGACCTCGGGGACGGACCCCAAATGGGATCGTATCGTGCAGTTTGCCGGCTTACGCACCGATGCTGAGCTAAACCCACTAGACGATGAGTTTTGCACCTACGTACAACTGGCGGATGATGTCCTACCCAACCCGGACGCGGCGCTGGTCACCGGCATCACCCCGCAATTGACACAACAGCAGGGCCTGCCGGAAACCCAGGCGTTGTTACGCATCAACGAGATTTTTGGGACGCCGGGTACCTGTGTGGTGGGATATAACAGTCTGCGTTTTGACGATGAGTTTATGCGGTATGGCTTGTACCGCAATTTGCTGGATCCCTACGCACGCGAGTGGCGCAACGGAAATTCGCGATGGGATTTAATTGACCTGGTGCGCGCCACCGGAGCGCTGCGCCGAGAGGGGATTACCTGGCCGAAAGACGACGACGGTTTACCGGTCTATAAACTCGAGGAACTGACTAAGGCCAACGGCATAGAACATGGCCATGCCCACGATGCCATGTCCGACGTGCGTGCCACGGTGGGCATGGCGCGCCTGATCAAACAGCAGCAGCCCAAGCTATTCGACTACTACTTCAAGCTGCGGCAGAAAAAGGCGGTCCGTGAACTGTTGGAACCCTTTGGTGCACGTTTGTGTGTCCACGTTTCCGCCCTGTATCCGCGCACTCGATATGGTGTCGGGCCAATCATGAGTCTGGCGCGCCACCCCACCAACGGGAACTCGGTGATTGTGGTGGATCTGGCAGAAGATGTTGAACCGCTATTGCGCATGAGTAGTGAAGAGATCGGTGAACGTTTGTTTGCGCCAAGAGATGCCCTGGAGCCTGGCGAACGGCCACCGCTAAGAGAAATCCGTATCAATCGCTGCCCCTTTGTCGCGCCCCTGGAGGTGTTAACCGAGGCCAACCGCGAACATTTGTGCCTGGACCTAAAACGAGTAAAACAACGCGCCCGCCGGCTGCGTCAGCCTGGCTTTGGCGATAAGGTGGCGCGCGCTTATCTGGCGCGCAAAAACGTTGCCAACAAAGACCCGGATGCAGCCTTGTACGATGGGTTTCTGCAGGATGACGATCGTTCGCGTTGCAACTACCTGCATGAAGAATTGGCTCAGGGTCGATGGCGCGAGGTGGATTTTAACGACCGCCGCTTGAGTACTTTAGCAGGCCGCATGAAAGCCCGTTCATTCCCCGCGTTGCTCGAGGCTGAGGAGGCAGCGGCATGGCGTAGCTTTGTGGTGGATAAGCTCAGCAGTGACGGCGATTGGTTAAATATCAATGCCTACGAACAGCGGCTCAACGATCTTTCCCTCGAACCGCATGTGGTACAAGACCACCCACAGCTATTGTCGGCATTGGCGGAGCACGCCGCCGACATTCGCACCCGCTACCAGCTTTAGTCATCTGTCTCGATCATCTGTCTCGATTCACACCTGGGGGCGCTCCATACTTAAGAAATGGGCGTAGCTGCATGCGCGGGGATCAAAATCGATATCCGCGGGCGGGTCGGCAAACACACCCACATACCAGTTTGTTTGCCCGTGCACGGCGGTGGCTTCTACCACCATGTCCTGCCAAGGAAAGGCTTCGTGTCCAAAGTAATCCCCAGGGTGTTCTTGAAACAGCCCCACCGCATGGCCGCTGCGAACCTGCGCTACCAGGTCTGGCGGCGCATCAAAGCGCGCCATCATCTGTGCCTGAGCCGCCAGCTCAGACTCCTGGGCGACGACCATACGCAGCATACTGCCGTCCACTCGGAGTAACAGGTAGCCGTACGGATCGGTGACCAAGTAATACTCGACGATGTGATGTTCAGCGATGAGATGGTTGAACAAGTCTTGGATGTGCGGTTCGTTAAGGAAACCCGGCGGATTGAGGGCGATGTTGCTGCACAAGCGGCTAGAGTACTGTGCAAAGTACGCTTGTTTCAGCGCTTCTACGTGAGGGATGACGTTGTTCACGCTGGCGAGACTTGCCTTGGGGATGTAGCGGTCAATGATGCCGCGGTTAAATGCGTCCACCGCGGTTTTTTCGTCAGCAACCCCGGTCAGCAAGGCTTTTTTTATGTCTGGATTGGCCACCTGTTCGCAGAACTCTAAACCGTTCATGGTGGGCATGGCGTAGTCCACTAATAACACGGAGACGCGTTTGAACCGGTCGATCAATTTGATCTCTTGTTCCAAAGCCTGCAAGTCCATGTGAATCAGCGGCGCTTCGGGGTTGGAGTTATCCATGCTGAAGCAGCGGTCGGCCAGCGGCGGCAGGGTGGCGGGCTGATTAACAAACTCGAGGGCTTCTTCCGGTGTTAAGAAGCTGATGAAAGACCAGTCGTCCGGTAGATCGATACCGATACTGTGCAAGAACGAATAGTTGTCGTCCACGAAACAGACGGTGGTGGGGTGGTAATAGGGTGGCAGCAGGGTCCGGCTCAATTGAGTAACTCCAGCAGCGCGGTACGCTTTTCCTTGGTCAGCCGGCGATACGCACGGACTATCATCTCCTCATCCGCCGACAGAGCGGTGCGCCCAAACAAAGACTCAAGCTGTTGGTGCATGTCCGGTGCCAGTTCCTGAGCGCTATCCGCACTGGGGATGCCGCTGAAGGATTGCTCCAGCCGCGCTACAATCTCCGAATTCATGCTGCGCCGGTAGTAACGTGCAGCTTCGCCAATTTGGTGACGCAGTTGCAGCGGTAGGCGGACAACAAACTTGTAAGGTTTTTCTTTCATATCCATAGCGGGTGAGCCCCAAGCCGGTTCTATCGCACATGCACTGCCAACTGATCATGCCTGTTGACAGTACCGAGGAAAGAAAAAGCCTGCAATGATGGCAATTTGATATCAAACACGCGTCTTAACGCGTTGGGCGCCACTGGGCGTTGGGTATTGTGCATTAGGAATTGGAGGTAGCTGTGCAACCTTTACAGCGCGGCAATATACGACTGGCGGCCACCGTTATGCTGGTACGCGACACCCCGGGCGGCATGGAAGTCTACATGGTGCAGCGTCCCGGCAAAGGTGACTTTCCGGACTTACATGTGTTCCCCGGTGGCAAAGTGGATGAAGCGGACTTCGCCCCGCAGCTGTGTCTGGGTTTGGATGACAGCGAGGCCAGCGCCCACCTTGGCATCGAGCGTGGCGGGTTACGCTACTGGACCGCCGTGGCCAGAGAGTGTTTTGAAGAGTGTGGGGTGCTTTTGGTGCATCAGCATGGTAGCGCGCTGGATTTTTCCGCGCCCGGCACATCAGACAAATTTAGCCGTTATCGAGAGGATCTGCTGGCGGACAAAATCACCTTTGCGGACATATGTATGGCGGAGAATCTGCACGTGGCGTGCGACTTGCTGGCTTATTTCAGCCATTGGTTGACTCCGGAAATGGCGCCGCGGCGCTTCGATACACGTTTCTTTCTAGCGGCGATGCCGAGCCACCAAGACACCTTGGCGCACACCGACGAAACCGCCGACGACCAGTGGGAGAAACCAGCTGAAGCGCTGGCTAAGTTTAACGCCGGTGAGTGGCAGATGATCGACCCTACACTGCGTTCGTTGGAAACTTTGGGTCAGTGGCAGACAGTAGACGAAGCGTTAGCCGGGGTAAATCAAGGCAACCACCTGATGCCGCTGACCCCTGAACTAAACCGTCAGGGTATGCAGAAGCTCAGGTAGATTTGCAGTGCAAGCAAGCGGGCAGAACGTAGTGGCGGTGGCTGGCCTCCACAAAAACTACCTAGACGGCAACAACACGGTCGAAGTGCTCAAGGATCTGAGCTTTGCGCTGGCTGCCGGCAAGTCGCTGGCCGTCACCGGCCCCAGTGGCTCAGGCAAATCAACGTTGTTGAACATACTCGCCGGGATTGTTCAAAGTGATGCCGGTGAGGTAACGCTGACGCTGGGCGAGCACCATTTTGCGGTTCACACAGCCACCGAGCGTCAGAATACCGCGATGCGCCGCATGCACATGGGGTATGTCTACCAGTTTTTCAATCTGGTACCGACGTTGACGGTGTTGGAAAACGTACGTTTGCCAGCGCGCTTGAACCAGCGCCGCGACCTAGACACAGCCGCAGTTGATTTGCTGCAGGATTTTGGTCTGGGCGGCCGTTTAAGCGTATTTCCTGAAGTGCTCTCTGGCGGAGAACAACAGCGCGTGGCCGTGGCGCGTGCATTGTTGTTACAGCCGCCTCTCATCTTGGCGGATGAACCCACCGGAAATCTTGACGCCGCCAACTCGGCACATGTGGCGGATTTGCTGTTTGAAACAGCGCAACAACTCGAGGTGAGTGTGGTTGTCGCCACCCACAGCGAGGCGGTAGCTGCGCGCGCGGACCACCACTTGCACCTGCTGGCGCCGGGTCAGGTGAGCCTCACTTGATTGGCTTGGCCTTGTGGCGGTTTCTGCGCCGCACGCCTTGGTCGACGCTGATGGCATTACTTGGCGTGGCGCTAGGTGTGACCTCGATTGTTAGCGTACACCTCATCAGTGCCAGGGTCGCGCAACAGTTGGACAGTTTGATTCCTACTGAGTTGGCGGGTTATAGCCACTTCCTGCACCGCGATGACCTCACCGCTTCGGGTTACTTTCAGCTGCGACAACAGTGGCGACAAGCTGGGCGCAACCTGGAAGAGGGCATTACCGCGATGGCCCCACTGATTGATGAAACCGCGCTGGTGCACGGTCAACTGGTGCGCGTGATTGGCATCGATATGTTTTCCCCCGGTAGTGTTAATCGCTTGCAGCGCAGCAGCGTCGCCGAAGAAACCGAGTTTTCTTGGCAGGGGGTGTGGGTGGATCGCGGCGTAGCTGATACGTCGGGGTTTGTCGTCAACGGTGTGCTCGATGGTGAGGCCGGCGTTGTGCTGGCCGACATTGGCGTGGCCCAACGGCTGCTGGGTTGGGGGGATGAAGACATTTCCTACATCGGTGTGCAGGTGCGTGACCCTTGGGCAGGTTTAAAAAACATCGGTGAGCAGCTGCTGCCGGGCTTTGGTGCCGGGTTGCCGGCAGATGATTTTGCGGCCGAGGCGCTGCGCGCCTTTAGCGACGTGCCTTTCACCACACTAAGCTTGGCCCAACAGCACCCCGCCAGCCAATTTGGCAAATCGGTGTTGTTCAATATCAGCGCGCTTGGCCTGTTGGCCATGCTGGTTGCCTGGTTTCTGATGTATCAGGTGGCGGTGTCCTGGTTGCGCCGGCTGTGGCCGGTGTTCCATCGCCTGCTTGTGTTGGGCGTGGAGTGGCCTGTACTGCGCGTGTACTTTGTGAGTGCGATGTGTTTGCTTGGGCTGCTGGCTTGCGCAGTTGGACTGCAAGCGGGTGTCTGGCTCGCCCAAGGTTTGTTTAATGCTGTGCTGGACACGTCAGCCGCGCCTTTTGAGTTGTCCGCCTGGGTGGTAGGTAAGGCGTTCGCCTCAGCCTTAGGGGTATGTTTGTTAGGCGGCGCATGGGCGTTTCGTCAAGCTCGGCGGAGTGCCGCTGCGACCACGCGCTGGGGCGCCTCGGTGCTGCTGGTCGGGTGTGCTGTTGTGGGTGTGGTCTGGCCGCGGTCTGGTTTGCTTGGGGGTTTTGCCAGCATTGCCATTTTCAGTCTGCTGGCTGCCTTGTTCGCTGCACCCTTGCTGGGCTACTTGCGCGGCAAGGCGCGCTTTATCAGTGGCCCCTACCTGGCGCGTTTGTCGGTCCGAGAAGCGGTCTGGTATCCCCAGGATTTGGCGGTGGCGCTGGCTGGGTTGGTGTTGGCTGTGGCCACTGCCATTGGTGTTGGGCTGATGGTGGACAGTTTCCGAGAAGACTTCAGCCGCATGTTGGAGCGTCGTCTGAGCTATGACTTAGTGGTGCAGGGAGATGCTCAAGCGCTGACCCACGCTGCTGCGCAGTTACGCGCGGACGCCAGCGTCACCCGCCTGCAGGTTTATCGTGAGAAGGATCTGCGTTTGCAGGGTGTACCGATGCAGATCATCAGCAGCCGTTATGATCAAGCAGAAACCGCACGCTACGGACTGTCGCGTGCCCTGGCTGCCGATGAAGTGTTGCTCAGCGAGCAAGGTGCGCGGGTGTTGGGTGTAGCAGGCGGAGATATGCTTAGCGTGGCAGGGCATGAGCTGCGCGTTGCCGCGATCTTTTCCAGCTTCGGCGATCTGCAGCCCAGGCTGCTGGTGCCGGACGGCCACATGCTGGCAACCGATATACCGCGCATACGTTCGCTCAGCATCTACACCGATACACCGCGCCAATTGGCGGATGAACTGTTGCGCAGACATACGGGTCTCAACGTGGAACTACAAGGTGAACTGCGCGCCACCGCCTTGGCGACATTTGACCAGACCTTTGTGATTACCACGGTGCTGATCTTCATAGCGATGTTGGTGGCCGCCATCGGCGTGTACGTGGCGGTGACCACCCTGCGACTCAATCGCCGCACCAGTGGTCAGCTGATGCAGGGTTTGGGCCTGAACCGCTTTGAGGACATCGGTATGGACTTTGCGCTGGGTGTGGGGGTGGGTTTGGTGGCCATGATCTTAGCGGTACCGCTAGGCACGGTGTTCGGGTGGATTTTATGCACGGTCATCAATCCACGCGCGTTCGGCTGGACGGTTGAGTTGCAGCTGAATTGGCAAACTTACGCCACCCCGCTAATTTGGGGTTTGGTGGCGGCGGTCAGCGCGGGCCTGATCAGGGTCGGCCGCCAAGAAAGTGGGGGGTTGCGCAGTGTGGCGTAGGACCGTGGCTTGGTTGCTGTTGCCAGCGACGTTGCTGACTGGCTGCAGTGGCCCGCAAGACGTGCCTACCGAGGAGACCGTAGCGGGTTTGCGCGTCAACACCGTGTTGGGGGAAGTGGCAGACACAGGCTACTTACGCGCCACCTCCCCTCGCCAATTTGAGTTTCCCGCGGACCATGGGGCGCACCCGGGCTACCGGACTGAGTGGTGGTACCTGACCGCCACCATGGCGGATGCGCAAGGTCATGAATACGGGCTGCAGTTTACGCTGTTTCGGCAAGCCTTAACGCCGGCGCCTTTCGGGCCTGGTCCGTGGCAAACGGGCGAGGCTTACCTCGGCCACCTGGCGGTGACGGATGTAACCGCACAGCGGCATTTTGAAGCGGAGCGTTTGGTGCGCGGACATCCGCAACTGGCGGGTGTGGGGGTTAGCGAAGGGTTGTCCGTGCATATCGATGATTGGACGCTTGAGCAAAAAACCGCTGCCGATTGGACCGTGGGACTACGCGCACGCCACCCGGGGGATGCACATACCGCGGCCTTTGGTGTGGATGTAGAAGTCATCCAGCAACAAGCCATTGTGTTGCAGGGTCAACGCGGTTTGTCATTAAAAAGCGCCGACGGCGGCAGCTACTACTACTCCATGCCGCGCTTGGCGCTGCAAGGCAGCCTGCAATTTTCCGACCGCGAGGTGCCTGTGTCGGGCCTGGCTTGGCTTGATCGTGAATGGAGTACATCGGTGTTGCCCGACGCGGTGGCTGGATGGGATTGGTTCGCCTTGCAACTGCACGACGGGCGCAGTGTCATGGCGTTTCGATTGCGGCGCCATGACGGCCGCCGCGATGCTTATGATCACGGTGTGATGGTGAGCGCCGCTGCGCGCAGGCGAGGTGTGATTGGTGCTGGGGACCCCGGCGTGCGTGTCTTGACCCGCGATGATTACGAACTGCAACCGCAAGCGTTTTGGCGCGACGAACGCGGCATTGATTGGCCCGTGGGTTGGACACTACGGATATTTGGTGATGGCGCACAGTCAGCTGCGGAGACGCTGCACATTCGGGCTTTGGTGAACAATCAAGTGATGGACACGGCCATTTTGTATTGGGAAGGCATCATCGGCGTGGCCGACGACCAGGGTAACGATCTGGGTCGCGGCTATATGGAATTAACCGGCTACGAAGCAACCTCGAGGAGGCAGGGTGACTGATAAGGGCTCGGAATTGGATTGGGAGTTATTGGACACGGTTTATGAGCCGGATGCTGGCTTAATCCTCTTCGAAAAGCGCATCGATCACATGCGTAATCCGCGTAACCAGCAAGTGTTTGAGCGCTTGGTGCTGGAGTCTGTGGATTGGGTAAACATGGTGGCCATTGATCAGCAGGGGTGTTGCGTGATGATCCGCCAGTACCGGTTTGGTGTTGGATACACCACCTTGGAAACGCCGGGCGGCATGGTGGATCCCGGCGAAGATTCTAAGCAAGCGGCCATGCGTGAGTTGTTGGAAGAGACGGGCTATGCCTCAGACAAGTGGACCTACCTCGGTGCGGTCGAACCGAACCCGGCGTTTCACAATCACTTGTGCCACCATTGGCTGGCGCAGCAAGCCTATCTGGCGCAGCCGCAACGTTTAGGTGAGGGTGAAATGATCGAAGTGGAACTGATGGATGAAATTCAAGTGCGCGCCGCGGTAAGCAGCGGGGAACTGAAACACGCCTTGGCGTTGTCAGCGTTGTCGAGGGTTTACCAGCTTTGGCCCTTGCCATTCCAGCACGATGATCGCGCTTTGTCTTAGTCGCTTGAATTGAGTTGCCAATCGTATTCGTAGCGGATACGACCACCGTAACTCCGCACGCGCTCGCCTGCATCGTGGTGCTGACTCAGGTAGGTGAGTAACGCCTGGCGGTCGTCGCCAAAGTCGTCGCGGTACCAGTCAAAAATACTCGACAGTTGCAGCCGCCCGTTGGCAGTAAAACGCAAGCCCCGCGGGTGGGACAAATATTGCACCTCGGCCTCGGTTAACTGGCGTTCTAAATCGGCGCCGGAGAATACCGTTTGGCTCAAGTTTGGGCAGCCGATACTGGCACAATTCACCGCGTAGTGAATGCGATGATCGCGCCAGATGGGTCGCAAGATACGGTGCTCTATGTCGTTGAGCGTAAGCCCAGTACCTGCCACGGTAAATACTTCATCATCCCAAGGGCCAAAAGAGAACAAGCCTTTGCCCATCTGCTTGATTGACGCTTTGCCGGGGTGACGCAGCACCACATCAACCGTAAGCGCGTTGTACAGGTTGATCCAATAGGCCATGGCTTCGTCTTTGTTCAAAGTGCGTGGGTCGATGGCTGCCATGGCGGTCAAGTATTGTCGCAGTCCTGGCCAATCCGTTGCTCGGGCTTGTTGGTAGGACACTCGGGTGATGCCGTCCGCACCCAGCACCACAAACTCATCGAGAAATTGCTGCCAGGCAGTGTGATCTACTGCGCTGGTGTTTTGTGGGTCAAATTTTTGCCACAGCAGCCAGGGCTGCTCTGCTGCCCTGGCCAGCGGGCTGACAACTGCCAAGGTCAAGAGAACGGCAACCTGTACGGCATGCCGCGCAGCTTGAGGTAGGTGAAATATTTGGGGTGTCAGGTGCCCAACCGAGACGTATGTCAAAAAAACAGTCCTTTACCTGCCGCTGCAATCTTGTTCAAATTAGTGCTTTAGACCGTCCTTGGCCTGACTCGTTTCAAGCATCTTCACATGTTGAATCCCGCATGAGTGAACATGACACGTCCAGCCCTCGCGAATCCTACGCGAAGCTGGTAAATCGGCCGAAGCCGGAATTTCAGCAGGCCAAGATCCTCTTGGTGGACGATAAGCAGGAGTTGCTCACCTCCCTGCACCATCTCATCACGATGTACGGGTATGAAGCCGAGCAAGCGCTCGGCGGTGAAGCCGCCATGCAAGCCTTACAAGGTAATGCGTACGATGTGGTGCTGCTGGATTTGATTATGCCGGGCATCAGTGGCCACGACATTCTCGACTATGCAGCGCGGGAAAAACTGAAGTGTAAGATCATTGTCGTAAGCGGTGATTCCAGCTTCAGCGGTGTAAAGCATGCGTTACATTGCGGGGCGTTCGATTTTGTTAAGAAACCCTACGAAGCGGCGGAATTAATCGCCACCATGGAGACCGCGCTGCGTCAGGTGCGCCTGGAACAGCAGCACGATGAGCTTGAACATCAGCTGAAAGAATCGGAGCAGTTACACCGCTTTATCGTCAACAGTTCCCCGGATCTGGTGTACATGTTGGATCGCAACGGCTGCTTCAACTTTGTGAATGACCGTGTGGTCAGCATGTTGGGTTACAGCAAAGATGACTTGATCGGTAAACACTACTCCGAATTGGTCGACGAAGACGACTTGCAAGCCGCCCACAATCTGTTTAACGAGCGTCGCACCGGCGGCCGCGCGGTTAAAAATGTTGAATTGCGTTTAAGAAGCAAATTACAAGATCGCCGTGCGGGGCTGATGCGCAGCCAGTCGGTATGGACCGAACTCACCGCCATGGGTATCTATGCGGACAACAAGGAGCGCAACCGGGACAACTTTATTGGCACCTACGGCACTGCGCGGGATATCAGCGAACGCAAACAGGCTCAGGAAGTCATTAATTTTCAGGCTTACCATGACCTGTTGACCCATCTGCCTAACCGCGCCCTGTTAAAAGACCGGCTTAATCTCGCCATTACCCATGCGCGGCGCAACAAGCGCAAGCTTGCCGCCATGTTTTTGGACTTGGACCGTTTCAAACTGGTGAACGACACCCTTGGCCACAGCATGGGTGACCGCTTGCTGAAAGCCGTGGCCAACCGCCTGCAGAGTTGTTTGCGTAGCGGCGATACGTTATCGCGCTTCGGGGGTGATGAGTTTACTCTGCTGTTGCCGGAAGTCCGTACCCGCGACGACGTGGTGGTGATTGCCGAGAAAATCCTCAACCGCTTAAGTGAACCCTTTGTCATCGATGGGCACGAATTGTTTGTCGGCGCCAGCATCGGCATCGCCATGTATCCGGAAGCCGGCGACAGCGGTGAAGCGTTGATTCAAAACGCCGATATCGCCATGTATCACGTCAAGGGCCGCGGTAAAAACGGCTACCAGTTCTTCTCTGAGGAAATGAACCATCAGTTCTCCACCCGTCTGAGTATGGAGCGGGAGTTGCGCAATGGTCTCATCCAGGGTGAGTTTGAAGTCCACTATCAACCCCAAGTGTCCCTGCAAAGTGGCGCCATTACCGGTGTGGAAGCGCTGGTGCGGTGGCGGCATGGTGTGCGGGGCATGATTGAACCGCGTGAATTTTTACCGCTGGCGGAAGAGACCGGGCTCATCATGCAGATTGATGAGTTTGTGCAGCGCCAGGCGTTTCACGACGTTGCCGCATGGCAGCGGGCGGGTCTGGGTGAGATTAGTGTGTCGGTCAATCTGACTGCGCTACAAATGGAGCAGGAGGGTTTTGTCGAGCGGTTTGTGTCCTCGCTGCAGGCCTCCGGCTTACCGCCCGAGTGTGTAAAACTGGAGATCACCGAAAACACCTTGATGCAGGACATGGAAGTGATTGTGCCGAAGCTTAAGGCCATCCGTGAATTGGGTGTGCGCATCGCGGTAGACGACTTCGGCACCGGCTACTCCTCGCTGTCTTATTTGCATCAGTTCCCCATCAATACGTTGAAAATTGATCGCAGTTTTGTCGGCGATATTCGCGCGGAACAAGGGGATGCCAGCATTATTGATGCCATCGTCGCCATGGCTCGCGGCCTGCACCTAGACCTCATCGCGGAAGGCGTGGAGAACCGCACCCAGCTGAAATATCTGCAACAGCAAGGCTGCGAAGAAGTACAAGGTTTCATCTTTTCACCCGCCGTTCCAGCTACGGACCTGGTGGCATTGTTGAAAGACAACGCCTTTGCCCAGGTCATACAAGAACAAACCGCCGCGGTAACCGCCTAATACTCACCACTCAACGTGTTTTGGTACAGGTTTTATCTTGTTCAGAAAAGTCCGTCCTGGACTTTTCTTTCCACGGATTGCTACGCAATCCTCCCGAAAACCTGCGGTTTTCGCGTCGGGCGTCCATGCCCTCCATAATCCCGTACCAAAACACTGTGTGTTTAGGTACGGGATTATATAGCGTATAGTGCGCGGTCCTTTTAGCAGGGTCCAGCAGCGTGTAGCAGGGTGGCGATGCCAGCCCACCAGCTTTTGCCACCGAGCATAGGTATGAAAGGGTTTACCACTAAAATTGTCCACAACGACCGCGCCCGCACCATTGAACACGGGGCTGTCCACAAACCGGTGCACACCTCAGTCGCTTTCGGCTACGACAAAGCGGAAGATTTAGCCCAGGTATTCCAAGGCAACCAGGCAGGTTATACCTACGGCCGTCAGGTAAACCCGACGGTGGATGCGCTGGAAGACAAGATCTCCCAGATGGAGAGCGGGCTGAAAACGGTTTGCTTTGGCACCGGTATGGCTGCCATCGGTACCGCCATATTTGCCTTGCTGCGACCGGGTGATCACGTCGTCTCCAGCGCGTTTCTGTTTGGCAACACCAACAGCCTGTTCAACACGTTCACCACCCAGGGTATAGAGGTGACTTTTGTGGACGCCACCTCGGTGGGAGCGGTGGAAGCGGCGCTGACGGAGCAGACCAAATTGGTGTTTGTGGAGACCATCGCCAATCCGCGTACCCAAGTCACTGCGCTGACGGAATTGGGTCAATTGTGTGAGGAGCGCGGCTTAATATATGTGGTGGACAACACCATGACTTCACCGTACTTGTTTCAACCCACCGAGGTGAAGGCCAGCCTGGTCGTCAATAGCCTCACCAAATACATCGCCGGCCACGGTAATGCGCTGGGCGGCGCCATCACAGAGATGGGACATTTTGACTGGTCGGCGTTCCCATACATTTACGACACGTATAAAAAGGGAGATCCGCAGTCCTGGGGGATCACCCAAATTCGCAAGAAAGGCCTGCGCGACTTTGGCGCGGCGTTGGCGCCGGAAGCGGCGCATCACATTGCGGTTGGCGCAGAAACGCTGGCTTTGCGCATGGAACGTCAGTGCGGCAACGCCCAAGCTCTGGCCGAATACTTAGACGCCCACCCGCAAGTGAGCAAAGTGTTCTATCCAGGGTTACCCGAGCATCCGCAACACGATCGCGCTCGAGCGCTGTTTCGCCATCCAGGCGCCATCTTCAGCTTTGAACTGCACGAAGACGTTGATCTGTGGGGGTACCTCAACCGCTTTAAGTTCATCATCAACTCCACCAACCTTGGCGACAATCGCACCTTGGCGATACCGGTGGCTCACACCATCTACTACGAAATGGGTCCGGAACGTCGCGCCAGCATGGGGATCGATGAATCTCTCGTTAGAATATCCGTGGGTATTGAAGACGTGGATGATCTCATCGAAGATTTTTCACAAGCGTTTGCATAGGGCAGATGTAATAACGGCACGAAGACTTAGCGGCGCAGAGCCGCGCACAAACAGGGGGAATTTATGGGCAGATTAGACGGCAAAGTAGCAGTAATCACCGGCGGTGCCGGTGGCATTGGCAAAGCCGCAGGCAAACGATTTGTGGAAGAAGGGGCGGATGTCCTATTGGTGGATTTAGACGAACAAGCCTTGGCGGACGCCTGCGCCGAGATTGGCAGCAACCGCGTGAGCTATTTTGTTGCGGATGTGACCAAGGCTGACGATAACCACGCCATGGTGCAGTGCGCGACCGAACGCTACGGCGGTGTAGACGCATTTCTGGCCAACGCCGGCATCGAAGGCGACGTTGCCTCCATTTTGGAATACGACGAAGCCCGCTTCGACCAAGTCATGGCGGTTAACGTCAAAGGCCCGTTCCTCGGCCTCAAAGCCGCCGTGCCCGCCCTCGCTGCCCGCGGCGGCGGCAGTGTTGTCATCACCTCCAGTGTGGCCGGCATACGCGGCGCACCGGGTGTCACCCCCTATGTCACCAGCAAACACGCCGTCATCGGTATGATGAAATCAGCCGCACTGGAATTTGCCGAGCAGAACATCCGCGTGAACACAGTAAACCCGTCACCGGTCGAGACCCGCATGATGCGCAGCCTGGAAGAAGGTATGGCCCCCGGCGCCGCCGCAGAAGCCAAAGCCCGCATGGAAGCCAACATCCCCTTAGGCCGCTATGCAGAACCGGAAGACATCGCCAACATCATGCTGTTCCTGGTCAGCGACGACGCCAAGTTCGTCAGCGGCTCCGTCTACCTAGCCGACGGCGGCAGTATGGCGTAACGGCTGTCTAATGCCGTACGACGGATCTGCCGAGTGACTGCGAACTTGGAATCTTGGGACACGAGAGGCATGGGGTGGGCAGTGGCTAGTCAGGAGGCTCTGCGACAGGAAGTCGCAGCGCCAGCCCCCATGGATGGGTTTACGGCGGTCCTGATTAGCCACTGCCCACCGCAGGCCGGTTAGATCGAAATAGGAGTTCCCTAGCGCTGGGAAACACAATGACACAATCCGTCCTCACCACCAACCTCCCCCTCCCCAACAAACGCACCGGCAAAGTCCGCGACCTCTACGACGTCACTCTGCCCACCGGCGAAGACGCTCTGCTCATTGTCGCCACCGACCGTATCAGCGCCTTTGATGTGGTCATGGCCAACGGTCTACCCGGCAAAGGGATTGTCCTGACTCAGATGGCCAAGTTCTGGTTTGATTTCTTTGCGGACAGCGTTAGCCATCATCTGCTCAGCACCGACGCCGCCGACATACCCGGGCTTAGCGACGCCGAGCGTGCACCCCTGGCAGGGCGCGTTATGTTGTGTAAACGTACCGAGGTGATACCCATTGAGTGTATTGCGCGCGGCTACATTACCGGCAGTGGCTGGAAAGATTACCAAACCAGCGGCACGGTGTGCGGCATCCAGTTGCCGACAGGATTACACAACAGCGACCGCTTACCAGAACCGTTGTTCACCCCGTCCACCAAGGCCGCCAGCGGTCATGATGAGAACATCAGCTTTGCCGAAGGGGCGGCTATCGTCGGCGATGAGCTGATGCAGTGGTTGAGCGCTACAACCCTGAGTTTGTATAGCCGCGCCCGGGATCATGCCGCCGAGCGTGGCATCATCCTGGCCGACACCAAGTTTGAGTTTGGCCGCGTACACGGCGTAGGCACGCCGCTGCTCATCGACGAAATTTTTACCCCCGACAGTTCACGCTTTTGGCCCGCGGATGATTGGCAGCCTGGTCAAGAACAAGCCAGTTTCGATAAACAGATTGTGCGTAACTATTTAGAAACCGTGGTGGCCGCGGGGCAATGGGACAAAACACCGCCGGGGCCAACTTTGCCCGATGACGTTGTAGAGCGTGCCCTTGCCCGTTATCTCGAGGCCCATCAGCTGTTAACCGGCGATAGCCTGCAGTTGTAACTCTGCGTGGATTGGGAGCGTTACAAAGCGTTGTGTGACCAGCCTGATTATTGGTCACGGTGGATGTTGGAGCAGTGTGTGGAATTGTTCCAACAGTTGGATGAAGGGGAGCTAAGCCAGCGCTTAATGGAAACATTGCAGGCGCCGCCGCTGGCCACGCCGGCGGATCATCGCGGACCTCCGGCCACGCAAATGCACCATTTAGAGCTGCTGCCGTCTCAGCGCGTCGCGGCGCTTGCCGCGATGCAGCGAGCGGTCAGCGAAGGATTAACAACCTCGGGCACTGCACGGCGCGGCTTAGGCGGCTTCATCGCCGCATGGCAAGAATATGCAGAATATCCTGGTGTAACAGCAGTGAGCGGGGAGGTGGGAGACGTATGCACAAAGTCTTGATCGCCAACCGCGGTGCGATCGCCCGCCGGGTCGTTCGCGCCTGCCACCAACTTGGTCTAAAAAGTGTGGTGGTGTATTCAGAAGCGGATGCGGGCGCTCCCTATCTAGAAGAAGCCAGCGAAGCCTACGCGCTGCTGGGTGTCACCCCCAAAGACACCTACTTGAACCAGGCTGTGTTGTTAGCCATAGCGCGGGACAGTGGTGCTGACGCCATCCACCCCGGCTACGGTTTTTTAGCGGAGAACGTCGATTTTGCCGAGGCGGTGTTGCAGCAAGGGATTACCTTTATCGGTCCGCGTCCTACTTGGCTGGCGCAAATGGGTGACAAAGTCGCAGCCCGCGCGTTGATGGCGCAGCATGGCTTCCCGGTATTTGCCGGTTCGGAACTCCTCACCGACCCGCAACAGGCCGCCGCACTGGCCGCTGACATTGGCTACCCGGTGATGGTCAAGCCCACCGGCGGTGGCGGTGGCATGGGGATGGTGGTGGTTGAGGATGAGTCCGATCTGGCCAATGCCATGGCACAAGCCAGCGCCATTGCCGGCAGCGCATTTGCCGACAGCGGCGTCTACTTGGAGCGATATCTGTCGCATCCGCGCCACATCGAGTTCCAAATATTGGCAGACGGGCGGGGTAACGCCTTACATCTGTATGAGCGGGAGTGTTCGGTACAGCGGCGTAATCAGAAACTCCTGGAAGAAAGCCCTGCGCCTGGTTTGGATGCGGATCAGGTGGCTGCCGTTGCGCAACAGGCTGCCGCGGTGTGCGCGCAGCTGGGTTATGACAACGTCGGCACGTTGGAAAGCTTGTTTACGCAGGACCAAAAGGTTGGATTTCTCGAGATGAATACGCGCATACAGGTGGAGCATGGGGTCACCGAAGCAGTTACCGGTTGTGACCTGGTGGCCACCCAGATTGCCTTGGCGGACGGCGCGGATCTGCCGTCCCAGCCGCCGCTTGATGGTTTTGCCATGGAGGTGCGCCTGTACGCCGAAGACCCGGACACGCTGCTACCTTCAACGGGTCGGCTGGCGGTGTTCCGTCCGCCCAACATGCAGGGTTTGCGGGTCGAAACAGGGTATCAGGAGGGGCAGATCTTGACCCCCTACTATGATGCTATGCTGGCTAAACTGATTGCGCATGGGGATACCCGGGAAAAAGCCATTGGCCGGCTGCTGGTGGGCTTGAAGGCTTTTGAGGTGGTGGGCGTAAAAACCAATGCCGCGCTGCTGATGTCGATCCTACAACACCCGCGGTTCTTGAATGGCCAAGTGGATACGGGTTTGGTGGATGCCATTCGGCAGAACCAGTGAAAGTCGATCGCAAGGGGAAAGAGACATGGCTCGACACGAAGTAGAAAGCGAAGTCACCGGTAATGTCTGGAAGGTATTGATGACACCGGGCGCGGCGGTGAGCGAAGGGGATGTCATCATGATTCTGGAATCAATGAAGATGGAGATTCCGGTGGAATCCCCGAGCGACGGCACCTTGGCGGAAGTTTGTGTCGCCGAAGAGCAACAGGTGGAAGAAGATCAGTTGTTAGCCGTGGTTGAAGCATGACCAACGCGCCATCCAACCACTGCGTGGACCCCACGCAACATATGTGTGTCGGCATGGAGGTTAATTGCAACCATTTGCGTGGCGTCTAACCGCAGCGGTGATCCCGGTCAGCCAGTGAAGTCGGTCTGGTGCGGATTGTGTTAGCATCCCGCGGCTAATTTCAGGGGAAGCAATATGAACGAAGATCTGGTCACCATAGATATCACTGACGGTGTTGCCGATGTGCGGCTAAACCGCCCAGACAAATACAATGCTTTGAGCTCGGATATGTTCAAAGCCATCATAGCGGCGGGTGAAAGCTTAGCTGAGGCAAAAGAGGTACGCGCCGTCGTGTTGTCCGGCAACGGGCGCGGCTTCTGTGCAGGCTTGGATATGGAGAGTTTTGCCGGTATGGCGGGTGACAGCGGCGACGGCGGTGGTACCGATGGTTTGCTCAAGCGGGATGAGCGGCCGGAAAACCACGCACAACGCCCCGCCTATGTCTGGAAACGCCTGCCGGTGCCGGTCATCAGCGCGGTACACGGCGTGGCCTTTGGGGGTGGTGCGCAAATAGCCTTGGGGGCGGATATCCGCATTGCCGCGCCGGACGCCAAAATCTCCGTCATGGAAATTAAGTGGGGTCTTATTCCGGATATGAGCCTGACGCAAACGTTGCGTGATCTGGTGCCTCTGGATGTCGCTAAAGAACTGACGTTTACCGGGCGGGTGCTCAGCGGCGAGGAAGCCAAACAAATTGGTTTGGTGACCCACGTATCCGCAGATCCACTGGATCACGCCATGCAGTTGGCCCAGGAGATAGCCGGTAAGAGCCCAGATGCGATACGTGCCGGTAAACAACTATTGGAAGCCAGCTGGCGTGCGGATGAGCGCACCGGTCTGGAGCTGGAATCTTCGCTGCAGATGGCTTTAATTGGCTCGGACAATCAGAAAGAAGCTGTGATGGCAAATTTCGAAAAGCGCGCGCCGGAATTTAAGAACCCGGAGTAAACCGAGAACCAAACCAGAGTTAAGCATGAGTTGGGAAGCCGAAATCAAGGAGCTGGAGCGCCGCCGCTATTTGGCCAAGCAGCAGGGCGGCAGTGAAGGTATCGCCAAACAGCATGCCAAAGGTCGCTTAACCATCCGTGAGCGTATAGACGCATTACTCGACCCCGACAGCTTTCGCGAACACGGGCGGGCCACCGCGAGCCCAGTGTACGACGACAACGACGAGCTGGTGGAGTACGCACCGGCCAACTATGTGGTTGGTTTTGGCAAGATTGATGAGCGGCGCGTTGTGGTGGGTGGTGAAGATTTTACCCTCAAAGGCGGTTCACCCAATGCCGCGGGCCTGCGTAAAAGTGTCTATGCGGAACACTTAGCCGTGCAATACCGCGTGCCGTTGGTACGCATGTTGGAAGGTGGCGGCGGTAGCGTTAAAGGCTCAGCCAAAAAGGGTGGCACCGTGGGCGAACCGGTGTTTACTGAGCCGCGTTTTAAGATCATTGCGGACGCCATGTCGGAAGTGCCGGTGATTTCCGGCGCCATGGGCGCTGTAGCAGGTTTCCCCGCCGGGCGTTTGGTGGCGTCTCATTTTTCAGTCATGACCCGGCATACTGCGCAAATTTTGATCGGCGGGCCGG
The DNA here is from genome assembly GCA_028281005.1 of Pseudomonadales bacterium. Lineage (GTDB taxonomy): Bacteria > Pseudomonadota > Gammaproteobacteria > Pseudomonadales > Azotimanducaceae > UBA4421. Next base: position 28,759 of record JANQKS010000026.1, read on the forward strand.
CGCTGGTCGAGCGCGCCCTAGGGGTCAAAATGAGCAAAGACGAGCTCGGCGGTGCGCAAGTGCATGCCAGCAGCGGTATCGTCGACAATCTGGCGGAAGACGAATACGACGCCTTTGCCCAGATTCGGCGCTACTTAAGTTACCTCCCCAGCAGCGTGTATGAACGCACACCGCGCTATGACAGCGATGATCCGGTGGAGCGAATGGAACAGGCATTGCTCGACATCGTACCGCGGGAGTCGAATACACCCTTCGATATGCGCGCCATCGTCAACATGGTGATGGACACAGGCAGCTTTTTTGAGATTGGCGCTACTTATGGGCCCAGTCAGATATGTGGGTTGGCGCGCCTCAATGGGCAACCGGTTGGCGTGTTGGCCAACGACTGTCGTTTCTATGCGGGTGCTATGACCGCAGAAGCGGCGCAGAAATATCGGCGCTTTGTAGAGACTTGCGACACCTTCCATCTGCCTATCGTAAACTTTGTCGATCAGCCGGGGTTTATGATCGGGCCGGAATCGGAGCAAGCCGGCACCATACGCTACGGCATGGCGGCCGTGGCAGCTGCGGCCCAGGCCACTGTGCCTTGGGCTGTTATCCAAGTGCACAAAGGTTTTGGCGTGGCCACCGCTGCGCACTACGCGCCAGGCGCCTACGTGTTGGCGTGGCCGTCCGTGGAGTCCGGTGCGCTGCCGTTGGAGGGTGGTGTAGCGGTAGCATTCCATCGGGAGATTGCCGCTGCGGAGAATCCGGAAGCCAAACGCAAAGAGTACGAAGATCGCTTGCGCGAGGGGCGTTCACCTTTCCCGCGGGCGGAATCTTTTGCCGTGCATGAATTGATCGACCCCCGTGAAACACGGCCGCTGTTGTGTGAGTGGGTGGATTGGATACAACCACAGCTGGATACCTTGGTGGGTCCGGTACGTTTTGGAATGCGGCCTTAAGTCTGCTTGAGACCGGTAGTTAGTAGTTGGAGTAAAACATGAGTATTTCTTTTGAAAATCAAGTCGCCGTCGTGACCGGCGCCGGTGGTGGTTTGGGCCGCTGCCATGCCCTGGAATTGGCTAAGCGCGGTGCCAAGGTAGTGGTGAATGACCTTGGTGGCGCCATGGACGGCACCGGTGGCTCTTCGGCTGCCGCCGAGGCGGTGGTCGCAGAGATCAAAGCCGCGGGTGGTGAAGCCATTGCCAATGGCGGTAGCGTCTCCGATCGTAGCGGCGCAAAAAGCATGGTAGAGGACGCCATGAACGCCTGGGGCCGCGTGGACATACTGATTAACAACGCCGGCATATTGCGTGATAAGTCTTTTGCCAAAATGGAGTTGGATGATTTTGCCGTGGTCATGGACGTGCATCTAATGGGTGCGGTGAACTGTACCCACGCGGTGTGGCCCATCATGCGCGAACAAAACTACGGACGTATCTTGATGACCACGTCTCCGACAGGCCTATACGGCAACTTCGGCCAAACTAACTATGGGGCCGCTAAGCTGGCGCAAGTGGGATTTATGCATTCACTCAAGATTGAAGGGGCTAAAAATAACATTCACACCAACACCGTTGCGCCGGTTGCCGCCACACGTATGACGGAAGATCTAATTCCGGAAGCAGCGCAGGCGCAATTGGGCCCGGAACTGGTGACGCCGGCGGCAATTTTCCTGGTCAGCGAAGGCGCACCCAATGGCGTTATCCTGCAAGCTCAGGGCGGCAAGTTCTCAACCGCGATTATAGTCGAGAACGAAGGCGTGGAGCTGGGTGTCGATGCGGATGCAGACGACATCGCGGCCAATTATGAGCAAATTGTGGATCTCACCGGCGCCAAGCCGCGCGGTATGCTGCAATTGAGCGCCATGTAGGCGAATGGCGGTATTCATCCTCACGCTGGCGTTGTCGCTGTTCATTGCAGGCGGCATTTGGCTGACGGTCGGCAGCCGTTTGCAGCTCAGCGAAGATGACGAACAAAATGAGTGGCTGAATTTTGCGGCCTACTATTTGGGCGCGGTACCGCTCAGCTTTGTGCTCATCTTTTTTGGCATAGGCGGCTTGTAGCGAGCCGCTGTGCCCCGCGTTTGTGCTGCTTAGTGCTGCTAGGCAAGCTGGCGCAAAGCTGCCTAGTTGTACCCTAAGACAAATCCGTTGCTGTCTTCTTCCGCCACCTGTGACGTTTGAGGCTCGTGGTTGGAGTCATTCTGTTCCGGTTGCAGCTGCATTTCTGCAGGGGTTGAATTGCGTTCGCTTTCGTCTGCTTGGCTTTGAGAGTTCATTGTTTGTCCTTTCTTACGCACTGTTTGGTTTACGCTTGAAGGTCTCGAAGGGCCTGCCGGGGGTGTTTGCGGAAGGCCTTGGTAAGACCTTCTTGCTAAAGGTCTATTTACGTGGCGGCGATACGCACAGCCACCAGTTTTGCTGCCAGTACCAACACGCACCGCACACAGCGCGCCGCGGCCAGGTTGGCAGCTGCGTGTTGCGTGTTGCGTTTGTCTGTGTACGGCATCGGTGCAAAGCTCGTTTAAAATAGACCTATGGCGGTGACGATTAGCGTATGTCGCGTTACACGTCACCAACCGGCGCGGATATTAGGACGGTTTGCCGCGGTTGCCAAGGATTTTTATCACAAAACGGCACCCACACTAACTACCAAGACAAGAGGAGCAATATGAAGCTGCCGTTAGACCCAGATGTGGTGAAAGGTTTTTTGCATCCGCAAGAGGGTGAACGTCTCTATGAATTGGCGGTCAGCGCCTCTGCGCTGGGCCCTGGCTTGGAGGTCGGCAGCTACTGTGGAAAGTCAACGCTTTACCTCGGTGCGGGTGTTGCCGAAGCCGGCGGTCAGCTGTTTGCCTTAGACCACCACCGCGGCTCGGAAGAACACCAGCTGGGAGAGGAGTACCACGATCCGGAACTTTTTGATGCACAAGCGCAGCGCATGGACTCGTTACCCACGTTCCGGCGCACCTTATCGCGCGCCCGATTGGAAGACTGCGTGATACCGTTGGTGGCATCCAGCGCCCAAGCAGGCCGCTACTGGCAAATCCCGTTGGGTTTTGTGTTCATTGACGGTGGCCACAGCCTGCAGGCGGCCATGACGGACTACCAAACCTGGGTGCGACACATTGTGCCCGGTGGTTTTCTTGCCATTCACGATATCTTTCCCGATCCGGCCGACGGTGGCCAGGCGCCTTATGCCATTTACCAGTTGGCGCAGGCTTCCGGGCAGTTTGAAGTATTGCCGATGACGCGGACGCTAGGCGTATTACAACGCCTTTAGACGCTTTTGAGCGCCTATGAAGCCTATAGAGGATCGTGGTGGTTAAACAGTTGGTGCGCGGGTGTGAGCTGAAACAAGGCGTCCGCCGCCAGCAGCACGGCGGCTGCGGTCCAAGAGGGCCGTTCGTCCGGCCAATGTACATCGTCTTTGAACACGTAACCGGTCCACCAGCTGCCGTCTTCGACTTGAAAACGCTGGATATCGTTAAACAGCTGCGAGGCCTTTTGGTGTTCTCCGGCGCTGACACAGGCCATGATCAGTTCGCAGGTTTCCGCCACGGTTACCCAGGGCTCTTCAACCACGCAACGACAGCCTAAATCTGGCTCGATAAACTCGTGCCACCGCGCTTCGAGCCGCGCCTTTGCCTCCGCCCCGCGCACCACGCCGGTGAGCACCGGATAAAACCAATCCATTGAATAGCGCGCCTTAGATGTCCAGGTTCGGTCAAACAGGTGCGGTTTGTGCACAATGGCCTGGCCGAGACGTTCGCGTGCAACAAGCCAACGGGTCGGGTCTTCACCCAAGGTGACAGCGAGGTTGGCGGTACATTGCAGAGATTTGTAGATGGAGCTGCAACCAGTCACCAACGCATCGCAACTGATGCCTTTTTCCGCGTCCACCGCCCAATACACTTCACCTGCTTCGGTTTGCAGCGCCAGTACAAAGTCCAGCGCACGCTCAATCATAGGCCAGTACTTAACGACTGCCTCGAGGTCTCCGGTCGCTTGAAAGTAGTGCCACAAGCCGGTCGCCGGATAGGCGACAAAGTTGGTTTCGGCACGGGTGTCGTCAGCAGCGTCTTCATCTGCGTAGGCCGCATGCCAGGCACCATCTGGTCGTTGCGTGTCTTCCAGCCAGTCAAAGCCATGGCGGGCCGCCTGAGTGTATCCACCCACGGTCAGTCCCATTATCGCTTCCACATGATCCCATGGATCAACAATACCTCCGGCGAACCAGGGCAAGGCGCCTGAGTCAAGCTGCAGGTCGGCGATGAATGCGGCTGTGTTCGCCAGGCTTTTAGCGTTGTGGCTCATCGCTCGTTGACAAAGTACATGACGATACTTTTCCCCATTATTGGGTTCAGCAAACGATCCAGCAGGCGAGTGATGGCGGGTTGCTGCATGAGATCCCAGACCAGCAATTGGTGGTATTTGCGTACCAGGCGGGCATTTTCACCGCTGTCCCAAAACAAACAGCGCAACCACCAATACGGTACATGTAAGCTATGGGCCCAGTGCCTCGCATAGCGGCGCATGTGCTGCTGTTCTATGGCGAGTTTTAGTTCAGATGCGGTAAAGATGCGCACATGGCCGCCTTCTACCTCGTGGTAATCGTCACTTAAACGCCAGCATATCCATTCCGGAAACCAACGCGGCACACTGGCAGCGAAAATCCCACCGGGCTTCAACACGCGGCGGATCTCACTCAGCACGGCTTGATAATCCGGTATGTGTTCCAACACCTCTGCGCAGATCACCTTATCAAAGCTGCTGTCCGCAAAAGGTAACTGCAAACCGCTGGCACAGACGTAGTGGCAGCTTTTAGCCGGTTGGTTGCCACCATTTTGTTTAAACTCATCGAGTCTGCGTTGTGCGGTGCGCAGATCTTGTATCGAAAGATCCAAGCCGATGACGTCAACGTCGGCGAGTAAATAGCTACTGATGGCGTGACGACCTTCCCCACAGCCTAGATCTAATACGCGGTCGCCGGGGCGGAATTTGAGCAGCTTAAAGTTGATAGTCTCTAAGCTCATGAGGGTATGACCTGGCGGTAGTAGTTGGTGAGCGCCTGAGCAACGTCGCTCCAGTTGAACTGTGTCAGCATACGTTGACGTCCTGCGTTGGCTAGCCTGTCACGTTGGCCGGGATCCAGTAGTAGCGTGCGGATAGCGTCAGCCAGCGCCTGGGGATCTGCCTTGGGCACAATCAAGCCGGCGTCTCCCACCACCTCGGGCAAGGCGCCACCATCGGTGGAAACCACCGGTACAGCGCAGGCCATCGCCTCGGCTGCGGGTAGGCCGAAGCCTTCGTACTCCGACGGCACAACCGCAATAGTCGCTTGGGCATACAAACGCACAATCTCCGTGCTGCTGATGCCATGCACAAACTCGATGGCGTTGTCCAAATTGTGCCGCCTGATGAGTTTGGCGGTGTCACCGTCGGGTTTCGGCTTACCGATGAAGGTTAAGCGTAATTCCGGGAACTCATCGCGCAGGCGGGCAAAGGCGGGGATAAGATGCTGGGTGCCTTTCAGGGGCTGGTCTGCGCTGGCTGTGGTGATCAACCGCCAGGGCTGCCGCTGTTGACCGGGCAACGGTCGAAACTGTTCGCCGTCCACACCGTTGTAAATGACATGGACTCGCTCGGGTTGGACGTTAAACGCAGCACAAATATCGCGTTTGGAAGATTCGCTGACCGTAACGATATGCTGCAGGCGCCGGGCTACCTTGGTTTGCATACGCAAAAACAAATGCCAGCGCCTGATCAACAGCCGCATGCCGATGCCGCGGGTATGAGCCAGAGCAATGTCCAGGTCGTAAGTGATGGGGTGATGGATGGTGGTGACCAAAGGTAAGCCCATACGTTGCAGCTGGTGGGTGCCATGGCTGAGGCATTGGTTGTCGTGGATAATGTCGTACTGCTGGCCGTGCTTGCGCAGGTAGGTGGCCACCCTGCGCCCGAAAGTGTATGGCTCAGGAAACCCACCGCTGACCATCGAAGCCCACTCAAACAGGTCGGCAAATGATCTCAAATGCCGCCAACGCAAGGCTCGCGCCGGGTGTTTTTCGGCAAATAGGTTCAGACCGGGTAATTTGATGAGGCGGATGCCGTCGTCAAGTTGCGGGTAAGGTTCCCCGGAAATAACGTCCACCGTATGGCCCAGATCGCGCAGCGCCCGGGCTATGTATTTGATGTAAATACCCTGGCCGCCGCTGTACGGGTTGCTTCGATAACCCAACAGCGCAATGCGCAAAGGCGATTGTGCCGCGCTCGCGGGTTTAATCTGCAGGGCCGAGGCAGTGGCCAAGGGGTTACGCCTTAGTTTTTGAAAAACGGCTGCGGATTCTAGTGGCAGCTTGCCTGCGTTGCCAGCGCCGGGGTGTGCCCAGCCGGGTGACAGTCTTTGGCTGAATGAATACTATGCATGTTCATCGGCATCATAATGAATGGGGCTCATCTCATGTCGCAAATTGAGCTTCGCCATCTGCGTACCTTGGTGGCTTTGCGCGATACAGGCAGTTTGGTCGAGGCGGCGGACCGCGTTTTTCTGACCCAGTCGGCGCTGTCCCACCAAATCAAAGAATTGGAAGGGCGCATTGGGTGTGCGCTGTTTATCCGCAAAACCCGGCCGGTCAGGTTCACCAGCGCGGGGAACCGGCTGCTGCGCTTGGCTGACGAAGTGCTGCCGCGGGTGCACAGTACCGAGTTGGACTTGCAGCGTCTGGCCGGTGGGGAATCCGGACGTATCTTCATGGCCATCGAGTGCCACAGTTGTTTTGAATGGTTGTTGCCGGCCATCGACGTATACCGAGACGCCTGGCCGGATGTGGAACTGGATATCTCCAGCGGCTTCCACTTCGCACCTTTGCCTGCACTGGGCCGGGGAGATTTGGACCTCGTGATCACCGCGGATCCGGTAGAAGAGCTCGGCGTCCACTATTTCCCGCTGTTTAGTTACGAAGCGCAATTGGCCATGGCCAAAGATCACGCCCTGGTGGCACGGGAATGGGTTGAGCCACGCGACTTAGCACCGGAAGTAGTCATTACCTACCCGGTGGACCGCCAACGCCTGGATCTATTTACCAGTTTCCTCGAGCCTGCGGGTGTGGAACCAAAACGTGTGCGCCATGCGGAATTAACCACCATGATTGTGCAATTGGTAGCCAGTGGTCGTGGGGTGGCTTGTTTGCCAAATTGGGCGTTGTACGAATACACCGCCAAAGACTATCTCACCGTGCGCTCGCTCGGTGAAGAGGGTGTATGGCCAACTCTTTATGCCGCGGTGCGCAAAGACCAGGCGCAGGCGCCGTTTATCGAAGCCTTTGTGCAGACCGCAAAAGAAACGTGCTTTAAGAACTTGGTGGGGATAGTTACCGCTGAATTAGATTGATGCGGCTTTGGTGAAGGTAGATACGTCTCAGGGCACCAGTGTATCCACTTGCCATTGCGCATCCACCAACTTAAACCGTTGCCGGTCGTGTACGCCGTTTGCCTGAGTTAAATCCAGGCGTTCGACTTCGACGGGATGTAGCAACAGACCGCGGGCGTTGTCCGGCGCCTGCATGGGTTCTGGCGGCACCACCTCTTCAAGTTGTGCCAACAGCGCATCGCGGGAGCCAATTTGGCTCGACTGGTGCGCATGCTGCTCATAAAACCAGTCCATCTTTTTGGGTGCGTCGGGGCGTAGGTGCCAGCTTTCATGGACCGTGGTTTGCGCAACCGCAGCGGTCGACACCTGCATACGATATTGCACCTGCACACTGGGCCAATAGGTCTGCAGCGTGGCGTGAGTTTGCAGGTGTGTCCATTTGGGGCTGGTCGCGTTAACAAACACCGCCAGTTGACCGTCTACGTCCCGCAGCACCAGCGTGCGCATCTGTGCGCGGCCCAGATCATCCACGTTGGCCACGGTGCAAAGATGTGCCATTGGGTCCTCGGCGTCCCGGGCGCGCTGCCGATCTGCGTTAAACAGGTTGAGTGGGTCCATTCGCGCTTCCATGTTTAATCTATGTTTAATCCATGTTTAAAGAGGTTTTTTCCGGGCTTGCTCGCGTTGGCTTTAACCGGCGCTTTAGAAATTAATGTGGGTCCCGGTTTTGGTGTAGTCGTTCCAGTGCTCGGGCGCTTGGGATTGGTACCGTTTCATGACCCGGTATAGAAAGCCGTGGCCGCTGGTGCCTAACGCATCTTGAATCATGTTTTCGGTATCAACAATGGCGGCGCGCGCCATTAACCGGTCATAGGTAAACATAAAGTTGTTGGTATGGCGGGCGCGCACCTCGGTGCCGTAGAACAGCCCTAATTGCTCTTCAGGATCATCTAAGGTTCGGTGCAGCGTGAGCAGCCGGCGTGCAAATGCTTCGTTATCGATGCCGCTGCTCTGCGCGGAAAACAGCTCCGCAATCTCCTGGGGATTGGTGCGATCCGGCCCTTGGCTGGAGACGTAAAGCAGCCCGGCTATGGAACCCAATTGTCCCCGCACGGTGTGGGCAATTTGCAGAAAAGCCTCCTGGCGCGCGTGAAGCTCGCTGGCCGCTAGCTTTTCGCTTTGGATCGCTGCTTGTTCGGCGCTGCGAGAGATCTCCTTGGCTTGCGCGCGCAGGGCTTCGGTATTTTGCTCAAGTTCTTTTTGCTGCAAAAAGTAGCCAATCACCAGCCACAAAAAAGCCAGCGGTGCGGAAGCCCCTTCCAGGAAATTGCCCAGATCTTCTGCCGGTAGTGTACTGAATGCGGACCAGCCGATGTTGGTGCTGATATATATGACACCCAAGACTATCCAAGCCGTGGTTAACCCCAGGCCAAGCCAGATGCGCCAATTCATAGGTGGTCCCGGCTAGGGCGAATTAGTCCCCAGCGCTGTCTGTCGCGTTGTCGGCTGCCGCCGGGGCGTCGGCTTGGGACGGCTGTGCGGGTGCTTGGGATTCGGTACGTCGACGCAGTTCCGCAATGTCGCGCTGGATTTCGCTAAGACGAAATAAAATGTCCGGCATTTGGTCACTGATGCGCCATAGTAAATAGGCGATGGCCAACAATACGATGAATGAAAAGAAACCCATTCAATTTCTCCACAGGATGACGGTAAACGGCCTATAGTCTAACAAGTTCTTATGCGGAAATTGCCACGTTTAAGCACGCTATTCTAAAGACCCAGTAATCGACTTGCGCTGGCTGATCTCAATCCAGTTGCCGTCGGGGTCTAGCACAAACGAGATGTAGGCGACCTCGCCGAGACGTACCGGTGCCATCCCTTCGCCACCGCCACGCCTGACGATGTCTGCATGGGTGCTGACCACATCAAACACCTGCAAGGTCATATAGCGATAGCCGACGGCATTCCGTTGCACCGGTTCGACCGTACCTGGACCGATGAGAATCTTCGATGCGCCAACGCGAAATCCCTCTTCAAGGCTGCCCGGTAATCCTAGAACCTCGCCATAAAAATGCGCGGATTGCTCGGGATTATTGGCGCGCATGTGTAAACATAAGTTGAGGGCATCAGCTTCCGCTTTGTTGGGTACTGGGCTCAGCAATACTTCGTTTTGATCAGGGTCGAGTAGTTCCAGCGGTTGCTCAACCTGGTCGGTGAACAGCTCCAGTTTCGCTAGTCCGCTGGGTGCCGCCGTAGGGAGGGGCTCGCGCGGATGATTTATTTTCAGCACGCTGTCGCCGATGGCATGGCGATGCTGGTGCAAGCCACCGCCAACCTTAAGCAGCTCCGCATAGGGTACATGGGCTTGTTCCTGCCAGAAGGCCAACGTAGCATCCAATTGATTGGTATATAGGCCCACGTCCAGTGCCGGTTTTGCCAGTTGCATGGCTTGCCCCTATTGCGAGTAATTTCATACCGAGAGTACCTTGTCTGCCAACCCAAAGTCTTTACCCGATGTCTTCCCCGCGGCATTCAAAGACACTGCTCAGTTTTATGCTGAGTTATGTGATGTTTACGGTGATGAGCTGGCGGTCGGCATCGCGGCACAACTGGGTCAAGCGTCGCGCTTGTCGTTCTGGGTTAATCCTTTACGCACGGGGTGGGATCAATCGTCTCAACAGGCGGTATTGGCCGACACCGGCTTGCCGCCGTCTGACCTGCATGCCAACCCGCAGCTAGAGGGTCTGTGGTCGGCGCGGGTGGATGGCGGTCTCACCCACAGCAACGCAGCCAACGACGCATCCATCTACATTCAAAACCCCTCCAGCCTGCTTGCGGTGCGCGCGCTGGCGCCTCAGGAGGAACAAGAAGTGCTGGACCTGGCAGCGGCTCCGGGCGGCAAAACCATTGCCATGGCGGTGGCCATGCGCAATAGCGGACGCATCGCCGCAGTTGAATCGGTCAAGGCGCGATTCTTTCGCCTGCAGGCCAATGTTGAGCGTTGTGGGGTTTCAAATGTGGACTTTTATTTGCGCGACGGGCGCGGCGTGGGGCGCGCGGTCCCCGAGCGTTTCGATAAGGTGCTGCTGGATGCGCCGTGCAGCTCCGAGGCGCGCATCCGCTGGTTTGATGCATCGTCCTATGCACACTGGTCGCGGCGCAAGGTAAAGGAGGCGCAACGTAAACAAAAACGCCTGCTGCGCTCCGCCTATGATGCGTTAAAACCCGGCGGCAGTTTGGTGTATTGCACCTGCAGTTTCAGCGTCGCTGAAAACGAAGCAGTGGTACACCATTTATTGCAGGCTTCAGACGCCCAGGTGCAGCCGCTGGAGCTGGACCTGCCCCCGCACAAGGCCGGTGTCACAACCTGGCGAGGTAAAGCCATGCCACCTTCATTGGCGCAAACCATTAGAGTGCTGCCGGATGCGGTGTGGGATGGTTTTTATCTGGCGCTGCTGCGTAAACCGGGACCAAACTAGCTGTCATGAGATCACTTATTTAAACTGTTAGGGCTGGATGGTTTTAGGGGTGTGTAAGCTCACCAGTTGTGCCGCAGCAAAGCTTAAGTCGACCCACGCACCGCGATAGCGGAACAGCGCGCTGCCAAAAGTCACCAAATTGTCGGTGACGGGGTCATCACCGAGTGAATTCACCAGATAAGTCAGCCCGGGGTTGTGCGCCACTACCGCTACACATTCGATGTCCGGCGGCGTTTGTTGTAGGCAGCCCAACAAACGCTCCGCGGAAGCCAAATACAATTCGGCCGCATCCACCACCGGCGCGTTAAAACCGGCGGCGATAAACTGTGCGGTCTGCTGAGCACGCACCGCGGTGCTGCACCAAATCCACTGCGCCGTATGCGCTTGCTGCGCGTACCAAGTGCGCATCATTGCGCCGTTGGCTTCGCCGCGATGGTTCAAGGGACGTTCGTGGTCGGACATCCCGGGTGATCCGACAGCGGATTTGCCATGGCGAATCACCCAGATGTAACGCGCCTGGGCTAATCCCATAGGTCAAAAAATTCTTGGATCGCTTGCAACTGCCCACCGCTGACAGCCGACGGCACAATGATGGGGGTTTTGATGCCGCTGTCGAACCAAGCTTCGATACCTTCGCGCACTTCGCTGGCGCCGCCGAATAAAGTGGTTTCCGCCAGCCAGCGGTCCGACAGACATTCGGGCACGCGGTCGAGGTTGTTGTCCGCCAACGCTGCTTCCACACCCGCCATTTCTTCCTCAAAACCCGCCTCTTTCCAGTAATTGCGGTAGTTGGGTAAAAATGCATAGCTGGTGAGCGTCTTGCGGTTCACTGCCATGGCTGCGGCTTTGTCGTCGCTGATACAAGTGGGGATCATGTTGCCGATAAAAAAGTCGCTGTTGCTGCGGGTTTCGCCCGACAGCACCGCCAGCGAGGACGACATGTGTGAGCGCGCGCCATTAGCAAACACCATGCCCTCGGCAATTTCTTCAGCCAGGGCGATCATTTTGTTGCGTAAGGTGGCCAGCACAATCGGCGGCATGTCGCCGACCCGGGGTACCGCGCGCAAATCGGCGACAAACTGGCGCATGTCCGCCAGCGGTTTACCTTGTTTAATCCCCATGCGGCTCATGGCGGGTTCATGACTGACGCCGATGCCGAAACTGAAACGCCCGTTGGACACTTCGTGTAAGAACCCCGCGGTGCCGGCAAAATCCGCCACATTGCGAGTGTAGATGGGGGTGATGCTGGTGCCGATCTTAATTTTGCTGGTGACCATGGCGATGGCGGTACACAGTGACAGACTGTCGCCGAGGCTTGGCCCGTAGATGCCGGGAAAACCACGTTGTTCAACCTCTTGGGCGATCTCGAGAATTTTGTGGCGGCGGCCGGGCACCGCGGCCAGGCTAATGGCGGGTAATTGGGTCATTTATCTCTCCGGTATGTGTGTGAAAAGCACTAGGTTACATGATTTGCGGCTTGGTCTATGGCCTCAATCCTCAGTTGGTAGGTTGGCGGCAAAAGTCTGCCGCCAGAAGGCCATCATGTCTTGGTGAAACAGCGTCGCATAGTTTTCGGCAGTCCCGATGTGTGCACCGCGTTTGCCGAAACCCGCCTTGATCCCATACAACATCAGTTCCCGCTCTGTGGTCTGTGCTGGACAAGGGCCGTTGACCGGGTGGATGCATATACCGTTGTCGTCGATATAAATGGTTGGCGCGCCGGGCGCAACGGAGGCCTCCGCCACCCATTCAATGGCGGTGTCTCGATCGAAGCTGTGATGGGCACCGGCCACAATGTGGCAGGTGGCCTCGCAACCCCTGACCGCTAAGCTGTGAGTATAGGCTTGCACCTGCTGTACTGAACACCACTCATCTTGGTCGCCAATAATCGAGCGAACGAGGGTGTCACCCACCGCAGGGTTCAGAAATTGGAAACCGCACCAAGGGTATGCCGCGTACACGCCGGCGCAATCCAACTGGTGTCCGGTGAAGTGATACATGCTGGCTGCCAACTGTATGGCGGTGCCGCCACGACTGTGGCCTTGTAGTCCGACCCGGGCGAACCGATCCTGCGCGGTTAAAGTTTGCGCTGCGGCCAAGACATCCCAGGCGCTGGCGGCAAACGAAAATTGTGCTTGGTTGGCGACGGTGCTACTCACCTGGCGCGCACCGAATGGATCGATCAGACAGGCGGCGATGCCAGCCGAGGTGAGTAACTCTGCCTTATAGACGTGGGATGGTGCTATTCCCAAACTGCCCGGCGCAATGATGACCACACCCGGGCGTTGCGGTGTGTTTGGCATGAACAACTGTGCATGGATGTCTTGCCGGTCGGCTGGTTCTTCGCTGATGGCCTCAAAAAACGTAGCTGGATTGGCGCTCGCCACCACCCAGGGTTCGCCGACAATGCCGTTGTCCAACGTCAGCGGTTGCGCGTCCAAAAACAAAGTGGTCATCTGCGTAGCTCCGAGAAATACTCTTCCAGTGTATGCCACGTGTGTTGTTTGAGGCGACTCCGTGTCATTTTTCTTGTGATTATAAAAAATAGAGTTTTGAAAACGCCTTGGATATCTAGGACATGGGTACCGCTTCAGTAGCAGTTTAGTTTTACGCTAGGCTACTCGAAAACAGACGTTCGTTCTGAGGGGGAAAGATGCTTTTGTCGACCCTGAACGGACAGTTATATAGCGTCGATCTCTATCGGTATGGCGGGAAGCCCCTGGTTGACTAACTCTTGGAATCCGATGGCAATTCGTTCTGGTTCGACATTAGGCTGCTCAACCTTTAGGTCACATAGCGACCACCAACGATATTCTCGCACCCACTCCATTTCTTGCTCGAAGAGATCGGTCGGACTTGCATCAAAGCGTTCTGAACGAAGGAAGTAATAACGCTGTTTAAGATGAGTCATTGTCGCTTCAACGAATGATTCCCGGCGCCACGCTTCACCAATGACCACCGGGCAGCTAAATCCAGTTTCTTCGAATAGCTCGCGAACAACGGCTTCTTCAGGAGTTTCGCCGCTTTCAATACCGCCTCCTGGTAAAATCCACAAATGGTCATCACGCCATGGAAACGCCATCCTCATAAGTAGTACTTCGTGTTGTGGCGTGAGGATAATTGCTCTAGCAGTATTTCTGATTGTGTAACCCATGCGGGCATTATAACTGAGTCGATGAAGGTCTCTTGTTGGCCGCTTTCTGCTTCATGCGGTGCAGCAAAGGCAATTTATCTGAGTAAGTATTGCACTGCGCCATGAACTGAGCGAGAACGACCCAAAGCGGTCAGTCAAACAACCGGTATTTCAAGTGCGGCAATCTTCGCCAACGATGCTGACCAACCCGTTGCTGCCAGGGGACGGTAGGACTCGTTAAGTCCTGCCTGTGACACGACGACCTGAGTCGATGTGCCGTTTCTTAGGAACTCAACCGTTACGACGGTGGCCTTGTGCTGCATTTCAGTGCCAGCTGGCAGGTCGATGTTGCAATGGTCGTTAACCTCGAATTCCAATATTTCGGGAGGCACGATGCGCAAAAAGCGCCCGGTCATTACACAGAGTGCACCGCTCGGCGCGGTCATTTCGAAGGCGAAACTCCCGCCAACTGTAGAATCGTGTGCTTTGACTCGTGTTTTGAATCCTTCCGGCCCCCACCACTTTGCGATCAGTTCGGGGTCTGTCCAGAATTTGAAAACAGACTCAGGGCATGCATCGATAGTCAGACGGGCGCACTCAAACATCTGGCTGTTCATTGCTACTCCTTCCTTCTGTCACGACCGCTTGTTGCAACCGCGTCAGCGCGCCTTTCCAGTGGCGCCGATAACCTTCCATCCACTCATCGATTTCGGACAGAGGTGCGGCTTTGAGCCGGCAAATGCGGCGCTGCCCTTGACGTTCGCGTTGGATTAGCTGGGCGTTTTCTAGGACATTCAAGTGTCGTGAGATAGCTGATTGTGCGATCGAAAACTGCTCGACGATCTCCCCAACCGACATTTCCTCTTCCGCCAATAATCCAACGATCGAGCGTCTTGTGGGGTCTGATAGCGCAGCGAAGGTCTGGTCCAACATTCATCACCTATTGAGCATATGCTGAATATTAGATATATTATCACGCCCGAAAGTCTTAGCAACATGGGTAGGGAGATACCGAAATGGCGCAGTTTTTGTTTATCTATCACGGCGGCGGTCAACCGGATTCGCCAGAAGCTGAAGAAGAAGCGATGAACGCCTGGGGAAGGTGGTTTGAATCAGTCGGGCAGCGGGTCATTGACGGTGGGAAGCCGGTAGGAATGTCGACCACCGTCAACAGTGACGGCAGCGTGGACGATCACGGCGGTTCGAATCCTACTACCGGTTATGGCGTGTTCGAAGCTGCAGACCTAGCTGAAGCAATCGATATGGCTAAGGGGTGCCCCATCCTTGCAGATGGTGGTTCGGTTGAGGTGGCCGAAACATTCGATCCTTAGGGTGTCCAAAGTCCATGCAGGAATTATCGTCGGTGGAGCTCTATGGATCGCCAAGGGGAAGCGAGAAGAGTTCATACAGCGATCATGTGAGGCGGTAAATGAGGCGCGACGAACAAGCGATTGCGTTGATTTCTCTGTCTCGGCAGACCCTTTGGATCAAGATCGGGTGAATATTTTCGAAGTCTGGAAGAACCCAGTCGCGCTGAATGAGTTTCGCGGTCGCGGTCCTGAAGACGATTTGTTTACCTTAGTCGAACGTGCCGAGGTCCATGAGTATCCATTCGCATCTGGATAGGGACACCAAGAGCTGCTCGAGGCCGTGCAGCTTGCAGCGCAATGTCAAACTGGGATGAGAAAAAGGAACAGTACGTGTCAAAGAACGACGACGATAGAGACAAGATTGAGGTCGAAAACGTAAACACACCCGGGCGATCCTCAAGAGTCGATCGAGAGAAATACAATGCAATGCGCTCAGCATTGCTTAAGGTGATGCCGGATGGTCAACCCGGCATCACTGCGAAGGAAGCTAAGACGGCCCTATTTGAACACCTGTCAGAGGAATTGTTTCCCGGAGGAGCAAAGGCGGGATGGTGGCTAAAGTGCGTCCAGTTAGACTTGGAGGCCAAGGGTATTCTGGCTAGAGCCGACACCAAACCTCTTACTCTCTACAGACCCTAATGTGCGTCAAGGAAGACAGACGATTCATCGAGCGGCGATATCCGGCGAATGCAGTCCATTGCAATTGATTCACCTTCAACAATCGTTGGGTGTTTTATCGAATCAACTACGCGTCTGTCGACAACAGTCAGAAGTTAACGAATGTCTCTTGTTGGCCGCTTTCTGCTTCATGCGGTGCAGCAAAGGCAATTTATCTGAGTAAGTATTGCACTGCGCCATGAACTGAGCGAGAACGACCCGATATAGATACTCAGTCCTTCTCTCAGTGATACTCAAGCACAGTTGACAGGTACTGTCAGTGAGAGAGGACATGCACCCGTAGACTACGAATAATTCGACCCAAACACACGATGTTCACGGCTTTGGCTTCGAGTCTACAGGTGCGATTAAGCTCGTAGACGAATACTCAGGGCTTGCCGTTGCATCGGCTCACCTATATTGCCTTCGCAGAGTTTAAGCACGCATGTCCAATGGCTTAACTTACCACTACGAGGGTTGGTATGAACACAGAACTTTCTCAGTACACGGCGATTATCGGAATCGACTGGGCAGATGCTAAACACGACATTTGCGTTCAATCGATGGATTCAGATGAACGCAAGTTTTCTCGGATCCAGCATAAGGTCGATAAGATCGATGAATGGGCTCAAGCGATGTACCAGGAACATGGTGGCGTTATTGCTGTTGCACTGGAGCTATCGAAAGGTCCAATCGTCTCGGCACTACAAAAATACAACTTCTTCGTGATTTACCCGATTAACCCCACGACCTTAGCAAGGTATCGAGAGGCGTTTAATCCCAGTGGTTCGAAAGACGACCCAACTGATGCTGAGTTGGCCTTGGATATCTTGTTAAACCACCCTGAACACTTCGAACCACTGAACCCACAGTGTCGAGATGCAAACCTTGATGACGTTAGTTGAGCAACGACGTAAGCTCATGAACGACCGCATACGCATCACCAATCGTCTCAGAAACGCTCTAAAACAGTACTATCCGCACGTGTTGGAATGGTTCGATCACATTGATACACCGTTATTCTGTGACTTCATCAAACAGTGGCCAACACTCACTCAAGCAAGGCGTGCGAGAAGATCAACCCTCGAAAAGTTTTTTCATGATCACAACATGTATCGAAAACCTCTGATTGAGAAACGCCTTCAGGCCATCAAATCTGCTCTACCTTTAACCGATGACCGCGCCGTTATCACACCTTACCGATTGCAAGCACTTACCCTCGTTGACCACTTAGCTGGAGCGTTGAATGCAATGAAGATGTACGACAAGGAGACCGCTATTGTCGCCAATCAACATCCCGACTTCGAGCTATTTAAAGCATTGCCAGGTGCAGGGCCGCATCTGGCACCACGACTTCTCGTCGCCTTTGGGGAACAAAGAGAACGCTTTGCCAATGCAGCTGAAGTACAAAAGTACTCTGGTATCGCACCGGTGACTGAGCGTTCTGGCAAGAAACACTGGGTGCATTGGCGATGGCAGTGTCCTACCTTTTTACGCCAAACGTTCGCCGAGTGGGCTGCACAAACGATCAACAAATCGTATTGGGCTGGCTTGTTTTACTATCAACAAAGAGCAAAAGGTAGCAGTTACCAAGCGGCCGTTAGGGCACTCGCCTTTAAGTGGATCCGCATACTCTATCGTTGCTGGGTGACACGAACTCCGTATGATGAGACCAAATATCTTAAGGCGCTGAGAGATCGTGGATCACCGTTGTTACAGACACAAACAGCTTGACTGAATGACTCAGGGCGTGAAGCCGTCATTCATCGAGTCGCCACACAAACCATTTGCAGTCTGTTTCGAGTGTTTGCCGATACAAGTTGTCTTCGTCGAGGTACCAAGAAATGCAAGCAGTTGCATCGAAATCCGCAGAGCTAACACATACTTCACCTTGTGGCGAAACCGTCCACTGACCACGCTGACTGGGGGCATCGGGTAATCCAAAGAACCTTGGCGTCAGAGGGCTCGAAAAATCGATGCTACCGTCTGAATTGATACTAAAGCGGTATCTGTCATCAGAAGTTGTAAAGGTGTTACCTAACATCGTGGCGTGAACTTGCTGTTTGTTCAGTGCTACGCCGACATCAGGGATCCGGTAATTATTGAGTACGAATTTATGCCAACCATCTTCGAAAACGGTAGTGGTTACGCCTAGAGCTTCTTGAATATTTCCGCCTGATCGGATCAGGTTCAAACGAGCGTCATCTCCGAACTCTGAAACAACGTATTCGATGAGCGTATACCCGACTCGGTAGACTTTTACATCGTAGGTCGTATGGCTCTTGTTCAAGTCTTCCAAAGTTGGATATTGGGAAGGTGTGATGCACGATAGTGTGCTCCCATCTCCGATTGTTTCCTGGGTTTCATAGATTGCAGAAGACTCCCAAAGCCATCGGGGGATATTGCGATTGACCATTGCAACGACTAAATGAGCAAACTCATGAACAGTTGTCTTGGTAATGTCTGTCCAGCTAACGTTCAACACATACACCTCGTTTTTGTCCGGGTTCACAAACGCCCGGCCGCCTGCGAGTCCGGGGCCGAATGCTTCACTGAAGGATTCGAAGTCCCCAAAAACTTTCACGCCAACTTGAGGCATTTCAGCGACACCCATGCTTGCGAGGATCCTCTCTCGGTTTTCTATCAATCCAGAGGAGAGGTTTTCCATGACTTCGTTGGGAACATACCCCGCGGTGTAGTACCTGAAGTGTTCGGAAAGATTTTCGGGCTTAGCGGATTCCCAGACTGAGAGTTCTGAAGAACGCGCTTGTCCACAGAGACCAATTACCAACAACGCACAAAACAAGCGCGACTGCGCACGGCTTAATCGACGCATTAACGGAATCCACAAGCAATGGATAGTGCTACACAACTAGCACCCAGCCGCTCTGATTGTCCACATATTTTTGAACGTGACGGCTTTAAAGAAAGCCGCCACTCGAATGTAAGATGCGACCGACAAACTTCGACCCTCAGCAGACCTTCGACATGTTGATTAAAATTTAACTATGCAAGTATCGATTTATGAGTTGTCTTCTAAAGCCAGTGAGGTGGAAAAGAATTTTCTCGAAGGCGAATATGTTTTTGTGTCTAGCAGACAAAGATATGGCCGCGGGCATGTTGCAGAAGGTATATCACTCCAGCTGAAAAGCGATCATGTTGAGGTACGTATCTTTGTACCGACTTTCGACGAGGCAACAACACGCGAAAATGTTGTTCATATGGCTATGTCCGTTCAAGAAGTATTTCAGAAAGCCAAAGAACTTGTGCCGACGTTCCCTGGTGAAATTAACAGACTAGGTGCGAGAACGAGCGTTAACCACGACTATTCGGGTGGCAGTGTCGTTCTTTGCACAATAGGCGAGGGCGGCGAGTTTGGCTGGAATCATCCTTGGCTCAAAAAATCATAGGCGAGCCGCTTCTGGATGGCCGTTCTTGGCCGCTCAGAGCCCGTGACGTCGATCAATTGAGTGACCGTTATCGAGAGAGCTGCCGCTCAAGGCGCTAAACAGATAGGCTCTGGACGACCCAGAAGAGACTTTCGTCGAACAGGCTAGCCGGCATGTGTTTCGGTTAGGAGCGACTGCTTGGTTCTGTAGACGTGCACTACTCTAAGCTATGTATATGCCTGGGTTGAATTGAGCTATCTCCAAAGTTTCCACCAGGGTTTCTTTGCCTGAACCTCAAGTCTTGTTGTTTCGGTCTGTTCTGGGTCAGGTGCGAAGTTGGTCTCGGAGGATTCGGATTCGTAAGATCGCACACACCGAAACCTTCGTAATCCTACAGTTTCAATAATCCCGAACTGGGCGAGGCCCGTCAGTACTTCGTTGGCGTCATCGTCGTCGTATCCTTCCGCGAGCATCTCTTCGAATGTGAACTCTTTGGACCCAAACGTTAACCAGATACTCGACCAGTCGCGCCGGATTAAAGCGCCCGCGTCCTCAGTGGATTCATCTGCGGAAGGTGTTGCAGGATTCTCTATCACTGCCGTTGGCTTAGGATCAACAAGGTTTTCAGTGCCGGATGCGACCGACGGGCAGCTCTTTAAAATCTCATAGACCTGCTTGGCTTTGATCGCTACTTCCGTTTCCGCCTGTTCGCCAACGAGTTCACCGCCATCCCACGGATCTCGTGTGAAGTTGTAGGCCAATTCCACCGCTGTTAGGCCTCTACTGTTCCGAACCGATAGATCCGGCTGGAGGTTCGCGATAGCCTGTGTTGCGGCGATGCTCGCCTTTTGAACAGCGATGTGCGGGAGGGTGTGCCCTTCGAGCCTAGGGTCTCTAAAATCGTCCGGGAAGCGGAAATCAATCCCGCGTTTACCAAAGTCCTGCACGATGTCGATGAAAAGCTGTTCGCCTTCGTCTTCTCCTAAAAGTGCTTCTTTTATGCGCTTGTACATCGGAATAGCCCACTCTTCGCCTCGCTCCGTAAGCTGCTCCCCAACCCAGTCTTCGAACGTTTGGCCATTGGCAACCAACGGGAATACTTTGACGCTCGCATTTTCCTTAGCCCAATCAAGCGGTGTTTCACCCTCGTTGGTTCTGGCATCAATGATGGCACCATGCTCGATCAAGATTGCTGCTGCTTCGTCGAGATCGTGACTCGCTGCAAAGTGTAAAGACGTGACGTTGGTTTTACCTGGGTCGTGGGCCGTCACGCCCCTTTCGATCAACAACCTAATGAGGCCACTTCGACCGTTATAAACCGCTAGGCGCAACGGCGTCCACCCGGCGTCATTAGCGAACGTCGGGTCAGCGCCTGCATCCAGGAGGTAAGTGGCGTTCTCATCCAATGCGTGATCCGGAGAACCCGCCACGATTGTGAGCGCTGTCGAGCCTTCCTCGTTCAACGCGTGAATGTCAGCACCTGCTCGCAGCAGCGTACCCAGCGTTCGAATTGAGCGAGAACAGCCGTCATGCAAGGGCGTCTGATATTCCGAATTGCGCACGTTGGGGTCTAAACCTTTGTCGAGGAAAAGCTGAATAAGCTCTGGGTGGTCAGAAGCTGCGGCTAGATGAAGGCAGCTACCGTAATACTGCTCTTGATGCTCTAGATTGATGCCCGCATCCAGAAAGGACATCACGTCATCGACGGATCCCTTGTGGACTTCGTTAAAGAAACGTTGCTCGTCACTCAGAGGACCATATTCATCGGTGAATAGATCGCGCACGAATCCTTCTTCCATATACGGGGTCTCCCTAGGTATTAAACTGGGTTGCGAACACGGCTGATTAACGTTGTATTAAGAATAGGGTACTGAGAGGGTGTGGTGCACCTCGAACTGGGACCATAAACGCACCGATGTAGAGGTCAGAACCAACGATGACGGGCGCTGCGTGTGTCTGTGAGCCGTGCCCGGGCCTGCATGAGATCCGGCCGGCGGAACAGCATCACCAATGCTAACCCAGCAACAAAGCCGCCGATGTGCGCCCAGAACGCCACGCCTCCGCCGCTTTGCCCCAGGGTGCCGACGCCGGACAGCAGCTGCAGCGCAAACCAATAGCCGAGCATGAGGATTGCCGGTACCGACACGGTGGTGACGTAGACAAATAAGATAATGAGTAGGTGTACCCGCGCGCGCGGGAAGAGAATGGCGTAGGCGCCCATCACGCCGCCAATTGCACCGGATGCGCCGACCATGGGCACGGTGCTGGACGTGTCTTGGGCAATCTGCGCCGCCGCCGCGGCCAATCCACACAGCAGATAGAACACCAGGAATCGGCCCGGACCCATGACGTCTTCAACGTTGTCGCCGAAGACCCACAAAAACAGCATGTTGCCACCAATGTGCAGCCAGCCGCCGTGGAGGAACATGGAGCTGACCAAGGTGCTGAGCGCACCATCACCGTCCAGTCGACAAGCCCAACCGCCGCCCAGGTTTATTTGCGTGCCGCCAACCACGCTGCCCAACAGATCGCCGGGGATCAGCGCGTAGTGGCACAGGCTCTGCGCCATGGCTTCGGTGGTGCCGAAGCCCTGTACCACAGCCCACACCAATATATTCATGCCAATCAGCACGTAGGTGGCGATGGGTGGCCGCAGTGTGGGGTTTTCGTCGCGTATCGGAAACATACAGCGCCAGAGGTTGGTGTTTAAATAGACCTTACGAGCGCGGTGGTAGTTCCTGCATGTCCTCCCAGGCCGCCCATACGCGTTTACCATCGGATTTAATTAGGCTGCGCTTAATGTCGGGGTAATGCACAACATCGGTGGCCCACTTTTCACCCCCCATCAGATACACCAGGTCTTCCGCATAGGGATTGTGCATGCTATGTGCCGGAGACGGCGCCGGGAAACCCATAAAATCACCCGCCGCAATATCAAACTCCTCTTCGCCAATCCGCGCACGCCCCCGTCCGGAAAGGATATAAAGGAATTCTTCATCCGCGTCGTGGTAGTGGTGGGTGGTGGAATCGTGTCCGGGTTTAATACGCACAATGTGGATGCCGATGCGCTGCATCCCGGTGTGAGTGGCCAGGCTGCGACTGTGTCTAATGGCGTTGTAGTTAAACTGATGTTGGGTTTCGGTCTCAGGGAGAGCGTCGATGGCATCGCGCTGGAGTAGATGTTTGCTCATGTTTGGGCTTTTGCTGCAACGGTGCTACCCATGCTAGGACGATGGTGCGACATTGGCCAGAAGCTAGACTTCACTTAGCTGAACTTAACTGAACTTAGAGCGTGCTGCTGTTAGGTCAGGACGTCGGTCAGCGCGTCGAGTAAACGTTGGTTGTCAGCTTCAGTACCGACGGTAATCCGCAATCTATTGTCGAGGCGCGGTTGGGCAAAGTAGCGTACCAATACACCTTCGGCTTTTAAGTGGGCATACAGCTCAGCTGCATTCATGGCCGCATTGTCGGGTACCTCCGCGAGGAGGAAGTTGGCGGCACTGGACGGTGCTTGCAAACCGAGCTGTGCTAAGTGGTGCTTAAGTTTAGTGCGCTCTGCCCGCACCTTAGCCCAAGTATCTTCCGCGTAGGCGCGGTCGTGCAGCGCTGCTAAACCTAACACTTGGGAAATGTGGTCAATGTTGTAGCTGTCGCGTGTTTTACCAACGATCGGGTCGATCAACGTTTGCGGTCCGAGCAAATAACCCAGCCGCAGGCCTGCCAAACTGTACCCTTTGCTGAAGGTGCGCAATATCAGCACGTTGTCGCATTCAGCAACTAATCTGGTGCTGTCGTAAAGACTGTCCGGGTCGACAAAATCGACGTAAGCCTCATCAATCAGCAACACGCCGCGCAACTGCTGCGCCACCTGCGCCAAGGTGTCGACATCGGTCAACGTGCCACTTGGTGCGTGGGGGTTAACCACACAGGTGAGCTGTACATCCCGGGCATTAAGTTCGTCGGCAAAGTTGTCGGGCAGCTGCCATTCTTCATCCAGCGCCACCTCGGCGATGGGGGCATCGTGGATGTCCGCTAACACCGGATACAGAGAATAACTGGGCGTAGCCATGCCAAACCCTTTGCCGGGCTCAACGTAGGTGGTGATGGCCAGGCGTAACGCCTCATCACCGCCGTTGGTGACCACCACGTTATCTCGCTGCAGCCCGTGCAGCTCGGCGATGTACTGACGCAACGCATCCGCGGTAGGTTGTGGGTAGGTGCGCAACTTGCTGACGTCGATCTCAGCCAACGCCCTCTGTACCGCGGGGCTGGGCGGGTAAGGGTTTTCGTTGGTATTGAGTTTGATGGTGTTGTCATCCTCGGGTTGTTCGCCCGAGGTGTAACCTTGCATGGCGGCGATGTTTGGCCGCTCATAACGGCTCACGTATCCGCCTCGCGTGTCCCTGGCTGTGCCGCCGCTGCTGCGTCCGTTGCAGCCGGTTTGCTTTGTAAAATGTCGCTGTCCACTTCCGGCAGGGCGTCCGCTGGTCCTAACAGATGCGCGATCCAGGCGGTGTCCGGGTTGGCTTCTAACGCTATTTTAGCGGTCATGGTGAGTGGGACTGACAACAACATGCCAACCGGGCCCAATACCCAACCCCAGACCACCAAGGACAGAAACACCACCAGGGTGGAGAGGCCTAAACCTTTACCCATAAAACGGGGTTCAACGCCGTTCCCCATCACCACGTTGATGGCAAAGAAACCCACCGCGGTACCGATGGCGGGTCCGGGCCCAAACTGCACCAAGGCCAGCAACACCGGCGGGATGGCCGCAATCAAAGAACCGATGGTGGGCACGTAATTCAACAGAAAGGCCAACAACCCCCATAAGATTGGGAAGTCCACGCCGAGGACCCACAACATCAGCGTGGCGAGTAGGCCGGTAATGGCGCTGACCGTGGTTTTGATGGCAATGTAGCGATTGACGTTTTCGGCGAAACGCGCGAAATAAGGCAGATCACGTTCCGGGTCGTTTAATACATCCGAGAGTTTGCGCGGGAAGCTGGCGGCTTCGGCGAGGATAAAAATGACCGTTAAGATGATCAGAAAACTGTTGCTCAATACCCCGCCTAAGCGTGACAAGGTATTCCCAGCGAGCTCCAACGCGGTATTGGGAGAGAAACTGGCGAACACTGACTGCAACGGATTTGGCACCTCAAAACGCGCCGCCCACGGTTCGATAAATGCATTCATGTCAGCCTGGAAGCTCAGCAGGCGCTCTTGGTAGAAAGGTAGCTTGGCGGTGAAGGCGGACGCGGACTGCGCCACCATGGCGCCCAACAGCATGACGATAAAAATCATCAGCACCATAACCAGCGGCAAGGCAAAGGTGGCGGGCATACCTTTGCTCTGCATCCAGAACATGGGAGTAGCGGCGATGGTGGCGATAAATGCGGCCAACAAGAACGGCACCATCAAATCTTGCGCTGACTTTAAGCCAGCGGCGATGATGATGAGGCACGCGACAATCAAAATGCCGCCGCCACGGATGGTTATTTTTTCGCTCATCGGTAAGCCTAGGCGAACGGCCGCTGGTTGCTGAGACTGGGAATTTCCGCGCGCACCTGGGCGGCTTGCGCGCCATCGACGGTGGCGATGACATAACCATCTCCGTCGGGCAGCTCAGCGAGCACCTTGCCCCATGGATCAATAATCAGCGAATGGCCATAAGACGCGCGGTGTTTGCTGTGTTGGCCGTGTTGAGCCGGTGCGATGACATAACTCTGGCACTCTATGGCACGGGCGCGCAGCAATGCGTGCCAGTGCATGGCGCCGGTGGTGGCGGTAAACGCCGAGGGCACCGCCAGCGCTACCGCGCCCAACTGCACCAAACGTTGATATAAAGCGGGAAAGCGGACATCGTAACACACGGTTAGTCCAAGAATGCCAAAAGGAGTCTGGGTGGTCACCGCTGTCTCGCCCGGGGCGGTTTGTTTCGATTCTTGCAGGCTCGGCCCGTCGGTGATGTTGACATCAAACAGGTGAATCTTTCGGTACATCGCCTGTATCTCGCCCGCGGCGTCTAAGTAAACGCTGGTGTTGTAACAACGGCCGCTGTCGTCCGGCATGGCTTCGTGAAACCCGCCTAACAACAGTTCACAGCCGAGCGTACGGGCCAAGTTTTGGCAGCGGCGCAGGATGGGTCCCCCCGCCGGCAAAGGTTCGAGAATTTCTTGTTTGCCTGCGTGGCGGCCGAGATAGGCAAACGCCTCGGCCCAGCAGATGACGCCGGCGCCTTCGCTGGCGGCTTGGCGGCTGAGGGTTTCCAGCGTTGTTAAGTTCTTTTCGACGTCCGTGCCGGCACAGTGTTGCACCACGGCTACCTGTTGCGGCACGTAGTCGGCATTGGTGGCGGCGCTCAAGGCATCACTCATAGCGATGCTCAATCCTCGTCAGGTACGGTACATTCAACCTTCATACCCAGATACTGCTCAATTGCAGGCAAATTGAAGGCGTCGTCCTCGGAAACAAAACTGATGGAAGTGCCTGTTGCGCCGGCTCTGCCGGTGCGGCCAATTCGGTGGACGTAGTCCTCCGGGTCTTCAGGCAATTCGTAGTTGATGACGTGGGTTACGCCGTCCACATGAATACCGCGTCCGGCTACGTCAGTGGCCACCAGGTATTTCAATTCTCCGTCTTTAAAGCGGTTTAAAGTGGACAACCGTTTACGCTGGGGTATATCACCGGCCAACGCTTCGCAAACAACGTTTTTCTTCTGCAGATATTTGACCAAGCGGTGGGTGGAATCCCTGCGGTTGGTAAACACGATGGCACGCTCGGTGCCCGGTTTCGACACTAAGTCCAACAGCGCCTGATTCTTCTCGTCTTGACCAATCATCCAGAATTTTTGGTCGACGGTGTCGGTGGCGACACTTTCCGGTTCGATCACGATGTGTTCCGCGTCGATGGTCCAAGAATTCGCCAGGCGCATGACTTCTTCGTTAAAGGTGGCGGAAAAGAACAACGTCTGGCGTTTACGCTTGTGCGGTGTCTGGTAGACGATGCGCCGCACATCGGGAATAAAACCCATGTCCAGCATGCGATCTGCTTCGTCGATCACCAACACTTCCACCTGTCTGAGGGACACTTTGTTGCGGTCTAAGAAGTCGATCAAGCGACCGGGTGTGGCCACCAATAGGTCCACCGGACGCTTTTCGAGTTTGTCCTGCTGTTTCTGAAAATCCATGCCGCCCACCACACACACGGTGCGCTCACCCATGTATTTGGTGAGTTCTTTGGCGTCGCTTTCGATTTGTAGCGCCAACTCACGCGTGGGCGCCAAGACCAGCGCGCGCGGGCAGCCGAGCTGCGGTTCGTCTTGCAGCGGTGCCTCCCAACAACGGGTAAACACCGAGATCAAAAAAGCCGCAGTCTTGCCGGTGCCGGTTTGCGCTTGGCCGGTGACATCATAGTCAGACAGGGCAAACGGCAGGGCTTTGCTCTGGATCGGTGTGCAGTATTCGTAACCGAGCTCCGCGATGGCCCGCATGAGCGGGTGAGGTAGGGCAAAATCGTGGAAGCGGTCCTTGTCGTCTACTTCCGGAACATCAAACTCTTCAAGCTTCCAGTCAGTCATACAACCTTTCGCGTCTTATTATTGTTGGTATTTTTTGAGCTATTGTGGATTGAGCAGTTTTCTTACGCTGGCTAGTTTCACACAGAGTGTGAGTATTTGCATTGCCGCGCGTAGCTCTTCAAGACTGGCAAAAGTAGGCGCTATACGCACATTACAGTCTTGCGGGTCGTCTCCGTGGGGGAATGTGGCCCCTGCCGGTGTCAACGTTAAGCCAACTGCTTTGGCCATGCTCACCACTTCGGAGGCTAAGCCTGGCAGCACATCCAGGGACACGAAGTAACCGCCGATCGGGTTGGTCCACTCCGCAATCTGTAAGTCCCCAAGCTCAGCGTGCAGAATCTCCTGCACGGCGGCAAATTTTGGCTTTAAGATTTCTGCGTGGGCCTGCATGTGTTGCTGCAAGCGTCCGCGCAGAAAGCGCGCGTGGCGCAGTTGATTCACCTTATCCGGGCCTATCATCATGAAACTCAAGGCGCGTTCAATGGCCGCCAGCACCGGTTCCGCGGAGGCGACAAACGAAAGGCCACCGCCGGCAAAGGTGATTTTTGAGGTGCTGGCAAATTGCACCACGTGCTCAGCGCTGCCGGCGTGATGGGCGGCGTCAAAAATCGAAGCCAGTTGGTCGCCTTGGTCGGTGAGCTCGTGGACGGCGTAGGCGTTGTCCCACAATACGACAAAGTCGTCAGCGGCGGCTTGGTTTGGCAGCTCGGCCATGGCGTGCACGGTGGCGTCGCTATAAGTGCACCCGGTGGGGTTTGAGTACTTTGGCACACACCAAATGCCTTTGACGCTTGGATCATCTGCTGCAAGCTGACGCGCTGCCTGCATGTCCGGGCCATCCGCCGAGATGGGAATATTCACCATCTCCACACCCAGCGCTGCGGTCAGCGCAAAGTGCCGGTCGTAGCCTGGTACCGGTGTTAACACCTTAGAGGCACCATCGTTACTCCAGCGCCGCTCGTCCCCCCATAAACCCTGCCGCAGCGCCGTGGCTGCACATAGGTGCATAAAAAACAAACTTGAGTTGCCGCCGGCAATCACGTTTGCCGCGGGCACGCCAAGTAATTCTGCGCCGAGCTCGCGGGCTTCCGGTAAGCCGCGTAAGCCGCCGTAGTTGCGCGTATCGGTGCCGTCGGCGGCGATAAAGTTGCCGTCGATGACCGTGTCCATCGCGTCGGATAGGGCAACCTGCTCCGCTGAGGGTTTGCCGCGGCTTAAGTCCAGCGCCAGCTTGTTCGCTGCCACCAGCTCATATTCTTTGTTGAGCGCCGCCTCTAAGCTGTGCAGTTCTGTTTCAGGGAGTTCTGTGTATGCGTTTGTCATAGTCCGGTCTGTGGCGGTATGCCTAACATGATATTCAAGTTTTGGACCGCCGCCCCTGCAGCACCTTTGCCAAGGTTGTCGTAGCGCGCCACTAACAATACCTGTTCGTCGTTGCCAAACACCATCAACTGCATGTTGTTGCTGTCGTTTAAGGTCGTTGGATCAAGGTAGCCGCCGTCTAACACGTCGCTGCTGTTGTAGGGTAGAACCTCGACAAAACTCTGCCCGGCATAACGGTCCGCCAACACTGCGTGGACCTCGGTAGGGGCTGTCCCGTTGAGCTCTTGTTCGCGAAACAACGGCACATGCACCAGCATCCCCTTGTAGTAGTTGGCTACCATGGGAGAGAAAATGGGTCGCACCTGTGTACCGCTGTAATGGTGCATTTCCGGCACGTGTTTGTGAGTAAGGGTTAGTGCGTAATCGCGGCTGTTCAAAGCATCCGCGGTGGCAGCGTCAAATGCGCGATAACGTTCCACCATTTGGCGGCCACCGCCGGAGTAACCGGATACCGCATGGCAGCGCAGCGGCGTATCCGCATCAAGGAGGCCTGCCTCAATGAGTGGCCGCACCAGCAGGATAAAACCTTGTGGATAGCAGCCCGGATTGCTGACGTATTGCGCCTCGGCGAGTTGCTGGGGCTGCTGCGGGCTGAGCTCAGCAAGGCCGTAAACCCAAGTGTCGGCCACCCGATGTGCGGTACTGGCGTCGAGCATACGGCTTTTACCATCGGCCAGGGCCACAGCTTCGCGGGCCGCATCATCGGGCAAACACAAGATGCACACATCTGCTGCCTGCAACAGTTCTTGCCTGGCAGCCTCCTGTTTGCGACGCGCAGGGTCAATTTCCAACAATTGTAGATCGTGGCGCGTGGCTAAGCGCTCGGCGATCTCCAAACCAGTGGTGCCTGCTTGTCCGTCGATAAATATGGTGGCCATGAGCGTACAACCCAAATGACTGTGCAAATTTTAAGGGCGCGGAAGTTTACGGCGTTCGGCCGGTGAAGTTAACAGTTATGGGGGAGAAAATGTCGGCAAATCAGGCGCTTGAGCTAACACTGCGCCAGAAATTACGCAGCACCCACGCGCACAGCCACAAACTCGCCACGGGCAACAGCAGGGTTTGCAGGAGGAAGATCACGATCAAATTGATGATCTCTTCCACACTGTTCTCTACCTGTGCCTCTACCTCGGCGAGCTGTTGTTTGAGATCCAGGGTTTGGCGAGAGGAATCGAGAAAGTCACGAAGTTGGGCCCCGGTACGGTCAAAAAAGCCCTCCCCCTCAGCCCCCAGGCGGGTGTCTGTGGATTGCTGTTGTAGTTGTTCGATGCTGTTAGAGGCGCTACTGAGGCTGGCCACGGCTTCGTCTTGTTTGGCGGCTAAAAAAGCCTGATCCACCGCGTGGGTGAGCAGCAACATCGCCGCCAACAAAAAGCGCAAAAACACCACCACCCCTAAGACTTGCAACACGCGTCCGATGAGTTTGGAGGAGCCGCTTGCGGCGCCAGCGGGCCGCCACAGGACCACCAGGTAGGCCAATACGGCGATGCTCAAAAGCCCCGATAACCAAGGGGAAGTGACCATCTGGCCGAGGGTCAGTTGTAACCCTAACGAGACGCTGGCGACCAGCGCCAGGGCGCTGAATCGCTCTACCAGATCGTTAAGCGGGTCGAGGATTTCACCGATGGTTAAGGTCACGCCGATACCCACCGGTTGCACCGCAACTTCGGTGCCTTGGGCGACGGATATCACGCCGTTAAACCCCCTGGCAATGGCGGCCACGGCCAGCGCGCGTTTGAAATTCTCCAGGGTCGCCGTATTGGCGGCATCGTCCAGATGACGGCTCCAGGAAAGAACGGTGAGGGCGATGAGGGCCACGCTGATGACCCACTTTGCCCACAATGGGGGGGTGTGCAATGTCTGTTAAGCGACCTTGTTGGCGGGCGCCTTCTTTTGACTGATGAACAATGATTCTAGCTTTTCTGCGATCACATTGGTCAAGTTGGTGCGGTCTAGGTCCGACATGTTTTCTATGCTGTTGGGATGCACGCGATGCAGATGCATCACCGGCCAGGATTGCTCCAACTCGCGCAAGTCACCTTTGGCCAGCACGGGCAGGAATGGGTCGTGCGCGGGACGCTGGGAAATGATACGGCGTAATCCGGCCTCAAAGGGAATTTGGCGAGAGCCTAGCGAACGGTCGTCGTCGACGTTGGCCAAATACAAACCGGTTTTGCCAATCAACTCACCGGGAATGACGTACAAACCGGTGGCGGTCACTGCGGTGCGGTCCACATGGTAGAAGGTGTCATGGTATGCACCCGCGTCCGGCAAGATGACCAGTTTGCGGTCCCAATCATCCGGGAAAAACATGTTGTAGGTGCTGTAAATTTGCTCCACAGAGGGGGAGAACACACACAAGGTGGTCTCAAATTGCAGCACAAATTCCATGGCTCGTTGTGCCTGGGCGAAATCATCAAGATCCCAGGCTAGGTCCGAATTAGTAGGTAATTCCGTTGACATACCAATTCCTTGTTTCGCGTACCTGCAGTGTAGCGGGCTGGTGCCGCTGCGAGGCAGCGCTTTTCCCGCGATTTGCGACGCTCGTCACACTTTCACGGATCAATTCCGGCTGATTTCTGCGGGTAGGTTGCGCAAGGTTTGCAGCAACGGCTGATCTGCATGGAAGCGCCGCGCGGCGTGCACAAAACGCAGCGTTTTGCCTGCGTCCATCCACTCATGCAACACCTTACGGCGCTGCTTAGCGGTACAGTTTTGGCGGTCTAAACTGGTGCACACGCGGGTAAAGCGTAGTTCCTCTAACAGTTTGATATGGGGTTGTGTAGGCCGGGTCTGCCACCGCGCTTGAGCCACCTCAGGGGGAGAATCAGCGTATTCATCCAGCGCCTGTAAGGCGTCGCGCAGCAGCGTGAAGCTTGCGGGGTGATAGCTCAGATAAGACTCCCCGCTCGGATCTTGTTGCAGCGTGCGGCAAATGTGACTTAACGCGGGGCCGGTACCAAACGGTACACGCTCGGATAGGCGGGCTGCCAGTTCAATGTTGATCTGCGGCAAGTACACAACGCCATGCACTTTGGCGACTTTGTTGAGCAGATAAAAATCTTCGGCGGCGTCGCGCTTGGGGAAGCCGCGCACGGCGGCGTAACTGTGGGCATGTACGCTGATGGTGCTGCCAAGGCTGGGGTAGGCGTAAGCCGACCCGGCCGCTTTGAGGCCGGCGCTGTAGAAACGCATGTGACGGTCGTATAAGTCAGCAGCTTGTTGCAACAGTGCGTCGTTGCTGCGGTGGCGATGCGCAAATACCACCGCCCCGCGACTCGGCAGCTGCGGCTGGAAGTAGTCGGCCGGTAATATCGCGTCGGCATCGGTTTGATACAACCACGGTGAACGCACGTGACCGGCCATATGCAATAGCAGCGCAACGTCGCTGCCTATTTTACGGGCTTGTCCAACCGTAGCTTTCGCTTCCAGCGGGGTGCTGACGCAGTCGATGCTGACCACGGTCAAAGGGGTAGCAGCCGCAGCCTGGCGCAGCAACGCTTGGCAGCGCCGGATGGTCTGCGGCGGCGCATCGTTAGGCGCGTTAATAACCGCCACGACCAGGGTATTTGAGGTTTGCAGGTGCGCAAACACCCGTCCCAGACAATCTCGCGCTTCATCGTAAAGCGGCACAATGACCGCTTGTTCATAACCTGGGTGGGAGGAGTCTCGCAGGTGCTGGATGGTGTCCGCGGCCACTTGATACGCCAAAGGTTCTGCATAACGTTGGGTATAACGTTGCAATACCTGTGCGTTCATCGGGCGGCTGCGCTGGCCTGAAGGTTCTAGTGCAGTGCCGCGCGCAATGGCTGACGCAACATGATGTCGGCTTCTATGTCGCTCAATTCTGCAAAGCGCGGGGCCACGCTGGCAACGTCACAGTGGGAACTCGCCAGGTTGTAAAACAATTCCCAATGACGATGTTCGCTGGCGGCGATGGAACGGTAGAACTTTGCCAGGTCAGCAAACGCTTGCGCATTCCCTTTCTCATCCCCACCCCCATCCCCTTCCGCTTCACTCAGCCGCGTGGCTAAGAGTGCAAACCGCTCGGCGCCGCGGCGTTCTACCACCGCGCCCATTAATAAACGGTCTAACAGGAAGTTTTCGGGCCCGCGGCGGATGTGTTGGTTGAGCGCGTTGATGTAAGGATCTTTACGGTCTGCCGCGGGGGTTATGCCGCGCGCTAACAGCAGGCGAATGACTTCGCGGTAGTGATTTAACTCCTCTACCGCCAGGTCGACCATGGCGTTGAGCAGCACAGGTTGGTCAGGGTAGTGGGAAGCCACCGCCATGGCCATGCCGCTGGCTTTCTTCTCGCAGGAAGCGTGGTCTTGCAGAAATTCATCAAAACTCGCCATGACACCCTCCACCCACGCGCTTGGGCTGGGCATCAGCGGCGGTGCTAGCTGTAGATCTGGTTCAGCCATTGCGCGATGTCGGCAATTTCCTGGGGGCAGACTTGGTGCCCCATGGCGTATTCCTGCCACTGTACAGAGTAATTTAATCCCAGCAGCGTCTCACGGGAGGTGATCGCACGGGTGATGGGGATCATCGGATCACTCAAGCCGTGGGCCATAAAAATTGGCGTATCGACGTTGGCAAAGTCAGCCCGTTCCGCCACATGCTCATGGTCGTGCAGGTAGGTGGAGAGGCCCATGATGCCGCACAGCGGATGGCGGTAACTTAAGCCGAGGTGAAGGGCAATCACACCACCCTGTGAAAATCCAGCCAACGTAATTTTGTTGCTGGGTACGCCGCTTTCAACTTCGCGCTCCACCAGCTGTGCAACTTGTTGCGCCGACAGGTCGATGTCTTCGCTGCCGGCCAGCGGTGCACCGGGGTCGATGTCGTACCAGCCACGCATTTCCATACCGCCATTGATGGTAATCGGACGGATGGGCGCATTGGGAAACACGAAGCGTAGCGGCTGCGCCAATTGCAACATGGGCACGATGGGTTCGAAATCCGTGGCATCGGCACCTAAGCCGTGCATCCATATGACGGTGCCGACGGGGTTGTCCCCGGTCGCGGTTTCCAGTGTTTCCAACAGCTCTGACATGATGTTGCGGTCCTGTTTGTTGTCTTTCCTACGGCTGCGGCACCATAGCGACTTTTCCGGAATATATGCAAGTTGCCCGTGGCGCGGACATCTTGGCGCGGACATAATGGCGCGCATGGCTGAAGTAGTAGACGATGGGCACGACCGGCAAAGCAACAAGGACCTGCGCCGCTTAACCCCTGCATTTAAGTTCCTGCGCCCCTATGTGCGCCAAGTGGTGTTTGCCAGTATTGCGCTGGTCATTACCGCGGCGGCGACCTTATCCATTGGTCAGGGTATTCGTCTGGTCATCGACAGTGGCTTCGCCAGCGGCGAGGCGGGTGTGCTGGTGGATTCGCTGAGTCTGTTTGCGGGGTTTGTGCTGGTGCTCACCGTGGGCACGTTTGTGCGCTTCTACTTTGTCTCGTGGGTTGGGGAGCGCGTCAGCGCTGACATTCGCCAGGCGGTGTTCACGCACCTCATCAATATCCACCCGGGATTTTTTGAGCGTAACGCGCCGAGCGAGATACAGTCGCGTATCACCACCGACACGACGTTGCTGCAAACCGTCATCGGATCTTCCGTGAGTATAGCGCTACGAAATTTTCTGATGTTTGTCGGCGGCGTCACCCTGATGTTCATCACCAACGTCAAGCTGTCGCTCATCGTGCTGATCAGCGTGCCGTTTGTGGTGATGCCAATCATTTTGTTCGGCCGGCGTGTGCGCCGGTTGTCGCGCACCAGTCAGGACCGCCTGGCAGACGTCGGTAGTTACGCCGGAGAGTCCCTGCGCCACATCAAGGTGGTGCAGGCGTTTAACCACCAAGGTGCGGATGAGACCGCTTTTCATCAGCGTGTGGATGCTGCATTCAAAATCTCAGTACAGCGCATTCGTCAGCGTGCGGTGCTGGTGGCCATTGTCATGTTGTTGGTGTTTGGCGCGGTGGCCACGATGTTATGGGTGGGTGGTCAGGATGTCCTGAGTGGCCAAACTTCAGCCGGAGAGCTTGCCGCTTTTATCTTCTATGCTTTCATAGTGGCCGGTTCGGTGGGTGCCATCAGCGAGGTGATCAGCGATTTGCAACGTGCCGCCGGTGCGACCGAACGCTTGATAGAGTTGTTGGAATCCCCCAGTGAATTAGTCGAGCGCGACGCCGCCGGGGGGCTTGCTGGGCAGGAAGTAAGTCTGCAGTTGGATCAAGTGGGTTTCAGTTATCCGACCCGACCTGAGCAGAAAGTGATCGATACGGTTAGCTTCAGCGTTCAACCTGGTGAAATGGTTGCGCTGGTGGGGCCTTCCGGGGCTGGCAAAAGCACGTTATTTGATCTGATACAGCGTTTTTATGACCCAACCGAAGGCAGCCTGCGTATGTGCGGCCAGGATTTGCGGGACTTGAGCTTGTCGGCGGTGCGTGGTGCAGTCGGATTTGTGTCGCAAGACCCAGTGTTGTTTGCGGGTACGTTAAAAGACAACTTGGTGTACGCCAATCCCGACGCCAGCGAGGTTGAGATCGAGCGTGCGTTACAACTTGCCCACGCGGCTGACTTTGTCGACGCTCTCAGTGAGGGGCTGTCGACCCGCGTCGGTGAAGACGGCGTAGGTTTGTCCGGTGGGCAACGTCAACGTTTGGCGATTGCTCGCGCGTTGTTATCAAAGCCGTCCATCTTGTTGTTAGACGAAGCCACCAGCGCGCTGGACGCGGAGAGTGAAAACCACATACGCCTGAGTATTGACGGCTTAAAAGGGCGTATGACCATCATGGTGATTGCCCATCGCCTCTCCACGGTGCGCCAAGCGGACCGTATTCTGGTGTTGGACGGTGGGCGCGTGATCGGTTCAGGCACCCACGAGGAGTTGATGTCGTCATCGGATTTGTATGCGCGGTTTGCGCAAATGCAGTTTGCCGCTTAGATTCCGGTTCGATTAAAACAGACCAAGCTGTTGCTCCGCTTGCGGCGGCGCCAACCCTACGCCGACTCCCAGCAGCCGCACAGGTTTTGACTGACGCTGCCAGGCAGTGTGGAGTAACTCGCGGTAATCCTCAAACGTTGTGCTGTGGCCCGCGCTGGACACAGTGGTGGTCTCAAAACCGGCAAATCTCACCTTAATGGTGCGCTGATTAATGGCGGCTCTACATTCCGCCCGTTGGATGCGCTCCTCCAGCTCTAGCACCAGCTTGGCCAGCGCCGTCAGACAGGCTTCAAAGGTAGGCAGGTCATCGGCGTATGTGCGCTCGGCACTAAGAGACTTGCGCACGCGATTGACTTTAACCGGCCGCTCGTCGATACCACGGCACAATTCATACAGGCGTACGCCGAACTTGCCGAAATGTTGCGTCAGTTCAGGCAGGGGGACCTTTTGCAGGTCACCACAGGTGTTGAGGTCTAATTTGCGCATTCGCGCCGCAGTGACTGAGCCAACCCCAAACAGCTTGTTAACCGGCAACTCGGAGACAAACTCACTGACCTGTTGCGGTGTGATGGTGAATTGGCCGTCGGGTTTGTTCCAATCGGAGGCGATTTTGGCGAGAAATTTGTTGGGGGCAATGCCCGCGGACACGGTGATACCCACTTCTTGTTTAACCCGCTGGCGAATCTGCTGCGCGATCAGCGTGGCGCTGCCGTTGGCCACTTGGCAGGTGCTTACATCAAGGTAGGCTTCATCCAGCGACAGCGGTTCTACCAGATCCGTATAGTCGCGGAATATGTTCTGCACTTTGGCGGACTCGGCTTTGTATTTGGCCATATTGCTGCTGACAATGACTAAATCCGGGCAACTACGTATTGCCTGGCTCATCGGCATCGCCGAGCGTACACCAAACGCACGCGCTTGGTAGTTACAGGTGGCCACCACGCCGCGCTGTTCTGGCCGACCGCCGACGGCGATGGGAACATCACGCAACGTCGGATTGTCACGCATTTCTACAGATGCGTAGAACGAGTCACAGTCGCAATGAATAATTTTGCGCATTTTTCGGCTTTTTGCGGCGAAGCGTGACATTAAAAAAAATGTTCGCAGATGGAAATAGTCAACGGTGTGCCGTTTGGTTTAGAATGCGCGCCGTTTTGCCTAAGGGGCGAGTCTAAGGGGCGCGTCTAAAAGGCGAGCCAAGTCGGCAAAAACGAGCCGACAAAACTATAAAGAAGTAGAAAACAGCGGGGAAGCGAGCGTATGGGTCCACTTGCAGGGTTTAAAATCATTGAGTTGGCCGGCATTGGTCCGGGTCCTTTTTGCGGCATGATGCTGTCAGACATGGGTGCGGAAGTGATCCGCGTAGAACGCCTAAGCGGCGCCGCTCAAGCCCCCAAGGATGTACTCGCTCGCAACCGTCGTAATATCGCCTTAGATCTGAAAAGCCCGGCTGGTGTTGAGGCGGTGTTGCGTTTGGTGGAGACCGCAGATGCGTTGTTTGAGGGGTTTCGCCCCGGTGTAACCGAGCGCCTCGGCTTAGGACCGCAGGACTGCATGGCACGTAACCCCAAACTGGTGTACGGACGCATGACCGGATGGGGACAGGACGGTCCCATGGCGCAGGCGGCCGGTCACGACATCAATTACATTGGCTTGGCAGGTGCGCTGCATGCGGTTGGCCGCCGGGGTGAACGCCCGGTCCCACCGCTGAATTTGGTGGGTGATTTCGGTGGCGGCGGCATGCTGCTGGCGTATGGCTTGGTGTGTGGTTTGTTGGAAGCGCAGAAGTCCGGCCAAGGCCAGGTGGTAGATGCCGCCATGGTCGACGGTGCGGCAGCGCTGATGGCAATGTTTTTCTCGATGGCCGCAGGCGGCGCCTTTACGGATCAGCGCGGTACCAACTTATTGGACGGCGGCGCACATTTCTACGACACCTACGAAACTAAAGACGGTAAACACATTTGTATCGGCTCCATCGAACCGCAGTTTTACGCGTTGCTGCTGGAAAAGGCCGAACTCGATAAAGACAAATACGGCGATCAGATGAATCCAGCCTTGTGGCCGGATCTGAAAGCTGACTTACAACAGACCTTCTTGACCAAAACCCAAGAAGAATGGTGCGCCATTATGGAAGGCACCGATGTTTGTTTTGCCCCGGTGTTGAGTATTTGGGAGGCTCCCAAACACCCGCACAACCAGGCAAGAAACAGCTTCCAAGAAATCGACGGTGTGATGCAACAAGCACCCGCACCGCGTTTTTCGAGGACGCAACCAGAAATTTCACATGGCGCTAGAATCCCAGGAGAGGATACGGTGTCCGTACTTAAGGATTACGGCTTTAGCTCTGATGAAATTGATGAACTGAGTGCTAGCGGTGTAATTGCCAGCTAGGCAAGCCACGGCACTGCAAAAACTTCATTAAATCTATCCACCAACAAGCAGTAGTAAGGAAAACACATGAGTGTAGAGCTATTAGATAACCCCCGCTTTCACGGCTTTCGCGTGCGCCGCCAAATCGACGGCAAAACCTACCAAGAATATTTTTCACTGAAAGAAAACGGCAAACGCCTGCGCGGCGCCAAACGCGCTGCGGTCAAAGATGTGGCCGAGAAGCGTGACGCTGAGTTGGCGGCCCTGCAGCAAAAGAGCAAGGACAAAGCGGATCGCGAAATCCAATTAGACGAAAACGGTCAGGTTAAAGGCATCCTGTGCCGCCTGAAGAAAGAAAAGAGCGGCACCATGACGCCGGTATTCCAGGTTGGCATCATGTCACGTGTCACCGGCAAAATTGTCAACACCACAGTGTCGTTGAACAAGCACGGCATTCCTGCTGCGTGGGAAAAGGCGGTGGATTTTTATTGTCACCACAAGAACATCAGCAAGCGCACCAAAATCTACAAAGATTTAGTGGCTCGTTGCCCGAAAAAAGCTCAGGTAAACAAGTTTCTGAAAGCAGCTTAAATCACGGTCGTTTGCTCCAGCAGACAAGGGTTTAAGAGGTAAGCATGGGCTACGCGGAAACTTACCAGGCGTCGCTGGCCGACCCGCAAGGGTTTTGGCGCGAACAAGCCGCGCAGATTCCCTGGTTTGAAGCGCCCACCACCATCCTTGATCAGGACGCCAACGGCGCCTGGCGCTGGTTTCGAGGTGGCAAGCTGAACAGCTGCTACGTGGCCCTTGATCAACACGTGGCCGCCGGCCGCGGTGACGCGGTGGCTTTGATCCACGACTCTCCAGCCACCAACAGCGTGCGTAAGTATACATTTGCGGAACTTACGGAATGGACTGCGCGGGTGGCCGGCGGGTTAGCTGATTTGGGGGTAGGCAAAGGGGATCGCGTGGTCATCTACATGCCGATGATCCCCGAAACCGTGGTCACCATGCTTGCCTGCGCGCGTATCGGCGCAGTGCACTCAGTGGTGTTTGGCGGGTTTGCCGCGCCCGAGCTGGCCACACGTATCGACGATGCGCAGCCAAAAGTCATGGTGTCTGCTTCGTGTGGCATCGAGTTTGATCGGGTTATCCCCTATAAACCCTTGTTGGACGAAGCCATTCGTCTGGCTCAGCACAAACCTGAGCACACGGTTGTGGTGCAGCGTCCGCAGGCACAGGCCACGATGGTGCCGGAACGTGATATAGACTGGCAATCTTGGCAAGCGTCCGCTGCACCCGTTGACTGCGTACCGGTGGATGCCACCGACCCGTTGTATATCTTGTATACCTCCGGCACCACGGGCAAACCCAAGGGTGTGGTGCGTGACAATGGCGGCCACGCGGTGGCCCTGCACTACAGCATGCACGCCATCTACGGTGTGGATACGGGGGATGTGTATTGGGCTGCGTCTGATGTGGGCTGGGTAGTGGGGCACTCCTACATCGTATACGGCCCGCTGTTTAAAGGCTGCAGCACCATCCTTTATGAAGGTAAACCCGTGCGTACACCGGATGCCGGGGCGTTCTGGCGTGTGTTGGCGGAGCACAAGGTGAAGAGCTTTTTTGTGGCGCCTACGGCATTTCGCGCCATTAAGAAAGAAGATCCCGACTGTGCCCTAAAGGCGCAGTACGACTTATCACATTTAGAGTACCAGTTTGTGGCAGGGGAACGCCTCGATCCGCCCACCTACCATTGGTTGCAGGAGCATTTACCCGGGATACCGATTATTGATCACTGGTGGCAAACGGAAACCGGTTGGTCGATCTGCACCAATATGGCGGGTGTGGAACTTCTTGAAACCAAGGCAGGTTCGCCGACGCTGCCGGCGCCGGGTTACGATCTGAGAATCTTGGACGATGACGGCCAAGAGCTGGGTCCCAACAGTGAAGGCGCCATCGTTGTCAAAGAGCCTTTACCACCGGGTACGTTCCCAACGGTGTGGGGCGACCATGAACGTTTTGTTGAGAGCTATTGGTCACAATATCCCGGTTTTTACCTCACCGGGGACGGCGGTTACCGAGACGAAGATGGCTATGTCTACGTCATGGGACGCATCGATGATGTCATCAACGTTGCCGGCCACCGTCTATCCACCGGGCAAATTGAAGAAGTGGTAGCGGATCACCCAGCGGTAGCGGAATGTGCGGTGATTGGCATTAACGATGCAGATAAAGGCCAGGTGCCGATTGGCCTGGTGTTGCTCAAAGATGGCAGCAATATAGCGGCCGCTGCATTGCAGGCTGAGCTGGTGCAGATGGTGCGTGATAACGTGGGTGCCATTGCCAACTTCAAGCGTGCCCTGGTGGTGAGCCGTCTGCCGAAAACGCGGTCGGGTAAAATCTTGCGGCAAGTGATGCGTAAAATGGTGGATGGAGAAGCTTACAAAGTCCCTTCTACGATTGACGACATCACCATCATCGATGAACTGGCGGAGCGCTTTGCCGTTGAAGGTCTGACCGCAGCCGCAAAAGGTGTAGAGCCCAAGTGATCATTGTTCACGGTTCAATCCCTCTGCGCCCGGAGAGTCGCGACCATGCTTTGGAGTTAGCACGGCGCATGGCGGACGCCACCCGCACAGAGCAAGGTTGTATCTCTTACGACTTCTATATCGGTTTGTCTGACCCGAATACTTTGATGCTGTTTCAGGAATGGGAAAGCATGGAAGCGTTGATGGGGCACTTCCAGACCGACCACATGGAAGAGTTTTTGAGCGAACTGCCGGAGTTGGTCTCCGGGGAAATCATCACTCGCCGTTATGCTGTGCAAAGCATGGATGAAGACGAAGCACCCGTCGAAGAAGACGCTCCGCCCATCATTCACTGAGCCTTATGAGCAGCCTGACCCTGTGGTGCGCGCGGATAGACAACCATGCGCGTCTCCACGCCAACACGTTTAAGCGCCCGATAGAATGCGGTTCCTTGTCCTAACGGCACGCGCGCATTCGCCGCCCCGTGTTGAATTAGTGCAGGTGTGGCGGCGCAGGTCGGAGCCATCTGTGGCCGCGGTGTAAACGGTACTACGATACACACTTTCATCATCCGTCATGACCGCGCGAGCGACGCTGAATGCGATGCGCTCACCATCCGGAGACGGGACCACGTCGAGGATTCGATGCCCCTGCATCATGTTGGCAGGTGTCCAGTGTGATTCCTCGGCAGCCGCGGTGAGCGATGTCCCAGTTGTAACCAAAGGAGTGGCAAGAAAAAACGTGGAAATAAAAGCAGCGGCGATGAATAAAGGATTCATCAGCGTGGTGTTGCGCATGACGCTCTCCCGGCTGTGTCAGATCACTCCCCGAAGCGCTAACTTAGAGGAAGCGTTTAACAAGGTAAACCGGTTGCCAGAAGCTGCGTGAGCGGCGTTTGCCTGTTAACCTGCTTTAGCCATGCGACCGGTGATGCCGAACAGGAGTTTTTTACCCCCATGGGTTCACTCAGTGAAATTCGAAACTTTATTCAGCTGACCGAAGATGTCGGCACCGCTGGCCAGCCCCGGCCTGAACAGTTTGCAGATATCGCGGCGGCCGGCTATGGCGCGGTGATCAACTTGGCCATGCACGACTCGGATAACGCGGTGCCTGAAGAAGGTAATCTGGTTGCCGCCGAGGGAATGTGTTACTTCCACCTGCCGGTGGACTTTGCTGCACCGAACGCAACCCACGCTCGTCTGTTTTTTGATTTGATGCAAACCCTCGCACCACGCAAAATATTTGTGCACTGCGCCCTAAATCTGCGGGTATCAGCCTTTATGTACCTGTATCTGCGGCATGTGAGAGGGTTAGACGAAGAAGCGGCGCGGTCGCCCTTGATTGCCAAATGGGAGCCAAAGATGGATACCGTTTGGCAGGATTTTTTACGCCTGCAGCCCGAACAGCTGGGGCTTTAGTGTTTTTTGTTAAGTTCAGTTCAGGGCCGCGGAGATACTTGCTGCGGTTTGCGGGCCGATTAACACGTCGTGCACTTCACGCTCTGGGTTAATGATCACCGTCATCGGCAGCTGCTCCGCGCGGTTGTAGCCGAAACGCTGCTGGGGGTCCGCCAGCAGCACCGGGAAGTCGATCTCCATGCGCTCAATCACTTCATTAAGTTTCGGCGGTTGAATGTTGTCGTAATTGACACCCAGAACCACCATGCCGTTGGCGATACGGTCTTCGTGTAACTCGTTTAGTTCTGGAATTTCGTGCCGGCATGGGCCACACCACTCGGCCCAATAGTTGATGACCAGCCAGCGATCTTGCCAGTGGGACATCTGGGTATTGCTGCCGTCAGCCAGCCTAATTTGTTCTTCGGGCATACACCCGGCACTGCTTATAGACAAAGCGACACACACACAGACAAATAGTTTTTTCATGTTGTAAATACCAGATCCAAGCTGACGGACATCTCGTTGGAGCCAAATTGCGTTATCGACATGAGCGGCTCGACGATACGCGGCATGTCTTTGATTTCTTTAAGGCGCTCTAGTTCCAGCCCATCGGGTAAACGTTGGTACAGATCCCACAGCGTAACAGCCTTTAAGCTGCGCCCTAACATCCAATGTTCTTCATCAGTTTGCCCAAGCAGTTTGAGTTCTTGAAATACGCCGAACACGCGATCGTGTTCCTCTTGGTTTAAAGACACCATCAGGTTGATTTCGCGGTCGGTGACCGAGCGCCCGTCCAAGTGGGCTTCATGCAGCAAACGTAGTACGCGCGCGGCT
This sequence comes from Pseudomonadales bacterium, assembly GCA_028281005.1. Lineage (GTDB taxonomy): Bacteria > Pseudomonadota > Gammaproteobacteria > Pseudomonadales > Azotimanducaceae > UBA4421. The sequence continues at coordinate 71,187 of JANQKS010000026.1, forward strand.
TTGATCATTAACGGTTCTCTGGAAGCATCGTCTTCTTGAGCCAGCGACAACGAACGCACAAAAATTGCGCCGCCCAATACGATGACCCAAACCAGATACAGCCACAGTAGAAATACCGGCACTGCTGCGAAGGTGCCGTATACCGCGTCGTAAGAAAACCATTTTGAGGTCTGCGCAAACAAGGCAAACGCCGTCTGAAACACCAACATCGTGACAAAGCCGCCAAACAACGCGTGGTTAAACGGCACATGGCAATTGGGGACCGCGTAATACAGCACTGTAAAACCCGCGATGCTCAACAACACCGGGAGATAACCCAGCAGGATTTCGCCTAAACCGAACGCGTCGAGATCCGAGACCAAAGGTAGGCTCAACAGGTACAAACTCGACAGCATCCCGGCCACCACACAGGCGGGCCCTAAAGACAGCACGCCCCAATACAGCAAAAACCGCTGTAAGCCGCGACGTGGATCGGGCACATGCCAAATGGTGTTAAAACTCTTTTCGATGGTGACCAACATCAAAAACGACGTCACAAACAGAAAGATAAAACCCACCGCGGTTAGGTTACGTGCGCGGTCGGCAAATTCGCTGAGTTTCTCCTGCACTACATCGGAACTTCCGGGGACAAAATTCTGGAAGATGAAGCTTTGCACCTGCTCGCCGATGTGGGCGTACTCCGGCAAGATGGAAAAGAACGTGTAGGTGACCGTCATCAGCGGCACCACGGCAAACAAAGTGGTGTAAGTCAGCGCGGCGGCGGCCGCCAAGCAGTCGTGCTCCAGAAATTGTCCGACCATGGCTTGCAGGTGCCAGCGCACAGACCGCCAACCCTCTTCCAGCGACGGCCAGCGTTTGTGTGCCTCTGTCTGCGGCTGTTTATCGGTCACCGTAGCATCCTCGCCTCAGCGCTTTATACTCTCGGTTCTACAGCCAGTGCGTTTAATGATCATGACTGCAACATACACTATTTATCACAACCCTCGTTGTTCTAAATCACGCCAGACCTTGGCGCTGCTTGAGGAGCACAATATTACGCCGACCGTGGTGGAATATCTCAACCATCCGCCCGACGCGGATACCCTGGCGGAGCTGCTGAGTTTGCTCGAGATCAGCCCGCGGCAGCTCATGCGCACGAAGGAAGCAGAATACAAAGCGGCCCAGTTGGACGACACCGCCAAGACGGATGCGCAATTGATTGCGGGTATGGTGGCGAACCCCAAGGTGATAGAGCGCCCCGTTGTGGTACGGCGCGATGCCGCAGGTGCGCGCGCGGTGGTTGGTCGACCGCCGGAAAACGTACTGGCGCTGATTGACTAACGGGAGTGCTAGGGTGCCTCCCGAAGGGCGCGTCATACGGCGCCTGTGGACTTCGTTGCGCCCCTTGGCAAGGTACCTACATTACCGGCGGATCGCGCCTCGCCACAGACACGGTATGACACGCTGAGCACATGAGACTTATTCTTAAGGTACCCTAAATGACGGAGCCCTATGTTTTAGTGCTGTATTACTCTCGGTCGGGCGGCACGCAGAATCTGGCATTACACATTGCCCGCGGCGTCGACCGGGTTGCAGGGATTACAGCCCGCGTTCGGACGGTACCGGCGGTGAGCACTGAAACCGAACGGGTTGCGCCACCGGTGCCTGACGCAGGCGCGGTCTATTGCAGCAAGCAGGAACTGGCGGATTGTGCAGGGTTGGCCTTGGGCAGCGCCACCCGCTTCGGCAATATTGCGGCACCCTTGAAGTACTTTTTAGACGGCACCGCAGATTTGTGGATGTCGCGGGCCTTGGTGGGTAAACCTGCCAGCGTTTTCACCTCCTCAGCTTCACTGCATGGCGGGCAAGAGAGCACCTTGCTCAGCATGATGATCCCGTTGTTGCATCACGGCATGTTGATCCAGGGTATTCCTTATGCTGAGGAAGCGCTTAATCAAACCCGCACCGGCGGCACCCCCTACGGGGCAAGCCACTTTGGCGCGGACGGCGCACAACTGTCACCCCACGAAGCCACGCTCGCGGAAGCCTTGGGAGAACGCTTAGCCACGGCCGCGCTAAAATTGGCAGCAGGTTCATGAGTGACGCACCCGCCGAGGCGCTGGCACCACTGCGCGGCTGGCTGTTTGTGGCTCTGTTACTGATAGGTTCGCTGGTTGCACTCACCGGCCTGCGCCAGTTTTTTATCGAACCTTTGGCCACAACCTCTTCCAACGTGATCTGGTTTGTTGTGCAGTTGCTGCCGCTGTTGTTGCCGTTGCCCGGCGTGTTGGGTATGCGTGTGCGCGCCATTTTTGTGTTGTGCATGGCGACCATGCTCTACTTTGTGCATGGTGTTTATGTGGTATCGGATCCAAAACTTACGCTGCTGGGGAGCCTGGAAATCGCTTTTTCCCTAGCTCTGTGTGGTGTGTCTGCGTTTATGGTACGCAAGATGCGCGAAGCTGCGGCGGCGCAGGACGACGTGTAAACTTAAGCCTTAACACTTAGGAGTACAGACGGAGTATGTCTGAGCAGCAACCATCTTCCCCGCCCCAGCCCCCGCCGGAAGCAGCGCCGGTGGGTCCTTACCAGTACTACCAACACTTACGTGATCAACAGCCGGTAGCACAGCTGGAGGCCGACGGGCCGTATCAAGTGGCCCGGCACGCTGACGTCATGACGGTGTTGCGCGATCACACCACGTTTTCCTCGGATGTGTCCCTGCGTCCGGCGGAAGAACGCGCCGCCCCATCGATGCTGTTCAGCGACCCGCCGGTGCACCATCGCCTGCGCAAACTGGTCAGCTACGCTTTTAAGCCCGGTCACATAGAAGCTCAACGTGATTTGATTCATGCGCGCTGCGAAGAGTTGATGAGCAAAATGATCACCCAGCGTGAGGTGGAGCTGGTGGAGGCGCTGGCCGCACCGCTGCCGGTGGTGGTCATCGCTACTATGTTAGGTGTTGAGGAAGGTGATATCCGTCAATTTAAGCATTGGTCTGACACCATCTTTTCCAACATCGGGGACATTCTGTTTGCTGAACCGAGCGCGGAGGTGGTGCAAGCAGGCACCGAGCTGGACGCTTACTTCCTGGAACGCATTGAAGAGTTACGCCGCCAGCCGGTGGACCATGTCTTAGGCCGTTTGGTGGAGACCGAAACCGAAGACGGCAAGTTGAGCGATGAGGAGCTGCTGAGTTTTTGCCGCCTGCTGCTGATTGCGGGCAACGAAACCACAACCGGTCTGATCACAGCCGCGGTGCGCATATTCCATGAGTTTCCGTGGACTTTTGCGCGTCTGCAGCAGGAACCGAACCTTATTCGCCCCTTCATCGAAGAGTGCCTGCGTTTCTACTCTCCGTTTTCAGCCACCGTCAGACGCACCACCTGCGATACCGAACTGGCTGGTGTAGCCATCCCCAAGGGTGCGCTGATGTTGCCGTTGATTGCGTCCGCCAACCGCGATGAGCGTGTGTTTGAGAACGCTGATGAGTTTGTCATTGAGCGCGATCCCAACCCCCATGTGGCGTTTGGATTTGGCATCCACAATTGTCTCGGCGCACATCTGGCGCGTCTGGAAGGGGAAATTGCGGTGGCCTCCATGTTGTCGCACCTGCGCAGTATCCGTTTTGCTCAAGGCGAAGCCCCTGAGCCTGGCCAGTTAGGCGGGCCAAGCTCTCTGCGGGTGGTGTTGGAAGCGGCCTAAACCCTCGCACAAGCGCTGCTGCAAAAAAGAGCCGCCAACAAGGCCAACAAGGTTGCGCGAGGTGATGGCTAAGACAACATAGAGCATAGCCGCGGGGAAGCGTTAGTATGGGCGGCTAAGAACAAGAGGGGACGGCAATGGCTAAGCGGGTCTATCTATTTAGCGAAGGTGGCAAGGACGACCGCGAACTGCTTGGCGGCAAAGGCGCCAACCTGTGTGAAATGACCCGCCTCGGTTTGCCGGTGCCGTTTGGTTTTGTCATCACCACACCCACGTGTCACGAGTTTTTTGAACGTGGCAACACTTTACCCATGCTGCTGGAACAAGAGTACCGCGTCGCCTTGGATCTGGTGGAAAAACACATGCAGGCCCGCTTCGGTGATCCGGATAACCCGCTGCTATTTTCCGTACGCTCCGGCGCGCCGGTGTCCATGCCGGGTATGATGGACACTATTCTAAATCTCGGCTTAAACGACGACATTGTCGAAGGGTTGGCGCGTAAAACCGGCAACCCGCGCTTTGCCTACGATTCGTATCGACGCTTTGTCCAGATGTTTGCCAACGTTGTGCTGGGGGTGGAGGGTGAGCTGTTTGAAGAAGCGATCAGCGACTACAAGCAGACGCATAACAAAGTGCTCGACGTAGACTTATCCGCCGAGGACTGGCAGGCGGTTATCAAAATTTTTGCCACCATCACGGACTGGCCCCAGGATCCCTTCGAGCAGCTCAAATTGGCCGTGCAGGCGGTGTTCCTGTCCTGGCACTCACAGCGTGCAAACGTGTACCGGGAAATGAACAACATCCCCAGCACACTCGGCACAGCGGTCTGCGTACAGGCGATGGTGTTCGGTAATTACGGCGATGACTCCGGCTCCGGCGTTGCCTTCACGCGCGATCCCTCCACCGGCGAAAACCGCTTTTTTGGGGAGTTTCTGTTTAATGCAGCCGGCGAAGATGTTGTGGCCGGCATCCGCACGCCACAGCCTATTGAGGCGTTGCAACAGTCCCAACCAGAGGTCTACCAACAGCTGTTCGACACCCAGGCGTTGTTGGAAAAACACTATCGAGATATGCAGGACATCGAATTTACCGTGCAGGAAGGCAAGTTTTACATGTTGCAAACCCGCAGCGGTAAACGCACCGGACGGGCCTCGGTGAAGATTGCGGTGGACATGGTCAACGAAGGTCTGATCGATGAAAAAGAAGCGCTGTTGCGCGTCTCACCGGAACATGTAGAAACTTTCCTGCACCCCATGGTGGATCCGTCCGCCAAGTCTGACATTGTCGCCACTGGGCTGCCGGCGAGCCCCGGTGGCGCTACCGGACAAGTGGTTTTTTCAGCCGACGAAGCGGTCGAAGTGGCCGCTGACGGCACCGCGGTGGTGCTGGTACGGCGCGAAACCACACCAGAAGATATTCACGGCATGAAAGCCGCCCAGGGCATATTAACGGAGCTGGGTGGCATGACATCACACGCCGCCGTAGTGGCACGCGGCATGGGCGTGTGCGCCATCACCGGTTGCGGTGCATTGTCCATAGACTATCGCGCCGGCACTGCCACCAGCGCTGACGGCATTGTCATATGCCGGGGTGATGTCATCACACTGGATGGCAACAGCGGTGACGTGATGTTAGGGGATGTTCCCAAAATCGAAGCCAGCGACAGTGATGACTTCCGGGTGCTGTTGTCATGGGCGGACAAGCACCGGCGTTTGCGAATTCGAGCCAACGCAGATACCCAGGAAGATGCGGAACGTGCCCGTGAGCTGGGTGCGGAAGGTATTGGCCTGTGTCGTACGGAGCACATGTTTTTTGAGGCTGAGCGCATCGCCGCCATGCGCGCCATGATCATGTCCGAGTCCAAAATAGAGCGGCAGCAGCATTTAGACCGTCTTTTGCACTTTCAGCATGAGGACATGGTGGGTTTGTATCAGGCCATGGACAATCTGCCGGTGACCATTCGCTTGTTAGACCCACCATTACACGAGTTTCTGCCCCACTCGGATGAAGATTTGGCGTCCATGGCGGCCAGCGTCGGTAAGCCGGTGGAGAGAATTCGTGAGATCACCGCCAATCTGCGCGAGGTCAATCCAATGCTGGGTTTCCGCGGTTGTCGGCTCTCGGTGGTGTATCCGGAAATCACCGTGATGCAGGTGCAAGCGATTATTGGTGCCGCCATCGAAGCCACGGAGCGTGGCTACCGTCCTTACCCGGAAATCATGATTCCGCTAGTGGTTAACGTACGCGAGGTACGGCTCATCAATGACATCATCGAACGCACCATTCACGAAATGGTACAGGACAAAAAAGTCTCGGTGTCTTACAAGATAGGCACCATGATGGAAACGCCACGCGCCTGTCTGGGTGCGGATCGCTTAGCGCCGGCGGTGGAATTTATGAGTTTTGGCACCAACGATCTTACGCAAATGACCTACGGTTTCTCGCGTGACGATGCCGCGCGCTTTGTTCCCCAATATTTGGATAAAAAGCTGATCGAAACGGACCCTTTTGTGACGTTGGATCAGCGTGCAGTGGGGCGTCTGATAGAAATGAGTGTGGCGGATTCCAGGGCGCGTAAAAAGGGTATCAAATACGGCATATGCGGTGAGCATGGCGGTGATCCTCGCTCCATCCGTTTTTGTCATGAACTGGGATTAGACTACGTTTCCTGTAGCCCTTACCGTGTGCCGGTGGCGCGTATTGCTGCCGCACAGGCCAACGTGGCCGTTGAAATGGGGGGCTGACTAACTGAAGCCAGCTAAACTATTGGTAGCGGCAAGCCCGCAGCCCATAGTTTGCACAGCTGGCTTGCAAGCTGGGCAACTCGTCGCGTGTCTTGTTGCGCCAGGTTTTTCGCCACGCGCCGATGACCTTCTCCGGATACTTCAAACGCCCACGGCTGCCGTTGTAGCGCGCCAGCGCGTCCACCAAGTCTCCTTTGGCCACCTCTATGTAATGGGCAAGGATGACGGTGCCATAGCGAATGTTGGTTTCTACCGCGATCAAGTTGTCCTGGGGCCGGCCAATTTCCAAGCGCCAGAATGGCATCACCTGCATCAACCCTTGGGCGCCGACGCTGGAGACTGCGAAGCGGTTAAAGTGGCTTTCTATCTGCATCACCGCAAGCACCAGGTCGGGATCCAGCCCCTGTAAGGAGGCTTCCCGATACACCAGGCGCAGCAACTCCAGCCGCTCGGTTTGGCTGGGCAGATACCGTTGTAAACGCTGGTCGGAGACTTGCAGCCAAACTTGGGCATCAAAACGGTCTAGATTGTCGTGGTTTTCCGCCAGGCTGTGGGCCAGCCGTTCGCGCAGCACCGGGTCAACTTCCACGTTTTTGGCTAATGCCGTGGTGCCAATACACACCGTTAGCACCAGACTAAGGAGCGCTTGTACGGAGAGCTTGTTTAAGCGGCTGGTTAACATCGGCTCACACAGTCGTTTGATCTAGCATTTGATCCAGCACTTGATCCAGTACCGCGTCCAGCGACACTTCCGTGGCTTCGGCCGCACCGCGTGCTTTAAACTCCACTACGCCGTTTTTTAACCCGCGATCACCCACCACAATACGGTAGGGGATGCCAATGAGATCCGCCTCGGCAAATTTAACGCCGGGCCGTTCGTCGCGATCGTCCAGCAACACTTCAAGGCCGCGTTCGCCTGCGGCGCTGTACAATTGGTCGGCTGCGGCTTGTACAGCGTCGGACTTGTGATAGTTCAATGCGATCACGTGCAGTTGAAACGGAGCCAAAGGCAGCGGCCAAGCGATCCCGTCAGCGTCGTGATTCTGCTCAATCACCGCTGCTACCAGGCGGGTGACGCCCATACCGTAACAGCCCATCGTCGGGGTGAGGCTTTGGCCGTCCTGGTCCAAAACGTTGGCGTCCATGGCCGCACTGTATACCGTACCCAGCTGAAATATGTGACCCACTTCAATTCCCTTCAAGAATTTGAGCTCACCCTGTCCATCGGGTGCAGGATCACCTTCCATGACATTGCGCGCGTCCACAATTTGCGCATCCTCCAGATCGACATCGCGCACCCAATTCACACCCGCTAAGTGTTTACCGTCAACGTTGGCACCGCAGACAAAATCGCTGATGGCGGCTGCCTCGCGATCCACCAGGTAGGGAATTTTACTGTTTACCGGCCCGATTGATCCGGGCTGAGTGCCGGTGGCGGCGATGATCTCGTCGTCGCTGGCAAAGGCAAACGGCTGGGCAACCCCGGGTAGTTTGCCGGCCTTTATTTCATTGAGCTCGTGATCACCGCGCAGGATGATGGCCAACGGTCCGTCTATGCCGCGCACGATAAGCGTTTTTATCGTGCGATCAGCGGTCATGTCCAATAGTTCACACACCGCAGTGATGGTTTTTTGTTCAGGTGTGTCCACCTCGTGCATGGTTTCGCTGGGTTCGGCGCGCGTCTGTGGTGGTGCAGACTCTGCTTTTTCCAGATTCGCCGCATAGGGTCCAGCGGATGCATAAACGATGGTGTCTTCACCCGAGGCGGCCAACACATGAAATTCGTGAGAGTTGGCGCCACCGATGTTGCCGGTGTCCGCCTCCACTGCACGATAGTCCAAACCCATACGCGTGAGGATGCGGCTGTAGCAGTTGTACATGTCCTGATATGTGGCATCAAACGAAGCTTGGTCGGCATGAAAGGAGTAGCCGTCTTTCATGGTGAATTCCCGCGCGCGCATGACGCCGAACCGTGGCCGGCGCTCGTCGCGAAACTTCGTTTGAATTTGATAGTAGTTTACCGGCAGCTCTTTATAGCTTTGGATTTCGCGACGAAACAGGTCGGTGATGACTTCTTCATGTGTGGGGCCGAGGCAAAAATCCCGCTCATGCCGGTCTTGCAGGCGTAACATCTCCGGACCCATTTTTTCCCAGCGGCCCGAGTCTTGCCAAAGCTCCGCGGGTTGCACCACCGGCATTAGGACTTCTTGCGCGCCGCTGGCATTCATTTCTTCGCGGATAATTGTCTCGATTTTGCGTAACACACGTAAACCCAGCGGTAGCCAGGTGTATAAACCGCTTGCGAGTTGGCGCATCACACCTGCGCGCAGCATGAGCTTGTGACTGATGACCTCAGCGTCGGCTGGGTCTTCTTTCATGGTGGGAAGCAGTAGTTTTGATTGCCGCATGATGGTTCCAAAAGTCTGGCGGTGTCTTAAGCCTAAGATCATCAGGCCAAAAAAAAGGGCCGTCTGTGTCCAAACGGCCCTTATTCTAAGCGTTATCGGATTTCTAGATCATATCCTTTAGCTTTTTCAGTGCCGTTACGCGTACACGTGTGGTCGCCGGCTTGGCCGGGATCACAATTTCTTCACCGGTAGCGGGGTTGCGACCCATACGCTTCTTGGTGGCTGGACGCTTGGCTGCTTTAATTTTCAGCAAACCGGGCAAGGTAAATTCACCAACAGCACGCTTACGGATGTGACGCTCGATCAGAGATTCAAGTTCATCTAATACAGCCCCGACTTGTGCACGGCTCAGATCGGTGTTGGTAGCAATTTCATTCAAGATGGCGGTTTTTGTCATCTTGGCGGTAACTGCGGTCTTTTTCTTCACTGCAGGCGCTGCAGCTTTCCTAGCGGGTGCTTTTTTCTTAGCTGGCGCCTTTTTCTTTGCAGGTGCTTTTTTCTTCGCGGGAGCTTTTTTCTTTGCAGGTGCTTTCTTCTTCGCGGGGGCTTTCTTACGAGTTGCCATTAACTAGTCCTTTTAGTCAGATTTAAACAGCGCAATTCCTCGCTCCTTGACCTGCCAGCCGCGAAGGCGGTGCTGGTTCAAGAGGGGTTTCGCAACGTCTCTCAAACTCTGAATCAGCCGAATCACAAGACTTTGTGCAACAATCTCAGACCAATCACAAAACGAAGACCAAAATTTGCACTAATTCTGTGCTTTTTGTTCGCCAATTACTTGTTAATTTACTGCTAACAATTCAGCGAACACAAAAATGTCTTTTGATTTGGTTGATTCGGAACATCAGCGTCTGATGTCCGCGCTTTATAGCCCATAGGACGGGCCCTGCGCAACAAAAAGTCACAAAATCACTGTATTTTTATTGGTTTTTTTAAGATCATGCGCCGCTCGTTTGAGCAGTGCGTGTTTGAGACAGAGAAAAATGCCGATCTATGAGTACAAATGCGACAATTGCGGTCACGAACTGGAGGCTTTTCAGAAGCTCAGTGACGATCCGCTGGTCACCTGTCCGCAGTGCCAAGCAGATGCTTTAATCAAGAAGGTATCTGCCGCCGGTTTTCGCCTGAAAGGCGGTGGCTGGTATGAAACAGACTTTAAATCCGGCAAAAAGAAAAACGTTGCCGGCAGCGAAAGCTCATCAAGCAGTTCAGAGTCGTCGAGTTCGTCCAGTTCCGGTTCGGATTCAAGTTCAAGCAGCAGCTCCTCGAGCAGCGACTGATCTGTCGGACGCAACCGTCTTCGCGCCTTCGCGCGGGGGAAACATGACAAGGTAAACGCATGCGTAGTCATTATTGTGGGGAAATCAACGCATCGCACATCGATGCGCAGGTTGAGGTTTGCGGATGGGTGCATCGCCGTCGTGATCACGGCGGCGTGATCTTTTTGGATTTACGCGACCGCACCGGCATTGTGCAGGTGGTTTACGACCCTGACACCGAAGACAGTTTTGCCACCGCGGACCGTGTGCGCAATGAATATGTGTTGCGCGCCCGCGGTCGTGTGCGCGCGCGTCCGGAAGGCACCGTTAATCCTGACATGGCAACCGGGGAGATCGAAATTCTAGGTAAAGACCTGGAAATCCTGAATGTCGCCCAAACCCCGCCTTTCCAGCTGGATGAACATTCCGAGGCGGGTGAAGACGTGCGTTTGAAGTTTCGTTACATGGACTTACGCCGTCCTGAAATGCAGGAACGCATGCGTACGCGCGCCGTCATCACCAGTCGCGTACGTGACTATTTGGAGCAAGCCGGCTATTGGGAAATTGAAACGCCCACCTTGTCGCGAGCGACACCCGAGGGCGCGCGTGATTATCTAGTGCCGTCGCGAACCCACCCAGGTCAGTTTTTTGCGCTACCCCAGTCGCCACAGGTATACAAGCAGTTGCTGATGATGTCTGGCATGGATAAGTACTACCAGATTGCGCGCTGTTATCGCGATGAGGATCTGCGCGCGGACCGCCAGCCGGAATTTACCCAAATTGATATCGAAGCTTCGTTTGTCAGTCAGCAAGATGTGATGGAACTCACCGAGCATATGTTGCGCGGCCTGTTTAACGATGTGTTAGACGTGGAACTTGGTGCGTTCCCAGTGCTTAGCTGGAGCGAAGCCATGCGTGATTACGGCAGTGATCGCCCCGATCTGCGCAACCCCTTAAAGCTGATCGACATCGCCGACCTTATGGGTGAGGTGGAGTTTAAAGTGTTTAACGGTCCAGCCAACGACCCGCAAGGGCGTGTCGTGGCATTGCGCGCACCGGGGGGCGGGGAGATGCCACGCCGGGTCATTGATGAACTGACGGAATTTGTCGGCCGCTACGGCGCAAAAGGTTTGGCTTACATTAAAGTCAACGATCTCAACAAAGGTGCGGCCGGCCTGCAGTCGCCGATCCTTAAATTTTTGCCGGAAGACGTGACCCTTAAAGTATTAAAGCGCGTGGGTGCAGAAAACGGCGACGTGGTCTTTTTTGGTGCGGATAAAACCTCTGTGGTTAACGATTCTATGGGCGCCCTACGCAATGAACTGGGTGCCCAGCTGGAGATGATTGCGCCGGGTTATGCGCCATGCTGGGTGGTGGATTGGCCGATGTTTGCGGAAAACAAAGACGGCACGTTAGGGGCCGAGCATCACCCCTTTACTCAACCAACCTGCACCCCGGACGCATTGCTGGCTGAGCCGCTAGCGGCCAAAGCCGCGGCTTATGACGTAGTGCTAAACGGTTATGAGCTAGGTGGAGGCTCGCTGCGTATCCACGACCAACAAATGCAAGCCGCGGTATTCGAAGCTTTACAAATGGGGCAGGAAGCCCAGTCCAAATTTGGTTTCTTGTTAGACGCGCTGCAGTATGGTTGCCCACCCCACGGCGGGATTGCCCTGGGTATGGATCGACTGGTGATGTTGATGACCCATACCCAGTCCATTCGCGACGTCATCGCATTTCCGAAGACGCAAACAGCCGCTTGCCTTATGATGGCGGCTCCCAGTCCGGTGGATGAACACCAGCTGCGGGAATTGCACATACGACGCCGCGATCCCGTTGCCCCAACCGGGCAGGCTGATAACTAGTCGAGCACGCATAGAAGACCACTGAAGGATCACTAGAGGATCACTGGTGGACCAGTAGAGGTTCACTAGAGGATGAGTAGAGGACGTTAACCGATGGCCGGCCACAGTAAATGGGCAAACATCAAGCACCGCAAGGCTGCGCAGGACAAAAAGCGCGGCAAGTTGTACACCAAGATCATTCGAGAGATCACCGTTGCCGCGCGGCTTGGCGGTGGTGATACCAACGACAATCCTCGCCTGCGCGCGGCGGTGGACAAGGCGCTTGCAGCAAACATGCCGAAAGACACCATTGAGCGTGCCGTGCAGCGGGGCGCGGGCGGTGGCGAAGGCGCCGATGTAGAAGAGCTGGTGTACGAAGGGTACGGTCCCGGCGGTGTGGCCATTTTGGTGGAAGCCATGACCGACAACCGCAATCGCACGGTGGCGGAAGTGCGCCACGCCTTTTCTAAAGCGGGCGGCAACTTGGGCACCGACGGTTCCGTGGCTTACCTATTTACCCGCCAGGGTATTATCAGTTTTGCACCGGGTGCCGACGAAGAGCAGATCATGGATGTGGCGTTGGAGGCGGGTGCGGAAGACATAGATGCCGAGGACGATGGCGCCATCTCGGTGACGACACCTTGGGAAACGGTGACGGAGGTGGTGCGGGCTTTAGCTACTGCGGATCTCACCCCAGACCATTCCGAGGTGACCATGGTGGCCTCGACCACCACTGAGTGTGATGATGACACGGCACAGAAAGTGCTGCGTTTGATAGATGCCTTAGAAGAACTGGACGACGTCCAGGAGGTCTACAGCAACGGTGAATTCCCCGCCAGCGCCTACGAATGACCCATCTTGCGGGCGTACCGTCGCCAGCGGTGGGCGTGTGCCTGCGCCGTATGTCTGATACGCGGCGCGTGCTGGGCATCGACCCGGGTTCGCGGCTCACCGGCTATGGCGTTTTGGAGGTGCATCGCAATCGCGCGTCATACCTCGCCAGCGGCTGTATCCGCACCGAAAGGGCGGCCGTGCCGGCACGCCTCGGTGATATCTACCGCGGCGTGGCTGATCTGATTCAACAGTACCAACCCGATGAGTTTGCGATCGAAAATGTGTTTATGGCGAGAAATGCGCAGTCTGCGCTTAAGCTTGGCCAAGCGCGCGGGGTCGCCATTGCGGCGGCGGTGGCGGCGGAATTACCCATATACGAATATGCCGCGCGGCAAGTGAAACTAGCGGTGGTGGGGAGCGGCCGCGCCAACAAAGAGCAGGTACAACACATGGTGCAGGTCTTACTAGATTTGTCGGGGCAACCCCAAGCGGATGCTGCGGATGCCCTTGCCATTGCGGTGTGCCACGTCAATACTGCAACGGCTGAGATATGATCTCTCACGGCAGTACAACCAAGGTTAGGTAATCACCTTTGATCGGCAGATTGACCGGTACATTAACGGACAACGACGCAGGCGTGCTGCTGCTTGACGTCGGCGGCGTTGGCTACGAAGTAGAGGTCTCCGCCGGTGTGTTGCAAGGGCTGCCGCGTGTCGGTGAAGAATTGACCATTCACACCCACTTTGTGGTGCGCGAAGACGCACAACTCCTCTACGGTTTTGTCTCCAAGGCAGAGCGGGAGTTGTTTCGCGCCTGCATTAAAATCAGCGGAGTGGGGCCAAAACTGGGTCTGGCATTGATTTCGTCGCTTGATCTTCAAGCGATGAGCAGCGCGGTGCGCAATAACGATGTCTCCTTGTTAACTAAGGTCCCTGGTGTCGGCAAAAAGACCGCCGAGCGTTTGCTGGTGGAACTAAAAAATCGGCTTGAAGACCTCAGCGCCAGCAGCGGTGTGGCGCTTAACGTCGTGAGTGTCACCGGCGCGGACGGGGTCGCTTCCCCATCGGTGGCGGTAGAGGCCGAAGATGCGCTGGTTGCGCTTGGCTATCGAGCGCCTGAAGCCAATCGTGCCGTGGCCATGGCATTGCAAAATACCGGCGACGCAGAAGCGTCTGCGGAAGAGTTGGTGCGCTTGGCATTGCGCGGGTTCGCCAAGGCTGGCGGCGCGTAAAGGGCTAAAAGGGATTAAAAGGGCTTAAAACCGATGAGTATTGAACCCGATCGTCTAATTTCCGCCAGCGCTGAGCCGGGTGAGCAGCGTCATGATCACGCCTTGCGGCCGGTGTCGCTGCACGAATACATCGGCCAGAGTGCGGTTAAAGAACAGATGGATATTTTCATCCGCGCCGCCATTGGCCGCCGCGAAGCCTTGGATCACACTCTCATTTTCGGCCCGCCGGGCCTAGGCAAAACCACGCTGGCCAACATCGTCGCGCGGGAGATGCATGTTGCAGTTAAATCCACCTCAGGCCCGGTATTAGAAAAGCCCGGCGACTTGGCCGCCATGCTCACCAATTTAGATGAAGGTGATGTGCTGTTTGTGGACGAAATCCATCGCTTGAGCCCGGTCGTGGAGGAAATCCTCTATCCGGCGATGGAAGATTTCCAATTGGATATTCTCATTGGAGAAGGTCCCGCGGCGCGGTCGCTGAAATTAGATTTGCCGCCCTTCACGCTGGTGGGTGCCACCACGCGTGCCGGCCTGCTCACCAGCCCCTTGCGTGATCGTTTTGGCATTGTGCAGCGGCTGGAGTTTTATACTGTTCCCGAGCTGTCGGAAATTGTCACACGCTCCGCGGCCAAGCTGGGGTTGGGTATAGAAGTGGGTGGGGCGTTGGAAGTAGCGCGGCGCAGCCGTGGCACACCGCGTATTGCCAACCGTCTGTTGCGTCGGGTCAGAGATTTTGCCGAAGTAAAGGCGGACGGCGTGGTCACCGCAAACATCGCGGATGAAGCGCTCAACCTATTGAAAGTGGACAAAGAAGGGTTTGACGTCATGGACCGGCGTTTGCTCTCCACCATTGTCGAAAAATTCAGCGGTGGGCCGGTGGGATTGGACGCCTTGTCAGCCTCCATCAGTGAAGAAAAAGACACCATAGAAGATGTCATCGAACCCTATTTGATACAGCAAGGGTTTATCATGCGCACCCCGCGCGGGCGCGTTGCAACACAGAAGTGTTATCAACACTTTGGCTTAGAACTGCCCGTGGCAACGTCGGCGGAAGGTACGCCGTCTGGGGGTGGCGATTTAGATCAAGGGCGCTTACTACTGGATTGAGGAGCCTTAGTTGGCAGAACAGCTTTCTATTTATGAATTGATCGCCAATGCCAGCTTGCTGGTGCAACTGGTGATGGCCCTGTTGGTGTTGGCCTCAGTGGTGTCCTGGGTGATGATTTTCCAACGCTGGTTTTTCCTGCGCCGCGCCTTAGCGGAAGTGGAGACTTTTGAAGACCACTTCTGGTCCGGCATAGACCTGCGCAAGTTTTATGCAGAGTTAGAACAAGAGGCGGGCTTAAACGGCATTGAGAACATTTTTGTCGCTGGCTTTCGTGAATACACCCGTCTGTCCGAACAAAGCGGCGCGGATGCCGAAGCCATCATGCAAGGTGTACAGCGCGCCATGCGCGTAGCGCTAAACCGCGAGGAAGGGCGCTTGGAAACCCACCTGCCGTTTTTAGCCACTGTAGGATCCACCAGCCCCTATATCGGCTTGTTTGGTACAGTGTGGGGCATCATGAATTCATTCCGCTCCCTGGCCAACATGAGTCAGGCGACATTGGCCTCGGTTGCGCCGGGTATTTCAGAAGCATTGGTTGCAACGGCCATGGGTTTGTTTGCGGCCATTCCCGCTGTTATCGGCTACAACCGGTTCTCTGCGCGCGTAGAAGGTCTAATGAAACGTTATGAAGCGTTTTCTGACGAGCTGACCACCATTTTGCACCGCGCCGCTCATAGCCGCGCGCCGGAGACGAGCTGATGGCAACACGTCGAAAACCCATGTCTGAAATCAACGTCGTGCCCTACATCGACGTGATGCTGGTGTTGCTGGTGATTTTTATGGCGACCGCACCTTTGTTAACCCAAGGTGTGGTGGTCGACCTGCCGGAAGCCCCATCTGAGCCTATAGATGACACCGAAAGTGATCCGTTGGTCGTGTCGATGCGCGAAGACGGCGCCATATTTATGAACTTGGGTATGCAGGACGCCGACGACGAAGGTACCCGAGTGACCATTTTCTCTTTACAGGAGCAGGCCGGTAAAATTCTGCGAGCGAGAACAGATGCGCCGGTCTACATCAAAGCGGACCACCAGCTGGATTACGGCGAAGTGGTGGCGGTGATGACGGTACTGCAAAAAGCGGGGGCGAAGAGCGTAGGGTTGATCACCGATCCACCCACCATAGACAGTTAACCGACGAGGATAGAGCAGGACTCCCCCGTGTATTGGTTGCGTGAATACTCCCTACCTTTGCTGCTGGCGTTGCTGTTGCATGTGGCTGCCGCGGCGGCGCTCTACTCTGGCTGGTCGCCGGAAAAGTCTGTCAGTGATGTCATTAAACCGCGCGCGGTGATGGCAGATTTACTAGTGCTGCAACCCCAAGCCAAACCTGCCCCAAAACCCGTGCAAAAGGCACCGCCTCCGGCCCCTCAGCCGAAGCCGGCAGAACCGGCCAAACCCAAGGTTGACCCCGCCGAAGCTGCACGCAAACGTGCGGAAGAAGCAGGCCAACGCGCCGCCGAAAAAGCCGCTGCCGAAAAGGCGGCAGAAGAAGCCGCACGTGCCGAACGCCTGCGCCGTTTAAGTGAACTGGCACAGACCTCCTTAGACCAAGCCATCGCCGATGAAACCGCAGACCTACAAGCCGGCACCGCCGAAATGGTGGCGCAATCGTATCGTCTCGGTATCTACGAACTTGTGCGCCAGAACTGGTCACGCCCGCCCAGCGCGCGCAACGGCATGTCCGCCAGATTGTTGGTGGAACTCATCCCCACCGGCGAGGTCGTAGGCGTAAGTATCGAAGATTCGTCCGGCAACGCCGCGTTCGATCGCTCCGCCGAGCAAGCGGTGCGCCGCGCCCGGCGTTTTGAAGTACCCCAGGAGAACGCCATCTTCGAAGCGCACTTCCGCCGCTTTTACTTCCTGTTCCAGCCTGAAGATTTGTTGAGATGATCTTCTCTGGAATATTGATGCACCAGACGCTGGGGATCAAGCGAGATCAGCGGAGAACCCAAATGGCTTTTCAGGAGGCTCTGCGACAGGACGTCGCAGCGCCAGCGTACACGGATGTATTCACAGCGGTCCTGAAAAGCCGTTTGGGTTCGCAGCTGATCGAATCGATCGTCACTCGACGAGCGCGTGGGTGTAAATAGATGAACTTAGTTAGGAAAGAATGGATGCCAAATAAAGTAGTACCGTCGATGTTCTTGTTAAGCTTGCTGCTGCTGTGCAACGCAAACGCCACCGCCAGCTCCCTAGACACCATCATCATCGACAGCGGCGTCGACTCCCCCATTCGTATCGCGGTGGTCCCTTTCAAGACCGACCCAAGCCTGCTCAGCGAACCCAATATGGCGGACATCATCGGTTTTGATCTCGCCCGCAGTGGCCAGTTTGACCCATTGGCTTCGGAAAACATGTTGTCGTACCCGAGTACCCGTCAGGCAGTGTTTTTCCGCGATTGGCGTATTCTAAAAGCCGGCTACCTGGTGATCGGTAACGCGCGCCTAAGTGCGGACGGCTCTATCGCGGTGAACTTTGAACTCTACGATGTGCTCGGCGAACGTTTGATGTTGAGCCGTCGTTATAGTGTGCCCCGCGAGCAGTGGCGTGATGTGGCGCACCGCATTTCCGATGCGGTGTACGAAGAGATTACAGGTGTACGCGGCGCATTCTCCACCAAGATCCTCTACGTGCTGGCGCAAAATTCGGGTACGCCCCGCGCCGTGTATCGCCTTGAAGTGGCAGATTCCGACGGCGAACGTTCGCGCACCTTACTCAGCTCACGCGAACCCATTCTATCTGCTAACTGGTCCCCGGATGGCAAGCGCGTGGTTTATGTTACCTTTGAAACAGGCAAACCCACCATCGTGTTGCAGGATGTGGATGGGCCTTATCGCGAGCGTTTAACCAATTTCCGCGGCCTAAACTCTTCGCCGGTGTTTTCACCCGACGGTAAACAGCTGGCCATGGTGTTATCCAAAGACGGGGATCCGGAGATTTTTATCATGGATTTGGCGACCCGCAGTCTGCGGCAAATCACCCGTCATCACGCCATCGATACAGAGCCAAGTTGGTCACCGGATGGCAAAAGCATCATCTTCACTTCCGACCGTGGTGGTCGCCCGCAAATCTACCAACTGGAACTGGCCACCAATTTTTTAGAGAGACTTACGTTTCGGGGTGACTATAATGCACGCGCCCGCCTGCTGCCGGATGGCAAGCATCTTGTGTTTGTGCACCGGACAAATGGTGTATTCCATATTGCATGGCAGGACTTAGAACGCGACAATTTACAGGTTTTGACGCAGACGGCGTTGGATGAATCCCCGTCGCTTGCGCCAAACGGCACCATGTTGATATACGCTACCCAAGATCGGGGTAGAGGTATACTGGCAGTGGTATCGATCGACGGCAGTGTGAAGTACCGGCTACCGTCGTCGTCGGGGGATGTAAGGGAGCCGGCTTGGTCTCCGTTTTTGGGTGATTGAGCAACAAAAAAGATCACTAAAAGATCTAGAACGTAGAAACGTAAAGTAGAGATCTGATTTATAGATCGTAAATTGCAAGGGCGTTGAGTCCTTGAATATAGCTGCACAAAGCAACCTAAGGAGAAATTGATGCAGATGCAAAAGTCCCGTTTCATTAGCCTGATGAGCCTGCTGCTGGCTGCCTTTGTATTGGCCGGCTGCGCGAGCACATCAACTGAGCCGGTACCTGAGCCTGAGCCCGTCGAACAGCCTGCCCCGGTAGAAGCACCTACCCCTGAGCCGGAGCCGGTGTTATCTGATTTTGACAGCAGCGGCAATGCCATTGACGCCAATGGCCGCCCCCTGTCGCGCACTTTTTACTTTGACTACGACAAATCTGTGTTGAAGCCTGCGGATCTTGGTGCGTTGGAAATGCACGCACAGATATTGCGTCGTAACCCGGATCGCAGTGTCGTTCTGGAAGGGCATTGTGACGAGCGTGGCACACGTGAATACAACCTTGCCTTGGGTGAACGTCGTGCGGATGCCGTGCGTACCTTCTTGCTGTCCGCGGGCGTGCCGGGCCGTCAGATCGAAACGGTCAGCTACGGTGAAGAGCAGCCCGCCGACCCAGGTCACAACGAATCGGCATGGGAACGTAACCGTCGCGCGGTCATGGTATACCGCTAGCGCAGCGTGCGGGTTGTGAAGAAGCAACAACACTCTCCGAAAGGTGCTTTGTTAACCTGCGCGGCTCTTGCCGCGCAGTTTTATTGTGTGGCAGCAATTGCGGCAGTACCGGTGGAGGAATCTGTAGAAGATTCCAGCCGCGATGCGGTGACTCGCCCGGCCGCGCAACAAGCACCTCAACCAGTGCGTCCACGGCCGAATGAGCAAGCGCGGAGCCTGGATATCCCGCCCACCATAGAACCGACGGTAAACACTGACTTCCAGTCAGCAGCCCCGCAACCGGCACAACCGCGTCCGAGCACACCGGTGCAGCCGGTCACCAGCGGGCAAGGTCAGCTGTCTGAGTTGTTTTATCAATTGCAGGTGCTGCAGCAAGAGATACAAGACTTGCGCGGACAAGTGGAAGAACAGACGTACTTGGTAAACCGCCTGCAGCGGGATCAAAAAGAGCAGTATCTGGATCTTGATCGTCGTGTGGTGGCGTTGTCCGAAAATCAGCCTGCGCCAGGACCCAGCTCAACAACGCCGACCGCGCCAGTGGGTGGCTTGACGACGGGTAACTTAACCGAACGTGAAGCCTATACCCAAGCGTTTGACGCCATGCGCGCGCGGGATTTTGATGCGTCCATGGTAGGTTTTCAGCAGCTCATCGAATCTTATCCTAACGGGCAGTTTACGCCGAATGCTTATTATTGGATCGGCGAGCTGTATCTGGTGGCAAAGACCGACGCGGAACTTGCGCGTCAATCGTTTATGCAAGTTGTGAACCTCTATCCGGATCATCAAAAGGCGCCGGATGCGCTCTACAAGCTGGGTGTGGTGTATCACACCTTGGGGGATGTGGACGCAGCACGCACTTATTTGCAAAGGGTACAACAGGAGCACCCGGCCAGCTCTGCTGCGGGGCTTGCGGCTAAATATCTCGCGGAACTGTAGCCCGTAACCGCAGCCGTGACCACCGCGACGGCGTCTAACGCCACTCTCCGAATTACCGAGATATTCCTGTCCCTACAGGGGGAGGCCAACACCATCGGCTTGCCGACGGTGTTTGTGCGGCTGACCGGCTGTCCGCTGCGTTGTGGCTATTGTGACAGTGAGTACGCTTTCTCCGGCGGCCAGCAAATGCGCATGCCTGAGATTGTGGATGCAGTGCGTAGCCATCAGGTGCCCCGGGTGACGGTGACCGGCGGCGAACCCTTGGCACAGCCAGATGTACATGATCTGATGGTGCAGCTGTGTGATGCGGGCATGAGTGTATCGTTGGAGACCAGCGGTGCATTGGATGTGGCACAGGTGGATCCCCGGGTGGTTAAAGTCCTCGATCTAAAAACCCCCGGTTCCGGGGAAGTGCATCGTAACCTGTGGTCGAATATCACAGCCCTAAATCCCCAGGATCAAATTAAGTTTGTGCTCTGCGACCGGCAAGATTATGACTGGGCCAAACTCAAGTGCGACGAGCTGCAGTTGTATAACAAAGTTGCCGACGTCTTGATGTCGCCCAGTTACGGCCAATTGAACCCCACCGAATTGGCCAATTGGGTGGTGCAAGACCGCCTGCCGGTGCGCATGCAGGTACAGTTGCACAAGCTTCTGTGGGGAGATGAGCCGGGAAGATGAACCAAGCCAACCCAAAAGCGGTGGTGCTGGTCTCCGGCGGCCTCGATTCGGCCACTGTGTTAGCCATGGCGCAAGCCCAAGGTTTTGACTGTTTCGCGTTATCGCTTAACTACAATCAGCGCTCAACGTCGGAACTCGACGCAGCCAGGTTGGTGGCCGCCACTGCAGTACAACACCAAGTGTTGGACATCGACTTGTCTAAGTTTGGCGGCTCCGCCTTGACGGACACCACCATTGCGGTGCCCGAAGATGAGCCGGGTGGCATCCCTATCACCTACGTACCGGCGCGTAACACGGTGTTCTTGTCACTGGCTCTGGCGTGGGCGGAAGTGCTGGGTGCGCTGGATGTATTTATCGGGGTCAATGCGGTGGATTACTCCGGCTATCCGGATTGCCGGCCGGAATTTATAAACGCCTACACCGAGATGGCCAATTTGGCCACCAAGGCGGGAGTGGAGGGGCAAAAACTCACCGTGCATACCCCACTGATTGATCTCACCAAGGCGGAGATTATCAAACAAGGGTCGGCACTCGGCGTGGATTACAGCCAAACGGTCTCCTGTTACCAGGCTGACGACCAGGGCCGCGCCTGTGGTAAGTGCGATAGCTGCCGTATCCGGCGCCAAGGTTTTCTGGACGCTGGCGTGGCCGACCCAACCCGTTATGTCTAAGGCCAGCAAGTAAGGCAGCCCAACTTGAACATACTCCTCACCAACGATGACAGCCACGATTCGCCGCTGTTCCTGATCGCCATCGAACTGTTGCAAGCTTATGGCGACTTAACCATCGTGGTACCTGCTGAAGAACAGAGTTGGCAGGGTAAATCCATGACCCGCTACGGGCCGTTGTATGTGGATAAGATTGATTTGCACGGCACGCCGGCATTTTCCGTGACCGGCACACCGGCGGACTGCGTTAATCTGGGTCTGTACAACCTGATGCCACATAAGCCTGACATCGTGGTGTCCGGTGTGAATCTTGGTTTCAACACCGGATTAGGTTTTCTGCTGGCGTCCGGCACCGTGGGCGCTTGTTTTGAAGCGAATATTGCCGGTTTGCCCGGGCTTGCCCTGTCTCAGGAAATCAGTTTCGAAGACCATCGGGAATGGGATCAGCATCGTCGATTCAGCGATGCGGCGGTGGATGAGATGCGTGACATTCTTACCCAGGCGTTACCACCGATCTGGGAAGAATTGGTGGTGCAGCAAGACCCGCATCAAACCACCTGGAGCGTCAATCTGCCGCGCCATCTCAAACAATCCAAGGTTGTGCACACCCGCCTAGGACACACCTACTACAAACAAGCTTTCCAACAGAAAGGTGACCAATACCACCATCAGCTGTCCCGCTTCGACATGGACCAGGCAGAAGACACCGATTTTATGGTGGTGCGTGAGGGGTTAATCAGTGCGGCGCACATCGATCTATCGGTGTTAGGACAAAAACTTCAGCGTTAGTTCGGCTGCGCGCGGATGATGCTTCGGGAGCGTATCTAACTAACGTCCGACTTCCTTGGATCTAATTGTCAAAATAGCGAACGAAAAGAAACCCCAAGTTGAAGTGATTGAAAGAAAGAACGCAATGTTCTGAGCAAAGATCAACTCGAATACTGCGAGCATTGGCAGCGCGGAATACATCATCAACGCAGCCCCCAAAATGCCCAGGAGTTGGGGCACAGTCCACCAGCCTGTATTGCCTTCGAAAGACGTTGCCATGAAGGACATACCGAGAAACAAACACAGCTTTGCTACCATCGCAGCACCGATGCCGCAGAAAAATGAGATGATTAATCGGGTCACCATGGATTGTAGATACCTGGTTGTGTGCTGGCTAGCGTACGGGATTTATTCACATCGTGGGTGCAAGAAAAGCGCAATAACCGCGCATATTCTTATGGTTGTCTAACACCCACATAAAATGTAAAGTTCGCGCCTCTTTTTTAGCAGCTTTGGGTCGTTAGCTCAGCTGGTAGAGCACCGGGCTTTTAACCCGTTGGTCCTGGGTTCGAACCCCAGACGACCCACCATGTCGCTTACGTTCTAGCGGTCACACAAGACCCAGCAGATTACTGGCTCTACCCACTCAACGGGGGATAGCTGGTATTCACTAAACGCCCTAAACACGATTGATGATGCCATCCCATCCACAGTGAGTTAACACTCTCAATCGATAATTCTCAAAATGCCTAAAGCCGTAAGCCCGTCTCGCCATCTTTTGATTCAGTGTCTTAAGCACCAAGTAACGACAGAGCAGTTTCACGATCTGGTCGGCGTCAGCAACGATGAGCCGGACGGGCCGCGCAATTGTATGCCTGTGGTGCATCAGGCGGATGGCGTCGAGCCGGTGTTTGTCGACGGGGGAGATGGTGGGCTGGGTGACGTTCGTTTGGGTGCCGCGTACAGGCTATGGGAATCGGCGTCCTCCACCGACGTCATCAGCGTGCATGGTGGCGTGAAGTTGCCCACTCGCGATGCAGACGATCTCACCGGCAGTGAAGCCACAGACGTCTATGCTGCTGTTGCTTGGCCAGACTTTGGTTTGCAGCTAGAACGGCATTTGCGCCTCTAGGAGCTACACGACAACATCGAACATCCCACCCGTGTGCGTGCCCATTCCGGACGGAGCGCGGCGTACTGTTCATATTCCGGCTGTTCATCGTACGGTCGGCGCAACACGTCAAGCAGTGTGTTTACCAACGCGTAATCGCCGGCTTCGGCATCGTCGATGGCAAGCTGGGCTAAGTAGTTGCGCAACACGTATTTTGGGTTTGCGGCGTTCATGGCGGCCGCACGCTGTTGCGGGTCGACGCCTTGGCTTTGCAGCGTTTGCCGGTACTGGCTCAACCAGCTTTGGGTATGCGTATTGAGGTCATCGTTGTATTGGTCGTCACGGTAGTATGCGCCGCGTAAGCCAACATGTGGTTGTGTGTCTTCCAGGTTAATGTTGGCTAACAAACGGAAAAACACAGTCATGTCGGTTTCGGCGTGGGTGAGCAACGCAAACAGCTCGTCCAGCAGGGCTGCATCGTGATTTTTTAAACCCAGCTTGCTGGCCAGCATGTGCTCCCAACGGGTTTGGTAGACTTTGGCAAACGCGGACAACATCTCTTCCAACGGCTTGGGGTCACCCACCAACGGTAAAATGGCATTGGCCAACTGCATCAGATTCCATTGTCCGATGGCCGGCTGCTGCCCATAGCGGTAACGGCGGTTACCGGCATCGGTGGTATTTGGCGTCCAGTTAGGGTCAAAGTCTTCCAGCCAGCCGTACGGCCCGTAGTCGATGGTTTCGCCGAGAATGGACATGTTGTCCGTATTCATCACGCCGTGAACAAATCCCACGCGCATCCAATGCACAATCAGATCGGCGGTGCGTTCGCACACTTCGTTGAACCAACTTAGGTAAACCTCGCGATCCATCTCGTCTGAGCCGCATAAGTGCGGGAATTCGCGGCGGATAACAAAGTCCGTAAATTGTTTCAGCAGGGTTTCTTCGCCGCGTGCGGTCAACATTTGAAAGTGGCCGAAACGCACAAAGGATGAGCTCATACGGCAGACCACCGCGCCGGGTTCAGTCTCGGGGTTGCCGTCGTATAACATATCCCGCACCACACCTTCGCCGGTGGTGACCAAACTCAGCGCGCGGGTGGTGGGGACCCCGAGATGAAACATCGCTTCGCTGCACAAAAACTCCCGCACCGAAGATCGCAACACAGCCAATCCGTCGGCGCTGCGTGAGTAAGGTGTGGGGCCGGCGCCTTTAAGCTGCAACATCCAGTGTTGGTCAGCCACCGCAACTTCGCCCAAATTGATGGCGCGCCCGTCCCCCAATTGGCCTGCCCAATTGCCAAACTGGTGACCGCCATAACAAGTGGCGTGGGGGTCCATACCCGGCAACAACTGATTGCCACTCATGGCGCCGAGAAACGCCTCAGTTTCGCAATCGGCAGGGCTCAACCCCAGCAACGCGGCAGCTTCCGGTGAATAGGCCACCAACGACGGAGCGCTCACTTCAGCGGGCTGTACCCGGGAGTAGAGGGCCTGTGAAATCTGGCGGCGGTGATTGTCCTCTACCGGATCAGCCGGTAGTTGGGCGGTAAATTGGTTGTCGAATGTCAGTGTTTGCATAGCGCTAGATTAACTGAGACTCTTTAGGGGTGGAATACGGTGTCTAACCACACCCAGTCAGAGGTCAGCGGCGGCCACGGGAGAAACAGGGATGAGCAACGACCGGTGACAGAACTATCTATGCTGGAGCAGGCGGAATTTGCCAATGAAGCTTTTTATTTGGCGTTCGAAGGTATGGATTACGAAGCCATGGCGCATCTATGGTCTGGCGAGCGTGAGGTGATTTGTTTGCATCCGGGCTGGCCAGCGTTGGTGGGGCGCGATGCGGTATTGGACAGTTGGCGCTCGATTTTAAGTAACCCACAGCAGGGGCAAGTCAGTTTTTATGATGCCCAAGCCCGGCAGATCAGCACCGATACAGTGGCTGTGGTGTGTTATGAGTTAGCGGGTGACAACGTCATGGTGGCCACTAATATTTTTGCTCAAGAAGACGAACGTTTACGGATGGTATTTCACCAGTCTGGCTTCTGCGGCAATCCACCGCCGCCGCCGACGTAGGAATTATTATGACCATCGATATTGTTAACCACACGGAAGCTGCGGTTGAGATTCGCAACTTCGATAAACAGCGTTTTTGGAGCCCGGGCGCTCTGCTGTGAGTTCTACGGGTTTTGTGCCCGAGAGTTACGTGCGGCCCGAGCGGGATGTGTTCCAGCATGAGGACATCGTCGCTGGTAGAAAAACCATGACAGACACCATCGACCAGGACATAGAGTTATTGGGTAATGTGCAGGCGGGGATGAATTCGGCGGGTTTTAGCCGTACGTTTTTAAACGACGACGAGATGCGGATTCAGCACTTTCACAACGAGTTAGAGCACAAGTTAAGGTAACCGGTGCCGGGAGTTGCCCCGGCTGCCGGCTGCTGTTGCGGCCTCTAGTAAGTTACCAAAGCCGCCATAGGTCATAGGCTAACTCGGGTCTGCCACCTTCAATAGCTGTTTGCCCAGGTTTTGGCCAGTAAACAAACGCTGCAGAGTGTGTGGGATGTTTTCAAAACCTTCCTGCAGATCCACCTGATAGATGAGGCCTTCGTTCTGGATCCAGTTGAGCAGGTCACCGATAGCTTCTTCAGCCCGGTGCATGTAATCAATCACAATAAAACCTTCCATGCGCGCACGCATGATCACCAGGTTCATTAAGTTGGCGGGACCCGGCACCGGTTCGGTGGCGTTGTAGTTGGAAATACCACCGCATAAGACAACGCGGGCGCGCATGTTGATGTGGTTCAGCGCTGCTTCCAGAATATCCCCGCCGACATTGTCGAAAAATACGTCGACTTTGTTGGGGCAAGTTTCCGCGATACGCGCATTGACGTCTTCGTTTTTGTAGTCGATGACCTCATCAAAGCCGGCTTCATTTTTGAGCCAAGCACACTTCTCCGGACCACCCGCTATACCCACGACGCGGCAGCCTTTGATGCGCGCAATCTGGCCAGCCACGGAACCGGTTGCTCCGGCGGCGCCGGAGACCAGCACCGTTTCACCCGCCTTGGGCTGTCCGAGATCAAGCAGACCAAAGTAGGCGGTCAAACCGGTTACACCCAGAACCGACATCATCATTTCCGGTGGGATACCGTCCGGCACCTGGGTTAAACCCATGACCGCCTGCGACGGTGCTACAACCACAAAGTCTTGCCAGCCGCCGGTGGTTTGCACGATGTCGCCTACCGCGTAGTCCGGGTGGTTGCTGGCAGCCACCTGGCCAATGCTGCCGGCGCGCATCGGTTCACCGAGTTGTACCGGTGGTAAGTAGCTTTCACGGTCTTCCATCCAGCCGCGTTGGGTCGGATCAAAAGAGAAAAACAAATTGCGCACCAGGACTTCACCGTCGCCGGGTTCTGGAATGGGGGTTTCGACGTATTCAAAGTTTTCTGCGCCGACCATGCCGTGGGGGCGTTTGGCCAGCAGCCATTGGCGATTGGTGTTCATGTTTGTTCCTCTTATTAGTTTTGGTTTTGAAATTTGTGTGAGATGGCGGTGTAAATCGGCGCGGAGAACCCTTTATATTTTTAGGCTCGCATCAAACAAGCCGGCACGTTCCATTTGTCCGGCCAGCGACAGTAACAGACCTTCACCTCCCATGGGCGCAATGATTTGCACCCCCACCGGTAGTCCGGTCGCCGAGACGTCCAGCGGCAGGCTGATGGCGGGCAGACCCGTGTCGTTAAAGATGGCGGTGAAACCGATCATGCCGTCGAGAATGTCCAAGTAGGTAGCATCATCGTCGCTCATCATGTCCAGCTCTCCCAAACGCGGCGGCAACACTGCCATGGTGGGTGTGATGAGCACGTCAATGCCCTGATTGAAGTAACGCGCAAAAATCTGCCCGTGTTTGCGGATGCGGTTTTGCGCCCAGGCATATTGGGCTGCGGTCATTCCATGCCCGGCGTTGTAATTGCGCCGTGTCACGGCTTCGATGTCATCGTCTTGCAATGGTCGTCCAAGTTCCGCCAGACGCTCATCGATGGCAGCGGCGACGTGGGCCAAGGCGATGATGCCGTGAGAATCTTTGAACGTGGTTGGCTCGATCGGTAAGTCGCCGCTGCTGGTGGGGATCACGCGGTGGCCGAGTGTTTCGCATGCTTTAGCTGCCGCGGTGGTGAGTGTTCTAATTTCCGGGTGTAAGTCCGCGCCGGAAAATGCTTTTAAGTGCAATCCGCAGCGCAGCGGTTGAGGGTCCCTGGCCGCCAGGGCTTGATAGGAGCGTGGTTTTGGCGGGGCGTAATAAGGTGCTCCGGGTTCTTCACCGCTGCTGATGTCGAGCAACGCCGCGCTATCCCGCACACTGCGCGTAATTGCGTGGGTGGTGGAAAAGCCGCCCCAACCCTCCACACCGTACGGACCCAGGGGCACCCGACCGCGAGTGGGTTTTAAACCGACCAAGCCGCAGCAACTGGCGGGGATGCGAATGGAGCCCCCGCCATCGGAAGCGTGCGCCATGGGGACCATGCCGCTGGCCACAGCCGCCGCCGCGCCACCGCTGGAACCACCCGCGGTGTGTGCGGTATTGAGTGGATTGCGGGTGGCGCCAAACAGCACCGGCTCGGTAGTGGTCGCCAGACCCATTTCCGGGGTGTTGGTTTTACCGCAGATGACTAAGCCGGCTTGCCGGTACCGCGTCACCAGGGTGGAGTCTTGCGCTTGCGTGCGCCGGGCAAACAGACGGCTGCCGGAGGAGGTCGGTACGTCAGCCATGTACTGACCCAGATCTTTGAGCAAAAACGGCACCCCGGCAAATGCCCCGGCTGCAGTGGTTCGCGCAGATTGCCCCGCTTGGTCGTAGAGTTTCAATACAACTGCGTTGATCTCGCCATTGCGTGCTTCGATCCGGGCGATGGCAGCTTCCAACACCTCTAGTGCGCTGACTTCCCCTTCCTGGATGAGTTGCGCTAGCCCTACGCCGTCTTGGGCTAAGTAGTCGCGCGCATGCATGCTCGATTCCCCTCTCTGCTGCCGAGTGATTAATGAGTAAACAGGTACTCTCTACTCTCTATTCGCCAAGCATAGAGCAATCTGCAGTTAGGGAGCCTCTGCATAAGTCTCAAAAGCTCAGAGGCACTGGCGCCTTGCCACAGACGCCGTATGACACGCTGAGCACATGAGACTTATGCAGAGGCTCCCTAGATGAAGCCGCTCAAGATTTCCGGTAAAGTCGGGCGCAGTGTCATTTGAGAGGGGTAGCAGACATGGCCGAAGCCGTCGCGTTAGAGAGTTTAGATCCGCATACCGTATCGCTGGAAGACATCGACGTCAGCCGCGCGGAGCTGATGCAAAGTGATGCACATTGGGGTTACTTCGCGCGTCTGCGCGCTGAAGATCCCGTGCACTACTGTAAGGACAGCATGTTTGGTCCGTATTGGTCGATCACCAAATTTAACGACATCATGGAGATTGAGAAGCACCACGAGCTGTTTTCCTCGGCGCCGGGTATCACCCTAGCGGACCGACCGGAAGATTTTGCCACGGTGAACTTCATCAGCATGGACCCGCCAAAACACGATGTGCAGCGCAAAACCGTGCAGGGTGTGGTGGCGCCGGTCAATCTAGCGAAGCTGGAAGGCACCATACGCGAACGGGTGCAACGTATATTGGACTCCGTGCCGGTGGGGGAAACCTTCAATTGGGTCGACAAAGTATCCATTGAACTCACCACCCAAATGCTCGCCACCATCTTCGATTTTCCGTTTGAAGAACGCCGCAAGCTGACCTATTGGTCGGACATGGCCACCTCCGGTGAGTTGGCGGGCGGTCCCACCCCGGAGCCGGTACGCCGCGAAGCGCTCATGGAGTGTTTGGAGTACTTCACCAAGCTTCGCGATCAGCGTGTTAAGGAACCATTAAAATCAGACCTGCTGTCGATGCTGGCGCACGGTAAAGACACGCAGAACATGCCGCCCATGGAATTTCTCGGTAACTTGATCTTGCTGATTGTGGGCGGCAACGACACCACGCGTAACTCTATTTCGGGCGGTGTGTACTTTCTGAATCAGAACCCCGCGGAGTACGAAAAACTGCGCAACAACTTAAGCCTCATCCCCAACATGGTCTCGGAGATCATCCGTTACCAGACGCCGCTGGCCTACATGCGTCGCACTGCCAACGAAGACATTGAGTTTCGCGGCAAGCAGATCAAAGCCGGGGACAAAATCGCCATGTGGTACGTATCCGGAAACCGCGATCCTGAGGTCATAGAGCGGCCGGACGAGTTCATCATTGACCGTGCCAAGGCACGTCACCATTTATCTTTTGGCTTTGGTGTGCATCGTTGTATGGGTAACCGCCTGGCTGAGATGCAACTGCGCGTGTTGTGGGAAGAGATTATGCAACGCTTCCGTTTTGTTGAAGTGGTGGGTGAACCGAGCCGCGTGCAATCCAGCTTCGTGCGCGGTTACGACGAACTGCCGGTGGTAGTACACCCCTGGTAAAAAGCGTGCGGATTTTGCTGCACGGTCTAACCCTCTGCGTTCCGAGCCTGTTGATGATTCAACAGGTTCATGCGCAGGCCAGCAGTGACTATGGCGAACCGCATCCACAAGCGGCGCGGGAATTCCAACAGTTTGCCTTTTTAATCGGCGACCACGAAGTGGCGTTACACGCCTGGACCGGTGATGCTTGGACACCTCCGCGTCCGGTGTCCGCCAACTGACGCGGACGTTTGGCAACCGCAGTTTCGCCTGGTGGCGACGCGCACACCCTGCTCGCAATAGGCTCAGTGGTATTGATCTAAATTGCGCAGCATATAGGCCGCGCCATTGGCATCATTGATGGCCGCACCTTCACCAAACAAACGCTCTTTCTGACCCCCGTAGATGTCCCGCTTTGCCGCCAACGGGGCCAGTTCGTTGGCTTTGGCCATGGCGGCTTCAGTCAACAAGTCGATATCGCTGATGTGTTGCACGATGCCGGCGTCCATGGCCGCTTGGCCGCCCCAACGTCGCGCCAGCTGAACGGTTTCAAAGAACACGTTCATGGGTAACTTGTGACGGAACAGCGCCAGCTCCGGGTCCGGTATACGTAGACCCAGCTGCATTTCATTGGCACAGACAAAACCCCGGTCAGCACGCATGAAACGGACATCGTGGCATAAAGCACACATAAAGCCGGCGCCGAAGGCATGGCCGTTGATGGCGGCGATGGTAGGCATGGGAAAGGTAATCAGGCGACCCATCAGTTTCATGAATTCATCGCCAAATACGTCGCGGTCACCCCCCTCCGGGTGTGCTTTGGGGTCGGCGACCCAATCCAGATCAAGCCCGTTGGAAAAGAACTTTGTATCGGCTGACAAAGTCACCAACGCGGCGGGACCGGTGCAAGACTCCACTTCGTCCAAGACTTCCGCCAGGGCACGCACAAAGGTGGTATTCCAACGGTTTTCACCGGCGTTCATGGTTAGGGTAAAGACGTCTCCATGACGGTCTAGTTCGATCATTCGTTTGTGGCCTTAATTGAGTGAGCCCGCATGCTACACGTTTTTTGCGCGGCAAACCGCGAGCGACATGGTTTGCGCGCACTAAGCCAACTGGTGGAGCAGTTCCCTGGTGTTGTCGTCCGCCGGATAAAACATTTCCACCGAAAGCTCTTCTAAGGTGACGTCAGTGGCGGCGCCAAAATGCGCCAGCATGGTAAATAGACGGTACTGCACGCCGTCTTTGCTCAACACCATTTCTACCGCCGGCGCGGTGTGGGAGGACCAAACTTTGCGCCAGTCCGCGGGCGCTTGCGCGTGCGAAGTTATTTCTTCAATCAGCACAGGCAGGTGGGGGTCTTTGGGGTTTTCCAGCAGCGCCCGACGAGCCCGGGCGAGAAAGGCGGAGACCAAGTCTGCCCAGTTGTCGATGTAAGGCAGCAAACCTTTTTCGTGTAGACACAACCGCACAATTTGAAACCGCTCGGGGTTGCCCATCTCGGCCAGAGCGGCAAATGGATCAACAAACAGGTTGAAAAACTTAAACGCTGCCGTGTTGGCCATGATCATGTTCCAATGGCCGTTTAAAACCATAGCCGGATAGGGTTCAGCATGGTCCAAGGTTTGCTGCAAGGCGTCGCGGAAGACCCGGTGGCTGGTTTCATCCAAATCCCCTTCAGCAAATGCCGCGCCGAAACCAGCGCTGCGCAAAAGACTATTTCGCTCACGCAGAGGTAGGTCGAGGCTGTCGGCCAAGGCCAATACCATGGGGCGACTGGGATTGGCACGACCGGTCTCGAGGAAAGAGACGTGGCGCTGGGACACGCCTGCTTCTAGGGCAAGATCGAGCTGACTGACGTGGCGGTATTGCCGCCATTGTTTCAGCAGGCTGCCGAAGGTGGGTGCGGTTTCCGCCATGGTCGTCATCCTATTGCTGCCTAATGCTTAAGGTGCAGTATAAAACCATAGCTGAGGCGAGATGATTACCTCCCAGGTAATTGTGTGAATTACCGATTTGGCTAAAGTGCTCTCAAAGCGGACGCAAAGCGGATGTAAAGAGGAGAACTGCGGTGAAAAACGTCTATTTGATCTTAACCATTCTGGGCACGGTGTTACCCATCCTGTTTTTTGCGGGGGTGTTTCATGCTGAAGCCATTGGGTTGGCGGGTTTTATACCCGCGCTGTTTGCAAACTCCGTGGCCGGGGGCTTCACCGCCGATATTGTCATTGCCTCCATCGCGTTTTGGGTATTTATGTTCACGGCACCGACGGGCCCAAAACCTTGGTTATTTGTGGTGCTAAACCTCTGTATTGGTCTCTCTTGCGCGCTACCTGCTTATCTATATCGACGTGCCGCGCTGCAAGAAGCGCAGCAAAGCCAGCCAGGCAGTCAAGCGCAAGTGGCTGGCTAAGCAGGCGTGTTAAGGACCGGGGGTGTCAAATTTGTTTCGTTCACTGTGGCGGCGTAGCAGCTGCCACACAGCCAGGTTTATGTCCGCATGATGCTCTTCCGCCCAACTGTGGATACTGATTAACAACTCCAACCCACGTGCGTGCAGCGCTGTCACATCGCTCAGCATCAGACTGGCGGATTCAGCGTCCAAGAATTCTCGGCATTCAGGCAGCGCCTGCAAGGCTGCGCTGTCTGCGGCCGGTAGCGCCAGGATGTCTTCGCACAGCGCTTTGATCTCTTCGATGTCGGCCATCGGGTTATATACGGCGCGTTCGTAATCTTGCGCCATGCTGAGCAGCAGCCCCGTGATCAGGCCGCTGTCCGCTGCAGCAAAATTATTGTTGGTGGCCGGGGCAATATCGGTAGCGATGCGCACGGCTAAATCAGTGAGGGTTTTAGCGGGATAGGGAATCATGCCAGCGCCTCCGCATACTGGTGTTCCGATTCTGGGGACAGGCGGTCTAACAAGATACGACTTTGGCGGTCCATCATGGGCCAACCGGCAAATGCCAAAATGGGTTCCTTGGTGGTGCCGTTCACAAAATCTTCCGCAGAAGAGATCCAGATGGCGATGGCTTTGACCGAGGCAAAAATCTGCCACCAACGAAATGTTTCACGGTCCACTGTGAACCCACTGGCGGCCTCCCAGATGGCGATGGCTTCGGCTCGCGGCAACAAGCGCCCCGCCAAAGTTGCGTCGTTGGACCACAGCGGGTCCAACGACCAAGCCAGATCTTCCAGCGGGTCGCCGATATGTGCCATTTCCCAGTCTAGGACGGCAGTGACTTCGCCCGCGTCGGTATATAAGAAATTGCCGGTGCGGTAGTCGCCGTGCACCAAGGTGAACTGCCCTGACGGCGGCGGCAGGTTACGCTCCAGCCAGCGTATGGCGGCGGCGGCAATGGGTTGGGGGTGCAGAGCGTCGGTTTCGATGACCTTTTTCCAATAAGCCAGCTCGTGCGCGGCGGGGTGGTCAGGTGTGTGCATAAACTTATCCACACCAAGTTCCCCCGGTGTGAGCCTGCTCAACTTGCCGAGCAGCGACCATTTTGTTTGACCCAGTTTTGCCAACACCGGCTGCATGTCCGGCTCCTCGAGCCCGGCGGGAGAGGCTTGCCCTGTGGGTATCAAAGCCATGACGGAAAAAGGCCGCTTTAACTTCCCGGCTAGCGCGTTAGGGTCTTCTTCCAGCACGATGGGTTCGGGCACCGGTACCACGCCATGACGGTGGACACACTGGTAAGTGCCGTATTCGTGGGCGCGCTCGGTATCGATGAGGCTGGAAGGCGGATCCCGCCGTACCACCACCCCGAGTGCCTCGCCCGCTTTCAACAACTGCACCAGATAAGTTTCTCGCGATGCGCCGCCTGGAATCTGCTCGATATGTTGCAGTGTACAGTCGCAGTTCCAATGTCCCGCCATGTACTGTGCGATCAGTTCACCCGTTTGCTGCAATGCTTGCATGTGCTCTTCATCCTCCCTCGTGTAGGACAGTAACGACCTGGTTGCGGATTGCAATACGCCCCAGACCCACCTACATTGCCAGTTTGAGGAATTTGAGGGGAAGAGCATGGCCTTAACGAACTTGAGTAGATCTGTCGAAGGTTACGTGGTGTTGGTCACCGGTGCCGCATCGGGGATGGGTGAAGCCACCGCCAAGTTGTTTGCAGACCAAGGTGCGAAGGTGGCGGCCGTAGACCTCAACGAGGAAGGCTTGAACCGAGTGGTCAGTGAAATTGAAGCCGCTGGCGCTCCGGTACGCGGTTGGTTGTTGGATCTGTCTGATGGCGACGCGGTGATCCGTGTTACCAACGAGGTGGCAGACCAATTTGGCGGCTTAGACATGCTGATCAACAATGCCGGGATCTCTATATTTTCCCCCATCGACGGTGAAGAATATGAAGCCGGTTGGGACAAGACCTTTGATGTGCTGCTCACCGCTCATACCCGCACCATACGCGCCGCACTTCCTTATCTACGCGAATCGAAGAATCCGCGGATCGTCAACATCGCCTCCACCGAAGGCCTTGGCGCCACCAAATTTGGTAGCCCCTACACGGCGGCGAAACACGGTGTGATCGGCTTAACCCGATCGCTAGCAGTGGAGTTGGGTGGCGAAGGCATCACCGTTAACTGCATTTGTCCGGGCCCGATACGCACCGGCATGACCGAAGCCATTCCAGAAGACCAAAAGCAAACTTTTGCGCATCGCCGCGTGGCGCTGAAACGATATGCGGATCCGGAAGAAGTGGCGCACGGCACGCTGAACTTTTGCCTGCCCGCGTCCAGCTTTATGACCGGTGCCACCTTGCCGGTGGATGGTGGTCTCACCATTAAAAACGCATAACTCGAACGTATAACAAGAACACACAGGAAGAACACACAGATAGAAACGCGTGGACAAAGTCGTCGGCGCCGCAGTATTGCAGAGACTATATGACCAGTAGTACCCAGCGCGTTTCCTGGCGCACCATCATCGCTTACGGCGCACCCGCGGTCGGCGCGGGCTATATGTACTTGCTGCTGAGCTTGTACATGATGAAATTTGCCACCGATATCCTGCTCATTGCCCCTGCGGTCATGGGCATCATCTACAGCATGTCCCGCATCTGGGACGCGGTTTCGGACCCCTTGGTTGGGTACCTAAGTGACCGCACCACGACCCGTTTAGGTAGGCGGCGCACATGGATTTTAGCGAGCTGCGTGCCGATATCCGCAGGTTTTTACATGGTGTTTGCGCCTCCGATGACCTTAAGCGACAGTGGCTTGGTGGTGTGGACAGCCATCGCGGTGATCGGCTTCTACTCCGCCATGACATTGTTTTTTGTTCCGCATTTGTCTCTCGGCGCGGAATTGTCGGATGACTACCACGAGCGCAGCCGCATGTTTGGCGCGCGGCATTTTGCCTACATCCTCGGCTCTATCCTCTCCTTGGTCAGCTTGTATTTCCTCATCAACGAAGAGTATGCAGAAGGCGGCAATGTGCGTGAGCTGGCCGGTGAGTTGGGTATTTTGGCCGTGGTCATCATGTTTGGGCTGGTGCTGTTTGCCGTGGCGCGACTGCGGGAGCGTCCGGAGTTTCAAGGTCGGGCTAATGCCAGCCCCATCAAAGCGTTTAAAGATGTGTGGCAAAACCCCCATGCGCGCCTGCTGTTGGTGGTGACCTTTATAGAACACGTCGGCAGCTCCGCCATTGCGGCGCTCACGCTGTATGTCACCCATTACGTGGTGGGTGCGCCCACCTGGGCGCCGCTGATCATCTTTGCTTACATGCTGCCTTCCAGTGCTTCGGTGCCGCTGTGGCTGCCGTTGTCACGCCGCTTTGGCAAAATTAAGGTGTGGTTGGGCGGCATGTTGTTGACCGGTGTGTCCTTCGGCGCCATGTTTTTGTTGCCCTATATCGAAACCGTAGAGATGCGCCTGACTTGGATTATCTCTATGGCGGTGTTGGCTGGATTGGCCAATGGCTGCGGTGGCACGATTGGGCCCTCGGTGACTGGTGACGTGATCGACTATGACGAACATCTCACCGGCGAGCGCAAAGAGGGCGCGTACTTTGCGGCATGGAACTTTGTGCA
This sequence comes from Pseudomonadales bacterium, assembly GCA_028281005.1. Taxonomy (GTDB): domain Bacteria; phylum Pseudomonadota; class Gammaproteobacteria; order Pseudomonadales; family Azotimanducaceae; genus UBA4421. Next base: position 107,076 of record JANQKS010000026.1, read on the forward strand.
AAAAGGTGCCTTGGGTGTGATGTTGCTGCTCACCGGGTTTGTGTTGGAATTCTCCGGCTTTGTGCCCAATGAAGAGCAAACCATGACCGTGAAGATGGCCATGGTGACGCTGTACGGTCTGTTTCCGCTGGTGTGTTATCTGATTGGCGCCGCCATGTTCACCCGCTTTAAACTGGATGAAACCGCACACGCTGAGATTCGCAGTGCGTTGGATGCCAAAGCGGCGGCCAGCCGCCAGTCCGCTGCCGGTTAGCGGTAGTTGGAGCACACAGGGCGAAGGGGAAAGGGGGAAAAGGGGAAAAGGGGGAACCACATGCTGAAATGGCAGATTGGTGAGGTCAAGGTCACTCAAATTGTTGAGCTGACCACGGCGTCCTTGGGGCCGCATCTGCTGCCCCAAGCCACACCGGAAGTACTCGGTGCAATTCCCTGGATGCATCCCTTTGTTGATGAGAACAACAAACTGCTGCTCAGCATTCACTCGTTGGTGGTCGAGTCTCAAGGTCAGACCATCATGGTGGACACCTGCATCGGCAACGACAAACAACGTAACTACCCGCGTTGGAATATGATGCAGGGCGACTTTTTGCAGCGATTTGCCCAAGCGGGATTTAGCACCGAGCAAATTGACACGGTGTTGTGCACCCACATGCACGTTGATCATGTCGGCTGGAATACGATGCTGGTAGACGGCAAGTGGATACCCACTTTTGCCAATGCGGATTACCTGTTTGCGGAAGACGAATGGCACCACTGGCGCGAAGAAGAGCAAGAGTACGGCCCGGTCATCGAAGATTCAGTGCAACCGATCTTTGACGCGGACAAGGCGGTGTTGGTGCCGGGAGAGCATCGCGTGACCGACGAAGTCTGGTTGGAACCCACCCCCGGACACACACCGGGACATGTCAGCGTCCATATTGCCTCTGCAGGTGAAGAAGCCGTCATCACCGGCGATATGATTCACCACCCCTGCCAGATCAGACACCCGGACTGGTCGAGCCTGGCCGATCACAACGGCGATCAAGCGGCACACACCCGTGACGCTTTTGTATCGCGTTATGCGGATCGCCCGGTCCTCATTATCGGCACCCACTTCGCAGGGCCCACCGCCGGGTACATCGTCAGCGACGGGGACACCTTCCGTTTGGACTATTAGGTGCTGTCGGCACCCACGATGCGGCCTTGAGTTACTCGGTTGAAGCGCTCAGTGTTTCATACGGCGTCTGTGGCAAGGCAACCCACGCGCCAGTGCCTCTGAGCTTTTGAGACTTATTCAGTGGCTCCCTAGCCTTACCTGGGTGGATCTGCGCGTCTTTGGCCACAACAGCAATGCCCGTGCTTGTATACCAGTCTGGGTTTTGTCGAGGTGGGTGTGCTGCGAGACCGCTTTCGTATTGAAGAGACCTCGATCGACGATGTCATCATGACCCTGCGGGTCGATGAGCTTTAAGCCATCAAGCTATCTCGCAGGCTTTCCATCAACCCATCCATCAACTCATCTATCAACCTATTCATCAACCCAACATAGCTGAGTCTGCTTGATTCAAAAATTTGGCGAAAGGGTCGCTGTCTGCGTCGGTGTGCCACTGATACTCGGTAAATTCTGAAATCATGCGTGCGCGGTCGACGCCGAAGACACGCTCTATCACCGCCAGCGCCATATCTGTACCGGCAGAGACGCCGGAAGAGGTCACATACTGCCCGGCGTCCACCCATCGTGCGTTTTCCACCCAGTCCACTTTGTCACTTTGGCTGCTGGCCAGCGAAAAAAACATCTTGTTGGAGGTAGCTTGCAACCCATCCAGCAAGCCGGCCTTGGCGAACAAAGCCGAGCCGGAACACACGCTCATGTTGATGTCGGTTTTTGGGCAGTGCGTTTTTAAGAAGGTCAGCATAGCGTCATTGGCCAACTCTGGCACCGTGCCGACACCGCCCGGCAGCAACAACATGTCGAGCTCGGGCGCGTCTTCGAAATCGTATTCCGCCAAAGTTTGTGGCCCGGCGGATGACGTCACTCCGCCTTTTTGTTCGGCGATGACAACTATCTCCAATTCTTCACCCAGACAGCCGAACATCTCCAGCGGTCCGTAGGCGTCCAACAGTTCAAAATCGTTATACAGCACAGCTCCTAGGCGCATGTTGGTTCCTTACAGATGCAAAAAGTGCAGTGTGCGAGCAAATCCGAACCGAGTAAAGCGGCCCAGATCCCCGGATAAGCGTTTGGAGGCATCTGTTTTGCACCCCAGGCCGTTTCGATGATTGGGTTGAGGTGCTTCGGTGGGCGCACGTGCGATCATAGGCTGTGTTGTTTGCGGATCTGCAGGTCGTCTTTGCTGTGTTTGTCCGTTGACAG
>JANQKS010000072.1 GCA_028281005.1 Pseudomonadales bacterium
CTGCTCTAGCAGACCGCTTTGCTCGGCCACTCTAGCCAACAATGACCAGCCGCCAACACCGGTTAACTGAGCATCGGTGAAATCTATCTCGACCTTTGGAGGATGAGGGATTATCTTAGTCATAGGCGCACTTGTGAGGTGTGGGTTTCGTCACCTGGCATTTTGCCATTTCACCCAGCAATCTGCGCCTTTTTCATTTCCCCACAAACAACATTAACGCCCTTATCCGGGAATCAAGGTCAGGCGAGCGTCAACGCTCTGGCATACCCTAACAGGGCATTTAGCAAGGTTTGACAGTGGAGGTCGGCACACTGATCTGGTTAAAATCGCAGCTTGATCTCAGTGTTAAGGTGGAACTTGTCATGGGCTATCGATCAACCGCAAGTGTGTGCAGCGCGCTGATGCTGTTGTTGGCTGCGCCGTTTGCCAGTGCAGATTACTTGGCATATGCCGTGGGGAAAGAAGTAGAAGTACCCTTACCTAAATCTATCGACCGCCTGGATGCGAAGTACTTACTCAACGTGAAGTGGGGGGACTACGCAGGCTCTAAGGCGCGCGTGGCCGTGTTAGAGGTGGATAACAACAGCAGCTCGTCTTCATTCAGCATGAGTGGGCCGAATGGGCAAAGCTATTCTTGGAGTTTTGATCACGCCAACCAGGTTCCGGTGAATGGCATAGAAGCGATAGTGACAGATGTGATGAACCAGACTGGACGTTTTCGGCTCATCGAACGGCAAGTCTTAGGCTCTGTGTTGCAGGAACAGGATCTGGCTGCCTCTGGCCGTGTGGCCAAACCATCCGGCGCAGCCACCGGCAATGTGTTGGGTGCGCAGTTTCTCGTGCAGGTGGTCATCACCGATTATGAAGCCAATACCTCTGGTACCAACAGCGGGGTGGGCGGATTGGTGACCAGCCGCGTGCCTGTTCTTGGCGGGCTGGGTCTGAAGAACAGCAAAGGCCGGGTCGGTATGAATTTCCGGCTCATCGACGCAGAAACATCAGAAGTGATGTACACCAAACAAATCGAGTCGGTGGTCAAAGAATCCGGTTTAACCTTCGGCGGTGCAGGGTTCAGCAGTTCCGGCGCGCTAGGTGGTTTTATGTCTAACTATTCTAAAACGCCGATTGGCCAGGCGGTGATTGCCGGCATAAACAAAGGCGTTTATGACCTGGTGAAGGAAATTGGCGCAGCCCCAGCCTCAGGCAGCATCATCAAAGCCGAAGGCAATCGCGTGTGGGTGAATCTGGGCAGCGACTCGGTCGCATTAGGTGATGAGCTGAAGGTGATGGCCAAAGGTGAAGAGCTGATTGATCCGGATACTGGCATCAGCCTCGGCAGCTCAGACACGCAAGTGGGCAGCGTACGTGTGGCGCAGCTGCAAGAAAAATTTAGCATTGCTGAAGTGATCGCCATGAGCGGTAAAGCCAAGCGCGGCGACAAAGTGATCTCACTTGCACCGCCGCCCAGCATTGAATATGCCTCCAACTGGAAGCGGCCGAAGCGCGGACAGTTCTAAACGCCGCGCTATGTGTGTGGCTAATTCAACGCTAGGGGTTTAACAAGCACCCTGGCGCGTGCCGGTGACTTCCGTGTTGATTTCCATGTTGATGCCACCGCTGCTCATGCGCATGGTGTTTTTCATTTGCCAGCCGTTGCTGTGGTAGGTGCCGGTACCGGTGATGGTAGAGGCGCCGCGCCCGGGCACCGTACACTCTAGCTGCATGTTGATGCTGCCCCCGGAGAGGGTGTACTCCAAAACTTCACAAGATTGTCCGCCCTGTTCTTGCATCCAAGCTTTGGGGTCGGTACGAAATTGATCGTCTTTGATACATTGCTGCGAATCATGGCTGCTGGCCATGGGTAGCTGATCGGAAGACACGTTTGCCACCACGTTGTACAAGCCGGGTTGAGGATAATCTTCGGCAGCGGCGTTTGCGCCCGCTACCAAGGTGATGACGGCCGTGACGATGGCAAACGTTGGGGTGCGTAACATGTTCATGATCAAATTCCGTTTTGCAAAAGTGGGGTTGAAGACGGGCTGATCGTTGCATCCAAGCTCAGTTCAGTCAACATAGTCACTGCCAAAGTCCAAGGTAGAGGGGTACAGAAAATGGCTGAGCAAAACAACACGGCAGACTATCGCCAACGCATGCAGGAATATGCACAGCGTTTGGTCGGTTTTAAGACCGGGGAGATGGTGTCTTTGATGATCCATATTGGCGACGAATTGGGTCTGTATGACGCCATGGCCGGCGAAGATCAGGTGACCGCGGCCAGCCTGGCCGGAAAAACCGGATTGGATGAACGGTGGTTGTTGGAGTGGCTGCGCGGCCAGGGTGCCGCCGGCATCATAGTGCACCTTGGGGATGAAACCTTTCAGATGTCTGACGTGGCCACACAAGCGTTGCTGAATGCCGATTCGCCCGCCTATCTACGTGGTTTTTTTGCCAAACCACCGTCACACGAGATTCTCGACAAAACCATTGATGCCTTTCGCACCGGCGTTGGCGTGAGCTGGGGTGCCCACGGAGATGCCGCTTCACATTTTTTGTGCCGCACTAACCGGCCATTCCACATGATGTTGGCCGACCAGGTCATTCCCATGATTGACGGTATGCAGGCGCGTCTAAGTGCCGGCGGGCGGGTCATGGACGTTGGCTGTGGCTCCGGAACGGCTCTGACCGAGCTGGCGAAAGCCTTTCCTGCTTCAGAATTTGTTGGCATTGACCCAGCCGCCAACATGATTGCGGAGGCCAATGACCGTTATGCAGACATGAATAACGTGCGCTTTGAGGTGGGCTATGGTGAAGAGCTTGGTGAGGTGGATGCCTACGATCTGATCACAACGTTTGACTGTATGCACGACATGACCGACCCCGCTGGCACCATGCGTGCCGTGCACCAGGCGCTCAAAGGTGATGGGGTATGGCTGATCAAAGACATTCGTGCACAGGATACCTATGCGGCTAACTTGGAGAATCCGGTTGCCCCCATGATGTACGGCTTCTCCGTGCTGTTTTGTATGTCCTCTGCATTGTCGAAACCGGGGGGTGCCGGATTGGGTACCTTAGGGTTCCCACCCAAGGTGTGTGAAGAGATGGGCAAAGCGGCAGGGTTCAGCCACTTCCGGGTGTTGGACTATGAGGCGGACGCGTTCAACTACTACTACGAGCTAAGAGCATAACGCGCGCTTGGCCGCCGACTAAGGGTATCCCCGAAGGTACATCCCTCCTGCTGTGCCGCTAAATCTGGGTTCCACATGGCCATGGGGAGGGAAGCGATGCAAGTGAAAGTGGATTTGTCCAAGTGTGAAGGGCACGGCCGCTGTTATGAGCAAGGCGAAGATGTGTTCGCCTGCTCAGATGAAGGTAAGTGTGTCATCTTGGTAGCGGAAGTCGACAGCAGCAATATGGAGATGCTGTTACAAGCTGAGCAAGCTGAAATGATGTGCCCGGTAGGTGCGATCACGGTAGCGTAACCAAATCTTCGGCCATGCCTGCAAGTAGCTGGTGCCCAGTTACAGCTACCAGTTCTCCACCCAGGGGCGCAGGATCACTTCGTAAGCCCAGGTGGAAGGATGCTGGCGATGCAGGTGTAGGTAAGTTTCGGCGATGCGGTCCGGGTCCGCCATATTGTCATCTACACTTTCACCGGCCGCCCAGTGTGCGCGTTTGCCATCTTCCCGCGTCCAACCGATGGCGGCGTCTATCGGCACGTGCGCCACATGAATGCCTTGGGGCATTAGTTCGCGCGCCATACTCTGTGCAAGCCCGGCTTTACCGTGGCTTGCTAATGCAAACGCACCGCTTTTGGCATACCCCTTAAATGCCGCGCTGGCGTTCGTATAGATAATACTGCCGCGATGCCCTTGGCTAGGTGCTGGGTTGTTCAGCATGTGTTGCGCCGCTTGTTGGCCGACCAACAGAGCGCTGAACGCAGAGTTTTTGACCACCTGCAGGGCGAGCTCTGGATCTACCTCGGTGATGGCTTTGCGGAAAATGCCGTCCATGCGGCCGTCGATGTTGTGCACAACGAGGGTAGGCGGGCCTAAGTCTGCCGTCACGTTTTGAAACAAGGCCGCAACCGACGCCGGCTCAGCGGCATCGCAGATGTAGCACTGTACCCCATATTCAGCCTGCAGCTTCCGCAGCACATCTTTGTTTGGATTGCGCGCCGCCACTGCTACCTGCATGCCTTCGGCGGTAAACAGGCGTGCGCAGCTGGCGCTGATGCCGGGCCCGCCACCAATGATTAAAGCAACTTCGATTAAAGCAACTTCGCTTTGTGTAGTTGAATCTGATGTCATGAGTGCCTCCCACACGGCCACTACCTGGGCGGTATTAGTAGGGCAGTATTGTGCCAGCATTTGGCGCTGATACAGCCGAGCATTTCTGCACGGCGCCGCGCCCTTATACGGTTGCCTGGATAGGACTGCCTGCTTTAAGGTGCCCGTTCCGGTTAACTGCCCTGCGCGGGGTGCACCATGAAAATTAGGATCTACGATGACAGTGTGCGGCTGCGCCTGGACCGCGGTGAAGTAGAGGCGGTGGGGCGGGGCGAGCCAGTCTTGTGCCGCACGCGATTCCCCGGAGGTGGTGAGTTTCGTTACCAGTTAAGCGCAGGTCAGGTCGAGGCCGTAACCGCTGAGTTTACTGATGGGTGTATCACGGTGACCTTACCCGCCGCAACCGCACAGCAGTGGGCGCAAACCGAATCTGAAGTATCCATTCGCGACACGGCGGACGTTTCAGCCGGTGCATTGGCGCTGCTCATTGAAAAGGACTTTGAGTGTTTGGAACCCCGCGCCGGCGAAGATCAGAGCAACCGCTTTGTCAATCCGAAGGCGCTAAGTGGTTCCAGCTAATTCCGGCCAAGTCCAGCTAAAGGCTAAAGTGTTTTTGAAAAGCCCCTGGTTTGTGGCGTCACGTGCGCATCAAATACCATGCAGATGTTGCGGATCAAGAAACGCCCCTTAGGGGTGATGTGGATGTGTTGCTCATCAAACTGCAACAGCCCCTCAGCCGCCATGTTGGTCAAGGTTGGCCAGACGTGCTCAAAATAACGCCAGAATTCGATGCCGTGGGTACGATCAAAGGTGGCGACGTCTAGTTCGTACGTGCACATCAGCTGCTGTATCACATCCGCAACAACAATGTCGTCATCGGTGAGGTTGTAGCCTCGATCCGTAGCCAGTGCGCCAGCGTCGATAGCAGCGTAGTACTCGTCCAGGGTTTTGGCGTTTTGCGCATACGCACGCCCTACCTTGCTGATGGCGGAGACGCCCATGGCGATCAACTCGCAATTGCCATGGGTGGTGTAGCCCTGAAAATTGCGGTGCAAGGTACCGTTGGCGCGGGCTTGCAGCAGGCCGTCGGTGTTTTTCGCGAAGTGATCCATACCCACCAGTTCATATCCCGCCTGGTTGAACATTTCGATGGCACTGCCCATTAACTTCAACTTGGTGTTGGCGTCGGGGATGTCTTCGCTGCGGATCTGGCGTTGGGTTTTGAATCGCTCCGGCAGGTGGGCGTAGTTGTACATCGAGATGCGATCCGGATCGAGCTTGAGAACCCGCTCGATGGTGCGCTTAAATCCCGCGGCTGATTGCAATGGCAGGCCGTAAATCAAATCCACATTGATGGATTGAAAACCATTGGCCCTGGCTGCATTCACCACGGCCTCGGTTTCCGCTTCGGATTGAATCCGATTAACCGCCACTTGTACTGCCGGGTCGAAATCCTGCACCCCAACACTCATGCGGTTAAAACCCAAATTGGCGAGATGTTCTATACGAGAGGGTTCCAGGGCGCGCGGATCGATTTCGATCGAGTAGTCGCGAAAATCCGCGTCGATCAACTGAAAATGCTGGTTTAATGCGGCAAACACCCGCTCAAACTGCGCCTCGTCTAAAAACGTCGGCGTGCCGCCGCCAAAATGCAACTGTTCCACCTTATGATCACCGTGCAGGTGCGTGGCCTGCAGGCGCATCTCCTCAATCAGGCGATCAAGATATGCTTCCGCATGTTTGCGATTGCCGGTGTTGATTTTGTTACAGGCGCAGTAGTAACAAATCGTGGCGCAGAATGGGACGTGCACATACAGAGACAGCGGCTTGTTTGGCGCTACCTGCTGCAACTGATCAACGTACTGGGAGGCGTCGGTGGCATGAAACACGTTAGCGGTGGGGTACGAGGTGTAGCGCGCGCCGTTGACGTTGTACTTGGTGATGAGATCCGCAGCAAATTGGGCTTTCATGCGCCTCAATGTAATGGCCGCTTGACGGGGGGTATATGCGGGTTATCCCTTAGTGCGCGGTGGCGTTGATATCTTGCACAACAGTGTGTTGAAGGGCCTGAGTAGGGTTCTAGTCGCCCAGTACATCCTGTATGCCGCCGAATCGTTCGCTGAACGCTGCCGTTAGATCGGGCAGCGACCCGCCCTGGTTTTCGAAGTGAGCGTCAAGGTAGCGTTCAGATGTGGGTACGACAAGCTGATAAAGCTCACGGCTGAGTTGATACGCTGCGTGACCTTGCCAATCTGCGGGCAATAAATCTACAGGAAGCGCCGGGTCCCGCAGTACCGCTTTACGGTACTCGTGAATCATGAACGTACGGATAAAAAAGGCATCTGTGTCGGAGAGTGTATGCCCGCTTGCCAGGGCGTTAAGAATAGGCTCGAACAGCGCTATGTAGCCGCCATAGGCTTTTTCCAAAGCGCTCAGGTCCCATGTCTGGGCAACCAGTTCTTGCAAACTTGACTTATCTTCTTTTGCTCCCAGGCGTGCGTCTAGTAGCACCGTGTTCGAGCGTACACCCAAGTTTTCGAGGTGTCGGTAAAGGCGGCTGTGATCTGGATGTGGGTGGGCCAAGGTGTCCGCACCAAACTGGCCAAAGCCTAGCCAGCTTAGATCTTGGCGTATCGCCGCGCGATCTTTGACGGGTACGTTGCCTAACAGCACCAAACACCATTGCCCCTGCCATTCTCGGTGCGGCTGGGCGTAGATGCGGGCCGTGGCGGTATTAAATTCTAAACGCCCCAGATCGGTCAGTGCATAGAAGCTGCGTCGACCTAGTTGTTTATTGTGCAAAATGCCATCTTGCACCAAGCGAAACATCGCGGTGCGCACCAATCGGTGAGATATCCCCAGCGGCGCCAACGTCTCAATGAGGCTGCCGATCCAAACCACCCCGCCCCTCGGCGCTATGGCATCACCAAAAATGGTGACGATAAGAGAGCCGGTGCGCAGAGGCTTACGAGTGGCGAAGTGATCGAACAATCTGGCGGTGAGATTGCTTGTTGATGCGGGCATGCCCCATTTTAACTGACGGTCGGGAGAATTTAGTATGCTTTTACCGGGCGGTTTGAGAAAAAGGGGGAACACAATGCTGAACGCGCCTGTATACGACATAGATGCTCAGGTCTTCTGGCAGGACCCGTATCCGGATCTGCAGCGCATGCGTGAGCAATACCCTGTTGCGTTTGTGCCTCAGTTAGGCGCGCTATTGCTCACGCGTCGCGATGACATCTTTAAACACGAAAAAAACATTGAGGTGTTTTCCTCCGACCAACCTCAGGGTTTGATGACCGTGCTGATGGGGCAAAACATGATGCGCAAAGACGGCGATGCGCATATGGCGGAGCGCCGTTTGATATTGCCGACGTTCTCCCCCAAGAGTGTTAAAGCCGTTTGGCTTGAACAGTTCGAGAATATGACAGCTGCGGTACTCGATGACGTCGCTGCGCAACAGCAAGCGGATATGGTGAAGGACATCGCCATGCGCATCTCCGGCGAAGCGCTCAAGCTCATTACGGGTTTAACCAACATCACATGGCAGGAGATGGATAGGGTCAGCCAGGCGATGATCGACGGCTGTGCCAACTACGGCGGTGACCCAGAGGTTGAAGCACGCTGTCACTCTGCCACTGCCGCCATTGACGGCTACATCTCTGAGATGATGCCGCGGCTCGCAAGTGAGTCTGACCATTCTTTGTTGTCGGTGCAGATGCAGGCAGGATTAGACGAAGCCGCGACCCGCGCTAATATTAAGCTGGCCATCTCCGGCGGCCAAAACGAACCGCGGGATGCCATCGCCGGCACGGTATGGGCGTTATTAACGCACCCGCAGCAGCTTGAGCCGGTGCGTGCGGGCGACGCCAGCTGGCTGGATGCGTTTGAGGAATACTCCCGTTGGATCTCACCCATCGGCATGTCGCCGCGCCGCATTGCCAAACCATTTGAATTACACGGTGTGACTTTTGAGCCGGAGGACCGGGTGTTCCTGATGTTCAGTTCGGGAAATCGTGATGAGCGGGTGTTTGCGGAACCCGAGCGATTTGACGTCACCCGGGACTGGTCGGCATCGATTGCATTCGGCTCAGGGCCACACTACTGCGCCGGTGCGTGGGCTTCGCGATGTCTCATCGCCGATGTGGCGCTGCCACAGATATTCGCCAAATTGCCAAACTTGCGGCTTGAAGCAGAGGTGCCGTTTGGCGGTTGGGCGTTTCGCGGACCGTTGCAGATGCCAGTGTCGTGGTAACAACCTGACGATCATCGCATCGGGCGATTTGTCTACAACAGCTAGCGCATCCGATCCTGGAGAATATTGGGTGTGAGGTTTAAAATTATCCAGTGAAATTGACCAGTCAATATTAATGGACAATTAATATGAGCTCTAACGAAGATGTTCTAAGCCTGATTGGGGTTGAACGTAAATCGAATGAAGTAGTTGTTGGCGCTTCCAAGTTTAAGGAGCAGTGTTTAGCCATTCTTGAACATTTGCCGGAAGAGGGTGTTGTTATCACCAAGCATGGACGCAAACTGGCTAGGGTGGTGCCGTACTCTGACGCGGAAGGTGCCTTAATTGGTGCGCTTGCTGGAAAGTTGGAAGTTAACGGCGACCTGCTTAGCACCGGATCCCATTGGCAAGCTCTTGATTAACCTCGACACGCATATTTTGATTTACGCCATGACGAACAATTTGCGGCCAAAGGAGCGCAAAGCGCTGGAGCAAAATGCGTGGGGTATTTCCGCTATAGTGCTTTGGGAGTTAGCGAAGTTGCACCAACTCGGCAGAATTAACCTTTCGCTACGAGATGCTTCCATGCGTCGCGTACTGTCCGCGCTGCACGTTTGGCCGCTGAGTTTAGAGGTGACTGCGCAGTCCACCCAACTAGACATTAGCGGTGACCCTGCCGATGAGTTAATCACAGCCACTAGCCTAGTTTACAGTGTGCCTTTAATGACGCGCGATAAGGTCATTCGCCAGACGAAAAAAGTGCAGATTGTTTAGACCGACTAGTGCTCAAATATCCAAATCTGCAGTGATTCAAGTGACGTTAAAATCCACCACCACTTTGTCGGATATCGGATGTGCCTGGCAGGTTAGGACGTACCCCGCCGCTACTTCTTCGGCCGACAGTGCATGGTTGAGGTCCATATCCACTTCACCTTCCACCACCTTCGCCTTGCAGGTGGCGCATACGCCGCCTTTACAGGAGTAAGGTAACTCCAGACCCGCTCCAAATGCGCCATCGAGAATATTTTCGCCGTCCGCGGTGAGGTCAAAAACCACCTCTCGGCCGCCGGAGCGTACTCTCACTTCTGTGGTTAAGCCGGCGTATTCCCGCGCGCGGGCATGGTGTTTTTCTATCGCCTGTCTGGCGTCTTCAGCCGAGGCAAAAAATAGTTCGTAGTGGATGTTGAGTTCGTCGACACCCTCATGGCGCAAGCCTCTGGAGACCTCGGAGATCATGCCTTCCGGTCCGCATAGAAAAAACTCATCGTAACCGGCAATGTTGATGAGGTGTTGGTTTAACTCCGCGCCTTTGCGGTTGGTGATGCGGCCGTTGAGAATGGGCGCTTCCTGGGTTTCCTGGGTAAACAAATTGATCCATTGAAAGCGCTGCATATAGGCGTTTTTCAGCCAGCTGAGCTGTTCGCGAAAAATAATGTCCACTGAACGGCGATTACCGTATAACAGCGTCACCTGAGACATTGGTTCACTTTGCAGAACGGTTTTGATGACCGACATGATCGGCGTGATGCCGCTTCCCGCTGCAATACATAGGTAGTTTTTTTGTTGTTGCGGATCCAACGCACAGGTGAATTGGCCGTCCGGGGCCGCCACGTTGACCTGCACGCCCGGGCGGAAGTGTTCGTGGGCGTATTGAGAGAACTGGCCACCCTCAATTTTCTTGATGGCGACTGCTAGAGGGTCACCGATTCCTGTGCATATGGAGTAGCTGCGCCGCACCTCTGCACCGTCGATCTTGGCGCTGAACGTTAAGTACTGGCCATGCTTGAAGGCAAACTGATCTTCCAGCGCCGCAGGAACCTGCAACTGCACATACAAGGTGTCGTTGGCTTCCATGTGGGTATCGGTAATGGTCAATTGCTGCAATTCAGACATGGTCAATCCCGTAGAACTCTAAAGAGGCTTGAAGTAGTCGAACGGTTCTTCACAAGCGAGGCAACGGTAGAGCGCCTTACACGCTGTGGAACCGAACTCGCTGATGGTGGTGGTGTGGTGGCTGCCGCAATGTGGACATATTACCGTCTGCTGGCCCGCGCTGTTGGTGCGGGCGGGCGGGGCGATGCCATATTGACGCAAGGCTTGTTTGGCTTCTTGGTCGAGCCAGTCGGTTGTCCAGGCAGGGGACAGGCGCGTCTCAATGGTAACGTTCTCAACTCCGGCCGCAGCCAGGCACAAACGTATCTCGTCAGCCATCATATCCATTGCCGGGCAACCCGAGTAGGTCGGGGTGATGATCACCGTAACGCCATCGTTAGTCTCAATCACGTCCTGTAAGACACCCAGGTCCCACAAGCTGAGGACCGGGATTTCAGGATCTTTCACCTGGTCCAGTCGCTGCCAAAGGTGTGTGCAGGGGGAGGCGTTGCGGCGTTGCACAAGCTGGGCGCGTTCGGGGCTTGTGAGCGGAATGACCTGCGGTGCCGCCCCGTCACTGCCATAAGTGTCCACCGCGCTCACCATTGTTGGCCCGGGTGAGCGCGCTGCATGTATTGCATTTCGCTGAGCAGGTGGCCGAGGTGTTCTGTGTGTAGACCCCGGCGGCCACCGGATACTTGCCATGGCGTTTCTGGAACGGAAATGTTGCTGGCGCTCAGAAGCTCAGTGACGCGTTTGCACCATGCCGTTTGGAGGTCGGCCCGGTCGACAGCGATGTTCTGCTTAATCAAGCCCTGCTCCAACGTATCCGTTTCAAACAGCTCGTCGACGTAGCCCCACAGTTCATCGGTCGCGTTCTGCAAACGTTGATGGCTTTCTTCGGTGCCCAGGCCGAGACGGCGGATCCAGTCGGTACTGCGACGTAGGTGATAGTCGACTTCTTTTACTGTTTTTGCGGCAACCGCGGCGAGGGTTGGATCTGTACTTTGCGTAAGCGCGGCAAAATACAGGTCTTCGAATGCATCGAGCAGATACTGGCGCAGCATGGTGTAGGCGAAGTCACCACGGGGCAGTTCCACCAGCAGCAGGTTTTCATATTGACGTTCGTCGCGGGTGAATGCCAATTCGTCTTCGCTACCGCCGCGGATCTGCGTTGCATAGCCATACAGCATGCGCGCGCGGCCAAGAAAATCTAGGGCGACATTGGACAGCGCCAGGTCTTCCTCCAGAGTCGGCGCGTTGCTGCTCCACTCACACAAGCGCTGGCCGAGAATGAGCGCGTCATCACCCAGCCGGATGGCAAAGCGGGCGAGGGTGTCGGCGTTGTTGGTGTCGATTTGCTCTGACATCGCCGCAGCCTACATGTTGTCCACCGCATCCGGCAGGGTGTAGTAGGTGGCGTGGCGATAGGGTTTGTCGTCCATGGGGTCGTAAAAAGACGCCGCATCGGATTCCTGGGAGGCGGTGATGTGTTTGGATTCCACTACCCAGAGGCTGGCCCCTTCGCCGCGCCGAATGTAGCTGTCTCGGGCGTATTCCAACGCCTGTTCCGCGTCGTGGGCGTGCAAACTGCCGACATGGATGTGGTCGAGTCCGCGGCGGCTGCGCACAAAAACTTCAAACAGCGGCATTGGTTTGGTTTTGCTCATGCGGCTTCCTCAATCTGCTCTTGGTGCGTCCTTTACGCGTTAGGTTGTTGGCGCGCGGCGTAGGCGGACATAGCATCACGTACCCATGCGCCGTCTTCGTGGGCTTTTACATGATGCTGCAAACGTTGCCGGTTGCAGGGGCCGTTGCCGCTCACCACACGGTTGAACTCATCCCAATCGATGTCGCCGAAGTCGTAGTGCCCACGCGCTTCGTTCCACTTAAGGTCTTTGTCGGGGATCGTAAGGCCAATGGCCTCGGCTTGGGGGACAGTTTGATCGACAAACTTCTGGCGCAAATTGTCATTACTCTGGCGCTTAATTTTCCACAACATGGACTGCGCGGAGTGGGCAGATTCCGCATCGTGAGGACCGAACATCATCAGCGACGGCCACCACCAACGCTCCATCGCGTCTTGGGCCATGGCCTTCTGTGCGGCATTGCCTTCGGCAAGCTTCACCATGATTTCGTAACCTTGGCGTTGATGAAAACTCTCCTCTTTGCAGATACGCACCATGGCACGGGCATAGGGGCCGTAGGAGGTTCGTTGCAGTGATATTTGATTAACGATGGCGGCACCATCCACCAGCCAGCCGATGGCGCCGATGTCTGCCCAGGTCACGGCCGGGTAGTTGAAGATAGAAGCGTATTTGGCGCGACCCTCATGTAAGGCCTCCACCAGTTCCTCGCGGGTGACGCCAAGTGTTTCAGCGGCGGAGTACAAGTAGAGGCCGTGGCCACCTTCATCCTGGATTTTCGCCAGCAAAATACACTTACGCTTCAAGGACGGCGCACGAGTGAGCCAATTGCCTTCAGGCTGCATACCGATCACTTCCGAGTGCGCGTGTTGAGAGATTTGCCGCACGAGGTTTTTACGATAGGCCTCGGGCATCCAGTCCTTTGGCTCTATTTTTTCCTCGGCATCGATTTTGCGTTCGAACTGCGTTTCGAAATCGGTGTGTGTGTTTTGCATGGATTCCCCTAGCGAACTGAGCCCACCGGACAGTTTAACCGGAAAGGTCTAGGCGGAATATTGTGACACAAAAAAAGTGTGTCAACGATATTTGTGTATCACTATACGGGATTCTATTGCCGGAGCAACTTGGTGAAAAGTCTGGGTGTTACCTTTGTTTGTCCCGGAACAGAGGGGTTGCGCCTGATTCACGCGCCTCAGCATGACTCGAACTTGGACGATGGATGCCGCGGATGCGATTGGCAAAATCGACAAAAATCTCCTTGATGGTCCGCTTAATCTCAATACTGGTCCCGCCGAACAACACAAGCCCCTCAACAATCACCGCCGGGGCATCACTGCCGCGATTTGATGGTGCGCTGTTGTCCGTGCCGCCGAAGATAGAGATGGTTTTGGATATGGTGTTGAGGTCTTCGCGGACGTAAATGCTGGCACCGCCGAACAAGGTCAGCATCTTGATGCGCACGGAGGGGTGGGTAAATTTGGCTTCGGTGAAGTCGATCTCGCCGCCGCCAAACAGGTTGAGCATGCGAATTTCTTTTGGCACGTTCCAAGGACCGCGGCGATTGCTGCCGCCGAACACATTGATCATGTATTCCACATCGCGAGCCGCGCCGTAATCGTAGTCCAAAGCCAGTTCCGCGCGTTTTTGGTCCGCATAGCCCTTGTCGGCTTGAAGGTGTAGATCGGCGACCAATTCGCTGATTTCACTGCTGCTATTGCTGACCAGCGCTTGATCCAGACGGCGCTCGAAGGCTTCTAACGACAGCTCACCATGACCGTAGTTGACGATCAATCGATCGATAGCTTCTTCGCGCACCACATCGATGGGCCTGTCCTGGTTTTCTCTGCTCATAGCGGTCACCTCGTCCGGTCTTTGCATTTCTTCAAAACACAAGTCTGCAAAGATCAAGCCAGAAATATTGATTGGCATTTCAATGACTTACAGGTTCAGCGGATTTGACGAGTCGTCAATCTCGTGACTTTTTGGTCAAAATGCTCAAATTCATCGTGGACGTGCCTTAACTGCAAACTGCGGTGGAAAACGCTCCCGCCGCGTGCTTAGGTGTAACACAGTGAGCGTGTGGGCTCCGTTTAGGGGAGATTTGACGACATGACGCAAGACAGCAATTTCTTGGGGGTCGGGTACTTCGAGATACCGGTGAGCGACTTGGATCGGGCCATCACGTTTTATGAGCATGTTCTGCACACGAATCTCACTCGGCAGTTGGTGGATGGTTTTGACATGGCGCTATTCCCAGCCTTGGCGGACGGTCCAGGTGCGTCAGGGGCTCTCGCCAAGGGAGAAGTCTACGTTCCGGCGAAAGCTGGACCCATTTTGTACGTTACGGTGCCGAGCATTGCAGTGGTTCTTAATCGACTCTCTGAGGTGAACGGTAAAGTATTGTTGGAGCCACGTGACGTTCCTAATCAAGGCATTGTGGCCGAATTCGAAGACTCTGAGGGAAACCGTGTTGCCTTGTTTCAGTCGTTTGACTAACAACCGACTAGAGGGGCTTGATGAAACGCGAAAATAACGGTTGGTGGCTCGCCCTCCAGGGTGTAGCAATGGTTGCAAGCATTTTGCTTACGTTTGGTATTGAGGCGTGGTTATGTTGGAAAGGTGGGATCAGACAGAGGCGTTGGGGCCAATAGGTTGCTGCTTCATGGATGCGCGCAAGCGACCATAGGTTTCGCACACACTATAGTTACGGGCAAGACGCCGATCGCGCTTGTGAAATCCAAAAGTACTTGGCGATTCTGCTCCCTTCGAGGCGGTGCTGAGTTTGCTACGCCATACTCAAGCTCACCTAACACAATGGTTGAGGTATAGCAGTCCTGCAGCACTGACTGGGGGCTAATACCCGGAGCTTGTTTGATGAGGTAAACGCACGTGTCAGTATCCAGCATGCACTGCATCAATCAAAACTCTCGCGTTCTTCGGCGGTTAACTCCGCATCTTCGTAGATTTGCTTACACGTCTTCGCATCTCTTTCAAAGTTGTCAGCCACACCAGAGAATTAACGATTCGATATCTGTACCTATCAAATCTCCCCGAGCATACGCGCAGTTTAGGCTTCAATATGCGAGTCCGACGCAGTAGAAACTAAATCCGAGCGTATAAAAAAATTGACATGCGTCCCAGCACATTGCAGCCTAAGAGGTGGTGGTTTTCAGCAATGGGGTGCAAAAGGACATGCGTATTGAGGGAGCTTACTTTTTTGACACCGGGAGTAACGCGTTCAGGCGCATCGCTCCGGTCTTAGCGATGGTGGCTATTGGATTTGTTCTAGCCGGCTGCAAGAGCGATCAGAGTGATCGCCTTCAAACTGTAGGTGGTGAAGCTAGCGTAGCGCCATCGGAGCCAAATATCGTCGTGATACTAGCGGATGATTTGGGCTACGGCGACATCACCGCCTACGGCGGGCGGGTACCGACACCCAACATCGACAGCATTGCTGCACAGGGTGCGTTGTTCACCCAAGGATATGTGACAACACCGGTCTGTTCGCCCTCACGTGCCGCGCTGGTTACTGGCCGCTATCAGCAGCGATATGGATTTGAATACAACGCGCGACAAGCACAGGACGTGCCAAATGTGGGGCTGATCTCGAGCGAAAAAACACTGGCCGACCATCTTAAGACGAAAGGTTATGCCAGCGGGCATGTGGGTAAGTGGCATCTCGGTTTCCAGGATGAGCACTACCCGACCAACCGTGGCTTTGATGAGTTTTTTGGCCATCTGGCTGGTGCCTCGGACTTCCTCAATGTTCGCTCCGAAGGCGCCTTGTCGATGCGAACCGATCAAGAATTTTACAGCCGCACTGCGGGAGACAACCGTACCGATCTGCTAATTCAAGGCACTGAGCCTCCCACACCGCCCACGCGCCGGGCGGGACGAAAGATCTTGCAAGGACCGGGCAAAACAGAGGTGCCCGTGACGGACTACATCACCGACGTTTTTGCCCAAGAGTCGGCCTCGTTCATTCAGCGTCATCGGGATCAGCCGTTCTTCTTATACGCGGCATTTAACGCACCTCATTCGCCTTTTCAGGTGACTCAGGAATACTACGACCGGTTCCCACAGGTGGAAGACGAACTGCAGAGAATTTACTTCGGTATGATCTCTGCGCTAGACGATGCGGTGGGTACGATCTTGCAAGCGATTGAATCTGCCGGTTTGACTGAGAATACGGTTGTTGTGTTCCTTTCAGACAATGGGTGTGCAGGCTATTTCCCCGGACTGTGCTCTTGCGAACCGCTGTCCGGCGGCAAACTTACTTATTATGAAGGTGGGGTGCGCGTTCCATTTATGGTGCGTTGGCCCGCGAAGATACCCATGGGGACGCAAATCGATGCGCCGGTTTCAGCCCTGGATATTGTTCCCACCGCGCTCGCAGCCGCCGGCATACCAGCACCCGAGGACATCGAGTTGGATGGCAACGACCTCTTGCCGCTCATCAACGCCGCCCCAGGGCGCCGCCAAGGGCACGACACTCTGGTGTTTAGGAACTACCCAACCGTTGCGGTGCGCCACGGTAACCTCAAGCTAATCAAACCCAATCAGGATGAAGCGGCAGGCTTTCTCTACGATTTAACCACCGACCCCAAAGAACAAAATGATATCTCCGCAGCCCGCCCGCAAGACGTCGCACGGCTCGAAGCGGAAATCGAAGATTGGCGCAAAATTACTGTCGAGCCCGGTTGGACCCGCCGACGCCCTGTGACCTATTCGATCTGCGACATTGAACCCATCGGATTCGAAAACTAGCTGCGAGCAGATTGCCAACCGCGCACCGCTGTCCGTAGTCGGGGTCAAGGTGCTCGATCTGACTGATTCGCGTGGCGAAATAGCCGGTCGTCTGCTGGCAGATCTAGGTGCTGAAGTGCTTAAGGTTGAGCCACCCGGTGGTGTCGATTCAAGACGGCTGCCGCCTGTTGATGAAGCAGGCCAGTCGTTGTTCTGGGCGAGTTATGGTAGCGGCAAAACCAGCGTCACTTTGGATCTTGACGCTGGCGAGGACAAGGCGGCTTTTCTCGCTCTAGTGCGCGGGGCTGATATTCTGATTGAGAGTTTCGATGTTGGTTTGGCCGCTGCAATGGGTATTGACGAGAGGGTCCTGATGCCCCTCAACTCACAGCTTATCTATGTGGCTTTGACAGCCTATGGGCGCCAAGGCCCCAAGGCCGGGTGGCCGGCCACAAGTCTAACGCTTGAAGCAGCTGGGGGCCGGCTTTCGATACAAGGGGATACGGATCGGCCACCGTTACCTATTGGCTACCCACAGGCATGGCTGCATGCTGGGGCGCAAGCGGCCGCAGATGCCTTGGTGGCCCTCAACGAACGCACGCATTCGGGTTTGGGGCAGTTCCTCGATCTGTCCTCTCATGAAGCCATGTGGTGGACATTAATGGGTGCACAAGGTTCGCCGGTCTGCCTGGGTGAGAATCCACCGGGTTCAGGAGACGATCGTAGCCAATCGAGCACACACCCTGGTCCGACACCTGGGCCGAGAATTGCACAAGCGCTTGACGGGCTTGTCACCATCGCGCCCGGGGCGAGCCCACCGGGTACGCGGAGCATGTTTTCTTTTGCCATCGAAGAAGCTGAATCCCGCGGCGAGCGAAATGAGGAACAGGTCGCAATCGACTGGGATAATTGGGTGGAGGCTTGGCGCGAAGGTAGGCTGTCTGCCGCGTTGTTGGAAGAGGCATCGTCTCTGCTTGATCGCTTTATTGCGCGTCGAACCAAACAAGACCTCATCGAATGGGCCATGCACAACAACCTTCGTCTCGGACCCCTTCACACTACAAGGGATTTGTTGGAGTTTTCGCAGTTCCGTGAACGTGCTTTCTTTGACGATAGCCAGGGCTTCCTCCAGCCATCGCGTTGGGTACATTTGTCGCGCACACCGTTACGCCGAGTAAGCCCCGCAAAACATGTGGCAACACCGCCGATGTGGGCCGCTAAACAGGCGCTCGAAACCTCCTCGAGAACTCGTTCGGGGAATGCCTTTGAGGGTCTTCGCGTCGCCGACTTCTCTTGGGTGGCTGCGGGTCCGACCATTGCCAAGGCGCTGGCCGATCATGGCGCAACGGTGGTAAAGGTTGAGTCCGCTACGCGTCCGGACCTGTCCAGGGTCTTAGCACCCCACATTGACGGTCAAGCTGGGTTGAATCGCAGCTATTGGAGTTTCTTGTACGGCACATCAAAGCTGTCATTGCAATGTAATCTCAGTACGCAGGGGGGTAGACACATCGCTAAATCGTTATGCGATTGGGCGGACGTGGTGATAGAAAGCTTTTCGCCGGGCACCATGCAACGTATGGGTATCGACTACGAGACGCTGTCAGCCAGTAATCCACAGTTAATCATGTTGAGCACCTCGATGCTTGGCCAGACTGGCCCCTACAGCCGATACGCGGGATTTGGACAACAAGCCGCAGGCTTCTGCGGGTTTCATTACATTACTGGTTGGCCTGATCGCGCACCGTGCGGTGTTGCAACGCCGTACACGGACGTGGTGGCGCCAAAGTTTGGTATTGCCAGCCTCGCGGCGGCAATTTTTGAGCGCCATCAATCTGGACGAGGTCAATTTATCGACCTTGCACAGGCTGAATGCTCGATGATGTTTATCGCTCCGCTGATTCTCGATGAGTCCGTGTGTGGGCGCACCGCGAAGCGGCAAGGGTTCGACTCGATGTATGCATGTCCGCAAGGGGTGTACCCGACGCAAGGCATAGAGCGTTTTGTGGCAATAGCCACGGAAACACTCGAACAATGGCGCGCGCTCGCTGCACTCATCCCCAACTTCCCTTTCAATGAGCCGCGCTATGATGATCTTACGCAACGCCGGGAGCACAGGGCTTCTATCAATGCAGCTATCGCCGCCTGGTCTTCGGACTTGCAACCCTTCGAAATGGAGCACAGGTTGATTGCAGCGGGTGTTCCCGCATCGGTGGTCCAGCGGCCGTTAGATGTCCACAACGACCCTCAGATCGAAGCGCGTGGACACAAACAAACGTTGCCTCATCCGGAATGTGGTGACGTTTTGCACTATGGGTTCTGTACTCGGTTCTCCGCGAAGTCAGAGATGATCCGATTTGCGCCGCCTTGCATAGGCGAACACAACGACCTTGTGTTGCGTGACTATCTTGGCTTTTCGAATCGGGAAATTGAGTCGTTCGAAGCGGAAGGTGCACTCGACTGAAGGCCGTGTACCTAGTGTCCTGTTTGGTTAATTCAACGAATTAACCAAACAGGACACTAGAAATCGGTGAGGTGGCAGGCAGCCCAGCCGCCGCCTGCAACTTCCCTCCGTGGTGGCGCATCGCTACGACAAATATCCATGGCGTGAGCACAGCGGGTGTTGAAAGGGCAGCCAGTCGGTAGATTGGTTGGACTTGGCAGTTCAGTGACAGGCAGTTTGCGGCGTTCCGCTTTGCGCTGCTTTTGTATGACCGGGTCGGCAACCGGAACCGCAGTCAGCAGCATTTTTGTGTAAGGGTGAGCTGGCGCTTCGTAGACGCGCTCCGCCGGTCCTGTCTCCATCAACTGGCCCAAGTACATCACACCGATGCGGTGGCTGATGTGCCGTACCACGGCTAAATCGTGGGCAATAAACAAATACGCCAGGCCCAGGTTTTCCTGTAGCTCCTCCAGCAGACTGATGACTTGGCTTTGCGTAGACACATCCAGAGCACTGACCGGTTCGTCACAAACGATGAGTTTCGGTTCCAACGCCAGTGCTCGGGCGATGGCAATACGTTGGCGCTGGCCGCCGGAAAACTCTGATGGGAATCGCTCAATCTGGTCGCTGGCGAGACCCACTTTTTCCAGCAGGCCAGCTACCTTCGCGTCACGCTCGGCGCCTTTTAAACCATAGTGAATAGTGAGGGGCTCACCAACGATGTCGCCCACCAGCATAGACGGGTTGAGGGACGAGTACGGATCCTGGAACACCACTTGAAGGTCGCGCCGAAAGTCCAGCATACGACCTTTGAGGTCCTGTACCGGTTGGCCGTTGAGCAGGATGTTACCAGTTGTCACATCCACCAGGCGCAACAGGGCTTTGCCAATTGTGGATTTACCGGAGCCGCTTTCACCCACCAACCCAAACGTCTCACCCGCACCAATACTGAAATCGACGCCGTTAACAGCTTTCACCGTGTAGCTGTCGCGGCCAAACAGCCCGCGCTTAACCTTGAACTGTACGGTGAGGTCCGTCACTTGAAGTAGGTTTGGATCTGTCCTCACCATAGCGTTTTCACATCGATGTCGGTGGCACGAACACAACGGCTGTCCTGACCGGACGCCAGCCTGGTGAGTGCAATGTGCTCTGGTTGGTTGCAGGCGGCGGAGGCTGCTGGACAGCGCGGGAAAAACCGGCAACCCCTGGGCCAGTCCCATGCGGGTGGTACACGGCCTGGTATCTGTTGGAGTTTGCCCGTCCGTTTCTGATTCTGAGGTATGGAAGCAATGAGACCGGCGGTGTAAGGATGCCCGGGTGAACGCAGCACGGCGTCCACGTCGCCTGACTCGATGACCTGCCCGGCATACATGACAACGGCTTCATCACACATGTCCGCAACCACGCCGAGGTCGTGGGTGATCAGGAGAATCGACATGTCGTACGCTTCTTGCAATGCGCTCAATAGGTCGAGGACCTGCCCCTGGATGGTGACATCCAGCGCCGTGGTAGGCTCATCTGCAATTAGCAGTTTCGGACGGCATGCCAGCGCCATGGCAATCATTACGCGTTGCGCCATACCTCCGGAAAACTGGTGTGGATAATCCGACGCGCGTTGCGATGCGCCGGGAATGCCGACTTGATCCATCAATTCGATGGCGCGTGCATCAGCTTGTCGGTTGGTGAGGCCTTCGTGCACGCGCAACGCTTCCCCCAGTTGGTTCTGCACGGTAAACGCAGGATTAAGACTCGACGATGGCTCTTGAAAAATCATGCCGATCTTAGCGCCGCGGATTTTGTTCAGTTGGGTTTCGTTAAGGCCAACCAATTCCTCTCCATCGAAGCGGATCGAGCCTGCGGCGATACGTCCGCCCTCTGCGAGTAAGCCCATGACCGCCATGGAGGTCACCGACTTGCCACATCCGGACTCTCCTACCAGACCAACGGTTTTACCGGCCGGCACAGAGAAGCCGACCTCGGAGACCACAGCCAACTCCCCCCCGCGCGGTGCCGGAAAGCGCACTTCGAGGTTTTGTACCTGAAGCAGTGCTGCGTTATCAGCCGCATCTCTGGATTGCGCGCGTGATTCTGTGTCTTGTTGTTGTGCGGACCCCATACGCCGCTTAGCCGCCCCGGTCGGTTCACCTTGATGATCCACTCTAGCCCACGCATCGCGCAGGCCATCCCCCAGTAAGTTAAAGGCCAATACTGAGAACATGATCATGAGCCCGGGAGGCACGGCCAAGAAGGGGTGTTGATAGACAAACCCTTGAGCCACGGAGAGCATTGCGCCCCAACTGGCGTTCGGTGGCTGGACCCCAAGCCCAATAAACGAAAGACCGGCTTCCGCCAGCAACACAAACGAGAAAGCCAACGTTGTTTGGACCGTCAGTGGCCCCGTGACATTGGGTAACACATGCCCAAACACAACCCGGGTGGGTGCAGCACCCGATACACGCGCGGCATCAACGTACAATTCCTCTCTGACTTCCAGCGCTGCACCGCGCATCAGGCGAAAGAAAGCCGTCGAATTGGCAATGCCGAGGGCAATCATTGCGTTGGTTAGGTTTGGACCCAGAATGGCGATAATGGCAATGGCGACCAACAAAGCCGGCAAGGCGATGATCGCCTCCACAATGCGCATCGAAATTCTGTCCCACCAGCCGCCAAAGTATCCACTGACAAGTCCGAGGGGTGCGCCAAGCAGGATGGCAATACCAACACCTAGGGAGGCGGCTTCCAACGCTACACGGCTGGCTGCTACAACGCGGCTCAGCGTGCTGCGGCCCAAGTGATCGGTACCCAGCCAATACTCGGCTGAGGGTCCCTCTAACGCCCTCGACAGATTAACTTCGTTAGGCGAATGCACAAGGGTGTACTGGCCGAACAAGGCGACCAATACCACAAACACAAGATATGACGCAGCGATGACAGCGAGGCGGTTTCTTAAGAACGCCCGCAAGAAGCGTTGTGTACCGGTGAGCGGTGCATGTGTCGCCGTATTCACGATGAACGCACCTTTGGATTGACAAATCCATAGGCAATATCCACGCCGATATTGACCAGCACGATAACCAGCGTGCCCATAATCACGACACCTTGCATCATCGGCATGTTCTGGGTGCGTACCGCGTCGATGGCCAACGAGCCAAAGCCGTGTAAGCCGAAAATCTGCTCAACAATCAGCGCCCCGCCCAAAAGCCCGTTGACCTGGAAACCGATGGTCGTGATGACAGGGACCGATGCGTTTTTTAGCGCGTGTTTGAAGGTCACCACTTCTCTCGAAAGCCCTTTAGAACGCGCGGTGCGAATGTAATCTTGGCGCAGTACATCGATAATCGCGCCGCGTGTCTGCCTAGCCAACGCCGCACTCGCCGAGGTGCCAAGTGCAATTGAGGCCACCGTGATGCTCTTGATCCATTCTGTGATGCTATCGCTCGGCGAAACAAACCCGGTAGCAGGCACCACCTGCCAGATAAGGCCCAGTGGAATGACCAGCAACATAGCCACCCAGAAATTGGGCAAAGATTGACCAATGGTGGCGATCAACACCGCGGCGCGGTCGATATAACTCCCCCGGTGCAGGCCGGCGTAAACTCCAGCGGGCACTCCAATCAGAATGGCCACAAACATGCCGCCCAAGGTGAGAGACAAGGTGACGGGGAGGGTATCCAACACCGCATCGGTGACTTTCTGGCTGTTGTAGGCGGAAGTGCCGAGGTCGCCTTGGACGGCGTTGAATAGCCAGCGGGCGTACTGCACCACAATGGGATCGTTTAACCCCAGTTTTTCCCCAAGCGCCTCGTATTGCTCCGCCGTCGCGTCGGTACCTAAGATCCGATCGCGGACATCTCCCGGCACCATGTGCAACATGCCAAAGGTCAGAAACGAAACGATCAGCAGAAGCGGCACCAAGCCAATGATGCGCGAGACAAGCAGTTGGATCATTGGTCAGTCACAGGTTTATCACAAGCCGGTCACACGAGGCGCGAGCTTAACTTCCCGCAGGCGCGGATCGATGTAGCGAGAGACTTCGACGTCAGCTAGGCGTTCCCCATCGTAGGCAACTACATCCATCACATGGACAAACACCAGCGAATACACCTCGGTCACGATGATTCGAAAGTACTCCTCAAATAGCTGCTCACGTAACTCTTCGTCTAGCGTTTGCCGCGCACGCGCGGCGATTGTCTCAAGCTGCGAAGTGTTCAGCTCGAAAGGGTTGTACGCAGCCTCCGGACCCCAAATCGCCAGATGACGACTGTCTGGATCGTAGGTGGGGTAGCCGATGGTGTTCACTGGGAAGCGACGCGTGCGCGCCAAAGCAGCATAGGAGCCCGGCTCCACCACTTCAAGCTCCATATTGATACCCACCTGCTTCAAGTAGTGCTGAATGGCTTCGTAGCCCGCGGAGATAGGGGCTATCACAGGAACAACAAAGTGCAAATCCTCGGCGTCTGCTTCTTTTAACAGCGTGCGTGCCTTCTGCGGGTCGTAGTAGAAATAGTTTTTGAGGTCATCGACATGGCCGAGTGTCGCCATTGGTTGTGAACGCGGTTCGGCGAAACCGAAGAACACCACGTCCGCGATGGCCTGGCGGTCGACGGCATAGCCGATGGCACGCCTTACGCGAACATCGGCGAGCGCGGGCGCTACCTCGCCGTTTCGATCGATAAAGGTCATCCCCATCCAGCGACTCATGCGGGTGGAAAGGTTAAATCCACGGCGCTCAGCGTATTCAGATTCGGAAGGTCCGAGGACGGCGAAGTCGATTTGCCCCGAGACTAACGCATTTAATCGGGCGCGTGAGTCTTTAAGCAGCCGAATTTCGTAGTCGGCACGCCCGTCCGGGTGTCCTTTGAAATAGTTGGGGTTTAATCTGAAGCGATGTACGTCGCCAATGGTCGAGTTTTCGAAATCATAAATCCACGGTCCAGTGCCTACCGGGTTTAAGTCCAGGTGGGGATTGTCGAACGCGGCCGGGCTCACCATCATGCCGGGCGATAGGCCGAGGTTGTAGGTGACGGTGGGGTCCGGATAAGACAGATGTAAGCGAAGCCGGTAGGTGCCGACCACCTCCGCGGTTTGGATCGAAGCAACGGTCCTGCTGCGCGGCCCTTCGGCTGCGATCATGCGCTCGATGTTCGCTTTGGCCGCATATGCGTTAAAAGGTTCACCATCGATAAACTGCACGCCTTCCTGCAATACAAACTCAATGGTGACGTCATCGATCCATTCCCAGGACTTGGCCAGCGCCGGCAAAGGGTCGCCGGTATCGTCGGGGGCAACCCGAGTTAATCCATCGTAAACGAGGGTCAGGTAGGTGGAGAATGCGGGTCCCGTATCGGCTCGATGAGGGTCAAACGTCTGCATAGGCGACCCCGTGCCGTAACGCATGACTTTCGGCTCGCTTGTGTGCGATGGTTTGTTAGGATCGGAACAGCTTGATACAAGCAGCAACAGCAAACACAGCTTGCCGGGCAACGGTATGGCTGATGGATACCTAATCAACTGGGTGAAAGTCCTTGGTAATGAAGCATCAATGACTGTTTTGCTACGTCCTGAATTGGCAGTGCATAACGTTCATCAAACCAGTTGGGTAAACCGTAGATCGCCTGTCCAATGACCGGCTGGTAGATTTCCGGGTTGATGTCGTTGCGAATGAATCCGTCTTTGGCCGCGGCTTTGGCAATACCAACCGAGGTTTCACGTACGCCGCGGTTGCGCATGTTGATGAGGCGTTGATGTTGTGGCTTCAAGTGCTCAATCGCGTTGAGGTGCGCGAAGGGGCCTGCCTCAGTGTCGTGAAAGAGATACAGGTTTGTGCGGTGGATTAACATCTCATCGAGACGATTTTTGGCGAAATCTCGCGCGAAACGTTGGCTGCGTTCAACGACAGCTGCGCCACGTTCGTAGCAGGCATACATCAGGTCTAGTTTGTCGGCGGTGTACTGGTAAATTACGGTTTTAGATACTCCCAACTCCGCAGCAATTTTGGGGATTGAAGCTTGCACCCCTGCCAAATTGAAATGCCGCGTTGCGGTGCGGTAGATCTGTTCGAGGCGTTCAATTTCAGAGTCGATGGCGGGGTCAACCCCAAGCAGTTCTTCACCCCGACTGATACAGCGTGATGCCGATAGCAGTTGTAGGCGGTTTTTCAGGATTCCGCGGGAATAAAGTGCTTCAATCGTTTCAGCAACAATGCGCATGGGCGTGTTCTTCAGCGCCGGGGACGTATTGCCGGCATGTTTTACGAACGACTCGAGTGCGGTCATCATGATGTTGGCGATTGTTTGCGCATGGCATTGTCGAATAGAACCTTCTGCAATTCCCAACTCGATTAGTGAGGCGACGTCCCGGTAAAGCAACTGCCGACTGTCAACCACCTGCTGCAGATGGGTGCCTGTAAGCGGAAGCAGCGCCGGGAGCCGGACTTTAACGTCGCGGTCTTCGATCAAATCGGCGCGAACAAACCTCATAAGGCGCTCAAATGCGGAATCACCTTCTGCGCCTGCTAGTAGCGCTCGCCGGTTTTCAATGTTCCAACACAACACTTCTGCGGCAAGATGGTCGCGGCTTTCGAAGTAGTGGTAGAGTGCGGTATAGGCGACACCGAGGTTATCGGCAACATCCTGCAGGCGGGTTGACACCACTCCTTTCTCACGCATCACAGTGGCCGCTGCGGCGAGGACTTCTTCTTTGCGTTTTGGCGGGCGTTGTTGCCTTGCCTGTCTGGCGCTCATTGTCTGCCTCTGGCGACTGAATTTGTAAGGTAAACGGCGCAGTCCGCGAGTGAATGGCGACATCTGATCGCGTCAGTTCTTATGGATAATCCCCCTAATTTGGTGAGCAAACGGTGCATTGAGCCCCTAATTTTGAAATCCGACGATATAAAAAAGTGACATGGATAGTGATCGGATGCAACCAGAAGCTTCGTCGAATTTCCCGATCTGCGGCGCTGTATCGTGTCGACAGTCAGTTTACGCGGCATGAATTAAACTAGGTGTCTTGTTCCGACTAGGAGAGTTCAGTGTCTTTGATGGAAATTTCGCAGCTTTTCAGGAACTTCGGCGAGTTTGGGCGAGCTTGTTGGTGTTACTCCTGGGACATCGCGCGAGATCGGCAATTGGCTGAAATGGTGGTAGATCAATTGTCCGGCAAACGTTACGACGAACCGGCTGGGCAATACTAACGCGATATGCTATTTCGGGCTTTTGCGCTGAGGCTGGAACTGCTCTATAACAAAGTAGAGTTGGGAATTGGAAAAGCCCATCTTCAGCAAGGGGTTTGTGCAGTCTGTTGAAGATGCGTCTCCGGGCCATCTGGGTTTGACTGCGTTAAATCGTGCTTAAATCGGCGCTGGAGTTTTTGGTGAGATGTCAGAAGACGTCCCAAGCCCAATCGACCTTCGAGATAGCAGCGACGCGTCATAACGGGCGAACGGGTACCTTCGCAAGACAAGGTTGTGAGTCTCTTTGAGCCCCACATAGATATCATCGTCAAAGGCAGCCGAGACGTTCAGTACGGTCATAAATTGACGCTCACCAGCGGCGCCAGTGGCCTGGTGCTCGATGTGGTGGTCGAGTCAGGCAATCCAGCAGACAGCACCTGTTTGATGCCGATGCTTGAACGCCACAAGGCACATTACGGGAAACCCCCGAGCCAACTGGCTGCCGATGGCGGTTATGCCAGCCGAGCCAACCTGGCAGCGGCAAAAGCGTTCGGGGTAAAAGCAGTTGCCTTCCACAAGCGCGTCGGGTTGTCGGTATCCGAGATGACCGCGGACCGCTGGTTGTACCGTAAGCTGCGCCACTTCCGTGCCGGGATCGAGGCGGTGATCTCCTATCTGAAACGCTGCTTTGGCCTATCACGCTGTAACTGGAAAGGGCTTGAGCACTTCAAAGCCTATGTGCAAAGTGCCGTGTTTACCCACAATCTGGTGGTGCTCACACAGCGACTTGCCGCCTCCGGGTAGTAGCCAAGCTCAAAGGGAAAGAAGAACGGAGTCACTCTGCGTTTCACGGTACAGCCAATCATAAGCGCCCGATATCGTGGAGAATGCTCGCCGTTATGTTAGTGTCGTCAGCGATGTCCTTAGCAATGGCTGCATTTTGTCATGACCGAAGAAATTGGGTTGCTCCCCGAAAACGCTGAAAAAATGAAAGTGGCGTTTGTTCGCAATCGTGGTCGGCTCGAACGACTGGCGACCGAATTGGTGGGTGCAGATGCCGCCAGTGCTGTGGTCGATGCTGCTGAACAGGAATTCATCGCCATGTTGCCGGACATGGCCTACCGCGACAATCCGGATCACCACCACGCAGGTGATCTGTTTGCCTCGGCCATGAACCTTGCTTTGTTTCTGGCCGTAAAAGATCGCGGTATCGATGCGCATCGTTTTGGGGATGCCATGATTTATCGCATACGCAAAGCGCTAGCCGCGATCCAATCTAAACGGCAAGGCGCTGAGCCCCAACAACCCGACTCCAGTGTCGCGCAGGCGTTTATTGATGCGATGCACGAATCACAAATTTCGGCGAAACCTGGGGAGTTTGTTTACGAATACCTGCCTGACGAATCAAACGAAGACTCCGGCGATTGGGCCTTCAACATCACTTCCTGTGCCATCTGTCATCACTTCCGCAAATATGATGCGATGGATTTGGTTCCGTATATGTGTGCCAGCGACGATGTGATGAGTGATGCCCAAGGTCGCGGTTTGGTGCGAACTGGGACAATTGCGCTAGGGGCCAAGTGCTGTGACTTTCGCTATCAGGCAGGGGGTGAGCCCCAGGCTGTTGCGGACCTTTATCCGGATCGAATTAAAGTGCAACCGGTTGAGGGTTGATGGGAAAGTTGAAGGCTCAAGTCTGGTGACAGAACCTAACAACGAGATGACTGCTAGAAGCACATGAACGTTGTGCACGAGGTTGTTGGGTGAGCCAACGTATCTGTATCGTTGGCGGTTCAATTACTGGCTGTACCACTGCGATTGCCGCACGGAAAACTGGAATGCAGCCGACAGTCTTTGAGAGGTCGGGCAGTGTTCTTAAAGATCGCGGTGCAGGTTTGGGCATCCCAACCGCAGTAGCTGTTGCTCTCAGAGATCAGGGGTTCATTGACGACGGCTTTCCTCATGTGAGTATCCGCGCGCTGACTCATTCCAGCGTTTCAGGCAAAGATGCTCACTACGGGGGTATGGCGGGGTCTGTTCCGACTTTTCTTGAAGCTATTCGGTGGGGTCATCTTTTTGATCATCTGAGATCTTTGGTGCCAGACGATGACTACAAGACTGGTAGGGCCGTAGCTGATGCTCAAAATGAAGGGGATGAAGTTAAAGTCACGCTTGATGACGGGTCGGTTGAGTATTACGACATCGCGGTTTTCGCCGATGGCTACCATTCGCTTGGACGATCAATCGTTTGTCCAACGCATCAGCCTCGATACCAAGGTTACTTCATTTGGCGCGGCACTCTTCCTGAACAGGAATTAGGCGACAGTTCGCTTTTTGATGAGACGCTACAACGCGTCGGATTTCCGGGCGGTCATTTTTTTGCCTATCTCTTACCCAATGAAAGTGGTTCAACCACGGTCGGTGATCGAGATTTGAACTGGGGAGTGTTCTTGCCTTTGACTGCAGACGAGTTGGCAGATCATCTATTGGACAGGGAAGGTATACAGCATGAGCTCTCCCTACCTCCCGGCAGGATGCGCGTTGAGATAGAGAAAAAACTTAAGCAAAAAGTAAAACCCTTATTGCCGGGTTACTATGCGGACATCGTTGCCCGATCTAGAAATACATTTGGTCAGGGAATAGTTGCCACCATCCCGGACGTGTATCGCCGAGGGCGTATCTGCTTGGCGGGTGACGCAGGATCGCTGGTGCCCCCATTTACAACAAGCGGCGTGTTTAAAGGAATGAAGAATGGCGTGGAACTCATAACCGCGCTCGCATCCGAGAGAGACATCGACAGCGCGCTAGGTGCTTGGGAAGAAGAGCAGCAAAAAGCTGGAGAGGGGCTCAAGCATTTATCTGACGTTATGACGGACAAGTTAATTGCCAGTGTTCCTGACTTTTCTACCCTGTCTGAAGCAGACTTGATTGAATGGTGGTCAGCCATCCAACTGACCCTAGAAGAAACCATGGGCTAACAGTCCCTGCATGTCCCAACCGCCCGCGATAGAAAGTGATGAATTCGAGACTACATACCTGGACGGACGCCACTTTGGCTGAACTCCCGACTGAGAACGGGTTCCGGCAGCGCGGCATGCAGATGACCCGACTGGAAACCTTCACGGACGCTGCCTTTGCGTTTGCTGTGACGCTGCTGGTCATCTCTGTGGACGACGTAGGCTGTTCAGTCGCCTTCTTGCACAAGGGATTATGCGAATTGGGTACATGAAACTCTGAAATATCAGTCGCAAATCAATCCAAAAAAACCAAACTAGAACTGGCAGTTTATGGCTGGCCAGGCCCAACGACTTCAGTTTGGTAACTGCCTGAGTTTCGCACGACCAGACATAGGGGGTGTGTTAGGAGCAACGGTACAGAACGACCCACAACGGTCATTCGCGTGTAGACTTCTGGAAGGAAGTATATCTGGGACGATCGTACGCGTATGGAAGAGTCAATCGTAAGAGAATACTTCACTACATTCTTCGGCGCTGAACCCGACCTACACGCACTGAGGGAGCTGCTTACAGATGATTTCTGCTTTAAAGGACCGCTGTTAGAGTCAACTTCCGCTGACGAGTACATCGGACAGCTTAAAGGGTTGGGAATTGGCGGTCTGAAGGCACACAATTTGATTTTTGCTACTCATGACGACAGAGTAGCAGTGCTATATGAGTTAGTTATGCCGTTTGGAACCATCTCGACCACGGAGTGGTTTTGGATTCGCGGTGGCAAGATTTCGCGCATCGAATTACTGAACGACCCACGGCCGCTCATTAGGTGAGGATATGGCAGAAAATCAAATGCGATGCTCGTTTTGCGACATCGACATTTACAGGTTGGATTCGGTTGAGCTTCAGCTGTCTCCAGTGAGGGAAATCACGCGGTCAGGTTTCATCCCTGAGCGTCTGCCGTTTCGGTTCAGATCGACGCCTCAAGACGAGGTTCGGTATCTGGTTAATCATTCCGACGTATCCAGGGACCACATTTATTCGCTAATTCCACCGGGAGCCGGAGAGAGGTTTGATCGGGGGATCAACTCCCTGCTAGATGGCGGTAGCGGCGGTATTTACGAGCGCGAAGAACCTTGCTTGGAATACATCTGGGCAGACCGCCTCGCCGCGATGCCATCGGACACGCAACGGGTCTGTCTTTCTTGTGCCGAAGATTTCGCGGAACACGTCACGCCGTTCGGTCTGGATCAGACGATTGGCGCGCGCATTGAAACCGCCAAATCCAGACTGGTCGATATTGGGTCGGTTCTGAAAACGGGACGTCTGCCCAAGGACGAGGACATTTCCGCACAGGTCGCGAAGGATTGGTTCTTCTTTCCGATGTTCGACGAAATCGTGTCACTCGACCGGAGCAGCCGGGAGGTGGTTCTGGATCGACTTTGGCCGAACCAGATATTCAGAAATCGCTATCGTCGGCAAATCCGTGCGATCCATGGCTCCCCTTGGAGCATGCTTCTCTTCGGTCTTGCTGCGATCGTCGTCGCGTTGTTTGTCCTGGCCGTCTCCCTGGAGTTGCTCAGAGACGATGGGATTGTGCTGGGACTTGTCTTGATTGCCGTCTCAATCGGCGGGGCCGTTTTTGGTGGCGCACTAATCGTGAATTTTAGGATCGACCTTCGGTTGCTTAAGGATCTGTCACGCAGGGGTTGACCGCCTCAAACATCCAATTCCTCCACAGAAAGTGCGCCTCAGTTTTAGCCGATGCACTATAGCGGTATTTACTGAATGACCCGCCGCGCAGGCAATGTTTTTGTATCCGGCGCTGTCGCCTTCATCCGTTTGGCGAGCAGCGCCCTGAATCGTGTGCTTTTGCATGTGTACACAACTTAGCCGCTTTCATTGCCAGATCTCCAAGGCAACTCTCTCGAAAGCGGCCTTTTTATTTCAATGTCGTCCAACCAGATGTATTTGTAATGCGAGTTTGCTCCCAGCAAATTGATAAGCTCAACGCACGGGTCCATTTGAAATTAGCTAAGCGGAAGTTCTAGAGTTAGAAAACAGGCAACTTGCCAGTGAGCATCTAAGGACATCTCCATGGGTGATACAGTCGGATCAATTTGCGACCTTTCGCATACACTTTACAACCTGCCTTCTAATGCGCTTGGCGGAGTTTTAGCTGACATATATGACCGGCAGCCACTCGAGGGGGCGGGTCCGGTAGATATGCTCAAGGTATTCATTGCCGAACATTTAGCGGATGACGTTGAAGATACCTTCGGAGCCTATGACGACCGCAAACTATCATTGTTAGCAGGTAAGGATTTCATGCTCACGCTGACATACAACACGTCATTGGGATCAGGTGCGTTGCAAGCCAACGAATTTATTACTGAAAGACTACGGCATTGGAATGGCTATTACGAGGTGCTTCTCGTAGAACACGCAAGAAGACTTGGGGATGGCGAGTTGCTATCGGCTTTGACGAACCCGCCAGCAACACCACCAGGCGTAACCGACGATGAACACCCAAGAAAGTGGTGGCAGTTTTGGAAGTGAGACTTTAGGCACTCTATTAGTGCTCCCCTACAAGCCATTCCCTTTCGGTACGTACTGCGTCGCAGGCGACAGGGAGCGAGGGCAGCCTAATGTAATCCTGACGAGATGAATGTAGGAAAACGTCTGCTATCCACCCTTCTCCGACACTGAGTGCCGTAGCCAATATCGGCGGACCTCACGCAATGGTCATGATTGGAGGGGAGTCACGGTTGGAAAAAACATCACGCAGTCCGCCTGACGTGCCAACTCTACTTCCGCGACTGTGTTGTATAGATTTCCAACACCAACCATTCCTCGTGGGCCGCATCGCAAGAGTGCAACATCCTCAAGCTCAGCGAGGAGTTGTCGATTGAGCGAACGCCGAGGATATCGCAGCTTGTTAGGGAGACTCGCGAGCGGTTGGCTGCCCATGCCTTCCCCGCACAACATCCAAACGGAGCTGGTATCGAGGCCTTTTTCTTGCGTGAGGTAGTGGCCGAGCGAATTGGCTTGCCCGCCTCCCGGCCCGATGCCGGCCTCGGACCCAAAGCAGGCGTCATCTTTCGCGAGATGAAAGGCGTGCGCGAGCAGCACAATGAGGTGGGCGGGATCTGTCGCCGCCAGTACTTCGTCGACGCGTCGTTTCATGACATCCTCGCGGTATGCCATCGCGGCGCGGGTTTGCTCAAACTCCGTTGCACCTGCCATCAGTTGTAAATAACGTAACGAATCGATCTGAGTGCGCGAAGTGTCGCCCGTTGCCTCGAGGCGCATGAGCTCGTCGTCGAGGGTTTCTCCGAACACGCGTTCGGCTGACCCCGCACCATCGGCGTCCACGTCGAAGCCGAAAAACCGTTCGACAGCTCCTTTATGACGAATTGCCGCATACAAGCGTTCGTGCTCGTATCGCATACCGGCATGAGGGTATGCGGAGCTCTTGAATACCGGTGGCCAATCATCGCGATCCGTACGTTTGCGCCCGTTGTAACCGAAAGTTGCGACTCGATCTAAGTGACGAGCGTCCCCGTCATGCAGGAAACCATCGATCTCTTCCCCGTCGAGGTGAGCAATTTCCTCACCTATGACTAATCGTTTGCGCGTACCTAACTGAGACAACCACCACAAACGAAAATCGGTCTTCTCGTGCACGAAATGGTTGGTCTCGCCGAGATAGACCACTCTAGCCGCAGCCACCTCATCTACCACAGCCTCAACCTTGGGATCGTCGAGCGAAATCGCACTGTTGATCCAATCAGGGATTTCTAATGCTTCGTCCATGTGAGCAGCTTCCCATGAACCGTGCCAGAAGAGAATACGAATTCTGGCCGAAAGCCGCATCTCGCGCCGGAAGTTCACGCGGCTGCTTGCGACCCAGGTTGTGTGAAAACTCCAATCCTCAAAACAAAACGCGTGCGAGAGTGGTCTAAAAACAAACTCGACGTGATCGAACCACCAACGAGGCAGCTCTCACGCGCGTTTTTCTCAGCTTGTGAATCCTGAAAATAGTTTTCACACGGTCTGGGCCCACAATGGCCATTCAAGCAAGCGGATGTTTCAAGTAAGCTGCATGCATGTTGCTGCTATGTACACCCAACTCCCTCTACTCTCGAATCATTCGCGTCGTTGCTATCGAGCTAGGAGTCGACCTTCCAAGCGAGTACGTTGGCGTACGCAATACGGCTGATAAATTATTGGTCTTCAATCCGGCAGGCAAGGTTCCTACATTGTTGCTCGACGATGAAAGTGTTTTAGCTGAGAGCCGTCCTATATGTGAGTACCTCGAGCGAAGCTCGGAGCGAAAACTCTTGGCTGAGGTTTCGGACGTGAACGGGCGACAGCTAGAAGGCATCGTGAATGGCTTCGTTGATGGAGTTGCCGTATGGGTGAGGGAGGCGCGGAGGAAACCCGAAGATCGTTCGAGCGAGATATTGGAACTGGAAGAGTCCAGAGCAAAGCGGTGCCTCCAGTATTTTGAGCAGATAGATTTATCTTCTTCTACTTTGAGTTTTGCGCTAATTTCGCTATTCAGTGCACTTGAGCTGATGACAATGAGGGTTCACAGCTCCTGGGTGGACGATCTACCGAAACTAGCGGATTGGTATTCCAACGTCGGTCAGATGAGGGCATTTCGATCCACACGACCTGAAACAACTCCGCCTTAAACTGTCTCCTGTTGGCCGGGCAGCGACCGCTTGGCAATTTGGTTGAACGGCCGTTAACGCTAACGCCGCCGCTCAGTCCGTTTAGTTAAAGGAGCAAGATCGACGCATAAGAGACAGTAAGTTACATATAAGTTAGGCTCAAAACGACCTAATGTTGGGAGAACTGGATGGGATTTTGGCAGGGAATCTTAGATGGTTTCATCAGTAGTGATACTCCAGAGCTTCTTGTAAACAAGAAGCTGGGGCTAGAACCGGTTTTATCCAATTGGCGGCCTGGCTTTGTTGAAAAGCGATGGTTGGTTGATCCGGATCTATTTCATGGAAGAGCACTATTCGGCGGATATATTGCCGCAATCGCTGATCAAGTACTTGGGCTTGCAGCCATGACGGTATTGGATGATGGATATTTCTTCGGTACCACGAACATGTCGATCAGCTATCTTTCCCCAGTGACCGGCGGTGATCTTCGTATCGAAGGTGAGGTTATTCGACAACGAAGCAAATCAATCTATGTTGGATGTAGCTTCTTTTGTGGGAACGAAATTGTCGCCAAGGCATCTGCAACGCAGGTCGTTTACGAAAGTCAGCCGAAGAAATCGCAATCCGATACTAGGACTGGAGGCTAGTTGAGACGTCGTATTGGAATGCTCGTCTTTCTTTTCCTATCAATAGGGTCGATCGGCGCCATTTACGAAACCTGGGCTCGAAAGAGTGCCAAAGAAAACTACCCTCCACCAGGAAAACTAATCTCCATGCCTTGGGGTGCTAGTCACTTGCACTGCTTAGGAATTCGAGAAGAAGGGAAACCCACGCTTCTTTTGCAATCTGGACTGGATATCTACGGATCTCTCTCTTGGGCTCCTATTCACGAAAAGCTCTCGCGCTCTCGCCGTGTCTGCGCTTACGATCGAGCGGGTATGCTGTGGAGCGAGCCAAATAACGTTGTACGAGACGGGGTTGCTATCTCTGCGGAACTTAACTCACTACTAGAAGCCGCTGGAGAGACTTCGCCATACTTGGTCATTGGTCATTCGCGTGGTGGACTGTTGTCTATCATCTATGCGGGTCTCTACGCTGAACAGGTTCGAGGGCTTGTGCTCATTGATTCTTCGCACTTCGATCATAGGGTTAGAGCGCAAGGTGGGTCTTCGTTCACCAGCCGTCACGCGCTACCTAGCTGGGCTGTTAGCTCAATCGCTCATAGTGGATGGTTGAGAGCATTCGACCCTTATCCGTATGGAGATTTGCCGAGAAATGTGGGCCCTGCAAAACAATTTATGCCAATCAGCATCGAAGGTTTTTTCGCAGAGTGGTTGGCGACTGATCTCATGTTCGATCAGGCATCAAAAGCTGACTTGATGCCACTACTCCCTGTGTTGGTTTTATCTCGTGAAGTGGACGCTGACGTTTCTCTTGCAAAGGCGGTGTCGAAAGACGCTAAGAGTCTGTGGCAGAAATTGCAGTCAGAGTTAGCAGCCTTAACCGATTGCGGAACATTAAGGGTAGTCAACGGCTCTGGCCACTATGTGCATCACGATAAGCCAACGGTCGTCGTTGATGAGATTGCGACATTTATGAAGAGAATTGTTGAGGGGCACTCATGCGAACCGAACTGAAAAAACGTTTGGCATAAGGCCGTTTTTGGCCGCTTGCACGCGTACGTTGTCTCGGATTCTCGTCATTTTGGGCGGCTGGTGCTGCTAGAGTTAGCAGACTGATGTGGCTAATCCTGTGAATCTGGCGCTCACGACCCCAAACTGCTGTGTGTAAAAACTATTTTCGCCACCAATACGACAGAAAATTCAGGGATTGTTGGGGGGACTTAAATTGGGATGGATTCTGAAATTCTTAGTAGGCACCGCAGTATTTGTGGCTACTTGCCTAACCTGCTCAATCGCATACCAGTGGTATGTGGTAAGTCAATTCGAGTCAACTTACCCGTACCCAGGTGAGCTCATAGACGTTGGGGGTCACTCGCTTCATCTAAATTGTTCAGGTGATGGAGAGAGTCAAACCGTGATTCTTGAAGCGGGTTCCGGGATGTGGTCGATGGACTGGTACGAAGTCCAGAGACGCATTTCCGAATTCGCGTCCGTCTGCTCTTACGATCGTGCAGGTCACGGATGGAGCGAGTTTGGAACCGAGCCTCGCACCATCAATCAACTAGCAGAGGAACTCAGCGTGCTTCTCGAAGCGGCCGATTCGAACCCGCCGTATGTGATGGTGGGGGCATCTTTTGGCGGCAGCCTCGTACAACTATACGAAAATCGCCATCCTGATAAGGTTGCCGGAATCATATTGGTAGATTCGAGACCAAAAGATTACACGGCGTCCCTTCGGAAGATTGTGCCGGATGCCGTGGACGCGATGGCAGAAGAACGTGCATTTGTGTCGAGCTTATTTGATATGGGGTTAGTCTCGATCATCCTGAAGCTCCAAGGACCTTTCACGTTCAGCGAACAGCCACAACATCTGGCCCAAATGTACGCCCATGTAGGTCGAATGACGAAACATACAGCTGCGCACGCGAAGGAACTGTCGGTAGATCCCATCAGCGACAATCAGATGCAGTCCATAGGTCCCATCGGTGATAAACCGCTTACTGTGATCGTCCATGGCGAGAAGACCATGTTTAAAGATCAACTAGGAATGTCGGACGAGGAGGCTATGTACATGGAATCGATCTGGACAATACAACAAGAGCAACAACTAGAACTTTCGAGTCAAAGTGAGCTGCTTGTAGCGGAAACCAGCGGACACCTAGTTCACCAAGATCAACCAGACGTGATAGTCGAAGCAGTTCGAAGGCACCTATTCGATTTGATGTGAATGGCAGCTCCTGGCCGCTCCCTGCCAAAGTGTCCCCGCACACAACACACAACAAACGTCAAAACTGTTCCCCACTGCCGACACCCCACCGCCAGTGCTTGTGATGCCTCCCAAGGCCCGGTAGCTTTAACAGCCTAAATTTTGTGGGGAAACACCGTGACCTGGAGTCCGTTCACGCCAGGCGTG
>JANQKS010000131.1 GCA_028281005.1 Pseudomonadales bacterium
GAGGTCGCGCCCTTCACGGGCGCGTGGATTGGAACAATCACTGGCCAATCGGTGCGTGGAAGGTATCCGGTCGCGCCCTTCACGGGCGCGTGGATTGAAACACCGGATGAACCATCCACGGCGCTGTGGGAGATAGTCGCGCCCTTCACGGGCGCGTGGATTGAAACAACAGATCGCGGATCCAGGCGGAAACCGGACTCTGTCGCGCCCTTCACGGGCGCGTGGATTGAAACCGGCAATGCGGCAGTTTCCATTTATCGTTACGATGTCGCGCCCTTCACGGGCGCGTGGATTGAAACAAGGAGGTTGTGACGTTCTGGCAGACGTGTCAGTGTCGCGCCCTTCACGGGCGCGTGGATTGAAACAACGGTGCAAGTCCCGACCAGTTAGATAAACTCGGTCGCGCCCTTCACGGGCGCGTGGATTGAAACTACAGGATCGGATGGGTATGGCACTTTTAACTATGGTCGCGCCCTTCACGGGCGCGTGGATTGAAACATCTACGACGAGTACCCGCAGATGTTGGATACCATTCACGGGTCGCGCCCTTCACGGGCGCGTGGATTGAAACTGGGTACCTTTTAGGTTTACCCTCGCGATCGACAGTCGCGCCCTTCACGGGCGCGTGGATTGAAACTCCGCTGGAGATTGAGGTCGACATCGGCGCGGCGGACGCGCCCCTCACGGGCGCGTGGATTGAAACAGAAGTCTACGAAAAACTGAAGCATCACCCCGATTGTCGCGCCCTTCACGGGCGCGTGGGCCTTAGTTTATACCTTGTAAATCAGGAGCATCGCTCCTGATACAGGTTGTGTTGGTGCAAATTATAATGACATTCTTTATGGTGGTAGTGACAAGTTTCCTGTAGGCAACAACGCGATAGTTATTTCTTTATCAAGGCTTATGGGGAGAGTTAGTTCATACTAGGGCGTGTTAACACTATCGTAGTGCTTCGACGATAAGGGCGAACCATATGAAGCCGATGAACAATGCATCGAGCTTCTCAACCCTTGAAAAAATGCGTCTGAATCCCTTGAGTCGTCGAAATAGTCGCTCGACTTCATTGCGCCTCCGATAGATGTCCTCCTTGTACGCCCAAGGCTCCAATCGGTTCTGCTTTGGGGGTACAACCGGATCGTAGCCAAGATCGAGCGCAAGCTGACGAGTCTCGTCGCCCTCGTAGGCGCGATCCATAATCATATGAATCGATGCCTGCTGCGGACCCAGCTTCTTCATCAGTTCTCGTCCTGCCGGAGCATCGTGTGCTTGGCCGGGGGATAAGGAAAAAGTGATGGCCGTCTTGGCGTCCGCTGCAATCATATGGATCTTTGTTGTCCAGCCACCTCGTGACTTACCGATGGATTGCGGACCGTTTTTTTTAGTGCCCCTGTTCCGTCCGGATGGACTTTTACACTGGTACTATCAAGGGAAAACGCATCTCACTGAATTTGAACGATTTGTTCTGCTTGCAGCTGATCAAACACTTTCTGTAGTACGCCATTTTTCGACCAGCGACTCATGCGAGTGTAGATCGTATGCCAATTTCCAAATCGTTCAGGAAGAGCCCTCCACTTACACCCCTGCTCAGCAACGTAGAGGATAGCATTGAGCACTTGATGGTTAGAAATCGATATGTTTCCTCGCTGTACCGGTAGTAGAGGCTCGATCCGACGATATTGTGATTTCGTGAGTTCCATGGATTAACTTGGTAACACACACAACCATTAGTGTTAACACGCCCTAGTTTTTTTGTATCTTTTGAGCATGGTGGGGAAAGCGCGTGTATGTAGAGGGGATGAACTCAGGGACGCGGGATCAGCTTTGCTTGGCGTTGCGTCTGGCCTCTCTCGAAAAATATATGGAAAGTGCGGAGCCTATGCCCTTCATTGTCGATGACGTGCTGGCGGACTTTGATGATGACCGTTCACAAGCCGCATTGAATGCCTTGGCTGAATTAGCTGAAAAGACGCAAGTTATCCTGTTTACCCATCATTCGCAGGTAGTCGAGCAGTCCAAGCAACTGATTCGGTTTTCACTCCATTGAAAAAAGAGGTTATCCGGACAATGCATCGTTGTTTTGATATTGCTAAAGGTAACATATATGCGACTATATAGGTCGTATGATAGAGGTTAGAGAATACCTCGATACTGAGGGAAACAGTCCTTATGCCAAATGGTTTGATCGTCTGAATGTAGCCGCTGCGGCCAAGGTGACGACAGCCGTCCATCGGATGGAGCAGGGTAACTTCTCTAACGTGAAAGGTGTTGGTGCTGGCGTTTATGAGTACCGGATTGATTTCGGCCCTGGCTATCGGATCTACTTCGGCAAGGACGGGGACCGATTGGTGATATTGCTGGCGGTGGTACCAAGAAGCACCAGGATGCAGATATTTCTGCCGCGAAAGGGCATTGGCGCGACTATAAGCGCCGAAAACGGCAAGAGGTGACATGATGGCTTTAACGAAAGATTTTAAGGACACCATACAGGCTCGCGCCCAGCGGGATCCGGCGTTTCGCAAGGCCCTGCTGCAAGAAGGGGTCGAATGTCTGCTCGCCGGTGATGTCGATACCGGCAAGGCGGTGCTGCGTGACTACATCAACGCGACGATCGGGTTTGAGAAACTCTCCCATGTTTTCGA
Source organism: Pseudomonadales bacterium (assembly GCA_028281005.1). Taxonomy (GTDB): domain Bacteria; phylum Pseudomonadota; class Gammaproteobacteria; order Pseudomonadales; family Azotimanducaceae; genus UBA4421. Next base: position 2,640 of record JANQKS010000131.1, read on the forward strand.
GAAGTCGAGCAAGAGTCTCATGCGTATGTTCGGGCCAAAAGGGAATCCCCAGGCGAGCAACCTGTTCGCAGTGATCCATTACCTGCAGCAGCAGGAAGGCATTCACCTGGAAGTCAAAGCCCGGAAGGTTGCCTAAGGTGCTGTGTATCAGTGTTCAATCGGCAATTTTTTTCGAGCATTTTGAAGGAATTTCTGAGCATGGCATTTTTCATGGTATTACCGTTTATCAGGAAAATAAGCCATTGAATATAAAGGACAAAAAAGGCTTATTTACAATAGAGTGGGAATAGCTGCAGACGAACAATGGATGCGGCTGGCCCTGGACCAAGCAGAGCTGGCACAAGCGCAAGGCGAAGTGCCGGTCGGTGCCGTCTTGGTCCAGCAGGATGAAGTGATCGGTGCCGGTTTTAACTGCCCCATCAGCAGTCATGACCCCACTGCTCATGCCGAAGTTGTGGCTTTGCGCCAGGCCTGCAGCGCCACACAAAACTACCGTCTTCCGGGTGCGGTGCTATACGTCACCTTAGAACCTTGTCTGATGTGTGCCGGCGCGTTGGTCCACGCGCGAATTGCGCGGCTGGTTTATGGCACCCACGAGCCTAAGGCTGGGGTGGCCCACACGCACCCGCTGTTTGACAGTGCGTGGCTCAATCACCGTGTGAATATTGAAGGCGGGGTGTTAGCAGACGAGTGTGCGGCGATCCTGTCGAATTTTTTTGCCCAACGTCGGGCGTCGGTACGACAGCAATTTGAAAACTCACGCTCTTCATGAGCGGTTCCTTTCACCAGGCACCAAGGCTTGAAATCTAACAAAGGTAGCAATGGCGGCAACAGACAGCACCCAGATCCATGACTCCATCCTTGTGCTGAGCGGCCGACCGGCGCTCAGTGTGTTTGCGTTGGCCAAAAAGCGCAAACAAGTGCCGGCGGTGAGTTATGCGGAACATGTGCACGTACTCAAGCTGACCGCCCTGCTTGACGAGGTTGAGCTGGATCAGGCCAAACTGTTGTTGGAGTACGGTCCAAGCCAGGAGCTGGCACAGCCAGCAGGCGAACGCTGGGTCACGGTGATGCCACGCACGGGGACCATCTCGCCTTGGTCCAGCAAAGCCACGGATATTTTCAAGATTTGCGGTCTGCACAAGGTGGAGCGTGTAGAGCGAGGTGTTCGTTGGTTTGTTGACCCGGATGCGGATACCAAGCGCATTGATTTACAGCACCTGCACGACCGTATGACGGAAAGCTACTCTTTTGCTGAAACCTTTGGCGATGTGTTTAACCACAACCCACCGGCGCCGGTGGGGCAAGTGCCGCTGCTGCAGGATGGTGTGACAGCACTGCACCAAGCCAATGAGCAACTAGGCTTAGCGCTATCTGCCGATGAAATCGAGTACCTCGCGCAAGCCTATGCAAAATTGCAACGCAATCCGAGTGATGCTGAGCTGATGATGTTTGCGCAAGCCAATTCCGAGCATTGTCGTCACAAGATATTCAACGCGGATTGGGAAATTGACGGGCAGCCGCAGAGCAAATCGCTGTTCAACATGATCCGCAACACCCATCAGCACATTAATGGCCGGGGCATCTTAAGTGCCTACAGTGACAACGCCGCAGTGATCGAAGGGGCGGCGGATGAGCGCTTGTGGGTAGATCCGGATCATCATACTTACCACTATGCCGCGGAGCCGGTGCACATCCTCATGAAAGTGGAAACCCATAACCATCCCACGGCGATTGCACCCTTTCCGGGCGCCGCCACAGGTTCCGGTGGTGAGATCCGTGACGAAGGTGCGGTGGGTCGTGGGTCGAAACCGAAGGCGGGTCTCACGGGGTTTACCACCTCGCACTTACATATTCCCGATTTAACCCAGCCCTGGGAAATAGATACCGGCAAACCATCACATATGGCTTCTGCGTTGGACATCATGTTAGAGGGGCCAATTGGTGGCGCCAGTTTCAATAATGAATATGGCCGGCCAGCCATTAACGGCTACTTCCGCACCTTTGAACTTGAGCAGGGGGACGCGGTTAGGGGATATCACAAGCCGGTGATGATTGCCGGTGGGGTTGGCGCGGTCCGTGAAGAGCATGTCCACGCGCTCGACTTTCCTGTGGGAACCGCGTTAGTGGTGCTAGGCGGCCCGGCCATGCTCATTGGCTTAGGCGGTGGCGCCGCTTCCAGCATGGCGTCGGGGGCCAGCAGCCAAGACCTCGATTTTGCCTCGGTGCAACGTGGTAATCCAGAGATGGAACGGCGCTGCCAAGAGGTGATAGATGCCTGTTGCGCGCTGGGCGCAGATAATCCGATCCGCCTGATCCACGATGTAGGTGCGGGTGGCTTGTCCAATGCGTTGCCGGAACTGGTCCATGACGCCAATGCCGGAGGCTCATTCCAGTTGCGCGCGGTACCCAGCGCTGACACTAGTATGTCCCCACTAGAGTTGTGGTGTAACGAAGCCCAAGAACGGTACGTGCTGGGTATTGATGCGGATAGACTTGCCAGGTTTGAAAGCATATGCGCGCGGGAACGATGCCCATATTCTGTAGTAGGGGAATCCACCCTGGACGGTGACCTAAAAGTCCACGACAGCCATTTTAACAACGATCCCATACACCTGCCGTTAGACGTGCTGCTGGGCAAACCGCCGAAGATGCAGCGTGCGTTTATGCGGGAAAAAGTGGCGCTCAACCCGCTGCAGTTGCAAGGCGTATCTGTTGAAGATGCGCTGCAACGCGTGTTGCAGTTCCCAGCAGTGGCCAGTAAACAATTTTTGATCACCATTGGCGACCGGTCCATTACCGGTATGGTCGCTTGCCAACCCATGATCGGCCCCTGGCAGGTGCCGGTGGCTGATGCGGCGGTGACCATTCGCGGTTTCCGCACCACCCGGGGTGAAGCGTTTGCCATGGGTGAGCGCAGCCCGCTTGCGCTCATAGACTCCGCGGCCGCGGCACGTATGGCGGTGGCGGAGGCGTTAACCAATCTCATCTGCGCCGACATCGATAGTGTCGATCGGGTGGTGTTGTCCGCCAATTGGATGGCGGCGGCGGGCAGCAATCTGGAAGAACAGAGTTTGTACGATGCGGTGCAGGCGGTGGGTGAGTCCTTTTGTCCAGCCTTGGGGGTAGCAATACCTGTGGGCAAAGATTCGCTCTCGATGCAGACCCGGTGGCGGCAAGACGGTGTGACCAAGGCGGTGGTGTCGCCAGTCACTTTGATCGTCTCTGCATTTGCGCCGGTCACAGACGTGAACACCACGGTAACGCCGGAGCTGCAACCGAACGTCGACGGTACCCTGTTGTTGTTACACCTGGACGATCAGCAACGCCTCGGCGGGAGTGTGCTGGCGCAGACCTATCGGCAATTGGGTAACACCGCTGCAGATGTGGCAGACGCGGTAGCGCTGCGGCAGCTGCTGGATTTTGTGTTGGCGGCAAAACGCGCAGGGCAAATCATCGCCATGCACGACCGCTCTGACGGCGGCTTGGTTGCTACCTTGTTGGAAATGGCCTTTGCCGGCCGTTGTGGGTTGGACATTCACGTGCCACCTGCCGCGGATCCGTTGGCGTTTTTGTTTAACGAAGAAATTGGTTTGGTGGTACAGGTGCCGAACAGCTGTCTAGCTGAGTTCAAGGCCGCCGCACCTTGCCGCGTCACCGAGCTGGGGGTGGCTTCAATAGCGGAGGCGGTGCAATTTCAACAAGGTGATACACCGCTTATGACAAGCCAGCGAGCCGATTTACAAACAACCTGGGCGGCGACCAGCCACGCCATGCAAAGATTGCGAGACAGTCAAGCCTGTGCGGATGAGGAACATGCGGCTATCCAACAGAGTCGCCAACACAACCCGGGCTTACATGCGGATCTGACATTTGATCCAAGCGAAGACATTACCCTTCCTTTCATCTCCACCGTGCGCCCACGCTTGGCGGTATTGCGGGAACAAGGGGTAAATGGCCAATTGGAAATGGCCGCGGCTTTTGAAAAAGCAGGTTTTGACTGTGTGGACGTACACATGAGTGATCTGCAAAGCGGTGAACAAGCGCTCAGTGACTTTCAAGCCATGGTGACCTGCGGTGGTTTTTCGTACGGGGATGTACTTGGCGGCGGCGGTGGATGGGCCAAGAGCGCCTTGTTCCATGACGGTGTACGCGCACAGTTTGCGGATTTTTTTGGCGCGGATAAGTTGGTGCTTGGCGTCTGTAACGGCTGCCAGATGCTCAGCCACCTGTATGAACTGATTCCCGGCGCACAACATTGGCCGCGGTTTGTGCGCAACCGCTCAGAACAGTTTGAAGGCCGCACGGTGTTGACGCGCATCACCCAGGTGGATTCACCGTGGCTCAACGGTATGCAGGGTAGTGTGTTGCCGGTAGCTGTGGCCCACGGCGAAGGTCGGGCGGAGTTTCGTCGCGAAGCGGATCTGCAGGCTTTGCAGAACGCCGGTCAAATTGGTGTGCAATATGTGGATGCTAACCACCAGGTCACACAGCTGTATCCGGATAATCCGAATGGCGCTGCGGCCGGGCTTGCGGGGGTGACCGCCAATGACGGCCTGGTATTGATTATGATGCCGCACCCGGAACGGGTGTTTCGCAGCTGTCAGAATGTATGGCGGGATGACAGCTGGGGTGAAGACGGCCCTTGGTTACGTTTGTTCAGAAACGCCCGGCGGGCGTTGGCGTAGCTGCCGGTTCGGCGCGTGATCGCAAGAGCGCAAGAGCGCAAGAGCGCAAGAGCGTAACGGAAAGTGCCACTCCATCCCTCGCTGAATCGGGTAAGCCTAAAGACGGGAAGCTTAAATCCTTCTCCCCAGTTCCCCAGTCCGCAAAATCTACTTGCACCGCCGCACCAATTTTTAGGGTTTCTGGCTGATCCGTCGCGATGCTGCTCATCATGCGCGGGCGGTCTGGCAGATCGATGAGCGCAACCACATTAGGCGTGGAGTACGCGCCGGATATCCCGCGTTGGACCACTGTGAAACTTGCGATACGCCCGCTTCCACTGACCTTTTGTCAGTCTAAATGCGTGTGCCCGCAATGACTGCACAAACTGCGTGGATAAAACTGATATTGGTGGCAGCGCGCGCACTGTTGTAGGCGCAGCTGCCATACCGATTCGGTGAGGGCCAACATGGATCCGGGGTTGCCGGAGTGGCAATGGGATAACATGCCACCATGGGTGTCGACTGGGAGTTTGCCCCCCAGGCGCTAATGCGCCGCTAGCCGCAAAGCTGCCGCCTTCACCTTTGGCGCAAAAACCCAGATCTTCGAGTTCGATCAACACAGTCGGTGTGAAACAGTCGTAGAGTTGGGCAAAGTCCATGTCACTGGGGCCTAAACCCGCCATGTGCGCTTGCGCCACCAAGGCGTAGTAGGCGGGTACGGTAGTGCCGCCGCCTGCGGTGAGCGTATCGCCGATGTAGGCGGCGGCGCGATTGGAATAGTCGATGGAAACCATGTGGCCGTCCTCACCCAGCCACTCTTCCACACATTGATGCAACCCATCACCCGGCCGTACGGGTTTGTGGTACTCAATACGTAGTCCCCGGCCGTGGCTTTCTGCAACGGAAACGGTGGCAGTAAGGTGTCAATCGAGACGCCGTCTGGGGACAGTTGATCAAGCGCTACCATGTCCGGGAACAAAGGCACGTGGAACATCGGCGGGGCTACTTCGCCGTCTAAGTGTTTTTGTTGGCGGTTACCGGTGGCCACGGCGTATTTGCGTATGTCCCGCGGCGTCACCAATTCTCGACGCGGTGGGCTGCGACGCCCGATGGCGACCAGAGTTCCGTCGTCGAGCAGCCGGGTCACACAGATTTCTCCTGTTCAGCCCAATAAGGGTCGCGCAATTCACGTTTCAGAATCTTCCCGGTGGGGGCTTTCGGCAAACTGTCCACAAAATCCACCGATTTCGGTTTTTGGTAAGACGCTAGATGTTCTGCCGCCGTACTGATGATGTCGTGTGCGGTTGCCTTGGCACCGGGTTTAAGCACCACCACCGCTTTCACCACCTCACCCCATTTGTCGTCAGGTATGCCAAACACAGCGCATTCCAGCACGGCGGCGTGTTGGTGAATGGCGGCCTCGACCTGAGTGCTGTAAATATTTTCGCCGCCGGAAATGATCATGTCTTTGGCACGATCGACGATAAACACATAGCCGTCGGCGTCCCAGGTGGCAATATCGCCGGTCCACATCCAGCCGTTGCGGATAGTTTGCGCGGTTAATTCCGGGCGCCGCCAGTAACCGACCATGTTGGCCTCTGAGCGCACCAGGATTTCGCCGGGCGTGGTGCTATCCTTAGGTACCGGCCTGCCGTCGGGTTGCGCGACGCGGACTTCAGTGACAAAACCTTCGCGGCCACAAGAACCTAAACGTTCCGGATGGGTGCCCGCCAACGCCTGTTGGTGGTCCTCTTGGGAGAGAAACGTCATGGTCATGCCTTCGGTTTGGCCGTAGCCTTGGATCAGCGTACACGGTAAAGATTTGAGAGCGGCGGCAACCACACTACGCGGCATCGGCCCACCGCCGTATTGGATATTGCGGAGGCTACTGAGATCAAATTGCTCAAACTCCGCATCTGCCATCATCCAATTGAGCATGGTGGTGATGCCTAAAAACGCGGTGACCCGTTCGCGCTGGATCACTTCGAGTGCCAAGCGTGCTTCAAAGTTGATCAGCACCACCGGGCAGCCATGGGCGTGATAGTTCATGGCCAGCGCCACTGGGATGTGGAACATCTGCCCGGTGAGCATGTATACGTCAGTGGGTACAATCCGCTCAGCCACGGTCTGATTAAGCATCCCCATATACAACGAGTGGTGGGTGTGTAGGGCACCCTTGGATTCTCCAGTGGTGCCGCCGGTATAGAGAATAAGCGCTGGATCCTGGCCGCCAACCCCTGCGGATGGCTGCGGTTCTGTGGTCACCGCCTGCGCGATCAAAGCCTCGTAGGAATCATCACTATTGGCGCCGTAACTAAGCCATACCGTGTCCGGTAAGTGGCTTTGCAGTGCAGCTTGTTGTGCGTTGAAATCATCGGACACCACCACCACACTTGGTTCGCCGTCCTGCAAAATACGTAACAGTTCTACGTCTGCGAGGCGCCAATTGAGTGGTTGTGCGATCAATCCCACCCGCGCGCAGGCGTACAACACTTCCATGTATTCGATGCTGTTTTTGGCCAGAATCGCAACACGGTCACCCTTGCCGAGGTCTACCTCATCCAGCAATGCGTTGGCAAGACGGCGAACGCGTTTGTCCAATTCGGCGAAGCTCACCCGGCGGCCGCTTTGTACATCGATTAAAGCCTCGCGAGCAGGGGCCACACGCGCGGTTTTGTTTGGGATACAGCCGATATTCATTGAGTGAGTCTCTCCTGGCTCGCTCGTGAAGGCGTAGTTTGGGCGGATCTTAGTTTTCGTTTGAACATAATTCAAGAATGGTCCGCGGCCTTCATTGCACTCTCATTGCTCTCTCATTGAAGATAGATAAACATGTTAAAATAGCGGCATGTCGCAACCCAGTGAACAATCAGCCGCACCGGCTCAGACCGACAATCGCTCCAACAATCGACCCAACGCACAGCGCCGTGGTGTTCAGCGCCGGCGTCGGATATTTAAGTCTTTGCATGACAATATCCTGGCCAGAGGGTATGTAAAAACCACCCTGGCCGAGATTGCCGAGGGTGCGGGCATGACCGCCAGCCACCTGTTGTACTACTTCAACGGCAAAGAAGACATCTTGGAGCAGTACTTTGCCAATGTGTCGGTGCGGTTTTTAGAACGCATTGATGGCTTTGGCGCCCAACCGCCCCAGCAACAGCTACAGTCGCTGGCTGATTTCTGGTTCAAAGGCGAAACCAGCACGGTGGAAGAGATTGGCTTTATGCTGGAGTGTTTTGGTGCCGCGGTGAACGATGAGAGGCTACGCATAACCAAGGCGGAATTTGACGACCGCTGCAAAGCACACCTGGCGCAGATATTTGCCGCCTCGCCTGCGGTGTTGTTACAACAGCCGAAGGACGCGGCGGAAATTGCCTACGCGTTGATGATAGGGCTGCGTTCAGCGGTGTACTTTGACGACGACATCGACTTAGACGATGCGCACCGCTTGTTTCTCGCCACCACCTACGCCATGTGCGGCTTCGCCGAGTAGAGGCCGAGAACAAGTAGAGGCCGAGAAAAGGCCGAGAAAAAGGGCGAGTCGCTGAATCTAACCTAAGCGCGGTAACACTCGTTCGGCGATGTAGCGCATGCGGGCATCTCCGGAGGCGACACTTTCCCCGGGAAACTGCGCCCAAAAATGGATGTCGCGGATGTTCGGATAGGCTTGCAGAAGCTTGTTGAGCTCAGCTACAGCGGTGTCGGCATCCCACAGTTCGTATAGTCCGTTATCGATAGCGGTGGGGGCATCTTCGAACAGCGGCACCTGGTCTGGCGGCCCAAAAGCGCCCCACTTAATGTACTCGTTGATGTGATAGAGCACGTGATCGCCAATGTTGGCCGCTTCCGCCTCAGGATCTGCGGCGATGATGGCCCAACAGCCCAACACAACATCAGTGTCTTCAATGGCTTTGCCGGACTTTTCCACCGCTTCGTTGTATATGTCGAGACCGATGCCGCCGGTACACAAGAAGCCGTCAGCAATGCGCGCGGCACGCTGAATCGCGGGTTCAACCATGCCGCCGAGATAAATCTTAGGAGGGTTGTCCGGTGTTGGTGTGACCTTCAAGTCACCCACTTGGAAACGTTTGCCTGCAAAGTTCACCGCAGTCCCGCTCCAGGCGCGGCGTATGATTTCGATGCCTTCTTCAATCAGGCTCGGCCGCTGAGAGAGCTTGCGGCCAAAGGCTTCAAACTCAAGCTCCCGGTAACCAATACCCACGCCGAGATCAAAACGCCCGCCGGTGATTAACGACACTGTAGCCGCATCCTCCGCCATGCGCACCGGATTGTGTAGCGGCAGCAGCATGAGGTTGGTGCCGAGCCGGATGTGTTCGGTGCGCGCACCGATGGCGCCGGCCAACACCAGCGGTGATGGTGTATAGCCGTCGTCGCAGAAGTGGTGTTCGGTGAGCCAGCAGGAGCGGAAGCCAAGGGTTTCTGCGCGGCTAATTTGCGCCAGCCGCTCAGCGTAGAACTGTTCGTTTGGCTGCCGCCAGGCTTGAGGGTTGCGGAAGTCGTACCACAGCCCGAAGCTAACCGCTTGGCTCATCGCCCATGCTCCTTAGAGTTATTGTTAGATACCTAGCGACGATCAAACACCAATTCGCGCGACCTTACCGGGTAATCGTCGGATTGCCGATCCTCAAAATAAAACTCCAGAGACTCGCGTATGACCGGAAAGGCCAGCTCATCCCAGGGAATTTCGTGCTCACGAAACAAGCGTACGTCCAAACTTTCAGTGCCGGACGAAAAGTCCAAGTCGCTCAACCGCGCGCGAAAAAACATATAGGCTTGGGAAATGTGTGGCAGGCTAAATACGGTGTACAACTGCAAATCGCTCACGCGCGCGTTGGCTTCTTCTTCGGTTTCCCGAGCAGCGCCCGCGGCGATGGTTTCGCCGTTTTCAAGAAAACCCGCCGGTAAGGTCCAATATCCTTTGCGCGGGTGGATGGCGCGTAAACACAGCAGCACCTGGTCATCCCACACCGGCAGGGTACCGGTCACAATGCGTGGGTTGATGTAGTGAATGGTATTGCAGTCCGCGCAGACGTGACGTGGCCGGTTGTCGCCGGGAGGGACTTCAAAGCGCACATTGGAGGAGCCGCAGTTACTACAGAACTTCATAACGGGCGGCAGTATAACGGTCTAGATGGTTGGCGTCTTGCCGGCCTTATTGGTTGTCGTCATCGTCGAATTCGACGTACATTTTTGCAGGCGGAGGAAAGCTCAGAACGGTGGCGCTAGGTTGCGCGTTTTGGTCCTCTTCAGCCAGCGGTGTCACCATGGAGCGGTGCAGATCCGCCAACGAGTGGCACATCATTTCAGAAATTTTGATGGCCGCAGCCAACGGCGAACGCGCGCGCTTGCGCTCCAGGTCCACGCGGAACTGCAGACCTTCAAGCCGTTTTCGTTTTTGTTCCGTGGCGGCACCCTCAATCACGCTGCGCGTGAGTCTAAGGCGCAGATTCTCCAGTTTCTGCGGATCATTACGTGCCATATCTACCAGTACATCAAACGCTGGTAGCTTATGTTTCATGCTTACGTCTCTTACCCCGACGCTAGCACTATGCAGTTACGGCTGCATTGGGCATAGAATGGGAGTGTAAGAGAATTGTGAAGCGCAAACTTTGTGGGAGGTATGAGGTGAGGGAGGTGAATGAGGCGAGCGATGTGACGCTGCAGGATGTTCTAGACGCAGCTTATGAATTTTTGCAACCCCTTGCCACCGATGACGGCAAGCAATATGGCGCTGTTATTGGTCGATGTGCAACATTTGCCCACGCCAACACCATGGCTAAGTATGCGTCCTGGGGTTTAACTCGATCAACCCGGCAAGTGGTTTGAGCACTAGCAGACCTAGGCACTCCATAAGCAGCGGTATCAAACTCACCGTTGCTCTCGGCATCGTTGTGACGGCAGGCCTGTTGGCGTTTTCCGCCGTGTGCCCGTGTGAACGGGCTCCCGGTGCTTATTTGTTTGGTGAAGAAGTCCGCGCACCGGTGGCAGATTGGGGATTTGCCAACGCGGTGCCGCTGTGCCAGTTGGAAGTGCGCTCCTGGCGGCCACATTCGATCAATCTAAACTGCATGGCCACCCCCGAAGGCACACTCTATGTGAGTTGCTCTAATTGTGCCGAGAAGTCCTGGTCGCAGATGGCGTTGCAACACAAACGAGGCCGCATACGCATCGGTGAACAAGTGTATCCGGTGGCGCTGCGGCGCGTACTGGAAGCCGACGAGCTTGATCTGGCTTGGCAGACACGCGCACAAAAGCTGAGGCGTGAAGCATCTCCGCAGCCAGACCATTGGTGGTCTTTTCAGCTGCAGTCTTTGGCGGGTTAAGGCGCGGGCTTGGATCGATCTGGGCGCAGCCAGCGTTCTTGTGTTCACGCCCAGCCGCACTAACATGGACGGTTTTACCACAACAACTTTTTACAACAACTTTCTACAACAACAAGGGCAGCCAGTGCTTTATACATTAGGGGACGCCGCGGTACGCGCGGAAGGCGATTATTGGGTGGCGGACAACGCGGTGGTGCTGGGTAAGGTGCTGCTTAAGCAAGATGCCAGCGTGTGGTTTAACGCCGTGCTGCGGGGCGACAATGAATTGATTACCGTTGGCGAAGGGTCAAACGTACAAGACGGTGCAGTTCTGCACACCGATCCCGGATACCCCCTGGTCATAGGGCCGCACGTCACGGTTGGGCACAAAGTCATGCTGCACGGCTGTGAAATTGGCGAAGGCTCGCTCATTGGCATTAACTCCGTGGTCTTAAACGGCGTCAAAATCGGTAAAAACTGCATTATCGGCGCCAACGCGCTGATCGCCGAGGGGAAAGAAATTCCGGACAATTCCATGGTGCTCGGTACGCCCGGTAAAGTGGTCAAAACCTTGTCGGAAGAGCAAGGCATGGCGATCCGCATCGGTGCCAAACATTATGTGGAAAACGCCAAACGTTTTCGTCAGCAACTGGCGGTGCAAGCCGACGTGGAACGCGGCTAATGGCGGGTTCAATTGGTACACCGCTGTCATCAAGTGCCACCAAGGTGATGATGTTGGGCTCCGGGGAGCTTGGCAAAGAAGTGGTCATCGAGCTGCAACGCCTGGGTGTTGAGGTGATAGCGGTGGATCGCTATGCCAATGCCCCTGCTATGCAGGTCGCCCATCGCAGCCACGTCGTCAATATGTTAGACGGCGAAGCATTACGCAGCGTCATAGAACAGGAACAGCCGGATTTGGTCGTGCCGGAGATTGAAGCCATCGCAACACCCACCCTGGTGCAGATGGAAAGCGAAGGTCTACACGTCATTCCCACCGCAAGAGCCGCGCGGCTAACCATGGACCGCGAAGGTATTCGTTTGCTGGCTGCACAGCAGCTTGGGATCAAAACTTCGCCATTCAAATTTGCCGAAACCCTGGATGAGTACGAGTTGGCGGTGCAACAAATTGGCGTACCGTGTGTAGTGAAGCCGGTCATGTCCAGCTCAGGCAAAGGTCAATCCACGGTGCGAGATGCTGGCGCAGCCGCAGATGCTTGGGCATATGCGCAGAGCGGTGCTCGTGGTGAAGGCGGCAAAGTCATCGTTGAAGGGTTTGTGGATTTTGATTACGAAATTACGCTGCTGACGGTACAACATGCTGCAGGGGTGTCGTTTTGCCCGCCTATTGGCCACCGCCAGGAAGGTGGCGATTATCAAGAATCATGGCAACCGCAGCCGATGAGCAAGGCGGCTTTGGCTGAATGTCAACGTATTGCCGCGCTTGTCACCAGCGAATTAGGCGGTTTTGGTTTGTTTGGTGTGGAGTTCTTTGTGAAGGGTGATCAGGTGTATTTCAGCGAAGTCAGTCCGCGTCCCCACGACACGGGTATGGTGACGCTGATCTCCCAGGATCTCAGTGAATTTGCGCTGCATGCGCGGGCCATCTTGGGGTTACCGATACCGAACATCGCCACCCGCGGGCCAGCAGCCTCTGCGGTCATCCTGGTCGAGGGCCAGTCCCAGCAGGTGACTTTTAACAATCTGGGTGAGGCACTGAGCGAAGCGGATACGCAGATCCGTTTATTTGGCAAACCCGAGGTACAAGGTGAGCGTCGTATGGGGGTGGCGTTGGCGCTTGCCGATACGGTGGAGCACGCGCGCAGCAAGGCCACGCGGGCCGCACAGCGGGTAAGCTATGAGTTATAAAGTGGTTTAGTGAGATAGGTCACATCACCTCGCGAATCGGCAAAGGGGTGTTGGCAAAGACTTTTCAGACGACTATAGTACGGCGCGTGAACTCAGCAGCAATTACAATATTGTCCCTACGCCTACTGCCTCTCCTGGCGGTACGACTGCTGCTGCCGGTTTGCCGGCAAAAGATTTAACACCCCAGGGCCTATGCCCACCCCAGAATTTAAGCAACCACTTTAGCCGCTAGAGGAACATTGGCATGAGCCAGCGTCATATTTCCGGCCGCGCCACAGGCGCGATGCCTTTTGATAAATACACAGCATTTCAGCCCATCGATCTGCCCGACCGGCAGTGGCCTAGCAAAGTGCTACGCCAAGCGCCGCGTTGGTGCAGCGTCGATTTAAGAGATGGCAATCAAGCCCTGATCGACCCCATGAATGTGGAAGAAAAACTGCGGCTATGGGATTTGTTGCTGGAGATTGGCTTTGCGGAAATTGAAGTAGGTTTTCCGGCGGCGTCGCAACCGGATTTTGACTTCATCCGTCGCATCATCGATGAAGGCCGGATCCCTGATGGCGTGAGCGTGCAGGTCTTGTGTCAGGCTCGGGAAGAGCTGATTGAGCGTACCGTGGAGGCACTGCAAGGCGCACCCAGCGTTATTTTCCATTTGTACAACTCTACGTCTGAACTGCAGCGCCGCGTGGTGTTTGATATGGACCGCCAGGGCATCATTGATCTGGCGGTGGCGGGCACTGAAATTGTCCGCCAAGGCTTGGCCGGTTTTGATGCGGACGTCACCTTTGAGTACTCGCCGGAGAGTTTTACGGGTACGGAGTTAGACTTTGCGGCAGAGATTTGTACCGCGGTTGCGGACACCTGGGGGGCCACCCCGGAACAGCCGATGATCATCAACCTGCCTTCCACGGTGGAAATGTCCACACCCAACATCTACGCCGATCAGATTGAGTGGTTTTGCAGAAACTTCCCCCGGCGGGACGCCACCGTGATCAGTTTACACACGCACAACGACCGCGGTACCGGGGTAGCTGCCACGGAAATGGCTTTGATGGCCGGGGCTGAGCGGGTGGAAGGGACCTTGTTCGGCAATGGTGAGCGGACCGGTAATTGCGATATCGTCACCGTGGCCATGAATCTGTTCAGCCAAGGCGTAGACCCGACCCTGGATTTCCGCGAAATGCCGCGTATTCGGCAAACGGTTGAATCGGTCAACAAGCTCGCCATTCCGGAACGCCACCCCTACGCGGGTGAACTGGTGTTTACCGCATTTTCCGGTTCCCACCAAGATGCTATTCGTAAAGGGATGGCCAAGGTAGACCGCGAGCACTGGGAGGTGCCGTACTTACCCATCGACCCGGCCGATGTGGGCAGTTCCTACAAAGAAACCGTGCGCGTAAACAGCCAGTCCGGTAAAGGCGGGGTCGGCTTTTTACTGGAGGAGCACTACGGTGTCAGCCTACCGCGGGACATCCTGGTGGAATTCAGTGGTGAGGTGCAAAATCTAACAGAAGGATTGGGTCGCGAAGTCAAAACCGACGAAATCTTCGACAAGCTGATTGCCACATATACCGACGAAAGCGGTCCTTATCGTTTGGTCGACTATGATCTGCTCAGCGGCCGTGAACAGGATCAGCGGTGTGTGGCACGGGTAGAGGTTTCAGAAAACGTAGTGACTGTGGATGCGGAAGGCAGCGGCCCGATTGAGGCCTTTGTTAATGCATTGGTAGAGACGTTAAACGAACCGCTAACCGTGGTGGACTATCATGAACACTCCCTGGGTGAAGGTTCTGATGCAAAGGCCATTTGTATCCTGGCGATCGAAGAAGAAGAGGGTGGCCGCTGTTATGGCATCGGCGTGAGCCGCAACACCATCACGGCCAGTCTGCACGCCATCATTTCCGCGATGAATCGGCGTTGGTCGAAAGCCAGTTAACTCTTTCTGAGTTGGCTCGCGTGGTGAACGCCAGGGTTAATCCTCGGCGTCATCTTCCGCCTCGGTGTCCTTCGGAACATCGAGGCGGCGGATTTTCAAGTTCCGCACCATGTTGTCTTTTATCTGCAGCGTTTCGATCTGATATTCCTCGATCTGCAGGCATAGGTTGGATTCGGGAATGGTCTCCAGATTCTCCAAAACCAAGCCGTTGAGCGTTTTTGGGCCTTCTGTAGGCAGCGCCCAGCGCAAGGCGCGGTTCACGTCGCGTAACACCGCACTGCCGTCGATGACGTAGGCGCCGTCCTCCTGCGGTGAAATTTCCGGCATGTTGGAGGCAAAGTCACTGGTAAACTCACCGACAATCTCTTCCAAGATATCTTCCAGCGTGACAATCCCCTGCACGTCGCCATATTCGTCTACCACCAGCGCAATGCGCTGTTTCTCCTTCTGAAAGTTGAGTAGTTGAGTGTCTAGCGGGGTTGCCTCAGGTACATAATAGGGTTCGCGGGTCAGTTGCATGAGGTCGGCTTTGCCAAACTCTTCGCTGTGCAGCAGCCGCGCCATACGGCGTAAGTGCAAAATGCCGACCACATTGTTGATGGATTCTTTATACACCGGCAGCAGCGTATGTTGACTGTTGGATACCAGAGCAATGATGTCGTTGATGTCGTCTTCAATATCTATCCCAACAATTTCATTGCGCGGCACCATGATGTCATTAACGCTGATCTGTTCCAGATCTAACAGGCGCACCAGCATGCTGCGCCGTTCACCCACTGCGCGTGCGCCTTCGTTGACCACAGTTTTGAGCTCTTCTGTTGAAAGGTGATCGGCGGCGTCCTCCGGGCTTGGCATGAAGGGCCTGACCAGGGCGTTGCTGAACCAATTCACAAACACCACCGCGGGGTAGAAGATTTTTTGCAAAGGCTCCAAGGCAAATACGGCACGAAATGACCAGTTTTCCGGATGTGCCGCGGCCAGGGTTTTTGGGCCCACCTCGGCGAATATGAGGAAGGTGATGGTCAGCACCCAGGGTGCGGCCAGAACGCCGGTATCCCCGAACAGACGCGCGCCGATCACCGTAGCGATGGTGGCGGCGGTGAAGTTCACCAGGTTGTTGCCAACCAGAATGATACCCAGCAGCCGGTCCGGCCTGCGTAACATGCGATTGGCTTTACGTGCGCCGCGGTGACGTTGTTTGACCAGGTGGCGCAAACGGTAGCGGTTCAGCGCCATCATGGCGGTTTCCGTGCCGGAAAAGTACGCAGACAGACCCACAAGCACTACGATGCTGGCCAGTAGTGCCCAGACCGGTGTATCTCCAGCGTCCATGCCTAGAGCAGATACTCCAGCACTAGTTTGCTGCCTACATAACCCAACACCAACAGGCTAAAAGCCACTAACGTCCAACGTACCGCCGTCAAACCACGCCAGCCGAACATGTAACGGCCAACTAAGAAAAATACGTAGACAAACCAAGACATGGAGGTCAGCACGATGTGGTGTAACACCTGGCGTTGGAAAGCGTCTTCCAAAAACAGGTAGCCGCTCAGGATCGAGGCTGACAATAGGGCTAGACCAATCCACAGCATCGCCACCAGCAGGCGCTCCATGGTTTCCAGTGGCGGCAGCAAAGTCAGTGCCACTTTGCCGGGGGTTTTTAGGTGACGCTCCTGCACGGCCAGCATAATGCTCTGCACCGCGGCCATCATCAGGGCGCTATATGCGGCGAGGGAGATAAGGATGTGCGCCAGCAGCGTAGGCGAAATCTCCTGTAATGGTACCGCACCCGGTTCTACCAGCAGCGCTGCCGCGACCGTTAATATCGAAAGTGGAAAGAGAAAAATGTAGAGGTTTTCCACCGGCAGGCGCAGGTTCACACAAGCCACCACCAGTACCACCACAAAGGCCACCAGATTACTGACCGCCACCACGCTCAGGTCAATGCCGTAAGGGGTCACGATGAGGCCATGACAGACGAGCGCGTGAGCCGCCAATGCGCCTATGGGAAGGAGCAGTTCAAATCGGCTATGGGCCTGCGCTTCACGCCGCCGCCAGTGCAGATAAAAACCCGCAGCATACAAGACGATAGCCGCAAGTGATGGGATCAGAGGCATGCGCGCAGTGTCGCATATCACCCGTCGCTCTTGAAGCATCAGCGCGCCTGTAACCCCGGTGCGCACAACAGCAGTCTAAGGACGCCGCCATGTCGGCAAAAACCGGAGTTTAGCCCCGCGCCCTACAAGCGCTATAATGACGCGTTCCATGTCCAGTCAGACAACCTATGTTTGAAAATCTGTCAGATCGCTTAACCCAGACCCTAAGGGGCATTTCCGGCAAGTCTAAGCTCACCGAAGAAAACGTCAGCTCTGCGCTGCGTGACGTACGCATGGCGCTGCTGGAAGCAGACGTGGCCTTGCCAGTGGTTAAATCTTTCATCGAACAGGTGAAGCAGAAAGCTCTGGGTACTGTCATTAACAACGCGCTCAATCCGGGTGAGCAGTTTGTCAAAATTGTGCACGACGAGTTGGTGCACACCATGGGGGATGCCAACGACGCCTTAAACCTGGCCACTGCGCCCCCGGCAATTGTCTTGATGGCGGGTCTGCAGGGTGCGGGTAAAACCACCACGGTGGCGAAACTGGCGGGTTATCTGCAAGAGCGGGAAAAGAAAAAGGTGGCCGTGGTGAGCGCGGATGTCTATCGACCTGCGGCCATCCAGCAGTTGCAGACGCTGGCCGGCGAGGTGGGCGCCCAGTTTGTGGAATCCAGCGCGGACGAAAAACCACTGGCCATCGCAGAGCGGGCGGTTGCCGAAGCCAAAAAACAATTTGCGGATGTGCTGATTGTCGATACCGCCGGTCGTCTGGCGGTAGATGCCGACATGATGGAAGAAATCCGCGCGCTGCAGCAGGGGTTAAATCCCATTGAAACGCTGTTTGTCGTGGATGCCATGACCGGCCAGGATGCCGCCAATACCGCGCAAGCATTTAATGAAGCACTGACGCTAACCGGGGTGGTGCTGGCCAAGGCAGACGGTGATGCCAGAGGCGGTGCTGCGCTGTCGGTGCGCGCCATCACCGGCAAACCCATCAAATTCCTCGGTATGGGTGAGAAGTCCGACGCGCTGGAGCCTTTTTACCCCGACCGCTTGGCGTCGCGTATTCTCGGCATGGGGGATGTGCTGACCCTCATCGAAGAAGCTGAACGGAAGGTCGACAAACAAAAAGCCCAACGTCTGGCGAAGAAGATCCAGCGCGGCCGCAAGTTTGATCTAGAAGACTTCCGTGATCAGATTGAACAGATGTCCAATATGGGCGGCATCTCCAGCATGATGGATAAGCTGCCGGGTATGGGACAATTACCCCCCGGAGCCCAAGCGCAACTGGATGACGGTCTGTTTAAACGTATGGGTGTCATCATCGATTCCATGACACCCCATGAACGGCGTTTTCCCGACGTCATTAACGGCTCGCGCAAACAGCGCATCGCTAAAGGCAGCGGTGTGGAAGTACCTGATGTCAATCGTTTGCTAAAACAGCATAAGCAGATGCAGAAGATGATGAAAAAAGTCACCAAAAAAGGCGGCATGCAGAAGATGATGCGCGGCATGCAGGCGATGCAGGGTATGAAGGGTATGCCGCCGGGCATGCCGAGGCGCTAACAGTCCGCCATTTGCTTGGTGCGTACCGAGTGCCAAACCCTTGCTGAAACCGTTTTTTAGGCGGTTGCATTGCCATAAGCTTGCTATAGAATACGCGGCCTTAAATTTCCGGCATTCAATCCGTTAGGTAACGACAGAGCAACACATGGTCACAATTCGTCTGGCACGTCACGGGTCTAAGAAAAACCCGTTTTATCACATCACCGTCGCAGACCGCGCAAACTCTCGCGATGGCCGATTTGTTGAGCGTGTTGGCTTCTACAATCCCGTGGCAAAGGGCCGAGCTGAAGGCTTACGAGTTGACCTTGAGCGCGTAGATTACTGGTTGTCTGTTGGTGCGCAGCCGTCCGATGTGGTCAAAAAACTGATCAAGCAAGCCCGGGAGCAAGGCGCCAACGAGCCCGTTGCCGCGGAAGCTGCCAGCGAACCTGAAGCTGCGGCGGCCAGCGCCGAATAACCCCCCCCCTTTTTTTGGACCGATGACCACCGATGACGTTGTGCATGACGACGTTGTGGTGGTGGGCCGTATAGGCGGCCCCTACGGCGTTAAAGGCTGGGTGCATCTGCAATCTTTTACGACACCGGCAGAGAATCTGCTCGATTACCAGCCTTGGTGGGTGAAAACAGCAACGGGAGATTGGCAGCAGCTGGCAAAACCGGCATGTCGCAAACACAAAAACGGTTTTGTTGCTTTGTTAGAGGGTGTCGCGGACCGCGATGCCGCCGCAGGTTTAAACGGTCAACTGCTTGGTGTATTGGCGAATGTGCTGCCGCCCTTGGCTGACTTAGATGAGTTTTACTGGCGCGAGTTGGAAGGCTGTGAGGTGATTGATACGACCGGCAAAACACTCGGTCGGGTGGATCATTTGCTGGAGACCGGTGCCAACGATGTGTTGGTGATCCTAGCAGACAGTGGCCAACAGGTTCTGATCCCTTTTGTGGCGCAGTACGTACAAGCGGTGGATCGGCAAAAGCGGGTGATTCGCGTTGACTGGGATGAGCAGTGGTAAGGCTCTGGCGACGACGACACCAAGGCGCGGAGCGATAACACCGTGTGGATAGGCGTGATCAGTCTGCTGCCGGAAATGATTAGCGGCGCTGCAGCCGCTGGCGTGTTTGGTCGTGCCGTAGCGAGCGGTGTCATCCAGCTTGCGGTATTTAATCCCCGGGATTTTGCCGGGGACAAACATCGCACTGTAGACGACAAACCTTATGGCGGCGGTGCGGGCATGGTCATGATGGTAGAGCCGCTGCGAGCCGCTCTGCTGGCGGCAAAGTCCGCTGCACCCGCGGATGTGCCAGTGGTGCTGATGAGCCCGCAAGGAAAGGTGTTTAGCCAATCGGCAGCGGTAGAACAGAGCCGCCAGGCGGGTTTAATTCTCATCTGTGGGCGGTACGAAGGCATTGATGAGCGGTTTGTTTCCCGTTATGTGGATGCCGAGTGGTCTATAGGAGATTACGTGCTCAGCGGCGGAGAATTGCCCGCGTTGGTCGTTATGGATGCCATCGCCCGGCACATACCCGGAACTTTGGGTAACAGTTTGTCCGTTATTGATGAATCACATCTTGATGGAACGCTCGATTACCCTCACTATACGCGCCCCGTAGACACCGAGGGTGCGAAGGTGCCTGAGGTTTTGCTCAGCGGAGACCACCGCAAGGTGGCTTTGCACAGACGCCGGGAGGCGTTAGGTAGAACTTTCGAGCGGCGGCCAGAAATGTTGGTGCGCCGCGTGTTCAGCGATGAGGACCGAGAGTTGTTAAAAGCGTGCAATCATCCACTGGATGATCACGACAGTTAGAACGAGGCGTAACATGCGTAGAAACAAGATTATTGAAGAAATCGAAAGTGGTCAGGTGAAGCAAGACGTGCCTGACTTTGGCCCTGGCGATACGGTCAGTGTGCAGGTCCGCGTAAAAGAAGGTAATCGGGAACGTCTACAAGCCTTCGAAGGGGTCGTCATCGGTAAGAAAAACCGTGGCGTCAATTCTTCTTTTATTGTGCGCAAGATTTCCCACGGCGTCGGGGTAGAGCGGACTTTCCAGACTCACAGCCCGCTCATTGCCGCTATAGAAGTTAAACGTCGCGGTGATGTGCGCAAAGCCAAGTTGTACTACCTGCGCGAACGTTCCGGCCGCTCGGCTCGTATCAAAGAGAAGGTCAACTAGACCGACCTTCGTTATAAAGCTGGATAGAGCCCGATAAAGCTGGGTGGGTGGCGCCACCTGTCCAGCAGCGCGAGCCGGACATTTGAGCACGCGCCAGCCTGATAATCGATTCCGTGTAAGCGAATAGTGCACCCTGTATCCCTTTGGTTAATATAGTGGGCTATAGTGGAACGCAAGCGTTTGGGGAGACGATTTCAGCGGCATGTGTGCAAGGCGCCATAGTGGGTGGATGCAGGGGTGGCTATGGTTGTGTGGGCTGGCCGCCAGCCTTGCCGTTGCACACAGCCTAGCGCAAAGCTCAGACCCAGCCCAATCCGACACAGCAACTTCTGCATACGACCTATCGCCCAACACTCCGAGCGGCATTCCCTACCAGCACGGTTATGCCTATCTGTCCGAACTTAAGTACGCGCCAGGCTTTACGCACTACGACTACGTAAATCCCCAGGCCCCCAAGGGCGGCAGCATGCGCCTTGGCGAACAGGGCAATTGGGACAGCTTTATTGCCTGGTCCGCCAAAGGACGGCCGGTGCAAGGGGTGAGCTTTTGGAACGACTTCTATAGCCACATCTACGACCGCTTACTCGAGAAAGCCCGGGATGAACCCGCCAGCCGCTATGGTTTGTTGGCTGCAGGCGTGTATTACCCGGCGTCGGGTGAGTGGGTGGCGTTTAAATTACGCGAAGACGCTTATTGGCATGACGGACAGCCCATTAGCTTGGACGATCTGCTGTTTTCCTTCGACGTCTACAAAAACCATTCTGCGCCGACCATCTCGCAACCTTTTGTTGCGTTTACCCACGCTGAAGTGATTGGACCGAACGAAATCCGTTACCACATCGATACCCCGTTTCATGGCGATCCGGTACTACCGTTTCGTATCGGCGGCGTGCCGGTGTTACCGGCACATTATTGGGCCGACAAAGACCCGTCGCGCACTTCGGTTGAGCCTCCCCTGGGCAGTGGGCCATATAGGGTCAAAGACTTCAAAGTTGGTCGCTGGGTGGAATATGAACGGGTGAAGGATTACTGGGGCGCTGACTTACCGGTTAATCGCGGCCGCTACAACTTCGACATCCTCAAATACGACTATTTTCGTGATGACCAGGTACGGCATGAAGCGGTTAAAAGCCATGTGTCCGACCTGCGCGAGGAAGAAGTGCCGCCACGCTGGTTTCGCTCCTACGAGACCCCCGCCAAGGCGGCAGGTTTATTTAAACAACAAGTGGTGAAAGTCTCCAAGCCGTCCGGGTTGTGGTGGCCCATCTTCTGGAACCTGCGGCAGGAACGTTTTCGTGATATTCGGGTGCGCGAGGCATTGTGGTTGCTGCGGGATCCATTGTGGGCCAATGAAGCTGTGCAGCGAGGGTTCTGGAGCATCGCCAACAGCTATTTCCACGGCTCCCGCATGGCCAGCAGCGGGCTGCCGTCCGCTGATGAGCTGGCGCTATTGGAGCCGCTTAGAGATCTGGTACCGCCGCGAGTATTTACCCACACCTACGCGCCGCCGCCGGGTGTAGGCAGCGGGTTTAACCGTGACAATATCAAACGCGCCATCGAACTGTTTGAGCAAGCAGGGTATGTCATCCGCGATAATGTGATGGTGGATGCCGCCACCGGCGAGCCTTTTGAATTGCGCTTGGTGGCCGTTTCAACAGCCCTTGGCAGCGCCTGGATTCCTTACAAACGGGTGCTGCAGCGCATGGGAATACGGGTCACCATTGTTGCGCCGGAAGTGTCCAACTGGCTGTACCGCATGCGTTCGGGTGATTTTGACGGCGGCGCCATCTGGTTTCTGCCGGACAACACGCCCACGGTTCTGATTCAAAATAACTTTTCCTCCGCGGCGGCGGAGCAGGCCTACAGCTACAACTGGCCACACATCAAAGACCCGGCGGTTGACGCCTTAATTGCGGCGGTTGGCCGCGCCAGCAACGAAAGCGAATTCCTCGCCGCGGTGCGCGCGTTGGATCGTGTCTTGTTATGGAATTTCTACTTTATGCCGGGCACTTCCCGTTCCAGCTACGGTCTCGTGTGGTGGGACAAGTTTGGTTACAAAGAAACCGAACCGCTGTTGCGCATCGGCTATCGAGATACCTGGTGGTGGGATGCGGAGAAAGCCGCGCGGGTGAATGAGTATCTCGGCCGGCGAGGCAACTGATGGGCCGTTACGTTCTCAAACGTTTGCTCCTCATTGTGCCGACCTTACTCGGCATCATTCTGATTAACTTTGTTATCGTGCAATTTGCGCCGGGCGGACCTGTTGAACAAGCCATCGCGCAAGCATCGGGAATGGCCATGGGCGCTACCGCCAACATCTCCGCCGCAGGTTCCCAGGGGCCAAGCGGCGGCGACAGTGGCTACCAGGGCGCATCCGGTCTGGATCCTGAGTTCCTTGCCAAGCTGGAAAAACAGTTTGGGTTCGACAAGCCTCCCCACGAACGTTTTTTGCTGATGATCGGCAACTATTTACGTTTTGATTTTGGTGACAGCTATTTTCAGGACCGGCCGGTGGTTGACCTGGTGCTCGAGCGGTTGCCGGTTTCGGTGTCTTTAGGGTTGTGGTCGCTGCTGTTGATTTACAGTATTTCTATCCCCCTGGGTATAGCCAAGGCAGTACGTGACGGCAGCCGCTTTGACGTTGCCACCAGCGCGGTGTTGTTTACCGCCTACGCCATCCCCGGCTTCTTGTTTGCGATCTTGTTAATCATCTTGTTTGCCGGCGGCAACTATCTGGCGTGGTTTCCGTTGCGGGGGCTGACCTCCGAGGGTTTTGACGAGATGATGCTGTTTGGCCAGATTGTGGATTACTTTTGGCATCTGGCGCTGCCGTTAACGGCATTGACCTTAGGCGGCTTCGCCACCCTGACGATGTTGACCAAAAACTCGTTCTTAGAAGAGCTCTCCAAACAGTTTGTGCTCACCGCGCGCTCCAAAGGCTTAACCGAACGCAGAGTGTTGTACGGGCACGTTTTTCGTAATGCCATGTTGATTGTAATTGCAGGGTTTCCGGCAGCCTTTGTCGGCATCTTGTTTACCGGCGCCTTGATCATCGAAGTGATCTTTTCCCTGGATGGTATTGGCCTGCTTGGCTTTGAGGCAGCCATGACCCGTGACTTTCCCATTATGTTTGGCTCCTTGTTTGCATTTACGTTGGTTGGCCTGGTCATGCAGCTGATTGGTGACATGGTTTATGTCCTAGTCGACCCACGAATCGACTTTGAGTCCCGATGAGCCCGCTCAACCAACGCCGCCTAGCCAACTTCCGCGCCAACCGCAGAGCGTTGTGGTCACTGCGTATCTTCATGGTGCTGTTTGTGGTGACCTTGTGCGCGGAGTTGATTGCCAATGACAAACCGATTGTTCTGTTACATGACGGCGGTGTGTACGTGCCTATGCTGTTCGCCTATCCGGAAACGGAGTTTGGCGGGGAGTTACCTTCGGAGGCGTATTACCGTGACCCTTACGTTCAGGACCTGTTAGCCGAAAGCTGGGTGTTATGGCCGCTCATACGGTTTTCCCACGACACCATCAATTGGGAGGCGGAGCTGCCGCTACCGCACCCACCCAATGCGCAGCATTGGCTGGGCACTGACATGTCGGGCACTGACGTGTTGGCAAAACTGATATACGGCTTCCGCTTATCGGTGTTATTCGGATTGTCGATGACTATTCTGGCCTCGATGATTGGCATCGCCGTGGGGGCGGTGCAGGGTTACTTTGGCGGTCTCACCGACCTGATCGGGCAGCGTGTGGTGGAGATCTGGACCGGTCTGCCGGTGCTGTTTGTGCTCATCATCTTGAACAGCATTGTTGAGCCGACTTTTTTCTGGATGTTGGTGACGCTCACCTTGTTCAGTTGGATGGCCTTAACCGGAGTTGTGCGCGCGGAGTTCTTGCGTGCCAGGAATTTTGAGTTTGTCCGTGCGGCGCGCGCCATGGGCGTGGGTAACGTCACCATCATGGTGCGTCATGTGTTACCCAATGCCATGACCGCTGCCCTGACCTATACCCCTTTTCTGCTCAACGCCTCCATTGCCACCATAACCGCACTCGATTTTTTGAATTTGGGGCTGCCGTTAGATTATCCGTCCCTCGGGCGGCTGCTGACCCAAGCCAAAGCCAATTTGCAAGCGCCATGGTTGGGTTTGTCGGTGTTTGCCACCTTAGCCATCATGTTGACACTGTTGATCTTTGTTGGTGAAGGCATCCGTGACGCTTTTGATCCACGCCGGGTGATAGGACGCAGCGGTCATGACTGACAGTATTGTTCAGGTCACCGACCTATCCATTCACTTTGGTGCAACCCAGGTGGTAGATCGCGTGAGCTTCCATGTTGAAGCGGGAGAGATAGTTGCCCTGGTTGGTGAATCCGGCTCTGGCAAATCTGTCAGCGCGCTGTCTATTTTGCAGTTGTTAGCCTATCCGCATGCCTCTCATCCGCACGGTTCGATTGTGCTCAACGGGCGCGAAATGGTGGGGGCAAATCGTGCCGAATTGCAGCTGGCCCGGGGCGGGGAGGTTGGCATGATCTTCCAGGAGCCGATGACGTCGCTGAACCCACTGCACACCGTGGGTAAACAGATCGGCGAGACCTTACGTATCCACCGCGGCATGGCCAAGAGCGAAGCTCGCGCGCGGGCCTTGGAATTGCTCCAGCAGGTAGAACTCCCTGACCCTGAAGCCAAGCTGGCAGCGTACCCCCACCAGCTGTCCGGTGGTCAGCGGCAACGGGTCATGATTGCCATGGCGTTGGCGAACGAACCTAAACTGCTGATTGCGGACGAACCCACCACGGCCCTGGATGTCACCATACAAGCCAGTATTTTGAATTTGTTGCGTGATCTTAACCAGCGACTGGGGATGGCGATCCTCATGATTTCCCATGATCTCGGCATCGTGCGCAGTATGGCCAAGCGCGTGTACGTGATGAATCAAGGCAAAGTGGTGGAAAGTGGTGATACGCACACCTTGTTCACAAACCCGCAGCATGCTTATACCCGTCATCTGTTGAATTCCCGTCCTGGCGGCCGACCGGCTCAGCTGCAGTCCGTGCAGCGTGAGCAGGCGGTGATTGCTGCGCGGGACTTTTCGGTGGCCTACAAGGTGGGCAAAGGTTGGTTTGGCAAAGCCGCGGAATTTGTTGCGGTACAAACCATGGACTTTAGTGTCAGCCGCGGGGAGACGCTGGCGGTAGTGGGTGAATCCGGCAGCGGCAAAACCAGTTTGGGGTTGGCCATGTTACGGCTGATTCCCAGCCGTGGTCGCATCTGCTATTTGGGCCAAGACCTTCAAGACTTAAGCCATGCGCAGCTTAAAGGGTTGCGTCGCAACATGCAGATGGTGTTCCAAGACCCCTACGGCAGTCTGTCGCCGCGCCTCACCGTGCGTGAAATTGTTGCCGAAGGCCTGTCCGTACACGAGCCGGACCTGCCTGCGGTGGAAATAGATGCCCGGGTCGCGCAAGCGCTTGAAGAAGTGGGTTTAGAAGCCAGTAGCATGCAGCGTTATCCACATGAATTTTCGGGTGGGCAACGCCAGCGTATATCTCTGGCCCGCGCCCAGGTGTTGCGGCCGGATTTTATTGTGTTGGATGAACCCACGTCCGCGCTGGACATGTCGGTGCAGGCGCAAATTGTGGACTTGTTGCGTGCGCTGCAACAGAAGCACCATTTGGCCTATTTGTTTATCAGCCATGATCTGGCGGTGGTGCGGGCGTTGGCGCATCGCGTGTTAGTGATGAAAGATGGTCGGGTCATCGAAAGTGGTGCCGCCGACGATATTTTTTCCCAGCCGCAACAGGACTATACCCGCGCTCTGCTGGACGCCGCCATGCTGCCCGATGCAGTCACAAGCCAAGCAACAGATGGATGAGTCGAGGGTTGAGAGTGGAAAGGGGATAAAAGGAGTTAAACAGGGCTAAAAAGAGCCAGCTTGCTAGGCTTGGGAGAGAGGGGAGAGGGACGCCTAGCAAGCTGGTCAGAAGACCGGGAGAGACAACCGATCTTCTGTTTTGCTCCAATTTACCTTGGGGGACGTTGGCATACTGCATTGAAGCTCACGGATGTATATGCAGGCGCTGTGCCAACTTTTCAAGGGCCAAACAAAAACGTGTTTCTATCGAATTTAATCTAATTAAAACAATGGCTTAAGATAGATTTCTCGGTTAAATCTGACCGGCTTGATTGGTTTTCCGTGTGGCACGCGAGGTCCATCGGCGTTGACTTCCAGTGTCACAAGCGGTCACATTATGCAAACAAAGTAAGATTTCTGCCGCACTTTTCACCAAAAAACGACAGCGAAAAGGATAGCGAAAAAGGACAGCGATAGAATGCGCAAAATGTCTGTTAACTTGATGAGTCTGCCCTGCCTTGGGTGATGAGTTAGAGGCTTACCTTGACGCCATGTGGCTGGAGCGAGGGTTAAGTGAAAACACCTTGGCGGCCTATCGGCGCGACCTGCAAGCCGCGCAAACCTGGTTGCAGGCGCGCGGTAAAGGCTTGATGAGCGCCACTGCTGCCGATTTACATGATTACATGGCCCAGCGTCTGGGCCCTGATAAAGCCAGTAGCCGTAGTGCGGCGCGTTGGCTCAGCGCCGTGCGCGGGTTTTACCGCTATCAAATATTGAACCGCGCCTTGAGCGAAGACCCCAGCGCGGAGTTGGCCCACCCTAAACTGGGGCGCGCGCTACCCAGCGTCATATCCGCTCAGCAGGTGGAGGCACTGTTGGCCGCCCCGGATGTTGGTACCGCGCTCGGTGTGCGCGATCGCGCGATGTTGGAATTGTTATATGCCAGCGGCTTACGCATCAGCGAACTGATCAGTCTGCAGCTCAGCAACGTCAATGTGCGCCAAGGCTGGGTGCGGATTGTGGGTAAAGGTGGCAAAGAACGTTTGGTGCCCATGGGTGAAGCGGCATTGTATTGGATTGAAGAGTTTTTGCGCGAAGCCCGCCACGAGTTGCTGCCCGAGGGCGGGGCGGTATTGTTCCCCTCAAAACGCGGGCGGCAAATGACACGGCAGACGTTTTGGCATGCCATTAAACGCTACGCAGCCCAGGCCGGTATCGCCAACAATGTCTCGCCACATACATTGCGCCATGCTTTTGCGACGCATCTTGTGGATAATGGCGCGGATTTGAGAGCAGTGCAGATGATGTTAGGTCACAGCGACCTTTCCACGACGCAGATATATACCCACGTGGCACAGCAGCGATTGCAGAGTTTGGTGCAAGAACATCACCCACGAGGGTGAGTGCCTACCCTGCAACCATCCGCACAGGGAGCGGTCTACAGGGTGTAGGATGGGGGCGTACCTACAACCACAGTTGCTGTTCTCACTACAACAGAAAACAACAACAGAGAAGAACGACAGAACTTGAATTTACATTTATTGGATAGATGCATGAAGTCGAAACTTAAACACTGGTGCAATACCACTTTGCTGGTTTTTGCCGCCGGTGGATTTACCCTCACCACGGCCCATGCCGAGGACAATTTTGCCAAGGGCAGTGAGAAGCTGGTCAGCGAGTTGCGTAAAGCCATGCCCAATTTGCCGATTGAAGCCGTCACCACCACGGCGTTGGCCAATTTTTATGCCATTGACCTGCCTGGCGGGCAAACCCTGTACGGATCCGCGGACGGGCAGTTCCTGTTTTCCGGTGATATGTATCAATTGGGCGACCAGGTGGTGAACCTCGCAGAAGGGCGCCGGGTGCAGAAACGCATCAAACTCATGGAAGATATGCCGCTGGAAAAAATGGTGGTGTTTTCTCCGGCCGGGGAAACCCGAGATTACGTTAGCGTATTTACCGACGTGGATTGCGGATATTGCCGCAAGCTGCATCAGGAGATGGCTGAGATCAATGCGCTGGGGATAGAAGTACGTTATCTCGGCTATCCGCGCGCAGGTTTGGGGACCGCCACCCACGCCAGAATTGTCTCCGCCTGGTGTGCCAAAAATCCCAACGATGCGATGACGGCGCTGAAGTCGGGCTTAGATATTCCTTCGGCGGAATGTAACGACCCCATTGCCGAGCATTATGAACTTGGCCGGCAGGTTGGCGTGACAGGCACGCCAGCCATCATCACCTCGGATGGCCGCCTCCTGCCCGGCTACATGCCGGCCGCCAATTTGGCGCAGGCGCTGGGATTGGAATAGGGCTGCAGCACGGGTGAAAACAGTTCGACTTGGAATTGCTGGGCTCGGCACCGTGGCCCAGGGTGTGCTGGATATTTTGGCTTCGAATCAGCAGCTGATTGCGACGCGCAGCGGCATAGATCTGCAAGTCACCCGGGTCGCCAGCCGTACCCCGAAGCCGGATGTAAATCTGGCTGGCGCGCAGTTTTCCACGCAGTTAGCGGATCTTTATGCTGACGAGCAGATTGACATGGTAGTGGAGCTTATCGGCGGCGAAGATGTCGCCTATGAGTTTATTCAAGCAGCCCTGGCCGCGGGTAAGCCGGTAATCACCGCCAATAAGGCCGTGATTGCCGCGCACGGCAATACGCTGCTGTCTCACAATGCTGCACCCTTGCGTTTTGAAGCGGCGGTGGCCGGTGCCATTCCGATTATTCAAGCCATACAACACGGCTTAGTGGCCAACCGCTTTGAGCACGTGGTTGGCATCATCAACGGCACATGCAATTACATCCTCACGGCCATGCAAGAGCAGGGTGCGGCCTTTGCTGACGCATTAGCCACGGCACAAGAGCTTGGTTATGCGGAAGCAGACCCTACTTTTGACATCCAAGGGATCGACGCTGCCCACAAATTGGCGATCTTGTTAGGGCTCGCCTTCGACAGTCCGTTTAATTTTGCGGACATCTACATCGAAGGCATCACGGAGGTGACTTCCGCGGACATTCAGTACGCAGATGAGTTGGGCTATCACATAAAACACTTGGGTCTTGCGCGCCTGACTGATACAGGCCTGGAGGCGCGGGTACACCCGACGCTGATCCCCAAGAGCCAGCTGTTGGCCAGCGTCAATGACGTTTTAAACGCGGTGTTAGTCAAAAGTGATGCCGCCGGTAATACCATGTACAGCGGTCCTGGCGCAGGCGGCGCTGCCACAGCCTCGGCGGTTTTGTCGGACGTTATTGGCCTTGCATGCCAGCTGCCGCAACAAGACACCCCACGCAGCGTGGACGCCAGCGCAGTGCGCGTTTTACCAATAGAAGACATCCGTAGTGCCTATTACCTGCGTATCCCAACGAAGGATGAGCCGGGTGTTTTTGCCCAGGTCGCCAACGCGTTGTCTAGCCATGGCATCAGCATCGAAGCGGCCATCCAGAAAGAACCGCGTGCCGGTCAGGATTTGGTGTCCATCGTCATTTTGACCCAAGTCGTGCAAGAAGCGGAAATGGCCGCCGCCATGACTCAGGTGCAGAGTCTGCCCCAGGTGCAGGGCAGTATTGCTCGTATCCGGGTTGAAACCCTTGATTGAAGGACGCTAAATGCAAATTCTCACGCGAGAAGTTGTACCTGCGGCTCTTAACGAATTACCGTCCCCCATTCTGCGACGCGTCTATGCCGCCCGCGGTATTGAAAACACCGGACAGTTAGATCGCACCCTTAGCGCGCTGCAGTCACCGGCCAAGCTGCCGGACATCGAGCTGGCGGCACAGCGTTTGGCTGATGCGGTGACGGCACAACAGCATATCTTAATCGTTGGGGACTTTGATGCGGACGGCGCCACGGCGGTGGCCTTGTGTGTGAAGGTATTAGAGGCGCTTGGTGCGTCGCGGGTCAGTTTTCTGGTACCGAACCGGTTTGAATTTGGTTATGGCCTGTCACCGGAAATTGTTGAGCTTGCCGCTCGACAGCAGCCCGAAGTGTTGGTCACCGTAGACAATGGCGTATCCAGCATCGCCGGCGTGGCACGCGCTAACGACTTGGGTATTGATGTCATCGTGACGGACCACCATCTGCCCGGTGCTGAGCTGCCGGCTGCGTTCGCCATTGTGAACCCAAACCTTCCTGGCGCTACTTTTGGCAGCCGCTGTATGGCGGGGGTAGGGGTCGCCTACTACGTGATGGGTGCGGTGCGCGGCGAGCTGCGCAAGCGCGGCTGGTTTGAGCACGGCCGTGAGGCGCCGAATTTGGCCCAATACCTCGACTTGGTGGCACTCGGCACGGTCGCCGATGTGGTGCCGTTGGACGCCAACAATCGAATATTGGTGCATCAGGGGGTGCAGCGTATGCGCGCAGGTAAGTGTACACCCGGCATCAAAGCCATTGCGGAGATTGCCAAACGCTCGTTGGCCAAGCTCACCGCCCAGGATCTCGGCTTTGCCTTGGGGCCGCGTCTCAATGCCGCGGGCCGCTTGGAAGACATGAGTTTGGGTATCAAGTGCCTGCTGGCGGAGGACTTAAGCCAGGCCAGAGAAATAGCCACGGCATTAGACCGGCTGAATCAAGCGCGGCGGGAGTTGGAACAGGAAATGGTCGGTGATGCCGAATTTTTGTTGGCGGAAGATCAGCTGGACGAGGATCGCGTGGGCTTAACGGTGTATCACGAGTCCTTCCACCAAGGGGTGGTGGGGATTGTGGCCGGCCGCCTGCGGGAAAAACGCCACCGCCCGGTAATTGCCTTCGCCGATGCCGGTGACGGCGCTCCGGATGAACTGAAAGGTTCGGCGCGCAGCATCTCCGACTTACATATCCGCGATGTGCTGGATTGGGTCGCGGCTAGCCATCCCGGTTTGTTACTGAAGTTTGGCGGCCATGCCATGGCCGCCGGTTTAAGCATCAAACGCGCCCATTTAGAACGTTTTAAGGTGATTTTCGACAAAGCCGTGCGACAGTTTGTCAATCACGATATGTTGCAAGCCAAATTACTCACGGATGGTGAACTCTCCGCGGAAGATCTCAATGTTGAAACCGCCGAGCTGTTGTCCGCCGGCGGGCCATGGGGCAGTGGTTTTCCCGAACCCAGTTTTACCGGTGAGTTTGCCCTAGTCAGCCAACGGGTAGTGGGTGAACAGCACCTTAAACTGGTGCTCAAAACGGCGGGTCGGGTCATTGATGCCATTGCGTTCCGTCATCCCCCGTTGCCTGCCCAGGTGGACGCCGTGCGCGCGGTGTATCGGCTCAGCGTCAACGACTATGGCGAGTGGCCAACGGCGCAGTTGGTGGTGGAATATCTGGAGCCGGCGTCCAGTTCCCATTAAACTAGCGCCCTTTTTGACCATGGCCGAAATAACCGCTTTAAGAGAGACCATCAAACAGCTTGAGGAACGAGAATCTGCGTTACGGGGGTATCTTTGACTACGCCGGAAAGCGCGAGCAACTAGAAGAAGTCGAACGAGAGCTGGCCGACCCCGGCGTTTGGCAAGACCAAGAACGCGCGCAGAGGCTGGGTAAAGAACGCGTAGCGCTAGAGCAGGTGGTCAGCGTGTTAGGGGGTATGGCGCAATCCCTGCAAGAGCTTGCTGAGTTGGCGGAGTTGGCCAGTGAAGAGCAAGACGGCGAAGCGTTAGAAGATGTCGACGCGGAGTTGGGCGCGTTGCATAAACAGCTGGCGGACCTAGAGTTTCGCCGCATGTTCCAAGGGGAGATGGACGGCGCCAACGCTTATCTGGAGATTCAATCGGGTTCCGGCGGCACAGAGGCTCAAGATTGGGCAGACATGCTGTTGCGTATGTATTTGCGCTGGGCGGAAAAACGCGGTTTCAACACGTCGGTCGTGGAACTGAGCCCTGGAGAGGTGGCCGGTATCAAAAGCGCCACGGTAGAGCTGCAAGGAGAGTACGCGTTTGGCTGGCTGCGCACCGAAACCGGTGTGCACCGATTGGTGCGTAAGTCTCCTTTTGACTCCGGCAACCGTCGACACACCTCGTTTGCTTCGGTGTTTGTCTCGCCGGAGGTGGACGACGATATTGAAATTGATCTCAACCCGGCGGACGTCCGCGTGGACACCTACCGGGCCAGTGGTGCTGGCGGTCAGCACGTGAACCGTACTGATTCTGCGGTACGCTTGACGCACTTACCCACCAATACCGTGGTGCAATGCCAAAGTGAACGTTCTCAGCATCAAAACAAAGACCGCGCGTTTAAGCAGCTGCGCGCCAAGTTGTATGAGTTGGAAATGCTCAATCGCAAAGCGGAGCAGCAAGCATTGGAAGACGCCAAGGCGGACATCGGTTGGGGTAGCCAAATCCGTTCCTATGTCCTCGACCAATCTAGGGTGAAAGATTTACGCACCGACATCGAGCGCACGGATCCAAACAGCGTTCTTGACGGCGATTTGGACAACTTCATTGAAGCCAGTCTCAAGGCAGGTTTATAGCAGCGCGGGTGCACAGAATGACAAGACGAGAAGCAGCATGAGTGAAGAGAGAGATTTGCTTGCCAACCGGCGCGCGAAAATGGAGAAGTGGCAGGCGCAGGTGGGCACCTACGTTAACAATTTCCGACGCCAGCACTTGGCCGCCGATTTACACGAGGCATACCAACATGCGGACAAAGCCGAACTAGAGCGCCTTGGCGAAAGCACCGCTGTTTGCGGGCGGGTCATGTTGCGCCGGGTAATGGGCAAAGCCAGCTTTATCACCATCCAAGACGCCTCCGGACAGATACAGTGTTATCTCTCCAAAGGAGATTTGGGTGACGCCGCTTACGCTGGCTTTAACGAGCTGTGGGATATCGGCGATATTGTCGGTATCACCGGTGTGATGATGCGCACCAACAAAGGTGAACTCACGGTGCAGGCTAAAGAGATTACTTTGCTGAACAAAACCTTGCGACCGCTGCCGGAAAAGTTCCACGGGGTGACGGATCAGGAGATCCGCTATCGCCAGCGTTATCTGGACCTGATCATGAACGACACCTCTCGGCAGGTGTTTCGAACACGCTCGCAGGTTGTAGCGCGCATGCGCACTTTCTTTGATGAGCGGGGCTATCTTGAGGTGGAAACGCCGATGATGCACAGCATCCCTGGCGGCGCCACGGCAAGACCGTTTGTCACCCACCACAACGCGCTGGATATGCAACTGTACCTGCGTATTGCCCCTGAGCTGTTTTTGAAACGTTTGGTGGTTGGCGGATTTGAGCGGGTCTACGAAATCAACCGCAATTTCCGCAATGAAGGCTTATCTACGCGACACAACCCCGAATTTACCATGCTCGAGTTTTACCAAGCTTATGCGGACTACAAAGACCTCATGGCTTTGACCGACGAGCTTCTACAGGCGTTGTGTGAAGACATCCTGGGCAGCGCGCAGCTCACTTACCAAGGCTTGGAATTGGACATAAGTCAGCCGCCCCAGCGCATGACCATGGCCGAAGCAATCTGTCATTACACGCAGCTGCAGGCGCCGCAAGTGGAAGATGAAGATGTGCTGCGTGAACAGCTGACCAAAATGAACCTCAAAGCAGAGGCCAGCTGGGGGATTGGCAAGCTGCAACTAGAGCTGTTTGAGGCGGAGGTGGAAGAGCGTTTGGCACAACCGACCTACATCACCGAATACCCGGCGGAGGTATCTCCGCTGGCACGGCGTAGCGACCACAATGATGCAGTGACCGATCGCTTTGAGCTGTTTATCGGCGGCCGCGAATATGCAAACGGCTTTTCCGAGCTGAACGATCCGATCGATCAGGCTGAGCGGTTTGCCGCTCAAGTGGCGTTGAAGAGCGGTGGTGACGATGAAGCCATGCACTTTGATCAGGATTACGTGGATGCGTTGGAGTACGGTTTGCCGCCTACGGCTGGTGAAGGTCTGGGTATAGACCGGCTGGTGATGTTGTTGACCGATACACCGTCCATTCGCGACGTCTTATTGTTCCCGTTGATGCGACCGCTATAGCAATCAGCGACAATGGTGTGATTGGGTAAGGGGGGTAAATGGCCGCAGCCGCACAAGACCGCGTGCAATTGGAAGACAGCTGGAAGGCGTTAGTTGGGGCTGAATTTGAGCAGCCGTATATGCGTAATCTCAGTCAATTCCTGCGCACGCAAAAACAAAAAGGCAAACGCATTTATCCGCCGGGCGCGCAGATGTTTGCGGCCCTGGACCTAACGCCGGTGCAGGACGTCAAAGTGGTGATCATCGGTCAGGATCCCTATCACGGCGCCGGCCAAGCGCACGGCCTGTGCTTTTCTGTGCAGCCGGGTACCGCCTTACCGCCGTCGTTGGTCAACATCTTTCAGGAGATAAACGATGATCTCGGCGGCGACCGCTTGCTGGATAAACAACATGGTTGCTTAACCGGCTGGGCGCGGCAGGGGGTGTTGTTGCTCAACGCTGTGTTGAGCGTGGAACACAGTCGCGCCGGGTCCCATCAGGGCAAAGGCTGGGAACGGTTTACCGATGCGGTAGTGGCGCGTTTGTGTGAGGCGCGCCGCGAGCTGGTGTTTATGTTGTGGGGCAGCTATGCGCAGAAAAAGGGTGCCATCGTTGATGCCAATCAACACTGTGTGCTCAGTTCGCCTCACCCATCGCCGCTGTCGGCGCATCGGGGCTTTTTTGGCTGTCGGCACTTTTCCAAAGCCAATGCCTATCTACAGGCTCACGGGCAGACGCCCATTGACTGGTTTGCGGTGGAATAAACCCAGTACCATGGCCCATTCAATCCAATTTTTTCTACATCGTTCTTTTTGTATTTATAGCTAGGGGGTTTGCCATGGCGGCATCAACAACAGAAAAACTCATTGTTGAGGTTCAAGACAACACGGCGATGGTGACCATAAACAATCCGCCGGCCAACACCTGGGATGAAGAGAGTTTGAGCGGGTTGGCGCGTTTGGTCGCCGATTGTGAAGCAGACAAAAGCATTTATGCGATGGTGTTGGTGGGGCAAGGTGAAAAGTTTTTCTCTGCCGGTGCGGACCTAAACTTGTTTGCCGACGGCGACAAAGGTGTGGCGCGCACCATGGCCGATAATTTTGGCGGCGCGTTTGAGACGCTTTCCAGTTTTCGAGGGGTCACCATTGCCGCCATCAACGGCTACGCCATGGGTGGTGGCCTCGAATGTGCGCTGGCTTGTGATATTCGTATCGCGGAGGAGCATGCACAAATGGCGCTGCCGGAAGCCACTGTGGGATTGCTGCCCTGTGGTGGCGGCACACAAAACCTGGCGTGGATGGTGGGTGAAGGCTGGGCCAAGCGCATGATCCTCTGTGGTGAACGGGTGGATGCTGAGACCGCGCGCAACATCGGCCTGGTCGAAGAGGTGGTTGAGCGCGGTGCTGCCAAGCAGAGGGCACTACATTTGGCGCAAGCCGTGGGCAAACAAAGCCCTCCCGCGGTAGCTGCTTGTAAAACGCTAATACAAAAAGCGCGCGCGGGGAACATAGCGCAGGCTTATGCAGTTGAGCGGGATGCGTTTGTAGATTTGTTTGACACCAATGATCAGACGGAAGGGGTGAACGCGTTCCTGCAGAAGCGCCCGCCCGAGTGGACTAATAGCTAGGCGCCTTCATGACAGAGACTAACGAGCAGCCGGTGCTGATAGAAGAGCACCGCAATACCGCAGGGTTTGTTGTCGGTCAGGCAACGTTGAATGTGGAATCAACGCTAAACTCTTTGAGCCTGGAAATGATTCGGCTGATTACCCCGGCATTACATGACTGGGCGAGTCGCGATGATGTGGCCGCGGTGGTGATCACCGGTGCCGGTGAGCGTGCCTTCTGCGCCGGTGGAGATATCCAAGCGCTCTATCACGCCATTGGGGCCAACCGTGATGCCGGTGAGGTGGTGGATGACTATCCGTTTCGCTTCTTTGAGGAAGAATACCGTTTGGATTACCTCATCCACACATTTCCCAAACCGATAGTGACGCTGGGCCACGGCGTGGTTATGGGAGGTGGCTTAGGCATCTTTGGCGCTTCCACCTTCCGCGTGCTCACCGAAAAATCTCGCCTCGCGGTGCCGGAGATCACCATTGGCCTGTTTCCCGATGCGGGCGCCAGTTGGACTCTGCGGAACATGTCAGTGCATCACGCTGAGTTTTTGGGGTTAACCGGCAGCCATGTGAACGCCGCGGATGCTTTGTTGACCTCCATGGGTACCCACGTGACCGCGCATACTGAGCGGCATGCTTGGTTGCGCGACTTACTTGAATTGCCGTGGAGTGCTGAGGCAGACGCCAATCATGCACTGTTGTCAAAATGGTTAGACGATCAATCCCAGCCCGAATTGGCGCCCAGCGAGATATCGCGGGTGCCTGAGCGGGACATCAACTTTGAGGATTTGCTGGGTGAGGCCGAAGCTATTTATGCCTTGCAAGGCACGTCCGATTGGATAGATCGCGGTATTGCAAACTTACGTGGCGGATGCCCAACCACGGCCGGGATTGTGCTTGAGCAATTGCGACGCGTACAGTCTATGTCATTGGCCGAGTGTTTCCGCATGGAGTTGATTGTGGCTACCCATTGTGCGCAAAACGCCGATTTCCACGAAGGTGTGCGCGCCTTGCTGATTGACAAAGACAACGTGCCCAACTGGCAGTACGCAGATATCGCCACGCTGCCGCACAGGCACGTGGCGAGCCACTTTGACCCGCCGTGGCCCCAGCATCCTCTGGCCGATTTAGCCTGAGTTGAGGTGAAATAAGCAATCAAGCAGTAAAAGAACCATCAGGTAACAAGAACCATCAGGTAACAAAAGAACAGGCAAAGAGGGGTAGTGGAATGACTAGGGTAGGATTTGTAGGGCTCGGCAACATGGGTGGCCCGATGGCGGCGAACCTTGTGTCCGGCGGCTGCGAAGTCAAGGTTTTTGATCTGTTGCCGGAGCTTATCAATGGCGTCGCAGGTGCCAGTGGCTGTGCTTCAGCCGCAGAAGCAGCACAAGACGTAGATGTGTTTGTTAGCATGTTACCTGCGGGGCGGCATGTGCGCGGGCTTTACGTCGGTGATGGGGACAATCCCGGTTTGCTGTCCATCATGTCACCCGACACATTGATCATCGATTGCTCAACCATTGACCCAGACAGTGCTCGTGCGGTGGCCGAAGCTGCAGCGGCTCAAGGTATAGCGATGATAGACGCGCCGGTTTCCGGCGGGACTGCCGGTGCTCAAAACGGTACCCTCACGTTTATTGTCGGCGGCGAACCTGCTGCTTTTGAGCGTGCGCAAGCGGTGCTCAACATCATGGGGGGCAACATTTTTCATGCCGGCGGTGCGGGTGCTGGGCAGGTGGCGAAGATATGTAACAACATGATGTTGGCAATACTGATGACGGGTACCGCGGAAGCGCTGTCCCTGGGTGTAGACAACGGATTAGATCCGGCAGTGTTATCGGAGATTATGAAAGTGTCGTCAGGCGGCAATTGGGCACTCAACGTTTACAACCCGTATCCTGGGGTGATGCCAGACGTGCCTTCATCGCGGGGTTATGAAGGTGGTTTTTTGGTTGACCTGATGCGTAAAGACCTAGGGCTTGCGCTACAAACAGCGCAAAGCACGGAAAGTGCCATCCCCATGGGATCACTGGCGCAGAACCTATACGAAGTGCACCGCCAGGTAAATGACGCCGGACGGCTGGATTTTTCCAGTATCCAATGGCTGTTTAAACCCGAGCTAAAGGGTTAAGGACACTACACTTTCGCAACTTTTAACCCCTGGCCGTTGGCGCCGACGTTTATGATGGTGTCGCGGTCGCTGGTGGTGTCGCCCACCACCGGTGGCTCATTCTGCCAGTTGAATGCCACAAGCTGGCGTTTCACCTCGCCACGGAACTGCGCGCGCGCCACAATTTCCTGACCCAGATAACAGCCTTTGTCAAAATCTACCGCCCCAATGCGGTCCAATGACAACATTTGCGGTAGAAAAGCTTCGCTTACCGGCGCACTGACAAAGGCGATGTTTTGTTCGATCAGCCGCTGCTGCAGGTGAGCGGACACATCATCAGCGTTGGCAGGCGCATCCTCGAGCAGCTCCAAGTTTATGCCCGGCAGCAGTTCAATCGACGCGTCGGCACTGTTAACCATGACCGACAACGGTTGCTCGCATAGCTCACATTTGGAAAAGTTGACGTAGGGGGTCAGGAACTTGGCCGTTGCTGCAAACATCGATGTGTGGATGAGCACGCCGATGGCAGCGGGTAGACCAATCGCCCAGCCGTTCGCCAGGACGCGCCCTTTGACGTTGCACACCGCTGTGGGTTGCGCGTGGTCGGCCTGCAGCTGCAGCGTATCGCTGGTCAGGTAACCCTGTAGAAAGTCGGCTGCCATGCTGCCCTCGATGACCAGCACACATGCATCTTGCCAGTGCCCAACGGGTATCGGTTGGGCTGTTTGATCTAGATCGGAAGTCATAGGTGGTGCTCCATGCTGTGCTGCGCCGTGCGCTACCGCGCAGCCTGCGTACGGTCCTTATCTTACCTTTACAAAGG
This sequence comes from Pseudomonadales bacterium, assembly GCA_028281005.1. Taxonomy (GTDB): domain Bacteria; phylum Pseudomonadota; class Gammaproteobacteria; order Pseudomonadales; family Azotimanducaceae; genus UBA4421. The sequence goes on from JANQKS010000131.1 coordinate 41,605, forward strand.
CGCTAGACTGCCGCCTTCACTGTCACTTTGTCACTGCCACGCAGTATAGGATGGGTATATGGTGGCGTCACCATGAGCGCACCAACAGATCTGAAACACATCTACTGGCGCAGCCGTCGCGGTATGTTGGAGCTGGAACTAAAACTGGTGCCCTTTGTCCGCGATCACTTTCGTCAGCTCAGCGAGCCGCAGCAGGCTGCGTATGAGGCGATGTTGGCGGAAGAAGATTGGCAGCTGTTCGATTGGGTGCAAGGCCGCGAAACCCCCGAAGACCCGATCACTCGTGAAGTGGTGGAGCTGATCATCGCCTGTGAAGGCAAGCTCTGAATACCACCGACACCCTTTGGGTTGAAGTGAATCACGGGACATTCCGTTGGTCGGCTGCCTTGTGTTACGTGATGCTGGTGGCGTGGGTGGCCGGTACCTGGTTTGGCTTAAGTGGGGTAGGTGCTGTGCTGGTGGGTGCAACGCGCTGGTGTCGGCATCAACAAGTTGGCGGCGTTCGGCAACTGTCCGTGGCCGCGGCTGAACTTGAACGTATCTGGGTGTCGCCGTATGCAGTTTGGCTGCGTGCCGCTGAGCAGACTCACTGGATTTGTCGCGATGAGGTAAGCACCGCTGTCTGGGCCGGTTTGTTACGGTGGTTGTATCGTCACGTGCCTTCTCAGGCGGTGGGCTTCAACATATCCAAGTGATCGATGCTGCCGGGGAACATGATGGTGTCTGCGACAGTCTCTTTGGTGTCCGGGTAATCCTGATTGTAGTGGAGGCCGCGACTTTCCCGGCGTTTTGCCGCTGAGCGTACGATCAGCTCGGCCACATGCACCAAATTGCGCAGCTCGATGAGGTCGTTGGAGATGCGGTAGTTTGCGTAGTACTCATTAATTTCCTGCTTTAACAAGTCGATACGATGCAGCGCTCGCTCAAGGCGTTTGTTGGTGCGGACGATGCCCACATAGTCCCACATGAAGCGGCGCAGCTCGTCCCAGTTGTGCGCAATGACCACTGATTCGTCGGAATCGGTGACTTGTGATTCATCCCAATGGGGCAATTTTGGCAGATCAAATGGCCGGTCGAGCTGGCTGCGGATTTTTTCCGCCACATTATTGGCAAATACCAGGCATTCCAACAGCGAATTGCTGGCCAGGCGATTGGCGCCGTGTAGTCCCGAGTAGCTCACTTCACCCGCGGCATATAAGTTAGGTAGGTCGGTGCGGCCATGGTGATCCACCAGCACCCCGCCACAGGTGTAATGTGCCGCAGGGACCACCGGAATGGGCTGCTTGGCGATATTAATGCCCAGCTTGGCACAGTACTCGGCAATATTGGGGAAGTGGTTATTAATGAACGCTTCGGAGCGGTGGCTGATATCGAGGTAGACGCAGTCCACACCCAGGCGTTTCATTTCGTGGTCGATGGCACGGGCGACAATGTCGCGTGGCGCCAGCTCCGCGCGATCATCAAAATTGTGCATAAAACGTTCACCGTTGGGTAAGCGCAGGATGCCGCCTTCGCCGCGTACCGCTTCTGAAATCAGGAAACTCCCGGCGTGCGGGTGATAGAGGCAGGTCGGGTGGAACTGGTTAAACTCCATATTCGCCACGCGACACCCGGAGCGCCACGCCATGGCGATCCCGTCACCGGTGGAACTGTCCGGGTTGCTGGTATAGAGGTAAACCTTGCTGGCACCGCCAGTGGCCAGCACCACAAAATGGGCTTGGAACACCTCGACGTGACGTGAAGTGCGATTCAGCACGTAAGCCCCCGCGCAACGGCTCGGATAACGGCCCAGTTTGGATAAATTAATCAGATCAATCGCCAAGCGGTCGTTAAATAGCTCGATGTTCGGGTGGTCTAGCACCCGGTTGGTCAGGGTTTCTGTTAACGCGCGTCCGGTAGCGTCTGCGACGTGTAACACCCGGCGCTGACTATGCCCCCCCTCTCGAGTCAGGTGATACTCATTGTCGTGTTGATCGAAGTTCACCCCCCATGCTGCCAAACGCGCAATCACTTTCGGGGCGCTTTCCACCACCATATCGACAATTTTTTCGTCGCACAGCCCGGCACCGGCGTCTAGGGTGTCCGCGATGTGGTCGGTAAAGCTGTCTTCCACCGCGGTCACCGCGGCAATACCACCTTGTGCCCAATGAGAAGACGCGCTGGTAATATCACCTTTACACAGCACCGTAACCCGGGCATGGTCCGCCAGCTGCAGGGCGGTGGCGAGTCCTGCTGCACCCCCGCCGATGATCAGTACGTCTGAAGAGAATCGTTGCGACATGTTGTCAGCCTGCGTTTAGCGCTGTGAAGCGGCTGTTAATGCTTGAGTATATCGCGCTCGTCCGCTAACTGGCAGAATAGCCGCGCGGAGCGGGGCATAGAGTGATTTGGAGCCAAATTGGCTGAAGATACCGACAAAGAACTGGTTAAAAGAGTGCAGAAGGGGGACCAAGCTGCATTTGACCTTTTGTTTGCCCGCTACCAATCAAAAATTATCAATTTGATATCACGGTATGTGCGCGACAGCGAAGAAGTGCGTGATGTCGCCCAAGAGGCGTTTATCAAAGCCTATAGGGCGTTACCGCGATTTCGCGGCGATAGTGCCTTCTATACATGGTTGTATCGCATCGCCATAAACACTGCGAAGAACCACTTGGTGTCCCGCAGCCGTCGCCCGCCCAGCACAGACGTGGATGTGGATGATGCGGATTATCGCGACGATGCTGATATGCTGCGCACAGGCGAGGATCCGGAGGGTGCGCTGTCGCGAGATGAACTGCAGGCAGCCATCGAACAAGCCCTGGTGGATTTGCCTGAGGATTTGCGCAGTGCGCTAACTTTGCGTGAATTTGATGGTCTTAGTTACGAGCAGATTGCGCAAATTATGGAGTGCCCGGTGGGGACCGTGCGCAGCCGCATATTCCGGGCCAGGGAGTTTGTTGATCAGCGTATGCGGCCCATCATGGAGGGGCGTTCGGAGGGGGTCGATTAGGCGTTTCGGAGCAGTGATTGTGGCTCGCGGCAACCTTGTCCTGTGACACAGTTGCTTGCCGGTGCGATTGCGGTGCAGGGGCTGCGAACTATTTATGTGAAGCTCGGTCTATAGAGGGCGTTACGGTAAAAAGCGTTTACAAACGCAGGTTGGAAATCATGGGGTTGTGGGAATGGTGAGAAAAGAGTCATGTCTGAACAATTAAGAGAATCGCTGTCAGCCGCCATGGACGGTGAAGCAGATGCATTTGAGCTACGTCGTGTACTAGACGAAGCGGGTAATGACGCTGCTCTGCGCGAACAATGGCATCGTTTTCACGTGTTGCGTGATCATCTGCGCGACAGTCAACAAACTTACGATTCAAAACTGCGGGAAGCAGTACATGCCGCGCTGAACGAGCCGGAGAACGCAAACGTTGAAGTTGCGGAATTGGTACTGGCGGATACCAAGGATGGCAAACCTACACAACGCTCAGCCTGGCTTGGCCGTCTGGGCGGAGCAGCCGTCGCAGCCGCGGTGGCGGTGGTGGTAATGGTCAACGGCGGGGTGTTTGAACAAGAGCCCGCGGAGTTTGCCAATTCTGAGTTTAGTACGCCGGAGTTTGCCAGCGTGCAGCCTGCGAGCTCAGCGGCTCCGCAAGCGGTGTTAGAACCGGTATTAGAACCGGTGCTTTATCAACAAGCCACGGATATCGATAAACAGCGCCAACATGCCTTGATGTTGCACCACATCCAGCAGCGTGCCATGAATCAAGCCAGCATGACCTCCTTTGTCAAACTGGCCACGTTTGATAGCGCACGACCGGCCATCAATCGTATGGCGCCGAACGTAAGAACTGAGTCTGCCCAGGCGTTGTCTGAGGATGCTGCCACACAACCATGAGGTCACCGGCGTGACACACCAGCGTGGGTTAGTGCCCGTCTTGCTGGCGCTATGTGTAGCAGCGGCGAGTGGGCTGCCAGGTTCGGTCTTAGCGGACAACCCCAGCGTGGACAACCATAGTGCGGACAACCAGGACGCGGCAGCGCTGTTGCAACGGATGAACAGCGCTTTTGCAGCGCTCAGCTACGACGGTACTTTCAGTTATCTCAACGGTAACGAACTCACCAGTTTGCGGGTGGTGCACAAATTTGTTGACGGGGTACAGCGCGAGCGGCTCGTCCACCTCAACGGTGCGCCGCGTGAAATTATCCGCCACGGCGAACGCGTGTCCTGCATCGTGATGCCGGGCGACGACCTGTTGGCGCTGGAAAAGAGCATTCCCGCAGGACCGTTTGCCCGAGCTTTTGTGCCTGATTTTGAGCGTATCGCCGACACCTATACGGTGGGTAGATTCGGAGAAGGCCGGGTTGCCGGCCGCATGGCCATGCGTGTGGCGGTGAGCCCCAAAGATCAGCATCGTTACGGTTATCGGCTGTGGCTAGATAAAGAAACCTCGCTGTTGCTGCGCTCGGAACTGGTTGATCACGAAGGTAACAAGTTAGAGATCTTCATGTTCAACAATATTGCCCTCGGCGATGACGTGGCGAACAGCGCCTTGGAACCCGCGGATGTCAGCGGCAGCTTGGTCAGCCACCTAACCCTGGAACCGGCGGCCGGCCGTTGGCAACCAGATCAACCGGGTGATGCACAGCAGATGTGGTCGACGCAATGGCTACCGCCGGGTTTTGTTATGGCGGGCGCCGATTTGCGGCGTAAACCGGGTTCAGGGCAGCCGGTGAACAGTCTGATGTACAGCGATGGCTTGGCTGCGTTTTCGATTTATATCGAGCCGATGCCGCCGCGCGGGGCGGCCAGCATGGTGTCGCAGAACGGCGCTACCGTGGCGGTCACCCACACGGTCGGAGGTACCGTGGATGGCGCAAAACAACACTTCCTGGTGACCTTGGTGGGCGAAATACCGGTACCCACCGCGCGCGAAATTGTCGCCTCTGTGCAACGTCGGTGATGGGTATGACCACCGGCTCCGGCATCCGTTTGCAAGATCAAACAATTGTGTCCACGCAGAATGGGCAACACGTCGCGGATGCTTGTGCAAGCTGTGGGTTGGGTTGCCGCGGCTTGAGCATTGCGCCTGCGCGGTCAAGCGCGGACCTTGCGCAATTGTCCACCGGCGTACCCGGTTCAGGTGTGCTGAAAGTAGTGAGTTGGTTATGCGGGGCACCCCTGCTTGTTTTGTTGGGGGTGATTTGGGCGTTGGAAAGGCTGCAGTTGACCTCACAGCCTTTACTCTGTGGCTTGATTTTGATGGGGACGGGTGGCTTGGTGCTGGTTTTGGCAAAGTGCCACGGCGGCAAACTCCTCAACATGATGCAGCCGCAATAAGCAGCGTTTCGCGGCAACAAATTAGGATAGGTTTATGAAGTTGTATCGAAGTTTTGTACTGTTGCTTGGCTTGGTGTTTGCCGCCGCTGCCAGTGCGCGGGAATTACCCGATTTCACCAAGTTGGTCGACAAAAACGCACCCGCGGTGGTGAACATCAGCACGGTGGGAGAGTCCCGCAGCAGTCGCCGCGGCCAACAGCCGCGCAACGATGAACTTGAAGAATTTTTCCGTTTCTTTGGTCCGCCGGGTCGTGGCGGCCGCCCCAACATCCGCCCGTCGCGTTCGCTGGGGAGCGGTTTTATCCTCTCCAAAGATGGCTACATCCTGACCAATAACCACGTGGTCGACGATGCCAGTGAAATTATTGTGCGGCTGTCCGACCGTCGTGAGCTGGTCGCTGAGTTGGTCGGCAGCGATGTGCGGGCGGATCTTGCGGTGCTTAAAGTAGACACCGATGAAGAACTGCCCGTGGTGAAACTGGGTCGCAGCGAAAACCTTAAGGTGGGCGCATGGGTGTTGGCCATCGGTTCGCCGTTCGGTTTCGACTACTCGGTGACCGCCGGTATTGTCAGCGCCAAAGGCCGCAGCCTACCCACTGCGCAAAATGAAAACTATGTGCCCTACATTCAGACCGATGTGGCCATCAACCCCGGCAACTCCGGCGGGCCGCTGTTTAATTTGGACGGTGAGGTGATTGGTATCAACTCGCAAATCTACTCAAATTCTGGCGGTTTTATGGGGGTGTCTTTTGCCATTCCCATCGACATCGCCATGGAAGTTGCCGACCAACTGCGTACCGACGGGCGGGTGTCGCGTGGATGGTTGGGGGTCATGATTCAGGAAGTGAATCGTGATCTGGCGGAGAGTTTTGGTCTGGACCGCCCCCACGGTGCGTTGATCTCTAAAGTCTTCGAAGACACACCGGCAGAGGCCGGAGGATTGCGCGAAGGGGACGTCATTACCAAATTTAACGGCCGCTCCATTGAGCGCTCCAGTGAGTTGCCGCACTTTGTCGGCCGGGTCAAAGCCGGCAACATGGCCAAGGTTGAGTTGGTGCGCGATGGTGAGGTGATGGAGCTCGAACTTAAAGTGGGTGAGTTGGCGGATTTACGCGAAGACGGCAGTCGGCCGATGGTGGGGGACAGCGGTGTTGGTCGCCTGGGCTTGGCCGTAGCCGGCCTCACCGACGAAGAGATGGACCGCTTGGACATTGAGGCCGGCGTGCGAGTGGTGGATGCGGAAGGCGCGGCGGCGGATGCCGGTGTGCGTCGAGGCGACATTGTGACACGCCTCAACCACCGCGCGGTGGACAGTCCTGGCACGCTGCGGGAGATTGTTGATGAGCTACCCGCAGGCCGCACCGTCCCTATGCTGGTTTTACGTAACGCCAATCCGGTGTTTTTAGCCATCAAAGTGCCGTAGCCACCATTGTGTCCCGGCGGCGGGAGCTTTTGGCCTTAGCACCTTGTTAAGTTAAACTCGCGCGCCGTAACCCATCAGCTGATACCAATTCGTGCCCGATACCCACCGGATTCGCAACTTTTCAATCATTGCCCATATTGATCACGGCAAGTCGACCCTGGCTGACCGCTTTATTCAAAGCTGCGGTGGTCTGAGTGACCGCGAGATGGCTGAACAAGTGCTTGATTCCATGGACTTGGAGCGGGAGCGCGGTATCACCATCAAAGCCCAATGTGTAACTTTAAAATACGTCGCCTCGGACGGTGAGGAGTATCAGTTAAACTTCATTGACACCCCAGGGCACGTTGACTTCAGTTATGAGGTTTCGCGCTCGCTGTCCGCCTGTGAAGGCGCACTGTTGGTGGTGGACGCCGCCCAGGGGGTTGAAGCGCAGTCTGTGGCCAACTGTTACACGGCCATCGAACAAGGCCTTGAGGTATTGCCGGTCCTCAACAAAATAGATTTACCCCAAGCCGAACCGGAGCGTGTTGCTGGAGAAATTGAGGACATCATAGGTTTGGATGTCGCCGACATTCACAAGGTCAGTGCCAAAACGGGAGAAGGCGTTGATTCGCTGCTGGATTATTTAGTCCATGCCATCCCGCCGCCTGAGGGTGATCCCACAGCGGACTTACAAGCTCTGATCATTGACTCCTGGTTCGACAACTACTTAGGCGTTGTGTCCCTGGTGCGGGTCACCCAAGGGGTGCTGGAGAAGGGTGCACGCATTATCGTTAAGTCGACAGGTAAGACCCACATCGTTGACGATTTGGGCCGCTTCACACCCAAACGCGAGGCAGACAAAACTCTAAGCGCCGGTGAAGTAGGATATGTGGTTGCTGGGATCAAGGACATCCACGGCGCGCCGGTCGGGGATACCTTAGTCTCCGCGAAGGCGGCCGACGTCCCGCAACTGCCAGGTTTTGAGCGGGTCAAACCCCAGGTGTTTGCCGGTTTGTTTCCGGTAAATTCAGAAGATTTTGAGGCGTTCCGCGAGGCTTTGGAAAAGCTGGTGCTGAACGACGCATCGTTGTTTTACGAGCCCGAATCCTCAGATGCCCTCGGCTTCGGCTTTCGCTGTGGTTTTTTGGGCATGTTGCACATGGAAATTGTGCAAGAGCGATTGGAACGAGAGTATGGGTTAGATCTCATCACTTCCGCCCCCACCGTGGTTTACCAAGTAGAAAACACCGACGGTTCCGTGGTGCAGGTGGACAATCCATCTCGCCTGCCGGCCAACTACAAGGAGATGCACGAACCCATCGCAGAGGTGAATATTTTTGTGCCTCAAGAGTTTGTCGGTAACGTGATGACCCTCTGTGTAGAACGCCGAGGGGTGCAGAAAAATATGCAATTCTCCCAGGGGCAGGTGGCCATGCATTGGGAGATGCCGCTAAACGAAGTGGTGATGGACTTTTTTGACCGCCTTAAATCTGTCAGCCGCGGTTTTGCATCGCTGGACTATAGTTTTGCGCGCTTTGAAGCAGCCAACCTGGTTAAGCTCGACATATTGATAAACGGTGATCGGGTGGATGCGCTGGCCAGCATTGTGCACCGTGAACAGGCCCAGGCGCGCGGACGTGCCCTGGCTGAAAAAATGAAAGAACTGATCCCGCGGCAGATGTTCGATGTGGCGGTGCAAGCGGCCATCGGTGGTCAGATCATTGCCCGTCAAACGGTTAAAGCACTGCGCAAAAATGTCACTGCCAAGTGTTACGGCGGCGATGTCACCCGTAAGAAGAAACTGTTGGAAAAACAAAAAGAAGGTAAGAAGCGCATGAAACAACTTGGCCGCGTGGAGATCCCCCAGGAGGCTTTCCTCGCCGCGTTAAAGGTAGAGCGCTAAACGTGGATTTAGATCTGCCCTTTATTCTGTTTTGGGCGGTGTTGGTCTGTGGGGTGATTTGGCTCGCAGACGTGGTGTTATTCCGCAAAAAACGTTTGGCCAACAACCCAGAGGCGCAAGATCCCACCTTGGTGGAGTATGCGCGATCGTTTTTTCCGGTTCTGTTGTTGGTTCTGGTGCTGCGCAGCTTCCTTGCCGAACCCTATCAAATCCCCTCGGAATCCATGGTGCCGACCCTGGAAGTGGGCGACTTCATTCTTGTCAACAAATATGCCTATGGTCTGAGGTTACCGGTATTTGGTACCAAAGTGGTCGACATTGGCGAACCCAAGCGTGGTGATGTCATGGTGTTTATACCGCCCCATGACCCACGTTATTTCATCAAGCGGGTGGTTGGGCTCCCGGGCGACAAAGTTCGCTATGCCAACAAGTCACTTTACGTTAATGGCGAACGTTTGCAGTACGAATTGGTCGGTGATGTCACCGGACGGAACTACCGCACACAAATGCGAGAGTATCTGGAGACCATTGATGGCCGCAGCCATTCGATCTATAAAAACGCCCGCTTTGAACGTACTCAGGAATGGGAAATACCGCCGGGAAGTTTTTTGATGATGGGCGATAATCGCGACAAGAGCCAGGACTCACGTTATTGGGGGCTGGCCAAGGAAGAGAACATCGTCGGCAAGGCGGTTGCGATTTGGTTACACAAGGACCCGGGTTGGAACATGCCCAACTTCCATCGCAACCGCTGGATCGAATAAGGAGATTCCGATGCGATTGCAAAACATCGATTTAGGTCGTAGACAACAAGGTTTGTCCAAATGGGGCTGGCTGTTGTTTATCGGCTTGTTGGTTACCGCTGCGGGTGGCGTGCTGCGCTTGGGTCCACACTACATCGATTTTCGGGTGGTGCAGGATGTCATGGATCGTCTGCCCGCTGCTGAAGTACATGCAGACATGTCGCGCGCGCAGATTACCGATCATTTTCGTCGGCAATTCCGTGTGGAAAACTTTCGCGTGCCTCTCAAGGAAATGCTTGTCATCGAACGCAGCCGCGAAGAAACCGTCGTCAACATCGACTACGAAATCAGAGAGCACCTGTTCTACAACATAGACGTGGTGCTGGTATTCAGTGAGCAGCGCACGTTCAACTAGTCCCGATAGTGATGCGGTAGCTAAGCTGCAGGTGACGCTGGGTTATGAATTTGCAGACCCGGAGTTGCTGCGCACGGCGCTGACCCACAAAAGTTTCTCCAAACAAAACAACGAACGCCTCGAGTTCATCGGCGATGCGGTGCTGGGGTATTTGATTGGCATCATGTTGTACCGGCGCGATGCCAAACTCGCCGAAGACGCTTTGTCCCTGATGCGGGCAAAGCTGGTACGGGGCTCAACCCTGGCCGAAGTGGCCCGTGATATCGGCTTGGCCGAGTGCCTGCGTTTAGGCAGCGGCGAGCGTAAAAGTGGCGGCCGTCAGCGCAATTCCATATTGGCGGATTGTTTTGAAGCGGTGATTGGCGCCATCCACGAAGATGGCGGCATAGAGGCCTGTCGTACGTTAATTGAAAGGCTATTTAACCCACGCGTGGCACAATTGGACCCAAACGATCTGAAAGATGCTAAAACTCGGTTGCAGGAAGTGCTGCAAGGTCAACAGCTTGCGTTGCCGGAATATGCCGTGGAAGCGGTGAGCGGTGCCGATCATCAGCGCCTGTACACCGTGGTCTGCCGTGTGCCAGGACTGGACATACGCTGCCGTGCCAGCGCGAGCTCACGGCGCGGCGCTGAGCAGGCCGCTGCTGAACTGGTGTTGGCCTCGGCGCAAATTGCCGCCTTGGACAATGCAGCGAATGTGTAATGACCTCTGAAACGGGTGCCGCGGAGCAGTTCTGCGGTTATGTGGCGTTGTTGGGCAGGCCAAACGTGGGTAAGTCCACCCTGTTAAATCACATCGTGCGCCAAAAGATCAGCATCACGTCGCGTAAACCGCAAACCACCAGGCACAACTTGATAGGGGTCGACACTGAAGGTCGGCACCAGGCCATCTACATGGACACCCCGGGCATTCACCAGCGCACTGAAAAAGCGCTCAATCGCTTTATGGTGTCCAACGCTAAGGCAGCGCTGAAAGACGTCGATTTACGCGTATTGGTGGTGGAAGCCGGTAAATGGCAGGCGGAAGATCAGCATGTGTTAGACCTGCTGGCTGCGGTGCCTGGCGAAAATCTGGCGGTACTCAGCAAAGTTGATTTACTGGCGGACAAAACGCTCTTGTTACCGGAAATTGAGCGTTTGCACGACAGCGGTTTGTTCACAGAAGTGATCCCCGTGAGCGCCTTGAAGTTTGATGGGGTGGAAGATCTGCGTGCGCAAATCTTTAAACGTTTGCCCGCCGGTCCTCACCTCTTTGCGGAAGACGAAGTGACCGACCAAACGGTGCGCCACCTGGTTGAAGAGATTGTGCGCGAAAAGCTCATGCGCCAATTGGGTGATGAAATTCCTCACAGCACAGCGGTACTGGTTGAACGCTTCGTTGAGGAAGATGGACTCACCGAGATACACGCGGACATTTATGTCGAACGTGATGGGCAGAAGCGTATTGTGATTGGTAAGCAGGGAGCGCGCCTCAAGCTGATCGGCAGCGAAGCCCGCAAAGACATAGAGCGTCTGCTCGACGGCAAAGTCATGTTGCATCTGTTTGTTAAGGTGCGCAAAGGCTGGACCAACAGCAACCGACTGCTCAAACGTCTCGGCTACGACTGATATGCGTGCGCAAGACCTGCATGCCTTGGTTGTGCACTTGCGCCCATACCGGGAGACCAGCGCTCTAGTGCAGTTTTTTACCCGTGATCAAGGCCGTTTAGTGGGTGTGATGAAGGGTTTACATCGTGGGCGTCGAACAGCCTCGGTGCAGCCGTTTCAGCTTGGCAAGTTATCGTGCAGCGGCAAAAGTGGCCTGGTGACGGTGACACACTTTGAGGCAACCACCGCCTTTGATTTAACCGGAGATGCGCTAAGCGCGGGGTTTTATGTCTTGGAGTTGATCAGTAGAGGCTTGGCTGAACATCAGGCGGAACCCCAGGTATTTGACGCCACTGTGAAGGTGCTACAGAGCCTCGCTGATGGTGAACCCATGGCGCCGCGCTTGCGTTTGTTTGAACTCACGCTGCTGAGTGAATTGGGGTATGGCTTGGACTTTCGATTTGACAGCCAAACGGGCGAAAGCATAGACGCTGACGGCTGGTATCGCTGGATTGATGAGCAGGGTTTGGTAAGGGTGGAACCTGAGCTTGACCGGCAGAACAGTACTGCAGTGTGGCCCGGCCGGATATTCCTTGCCATCGCCGCGCGAGACTTTAGCGATGGGGAAGTATTGCGAGCGGCGCGTCTTCTGAATCAACGCGCCCTGACGCCATTAATTGGTGCCGCGCCGCTGATTAGCCGCGCGTTGTACAGCGGCAACAAACAAACGTGACTAAACCCCCGGGCAACAAACGCCCCAACAAGGTGACGGTAGAGGTCTCTGCGCTTACCGCGGAAGGTTTGGGGCAAGCGGAACATGCGGAGCGTATGCTGCACATCCGTAACGCTCTGCCCGGCGAGCGCGTCTCCGCGCGTATCCTCAAACGCCGCACAGGAATACGTTTTGCCGAATGCGCCAGCGACATGCCGATAGACAATTCACATGTCGACCGGCGCCCGCCAGCGTGCCGTTATTTCCCACGCTGTGGCGGATGTAATCTGCATCACCTGGCGTATCCGGCACAACTTGAGTTAAAACAGCAACAGTTGGCCGACGCGCTTGCCGTGCATCGGATTGAACCGCGCCACTGGCGCGTACCCCACAGTACCGCGCGGTTAGGCTATCGGCGCAAAGCACGCTTGGGAGTGCGTCAGCTGGGTGAGCAGGTGCTGGTTGGTTTTCGCGAGTCGTTCAGCAATCGCGTGGCGAAAATAGACGCCTGTGTAACCCTGCACCCTCGGTTAAGCGCCCTAATTTCACCGTTGAAGGCGTTGTTGCCGCAATTGAGTGTGGCGCACAAGATCCCGCAAATTGAGGTGGCGGCGGGTGATGCAACGGTGGCGCTGATTGTGCGGCATCTAGAATCATTTAGTGCAGACGATCTGGTGCTGTGGCGAGAATTTGAGCAGCGCCACCAGTTGCAACTGTTATTGCAAAGCGCAGGTTATGACAGCTTGGCCACCTTGCAGGGTGACCCCATTAAACCGTTATCTTATCAGTTGCCCGATTGGGGTGTGCTGATGCAGTTCATGCCGCAGCAATTCACCCAGGTTAACCTTGCTATGAATCAGTCTTTGATCCGCCATGCGTTGGCCTATTTTGGCGATTTGCGCGGCTTGCGGGTGCTGGATTTGTTTTGTGGCATCGGCAACTTCTCGCTGCCACTGGCACGCCGAGGCGCTCAAGCTACCGGTATTGAAGCTTCCCTTGAGGCGGTTCAGCAGGCAAACAACAATGCTCGCTTAAACCAGTTACAGTCCCTGCTTGAGTTTCGCGCGGCTGATCTGTACAACGCCGACATTGCCCATAACTCGCTGTTGGTGGGTTATGACGCCTTATTGTTAGATCCGCCGCGTAGCGGCGCAGGTGAGTATCTGCCACAGTGGTTAGGCGGCTTCACAGGCAAGCAAGTGGTTTATGTCTCTTGCAATCCGGTGAGTTTCGCCAAGGATGCCGCTGTGCTACAAGAGTTTGGCTTCGACCTCAGCAGCGTGGGTATTTTTGATATGTTTCCGCACACAGCCCACGTGGAAACCGTGGGTCACTTTTTACTTCGCGATTAAACGCAGCCGGGGGAAGCACCGATGGTAAAAGTCAGCGCAGAACTGCCACGTACCGCGCAAGGTGAGGTGAATCTGCCGCTGTGGGTCGACCAGCTTGTGGCAGAACACGATCATCTGCATTCCACGCGCCTGCAAAACGTCAGCAGTTGGTTGAGTAAACACCACGCGGACCTACTGCCTATGGGTTTGGAGCTGGCGGAAACCGTTGCCGAGTTAAAGATGGATATGGACTCTGTGTTGGCGGCGTTGATTTATCGCGGGGTGCGGGAAGAGCGTTTCGATGCAGACCAATTAGCCGCGGTGGTGGGCGTAGAGGCGACCCGAATTGCTAACGCGGTGGCAAACCTGGCGACTTCCAGCTTACTAGAGATGTCCAACTCGCCGCTGTTGGAAAAAGAGCAGCAGGATCAAGTTGAGAACATCAAACGTATGTTGATCTCCATGATCAACGATCCGCGTGTGGCTGTGGTCAAGCTGGCGGAACGTGTGATGGTGCTGCGACGCGCCAAACACTTTGATAGCGTGCGCCGGCGGCGGATCGCTGCGGAGGCCAGCCAAGTGTTTGCTCCCTTGGCCGGCCGCTTGGGCATTTGGCAGCTAAAGTGGGAATTAGAAGACTTGTCCCTACGCTATACCGAAGAGCAGGCCTATCAGGACATTGCCCAACAGCTGCGCGCCAAACGGGCGGAGCGGGAAGTTCAAGTAGAGCATATGATCGACCAGGTGCGCGGCTTGCTGCGTGGCCACGGTATCGACGCGGTGGTCTACGGGCGCGCCAAACACATATATAGCATCTGGCGCAAAATGCAGTCTAAAGGGGTCTCGTTTGACCAGGTGTACGATGTGCGCGCGGTGCGCGTGGTGGTGAACAGCCTGGCTGAATGTTACGCCGCCCTGGGGGTACTGCATGCCACCTGGTCACACATCCCCAGTGAGTTCGATGATTACATCGCCAATCCCAAAGAAAATGGCTACCAGAGTATTCATACTGCGGTAACCGCCGCTGATGGTCGCACCTTGGAAATTCAAATCCGCACCGCGGCCATGCATGAAGATGCGGAGCTAGGGGTGTGTGCCCATTGGTCTTACAAAGACGGGCAGGCGGAAGACGGCACCTTTGCGGCCAAAATGGACTGGCTGCGCCAGGTGATCGAATGGCATGAAGACTTGGGTGGCACCACTACGCTGAGCGCTTTGCTGGCGCACAGGGTAAACGACGACCGTATATTTGTATCCACGCCCAAGGGGCACGTAGTGGAATTACCCTACGGCGCAACCGGCTTGGACTTTGCCTACCGGGTACACACCGATGTCGGTCATGCCTGTGCGGGCGTGCGGGTGAATGGCGTTGCGGCGCCGCTGTACCGCCCGTTGGAGACCGGTCAGCAAGTAGAGGTGCTGACGCGCGCGAACGCAGCACCTCTGCGAGATTGGCTGGAGGCGGAATTGCGCCTGGTGCGTACTGACCGTGCACGGGCTAAGCTGTTTAGCTACTTCCGGCATTTATCGCGGGAGTTGCAAATAGAGGTAGGGCGCGCAACCTTGCTCGACAAGCTATTGGCCCTAGGCCTTTCCGAAGTTGACCCTCAGGTCCCGACTCAAGCCACATTGCAACCGCAACAATTGGCCGTCTTGCTGAAGGTAACAGGTAAACCCGACGCAGATGCGTTATTTGCTGCCGTCGGCGCCGGTGAGCTGTCTTGTCTGGATGTGTTGGTGAGTGGATTACAAAAAGGACTGCAAAGTGATACGGAGCCATTGGTGGGCGCAGCGGTGCAAGCTTTTCCGCTCGCATTTCCACTTAATGTGGGTTTGCGCGTGGTGGGCGCTAATCGTGACGGCCTGTTGCACGACATCACACAGGTTATAGGCGACTTAGACCTCAGTTTAAGCGGTACCACCGGCCGGGTGAGTAATGATGCGGACGACGCTATCATTACGCTTGACGTCACCGTGTCCGGTTGGCCGCAAAGCGTTAAATTAGTGAGTTACCTCAGCCTTCTCGAAGGTGTCAAAGACATCCGCAGGATCAACAGCGGCGGCGCGCAAGCATAAAAACACGCCGGCAGCAGCAACAAAAGCAGGGAGAATAACAATGAGAATCATACTGTTGGGCCCACCGGGTGCCGGCAAAGGTACCCAAGCGCAATTTATTAAAGAGCGTCTGCAGATTCCGCAAATTTCTACGGGCGATATGTTACGCGTCGCAGTGGCCTCCGGCAGCGAGCTGGGACAACGGGTTAAGGCAGTTATGGACTCGGGCGCCTTGGTGTCCGATGACATCATCATTGATTTGGTCAAGGAGCGGATTACACAGCCGGATTGTGCCAATGGCTTCCTGTTTGATGGGTTCCCGCGCACTATCCCTCAGGCGGAAGCCATGCAGACCGCCGGTGTGGAAATTGATGCGGTGGTGGAAATTGCGGTGGAAGACGATGAGTTGGTGAAACGGATCACCGGGCGGCGCGTACATCCGGACTCCGGCCGTGTCTACCACATTGTTTACAACCCGCCCCAGCAACCCGACAAAGATGACGTTACGGGCGAAGCACTGATCCAGCGTGAAGACGATACCGAAGAGACCGTGCGTGAGCGGCTGGCTGTTTACAACGAACAGACGGCGCCACTGATCGAGTTTTACAGTGCATTGACTGCCTCAGGTTTGCAGTATGTTCGCGTCGACGGCAAAGGAGCGGTTGCAGATATCCAGCAAGCCATCAGCGATGGCTTAGCGGCGGTTTAATGCGTCAGCTAGTTTTCAAGTGGTTTGAGCACTAGTGTCCGGTTATCAAGCCAACAAGCCGTTGAACGGTAGAATATAGACCTGTTCGCCGGCCTCTAGCGAACCTGCTTCCTTCGGCACCTCAATTAAGCAGTTTGCGCCTTGGAACGTGCTCAGCCGATTAGAGCTCTGGTCACCGGTAACTGCCACGCTGACGTCGTCTTTGTTGTAGCTGGCAATGCCGCGCTGGAATTCCGTACGTCCGCGGCTGTGTCGTAACGGTGTTGCCAAGCTTGCCCTGATTCGCAGGGTTCCTCCCGCTTGCGCCCCGGCGATGTGGCGAATGGCTGGTTTGGCCAGCAGCAGGAGCGTGACAATGGTCGACACAGGGTTTCCGGGAAGGCCAAAAACGTGGCAGTTTTTAATGCGTCCTACGGCCAGCGGTTTTCCCGGCTTGAGGTTTAAGCGCCAGAAATTTAGCTCGCCTAGAGCGGTGATGGTGGCGGTGACAAAATCTGCGTCCCCTACCGAAACTCCGCCGCTGGTAATCAGCACGTCACATCGTTCACAAGCATCCTCGAAGGCTTGTTGCACGGTGTGCGCGTCGTCCGCCAATCTACCTAAATCAATGGTTTCGCAAGGTGCATCGCGCAGCAGGTTAAGCACGGTGAAGCGGTTGGAGTCGTAGATCTGACCTTCTTGCAATTGCGTCGGCGGGGTGCCCGGATCGACCAGTTCGTCGCCGGTGGAGAACACGCCCACCTTGGGGAGGGCAAACACGCTAAGCTGGTCGACACCCGCGGCGGCTAACGCGCCTAACGCAAAGCCGTGCAACACCTCACCGGCATGGGCTAATTCAGAGCCGGCGCTGACATCGTGGCCGATGGGTCGCACATATGATTCGGAGGGGTGATGAGGCGCAAAACTGATCAGATCGCCGCTAATCTGCGCAACTTCTTCCTGCAGCAACACTTGATCCGCACCTTCAGGCACCTTGGCACCGGTAAACACTCGCACGCAGGTGCCAGGTGTTAAATTGCCCGGATAAGGATGGCCCGCCAAACTTTCACCGAGGCAACGCAGTGCTTGCTCGGGTTGCGCGCTGAAGTCAGTCAAACGCACCGCATAGCCGTCCATGGCTGAAGCGTTAAACGGCGGCAAATCTAATGGCGCTTGCACGGCGTGCGCCAGTACCCGTCCATACGCATCCTGTAGCGGCAGTGTTTCTTGGCTGGGTGTGCTGGGCAAATCTCGGAACAGCCGTTGTAACGCTTCCTCCAGATCCAACGGTTGGCTATTCTGGGCCAATGACAAATGTCCTATGTATTGAAACGAGTGGTGCGCATTGTAGCCTGGCGCTGAGCGTTAGTGGGCAGCTCTACCATCGTGATCGCCAATTGCAACGTTCGCACAACCAACGCTTGCTTAAGTTGTTGGATGAACTGTGCACGCAAGCAGAGGTGTTACCGCGCCAGCTTGATGTGGTGGCATTCGGCTGTGGCCCAGGTTCTTTTACCGGTGTGCGTATCGCGGCGGCGGCCTGTCAAGCAATTGCACTGGCCGGTGATGCCGCCGTAGTCACGCTGCCGAGTTCGCTGGCACTGGCGCTGTCTGCGCAGCAGGCGCAGCCTCAAGCCGCAGGCTACCTGTGTAGTATCAAGAGTCGTGGTGAAGCCTACTACCAGTCCGCTTATGTGCCCGCAGCGCCACCCAATGGTGCCGATAGTTTGGGTGTGCAATGTATCGAGCCGGATGTATTGGTCGACGCGCCGCCGTCGTGGCTTGCACAGCAATCCGTCAGCCGCTGGGTGGGTGTGGGCACACCACCCACATGGTGGCCGCAGACGCTTGAGCTGGCTTGGTTGCCGGATATAGCACCAAGCGCCTTACACAGCTTGGACTGGGTGTTGCAGCAACATGCTGCTGGTGCCTCCCAGCCCGCCGAGTCAGCTCTGCCGCGTTATGTCGAAGGGGACTCACCCTGGAAAAAAAGTGCCTGACGAACACGCGCTTGGAAATGTCGAGTTGCCCGAGATTGTGCTGCAAAAGTTTCCGTTGTACACAGCAGATATTGCGGCGCTTGCAGGTACGGTGTACGCCGAGTTGTGTGAGCTGCGTCAAGCCGACCAGGCACCATCGATCCAGCAGGGTGTCGCGGTTTGGTTGGATGATGAAGGGCTGCAACTGATTAATGCGGCGGTCATGCCGCCTTTGCGTTTGCGCGATAAAGAGCTACAACAGCGCTGGCGTGGAGGCTCACTGTTGGCGCAGGCCTGTGGGGTGAAGCGGGGTGGCCATAGCGTATTGGATCCTTTCGCCGGTTTTGGCTTAGACGCGCTAACGCTGGTGCACGGCGGTAATGAAGTGAGCGCCGGTGAAAAACATCCCTTGGTCTGGTTGATGCAAACGGAGTTTGCCCAGCGCATGCAACTGGCGCTCGACAGCGCACTAACCGATGCGGTGGCTTTCATGCGCCAGACAGAGCGCCAATGGGACATCGTCTACCTAGACCCGATGTTTCCAGCGCGACGCAAGCGCGCGCTGCCGAATCTTGCCCTGCAACACCTCCAGCAGCTTACACTATCGTCGGATCAGTCTGCGCAGACAGAGCCAGGCGCGGACATCGAGCTTTACCTGTCATTGGCTAAAGCACACGCCCAGCGCCGGGTTGTGCTAAAACGACGTGTAAAGGACCCAACCATTGGGCAACCGGCCCACCAACTCAGTGGCCAAGCGGTACGTTTCGACGTCTACCTGTAACCTGCTCGCATACAGCCTGTTGTTCGCTGAAGCTTATTGGTTAGCCTGGGAGGCTACCCCGTGTCGGATTTGCGGGTCGATGACAAACTCCGCCGCGCGCATAACTCGCTCCAGGACCCGATCATATTGCAGGGTGCCGTCACCACATTCGCTGAGAATACGGTGCGCCATCAGTGTATCGATGAATTGATCAAACAAGCCTTGATCGGAAAACTCGGGTGCATTGATGCCGTACAGGCGCGACATGCGTTGTGCCACCGTGCGGCTTGAGGCCAGTAGATCTGCGCGATTAATGGGTCCTTCCGTCAACTTGTGAATGACAATAAACATACGCTCCAGCGTCTGGCTGACGAGATTGGAGAGTAAGGTCAGCTGCAGGTGCTGCGGCTGCCCGGGATGTGGCGGTGATACTTCTTCGCTATCGGTGCGCAGCAGCTTGAGGTGCGTCATGACCTGCAACGTTTCATCCAGTTTTGACAGGTCGTTGCTAATGGATAACTCCGCGGTGAGATAAGGGTAGATGAGTGTGACCATGCGCCGCAGTTGCTCCATACTGATGCCGCGCCGGCGTTTCACCATCAGACACGCAGCCAGCGACGGTAGCGCCAGGGTATGCACGACGTTGTTTCGGTACCAGGTCATTAAAACCGCGGTAAAAGGGTCGTGCCCGAGAACTGTGCCGAAATCTTCTTCTTCACGCTGTAACATGCCCAACGATTCAACCTGCTCAACAATTTGGCGCGCCGGTAGCTCGCTGACGGCAATACCGTTGTCTCTGTGTAACTGATGCAACAGGCGCTGGTAACAGGTGATTTGCTGCTCCAGGCGGTGCTGCTCAATGGCCAGCTTCGGTGTAGCCAAAGTCACCAGGGCGACGAGGTTGACCGGATTGAGGCTGGCCTGTTGATTGATGCGCTGCATGATTTCTTCACCCAACAAACGCAGTGATTCCGCCTGGGCTAGATCCGGCCTGGCCAGCCATTCGTCGAGTTTGATCGGATGGCCAAAATTGACCTTGACCCGGCCGAAGTTTTGCCGGATGAGTTTGATGTTGCGAAACAAATCACCCACCGATTCTTCTTTCTTGTCGGCGCCGCGCAATTCGGATAAATAACTGGCAGCCTCGACCAGCTTCTCATAACCAAAATAAACCGGCACAAACGCCAGCGGTTTGGGTAAACCGCGCTGTTGATGTTCCACACTCATCTTTAAGAGCCCCATGCGTGCGGGCAGCAGCCGTCCGGTACGCGTGCGCCCGCCTTCGGGGAAAAACTCAACACAATGGCCGCGACGATAGACCTGGTAAAGGTATTCGTTAAACACTGCGGTATATACGGGATCATCGCGAAAGCTGCGACGCATAAAAAAAGCGCCACCACGGCGCAAGAAACCGCCCAGCACCGGCAGGTTCAGATTATCTCCTGCGGCAATATGCGGAATCATGAAGCCGCGGTAGTACAGCAAGTAGCTCAGCAGCAAATAATCCAAATGGCTGCGATGGGAGGGCACATAAACCAGGCAATGTGTAGAACTGGTCTCTTCCAAACTATTCAGGCCGGTCACTTCTATGCCGTCGTAGATGCGGTTCCAAAACCAGCTTAACAAACGCGCCAGTACACGGATGGTGGGATAGGACATGTCCGAAGCGATGGTATGCGCGTGTTTGACCGCCAGTTTGTGTTGTTTGTCCTGTTTAGCCCCTTGCGCCACCTGCTCGGCGATCGCCTGGCGTACGCCTTTGGCGTTTACAACTTGGTCCACCAGCGTGCGGCGGTGGGAAAAATCAGGGCCCAGCGCGGTTTGTTTCTGTTGCCGCATGCGCACGCGCAGCAAACGCGCTGCTCTTCGCGCCAAAATTTCCGGTGACTCTTGGGCGTCGATCATGTCTTGTAAGTGCAACGGCCGGCCGGTGTGTACAAAAATGTTCCGCCTATTGATGAGCAGGTTGAGCAGGCGTTTAAAACGCCCTGTGGCGGCCCAGTGCTCCGAGGTGAAGCTGTTCCACAGGTTTTCGCTGCTCATGGCGCGACCCCAGAATACGGACACGGGGATAAAGACCAGGTGTTCATGCAAATGTTCTGGCGCCTGCAGCAAGCGCATCAGGCGTTTCGACTGTGACGCCATGGTCATGCGTCCACCTTTGGCCCGGTACAGGCAAAAGAAACGGCTGTTTTCGCTGAAGTTATTGCTGACGATGTTCTTGCGCGGCGAAACCAAGCCGGTTTCAGCACAAACCAGGTCCAACATAACTAAGTCGGTTAGCGCGCGGTGATGCAAGACATAAACCACCTCGGCGGGCGGGGTAGGGACGTTGTCGGCACCGGTCAAGGATGGCCGTGCGATCAACTTCAAGAAGAAGCGGTTCAACCTATACAGTAGACGTTTCATGGTTGGCGTTCAGAACCATCGGCGAGCTGGCCGTTAGCGCAGTTGGTGCGGCCAGCCGCTGCGATGGTCTTAACCGTGTTCTTAGTCTGGTCGAACGCCTTCAACCAAATCATCGAGCTCCGAGCCGCCCGAAGTGATTTCGGTATCCCATACCGCGTTGTACTTGTCTGCAGTGACGTTTTGCGCATCCTCTTTGGAGCGTATCACCGTCGGACGCAGAAAAACCAATAGATTGGTTTTGGTGTTTTCTTTGCTGCGGGATCTAAACAGGTTTCCTAACAGCGGGATGCTGCCTAAACCCGGGACTCGGGATTCGGATTCGGTGACGTCGTCTTGTATCAAACCGCCGAGCACAATGGTTTGCCGGTCTTCCGCCAAAATAGTGGTTTCGATAGTGCGTTTGGAGGTGACCACGTCGGCAAACGCTTCGCCGCCCACCGGTGTGGCTAACACGTTGGTGATTTGCTGGGCCACATCCAAACGTACCGATGAGTCATCGTGAACATAAGGTGTGACCGTTAGCTCCACGCCCACGTCTTCGCGTTGTACGGTGGTAAAGGGGTTGCTGGTGCCGTCACCGGTAGTGGTGAAAGAACCGGTGCGAAACGGCACTTCACGCCCAACCAAAATGTGAGCTTCTTGGTTGTCCAAGGTCAAAATGCTGGGTGTGGACAGCAGATTGGCTTCGCTGTTGGTGGCCAGCGCCGTCACTACCGCGCCAAAAGATATCGCATCGGCGTCAATTTTGGCCGCAGCCAGGGTTGGGCTGGTGACGGTGGCTAAGCCGGTGAGGACGTCAATCTGATCTTCGTCGTTAATCAAGTTGGAAAACAGCGAAGATATGACCCCCTGGAGGCTGGTGGTCACGAATGGCACAGTTTCGCCGGAACCGTCTGCAGCAGCCATTTCGACGCCGAGATCTCTGCTGTTGTCCAAGGTCAGTTCGACGATGGCCGCTTCGATCAATACCTGAGAACGCCGTACATCCAGTTTGTTAACAATTTCGATGATTTCCGCCATGGACCCCGGGTCGGCGCGCACCACTATGGCATTGAGGGTTTCATCCGCCTGGATGGTGATTTCTTGGGCACCTTCTTCCTGGCCGGCGCCACGGCCGGTGAGGATGCCGCTGAGAATGTTCGCCACGTTAACCGCGTCGGCGTACTTCAACAGCAGCACCTGGGTCGCATCAGTGGTGGTGGCCGGCTGGTCGAGTTTGTCGACAATCTTCAGGACCTCGGCGATAGGGCGCGGTTTGCCGCGTAGCACCAAGGAGTTGTTACGTTCATTGGCGATGATCTGCACACGCTGGGGACCTTTGGCGTTTCTGCCAATCTGCTCGGGTGCAACTTTTTCAAGGATCGCCACCACGGTCCCCACCCAAGCCTCTTTTAAAGGCACCATGACCACATCCTCTTCGTCGGAGACATCAATTTGTTCGATGTACTTCTTCAAACGGATGATGTTGTCGGCGTGATCGCTGATGATCACCACGTTGGGTTTGGCGACGGATGCGATATGACCATATTGGGGGATCAACGGCCGGAGGATTTTGACCAGTTCTGCGGAATCGACGTTTTGCGCGGTGATGACCCGGGTGACCAATTCCTCCGGAGCGACCGTACTGAGCTCTCCTTGGGCGCCGGGGGTCTGTTTGCCGGTGGCGTTTTGCTGGATGCGCACCACGTCACCGGACGGCACCGCGGTGAAGTTGTGCAAACGCAACACACTCAAAAACAGGGCATACACACCTTCTTTGTCCATGGGGGTGTCGGAAATGACGGTCACACTGCCTTTAAGCCGTGGGTCGATGACAAAAGTTTTGCCGGTAATTTCAGCCACCTGGGCCACAAACTCGTGGATGTCGGCATTTTTAGCGGTCATCCGCCAAGTTTGTTCTTGTGCCCAGCTGGCGGCGCTCAGCCAACAGCTGAGACATGCCAATACCGTGATGAGCCATCTGCTTTTCATGTTGTGTTTCATTGTTCTGTTGTTGCTCATATGCCTGACCACTTCATTCATGACGCACAAGCAGCGCCTATTGCATCCCCGACAGCGAGGCGGTGATGAAAAAACGCCGCGAACCGCGCTGCACTTCGATGCGCGCGGTACCCTGGGCCATGATGTTGGCCAATTCCATTTGATCCTGTTGGATATCCCCCACCGGCCGGCCATTCACCGACAGGATGACATCCCCCGGCTGCAGTCCAGTCTGTCGCAGGTAAGGTGATTGGGCGATATCGCCAATGCGATAGCCGCCGCCTTGGGACGCATCGACGGCTTCGATACCCAATTCGTCTAAGGTGCCGCTGGCATCTGCCGCCAGCTTTTCGGTGTACGTTTCTAACACCGCCATGGGATCCGGCTGTTCACCCTGCTGATCCTCCGCGGTATCCGGCAGGCGCTCGATGCGCCCGGCAGGTACCTGAGGCTGTAGGGTATCGGCTGCCAGCGGCATGGCGTCTTGATCCTCCGCAGCCGCTGCGTCGACCGGACTGGCCACAAATTGCGACTTAGGTTTGGGGAACATGAGGGTTTCGCGCGTACCGGCACGGCGCAGGATGATGCGGTCGGTGAGTACATCTTCAAGTTTGGCGTTGCCGGGCAGGGTATCGCCCACGGCATACAGTTTGCCCGGTTTGCCGCGTTGCGCGACGATGGCCGCTGAGTCCGCTGTTTCATCCGCCACAAACACACTTTGCAGTTCAAGCGGTAGGCGGGTTTGTACGGCCGGCTCGTTGCTGGCGGTGATGACCGGAGCCCGGCCCGCTTCGCCGAACAAATGTTTTGACAGGATCCAGTTGACGTTGGCGGGCGCTCGCTGGGGTGTGGCGGGTTGTGTATTGGCCGGCGAAAGGCTGACACTGGGTGTAACCGGTGTGTCAAAGAACGTCCAAATTGTAGTGGCCAACGTATAAGCAATGGCGGCCACCAGGAGCCAACGCACCGGTTCTACACCTTTGCTAATTACGCTGTCATACCACATTGGTACTTAGGTCCTTTTTCCCCAAGTGTTTTGCAAGCGGTTATCGCGCACACCCCGGCTCGATTTATCGCACAAAAGATTGTCCTCGCCGCCTGTTACGCTTGGATGAATTTACTACCAATCCTACTAAACCCGCGAGCATTAGACCTCAACTACGAGGAGTTATTTCGAGTTTTTATAACTGCGCTCTAAGTTGCTGATTTTAAAAGATTTGCTCTTCAACCTCTATGACCACAGCGTGATCTGGGTCACTGCCGGGCCATGCATTACCAACCAGTTTGGTAAATAACTTTGTAATGCTCACTTTGGCGAAGCCATCTTCGCCTAAGGTGGCGATCATGACGGGGGTTTGCTGCCCGCTTACATAGACGATCGCCTCCGGGGATCCGGCTGCGGACATGCTCAGAAAAGCGCTTAAGGGAGGCAGGGTGGACTCACGCAGAATGCCGGACAACGTATACCGCACCAACCCACCAGACCAGTCAATTTGGCCATCCAACTGAGTGATCTGGCTGCTGTCGGTCTGCAGCGCCACGGACGTGGGCTGCAGCACAAATTGGCCGCTCACAAAGATATCGTATGGACGCAGCAGCGGGTTAACAGCGCTGTTGTCGATGTTGCCTTGAGCCTGGGTTTGCAACGAGTTGAAACCGGCGGCTGAGTAACCGTTGAGTTGTTTGCCGTCACCCTCCAAACGCCAGTCGTAACCCGGTTGCAGTTGTAGCAGAGAAGTGGCTGCAAAGTCCCAGTTGACTGTCCCCAGCGGCAGGCCATTCACCAGCAAATTAGCCTGGCCCTGCCAAACCGTGCCGCGGGTGTCCGTCATATCGGCTTGACCGCCGGCTTCCAGGAGCCGGTCCAGCAGACCAGCAGGTGCAAACGCCACAGAAAAGCCAAGAAATAAAAGGACACCGGCTAGCAGATAACGGATCATGGATTGAAGATGTGCTCGATGATCCGTTGATAGATACGCGCCAGAGGTTCAAGGTCCGCCAGGGCGATGCGTTCGTCGATTTTGTGGATAGTGGCGTTATTTGGCCCTAACTCCACTACCTCAACCTGATGACTGCCCGGCGAACCCCAGGGAGAAATGAAGCGTCCGTCCGAGGTGCCGCCGGAGGTGGACAGCTCGGTTGCGATACCCGTCTCTGCTTGAATAGCCGCGGCGACAGCGGCGGTGAGCGTACCGTGTTTGGTAAGGAAAGGTTGGCCGGACAAATGCCATTTCAGCTCAAAATCCAACTCATGACGGCGCAGCAGCGCTTCTATCTTTTGCATCAGCCCATCACTGGTCTGTTCGGTGCTGAAGCGCAGGTTAAATTGCACATGTAAGGTGCCGGGGATGACGTTGGTGACGCCGGTGCCGGCGTTGATGTTACTAATCTGCAGTGAGGTGGGCGGGTAGTACTCATTACCTTCATCCCAGCGGATGGCGGTTAATTCTGACAAGGCAGCAAACGCTTCGTGGATCGGATTAAGCGCATCCTGGGGATAAGCCACATGGCCCTGTACGCCGCGAATGATTAAATCGCCGTTTAAGGAGCCGCGCCGTCCGCAGCGCACTACGTCACCGAGCTCCACGGAGGAGCTGGGTTCACCCACCACACAATAGTCCGGACAGATACCGCGCTCACGCAAAACTTCGATCGCATATTGCGTGCCGTGGATGGCTTCACCTTCTTCATCACTGGTAATCAGGAAGCTCAGGGTACCCGGCAGTTGTGTGCCTTTTGTCAATGCCTGTTCAACCGCTACGATCATGGCCGCCAAGCTCGACTTCATGTCTGCTGCGCCACGGCCATACAAGTGGCCGTCTTTCACGGTAGGGGTGAAAGGCGGGCTGGCCCACTGTTCGGTGGGTCCACTAGGCACCACGTCGGTGTGTCCGGCAAACATCAGGTGCGGACCTTGATCACCGCGGACTGCCCACAGATTTGCGACGCCTTCGCGATCAATTTGTTCGATTTTAAAGCCGAGCGGCAGCAGGCGGTCGGATAACAGTTGCTGACAGCCATCATCTGCTGGCGTCACAGACTGACGCGCCATCAGGGCACAAGTCAAATCGAACACTGCGCCGCTGGCGAGCGGTTCTTGCATGTTTAGCCTCGGTGTTAGTTGTGCGCGTGTAACGCTTCGTTTAAGGCGATGGCTTTGCGATTGCTGCGGCACACCACCTGGCCGGTGACCGAGTTGCGGATAAACAACATGTCAGATCCACCGGCAAGCTCTCGCGCCTTCACTTTACGGACTTCTTTGCCGTCTTCGTCGACCACGGTAACCACAGTACCGGCGGTGATGTACAACCCCGCTTCGATGGTACAACGGTCTCCCAGAGGAATGCCGGTGCCGGCATTGGCGCCGACCAAACAGTTTTTACCTAACGAGAGGACAATTTCGCCGCCGCCGGAGAGGGTGCCTTGGGTACTGGCGCTGCCGCCCAAATCTGTGCCGGCGTCGATGATGACACCCTGAGATATGCGGCCTTCCACCATGTTGGGGCCAATGGCACCGGCGTTGAAGTTGCAGAAACCTTCATGCATGACGGTGGTTCCTTCGCCGAGATAGGCGCCGAGGCGGATGCGGCTGGCATCGGCGATGCGCACACCTGTCGGCATCACGTAGTTCACCATTTTAGGGAATTTATCGATGCTCATGACCTCGATGTGCTCACCGCGCGCGCGCGCTGTAATCAGAGTATCCGTCAGTGCGGCGGGTTCAATGGGGCCGACGTTGGTCCATGCCAGATTGGGTAAGTACGCAAAGATGCCGTCTAAGTTTAAGGTGTTGGGTAAGGTCAAGCGGTGCGACAGCAGATGTAACTTCAGATACGCCTGGGCTGTGTCTGCTATTTCCTGATCCGCAGCCAGATTCACCACCGTGAGTGGTTTGTCTGCTTCCAGCAGCGCAGCGGGCACCAATTGGCCATTGCAGGCCGCGTTGGCAGCGGCCACTTCTACCGGGTCTACGGTGCTGGTCCCCGCGCTGAACTTGGCCAACGCGTCTGCAAGCTCAGCGTTGGGGTTAAGCAGTGGTTGTGGGAACAGGCAATCTAATACCTCACCGGATGCGTTCGTGTTGGCGAGCCCTACGCCAAATGCAAACACGTTGGACATGTTGATCTCAAAACTTACAGCTAAATCGGACGCGACATTCTACAGATGCGCATGGTCGCTGGGAATGTGTGTTCGGTTCAGCGCGGGGTTTTTGCAAACGCCGCCAAACGCTCGGCTGCTTCGATACAGTCTTCCATGTTTGCCACCCACGCTACGCGGACATGTTGGGCACCTGGATTTCCCTGCGAAGTGGGGCGCGCAAGAAAGGAACCCGGCATAACCGTCACGTTTTGTTCACCGAGCAGCAGCCGGCAAAACTCTTGGTCCTCCATCCCCACCGGCAGCCAGTGGTAAAAACCGCCGTCTGGCTGGTGCAGGGTGTAGTGCGGTGCCAAGATGGCACTGACCGCGGCAAACTTATCGGCATACAGCGCTCGGTTTGTCACGACGTGTTGCTCATCCGACCAAGCCAGCGCGGAGGCCTGTTGGTGGTGCGGCGGTAAAGCACAGCCGTGATAGGTGCGGTACTGCAGGTAGCTGCTCAACAATTGTGCATCTCCCGCGACAAAGCCGCTGCGCAAGCCCGGCAGGTTAGAGCGTTTGGACAGGCTATGAAAGATCAGGCAACGCTCATGCTGGGGGTTACCCATGGCGGCGCTGGCATTAAGCAGGCTAGGTGGGGGATTGGCTTCGTCGAAATAGAGTTCCGAATAACATTCGTCAGCCGCGATGTAGAAATTGTGCCGGTGGGACAACTCGATTAGTTCCTGTTGTTGCTGCAGCGGCATGATGTGACCGGTTGGATTGCCGGGTGAACAAATGTAGACCAGCTCTGTTGCTTGCCAGACCTCATCTGGTATGCCGGTAAAGTCTTGTTGATAGCCATGTTGTGCGTCGTTGTTTACAAACGCCGGTACGGCCCCGCCCAGCAGGGCTGCGCCTTCGTAGATTTGATAGAAAGGGTTAGGCACCAGCACTTGGCTACCCGGCGCTCCGCTGAGCAGGGCTTGGGCGATGGAAAACAGTGCTTCGCGCGTGCCGTTGACCGGCAATATCTCGGCGCCAGGGTCGAGCGCCACATCGAAACGATTTTGTACCCATGCAGCAATGGCCTCGCGCAAGTGATCGCTACCCTTGGTGGCGGGGTAGCTGGCCAGCTGCTGAGCCAAGGCCTCCCGATTACTCAGCGCATCAATCACAAATTCTGGTGGTGGGTGTTTTGGTTCTCCCAACGATAAAGGTATATGGCGTAGTTGGGGGTTCGGCGTTACATCGGCTGTAAGCTGGCGTAGTTTTTCGAACGGGTATTGTTGGAGTTCGGAAAAGTATGGATTAAACGTCACGGTTAGAAGGTTAAAAAGTTAAAAAGTTAAAAAGTTAAAAAGGTTAGATGAGTAGTTAAGTCGTTAGCTGGCAGCGCTGACGCCAAGAGCCAAATCAAGACGCTGGCGCAAAGTGTTTTCCAGCATGTACGTGGATTCTCCCGCCGCGATAGCTCGTCCCTCGGCGGTTTGGATGATAAAGGTGTCTTCGACTTTTTCCCCAAGCGTGGCAATCTTGGCAGACAAAACTTGTAGATCCAGCTCGACAAACAAGGCGGCTATGGTGGCGAGCAGACCAGGCCGGTCGCTGGCGACCAGGGTGAGGGTAGATGCAGTGCCGTCGGCAGTTGGCTGTATTTGCGTTTTAGTGGGCAGCGGCAGTTGTCGCAACCGGCGCGATAATAATCGCTGCGGTAGGTTTTGGTTTTCGTGGCCGGTGGTGATCGCAGCGCGTAAACCGTTGCAGATTTTTTGCCGCAGCACGGCGTCACGCGCTAAAGGCTGGCCGCTTTCATCAAGCACGGTGTAGCAGTCAAAACACACGCCGCTGGGGCTGGTGAATACGGTGGCATCCACGATGCTTAACTGGAATTGGCTGAGCGCCAACACCGAAGCTGCAAAAAGCCGTGGTTGATCTTGGCAATAGATGTAAATTTGCGTGGCACCTTCGCCGGATAAGTCGCGCTCGGTATCGCGCATCTCTATAAAAGGGCCAGCACTGATGTCGTGCTGTACCAATGCTTGGGTGAGATTGGCAATTTGTGGCGGTGTATGACGAAGGAAAAAATCTTCGCCTAAGTTCTGCCAAATTTCCTCAATCTGGTCGGTCGCCAGCTGGGCATCGGTACCTGCCAATCGTTCCGCAGCACGTTCTTGGTAGGCAGCGATGGTGGCTTCCCGGTCGAAGGAAGATTCCTCGCCACGGCGTAACACTTTGCGCGTCTCGTTGTACAGATGGCGCAATAGCGTGGCACGCCAGCTGTTCCACAAGGTTGGATTGGTGGCGTTGATGTCCGCGACGGTGAGTGCATAGAGGTAGTCGAGGCGCATCTCCGATTTCACCTCAGCTGCAAAATGAGTCACCACTTCCGGGTCGTAGATGTCTTCCCGTTGCGCCACAGACGACATATAAAGGTGTTTTTCTACCAACCAACAGACTAACTCGGTATCAGCGGCGTTGAGTTCATGGCGCTGGCAGAACGCACGCGCATCTTCTGCGCCTAGCTCCGAGTGGTCGCCGCCGCGTCCTTTGCCAATATCGTGGTACAAGCCCGCAATGTAGAGCAGTTCTATTTTTGGCACCGTATGCACGGCGTGATAAGCCACGGGAAAGTTCTCCGCGCTGGCGCGATAGCGAAAGCGGCGCATGTTGCGGATAACCATCATGGTATGGGCATCTACCGTATAGATGTGAAACAGGTCGTGTTGCATCTGCCCAATGACGCGGCCAAATTCCGGTATGTAGCGGCCCAACACACCATAGCGGCGCATACGAGTCAGCTGGCTGACCAGGGTATACGGCGCTTTGAGCAAATCCATGAACAGTTTGGTGTGCGCCGGATCGTTGCGAAACCCATCATCAATGAGATCTAGATGATCGCGTACGGCACGAATGGTGCTGGCGCGGACCCCGGCAATGTCATTGCGGTTGGCCATCACCACAAACATCTCTAGCAAGGCCGCGGGATGGCGTTTAAACACGTCCGCATCGCAAATCTCGATGTAGGAATTGTGAATGCGAAAGTGCTCGTTGAGCGGTTCAACCTTGGTTTTGCGCTTAGGTACTGCGGCTTCGAGAAAGTGCTGAATTAGAATGTCGTTCACTTCTCTGAGCGCAAGCACATGTCGGTAGTAGTGGTGCATGAAACGCTCCACACCACGCTGCGCATCAGTATCGACGAAGCCAAGGCGCTGGGACAACTCCCGTTGGTAGCCGAATTGCAGGCGGTCTTCTTTACGCTGCGCCAACAGATGTAAGCCAAAGCGCACCCACCACAAAAACCGCCGTCCCTCTACCAGCCAAGTTTTTTCCGTTTCGGTGATGACTTCCCGCTCAACCAGCTCGTCGGGGTTGGTGGTACCAAATTTACGTTGACAGATCCACATTGCCGTGTGGATGTCACGCAGGCCGCCCGGGGAAGTTTTAATGTTGGGTTCGAGGTTGTACTCAATGTTTTTGTAATCTTTATGGCGCTGCTGCTGTTCGTTGTACTTGGCTTGAAAAAACTGCTGCGCCGGCCACAGACGCGGATGCGCCATGGCCTTGTCGAGTTTGTCGCGTAAGGGTTTGTCCCCGGTGATAAAGCGCCGCTCAAACAAGGCGGTGGCAACAGTGATGTCATGTTTGGCCTCGGTCCGGCAACTTTTGATGTCGCGTACGCTATGACCCACGTCCATATTGAGGTCGTAGACCGCTTGCACAAACGCCTCGATATCGCGTTGATACTTCTGCGGTTTGTCCGCCACCACCAGCAGATCAATGTCGGACGCAGGGTGCATCTCAGCACGGCCGTAACCGCCGACTGCAAAAAGTGCAATCTTTTTACCGCCGCCGAAGTGTTGGCTAAACAGCTCGGTGATGATCTCGTCCAACCCCTCGCTCAGCGCCCGCATCAAACCTTCTATCGGTTTGTTACGCCAGAATTGCTCGGCCAGCGTCTGCTGGAGCTCATCCAGCCGGTTGCGGGATTCGTTCACAACAAGATTCATGAATGAGTGAAGCCGCAGTTGAGTTGCGCTATTGCGCAACAGCAGCGGTGGCGGTGGGTCGGCTGACGCCTTCTTCCGCGCGCCAGGTGAATATTTCGCAGCCGTCAGCGGTGACCATCAACGTATGCTCCCATTGGGCGGACAGCTTGTGGTCCTTGGTTACGGCAGTCCACTGATCGGGCAAAATCTTAATGTACCGCTTACCGGCGTTGATCATCGGTTCGATGGTAAAACACATACCTTCTTCGAGTACGATACCGGAGCCTTTGCGGCCGTAGTGTAGTACCTGGGGGGCGTCGTGGAACACTTTGCCGATGCCATGACCACAAAACTCGCGCACCACGGTAAAGCGCTGGGATTCGGCATGCCGCTGGATGGCGTATCCAATATCGCCAAGGTGGGCGCCGGCACGCACCGCGTCGATGCCTTTATAGAGGCACTCTTGCGTGACTTTCACCAACCGCTTGGCCAGCACACTGGCTTCGCCGACAAAAAACATCTTGCTGGTGTCACCGTGATAGCCATCTTTGATCACGGTGATGTCTATGTTTAATACGTCACCGTTTTTGAGTTTTTTACCGGCGGATGGAATGCCGTGACAGACCACGTGGTTAACAGAGGTGCAGATAGATTTGGGGAACGGCATCTGGCCACCACCACCGCCGTAGTTGAGGGGCGCCGGAATACATTCTAACGTGTTGACGATATAGTCGTGACACAGCGCGTCCAAGGCGTCGGTGGTGACACCCGGCACAACGTGTTCGCCGATCATCTCCAGCACGCTGGCCGCAGCCATTCCAGCGGCGCGCATTCCTTGCAGATCTAGTTCGTTGGCTACCCGTGCTGCCATGTGGATAAACTCGTTTTTCAAGGGCAATCAACTATGGTATAAAGCGCCCCGCCGCGGGGCAAGCCAATTGCCGCGCAAGACATCGCAAGAAAACAGCCTGTTTTCGAAACGTTGCCTCGGGTGCCGCCCAATTTGGTCGGTTAGGCAGCGGAAAGCAGGCCGAGTTAACCAACCCGGAGAATAGAAAATGAGTGTATCTATGCGGGATATGCTGGCTGCTGGCGTGCATTTTGGCCATCAGACCAGATTCTGGAACCCCAAAATGGCGCCCTATATCTTTGGCGCCCGCAACAAAATCCACATTATCAATTTAGAACGTACGCTTCCGGCTTTAAATGATGCGCTGGAAGAAGTTCAGGGTATGGCGCGGCGTGGCCACAAGATTCTGTTTGTCGGCACCAAACGTGCGTCTGCCAAAGTGATCGCAGAGCAAGCATCCCGGGTGTCTATGCCCTATGTGGATCAGCGCTGGCTGGGTGGCATGTTGACCAACTATAAAACCATCCGCCAATCGATCCGCCGCCTGCAAGATCTTGAAAAGCAAGCCGAAGATGGCACCTTCGAAATGTTGCCCAAGAAAGAAGCGTTACAAAAGACCCGCCTGATGCAAAAGCTGGATTCTTCCCTTGGCGGCATCAAGGAAATGGGTGGTTTGCCTGACGCGTTGTTTGTTGTGGATGTGCAACACGAACACATTGCCGTCAGTGAAGCCAATAAGTTGGGTATCCCGGTGTTTGGCATTGTCGATTCCAACAGTGACCCGGACGGCGTGGATTTTGTGATCCCAGGCAATGACGACGCCATACGCGCAATCCGCTTATACGTGACCGCGGTTGCGGACGCGGTAGCGGCCGGACAAAGCCAGGCTTCAATCCAGGTAGATCCGGAAGAATTTGTTGAAGTGGACAGCAGCAACGAGGTCGCCAATGCGCCTGTAGCGGAGATTTCCGAAGGTGTACGGGCGTCTGTGGAAGAAGCCTTTGCAGAAGAAGACGCAGAAGCCGAAGCGGCTGCCGCGGCCGCTGCTGCAGCACTTGAGCCCGCGGCAGAACCGGCCACCTCCGAAGGGGGTGAAGACGCTGCCGACAGCGCACAAAACAAGGAGTAAGGACAATGGCGATTACTGCCGCAATGGTGAAAGAACTGCGTGAACGCACCGGCTTGGGCATGATGGATTGTAAAAAAGCCCTGCAGGAAACGGACGGCGATCTAGAAAAAGCCATTGAAGAGTTGCGTAAAAAGAGTGCGCTGAAAGCGGCTAAAAAAGCCGGCCGCACCACCGCGGATGGCCTGTTGGGAATTCAGGTGGCGGATGACGGCAGCCGCGGCGCCATCGTCGAAGTCAACATCGAAACCGACTTTGCCGCTAAAAACGAAAAATTCATTGCCTTCGTCGATAAGGTTCTGCAACAGGTATTTGATGCGGGCGACGGCGATCTACAAAAACTGCTGGACGCTGGTCTGGATGCCGAACGGGAAAGTTTGGTGCAGGAAATTGGCGAGAACATCACCGTGCGCCGCGCCTCTGTGCTTAACTCAGCGCAGGGTGGCATTAGCACCTATATGCACAGCGACACTCGCAAAGGTGCGCTGGTGGAACTGTCCGGCCAGAATGATGAAATTGGTCGCGACATCGCCATGCACGTCACCGCGATTGCACCCATGGTTGTGAATGCCTCTGATGTGCCTGAAGATGTGTTGGCCAAAGAGCGCGAAATATATACCACCCAGGCGCAAGACAGCGGCAAACCGGACGATATCATTGCCAAAATGGTTGAAGGCCGAGTAAGAAAGTATCTGGCGGAAGTCAGTCTCGTGGATCAACCGTTTGTCAAAGACCCAAACCAGAAAGTCGGCGCCTTGGCCAAGAGTGCAGGTCTGGAAGTGCTGAACTTTGTGCGTTTTGAAGTAGGCGAGGGTATCGAGGTTGAGGATGAAGATTTTGCGGCGGAAGTCGCCGCGCAGCTCGACAACGGCTAACTTTGGCGCGCCTGCTGCTCAAACTTAGCGGAGAAGCCCTGGGCGGGGATTCCGGCTTTGGTTTGGCGCCAGACGTGTTGGCGGCTACCTGTAAAAACCTTCGCGACATGGTTGCGCAGGGTGTGCAACTGGCGCTGGTGGTGGGCGGCGGCAACTTGTTTCGCGGTCAGCACCTGGCCCAGGCGGGTATGGACCGGGTGGTCGGCGACCGCATGGGCATGTTGGCCACCGTGATGAACGGCTTGGCATTGGGTGATTTTCTCAGCCAAACAGGCGTCGCCACACAGGTTTACTGTAGTGCCGCCATTCCTGGAATCGCTGCGGGTTACCATCGTGATCTTGCGCATCGGGATATGAGTGAAGGGAAGGTGGTCATCCTCACCGGCGGTACCGGTAATCCGTTTTTTACCACCGACACCGCCGCGTGTTTGCGGGGTATTGAACTGGGTGTGGATGCAGTCTTAAAAGCCACCAACGTCGACGGCGTGTACGATGCGGATCCAAAAAGCAATGCCGCGGCCACGAAGTTCGATACCATCACTTACGATGAAGTGCTGGCGCGGGGTTTGGGGGTGATGGATCTCACCGCAATCGTGTTATGTAAAGAGAACAACATGCCCTTGGTGGTGTTCGATATGTTAGCCGAAGGCGCCTTACAGGCCATTGCCCGGGGTGAAACACCGGGTACGCGAGTGGTTGCCGCTACCTCTTAGTGAGAACCAATAGCGGGATCAAGTGTTTGTTTGAGAGGGAAAAGCAGTGATAGATGAAATTGTCGAAGACGCCAATGATCGAATGGGCAAGTCCCTGGATTCACTCCAACAGGCGTTTGCCAAGATTCGCACCGGTCGTGCCAACCCAAGTCTGCTTGATGGCATCAGCGTGGAATACTACGGCGCGCCTACACCCTTAAACCAGGTGGCTTCCATTACGGTCGAAGACGCGCGCACGTTAGCCGTATCACCTTGGGAAAAACCTTTGGTGCCGGAGATAGAAAAAGCCATTCTAAAGAGTGATATCGGTATTACTCCGGTTTCCACCGGCGACATCATCCGCGTACCGCTGCCCCCGCTGACGGAAGAAAACCGCAAAGATCTCGCGCGCTTGGCCAAGCAAGAGGCGGAAAATGGCCGGATTGCAATTCGCAATATCCGCCGGGATGCCATTGCAGACATCCGCGAATTGGTAAAAGAAAAAGAAGCCACCGAAGACGAGGCGCGCAAAGCCGAAGAGCGTATCCAGGGTGTCACCGATGCCCGCGTTGCGGAAGTAGACGGGGCGCTGGCGGCTAAAGAAGCCGACCTCATGGAAATTTAAGACCTCCCGTGACCCAACCTGGCGAAGTCCCGCAACACGTCGCCATCATCATGGACGGCAACCACCGCTGGGCGAAGCAGCGCCGCTTGCCCGGTGCTGCCGGTCATCGCGCGGGTGCCAAGCGCCTGCGAGAAATAGCCGAAGCCGCCGCGGATTTTGGGGTTGCCAATTTGACCCTATTTGCCTTCAGTACCGAAAACTGGTCGCGCCCCGACCGTGAAGTGAGCTTGTTGATGGATCTGATGCGCCATGTCATGGACAACGATCTGGCCGAGCTGAACCGGCGTGAGGTGCGCCTGCGGGTGATTGGAGACCGCGATAAATTTGCCCCGGACATCCAAGCTAAGATGGACGAGTGTGAAGCGTTAACCGCCGCTAACGACAAGCTCAATTTGGCGGTGGCGGTGAACTTTGGCGGTCGCTGGGACATCGTCGAAACGGCCCGCCGCTTGGCTCAGCAAGCCCAAACCGGGGCGCTACAGCCACAAGACATCGATGAGGCGTGTTTTGCTGCCCACACATCCCTGGCGGGCCTGCCGGATCCGGATTTGTTGATCCGCACCGGGGGGGACAATCGGGTCAGCAACTTCTTGCTGTGGGATCTGGCCTACAGCGAATTCTATTTTACCGATACCTTCTGGCCGGATTTCGACCGTCAGTGCCTGGAAGCGGCCCTGGCGGAGTACGCCCGGCGTCAACGACGCTTCGGCGGCCGCTAGATCCCATGTTACGCACGCGCATTATCACAGCGCTGATCTTGGCACCTTCAGTGCTGGCCGCGGTGCTGTTTTTGCCGTTGGCTTACTTGGCGGTGGTGTTGTGGGTGATCGCTGCGGCCGGCGGCTATGAATGGGCCGGTTTAGGCGGCCTGCAGCACGTCGCGCAGCGCCTGCTATATGTTGGTGCGTTTGGCCTTTTAGCTGCTCTGCTGTTTCAACAGCAAACGTACTTTGCGGTGGTACTGATGCTGGGCTGCGCGGTGTGGGTGTTTGCCGCGCTAGCCGTACTGATGTTCCCGCGCGGTACGGCATTGTTTAGAAACCATTGGTTTGTGCGTGTCTTGGGCCTCATGGTGTTGTTGTCCGCCTGGGCGGCGATGTTGGTGATTCGCGACACCGCCAACGGGTCATATTGGTTGATCTGGGTGTTTATGTTGGCTTGGGCTGCGGATATCGGCGCATACTTTGCCGGACACGCGTTTGGCCAGCGCAAACTCGCACCTCACGTGAGCCCTGGCAAAACCTGGGAAGGCGCGGTCGGTGGCCTGGCCTTGGCGCTGCTGGTGTGTGCGCTGGGTGCTTACTGGTTAACACCGCAGTGGATGGCTTGGTTGCCGATCATTGCCTTCCTGGTTGCGGTATCGGTGTTTGGGGATCTGTTTGAGAGCGTGCTGAAACGCGCGACCGGCGTGAAAGATTCCGGTACTTTATTGCCCGGCCACGGCGGTGTACTCGACCGCATAGACTCGCTGTTGGCGGTGTTGCCGGTGTTTGCCTTGATCTTGACCGCCATGAGCCAAACGTCGTGATGGAACTGAGCGGCTTTGGTGGGTTCAAAAACAGCAGCATCGAGGAAAAAGGAGTCAAAAGGCTGTGGCAATGTTTGGCGGTACGGCCCGCGCTTGGATCCAGAATCCACGTTAGAATAGGCCGCGATGTAAGGGGGTAGATAGAAACCAGTGGATTTCTTGCAATACTTGGCTGCTTTTATCGTCACGCTGGGCGTGTTGGTGACCTTCCATGAATTTGGCCACTATGTGGTAGCACGCGCCAGCGGTGTGCACATTGTGCGGTTTGCGGTGGGCTTTGGACGTCCTTTCTGGTCTTGGGTGGACAAGCGCGGCACAGAGTTTGCGCTGTGTTTGGTGCCGCTGGGCGGCTATGTGCGCATGTTCGATGATCGTGATGTCGACGCCGACACCAGCAAACCCGAAGGGACCCTCACCTATATGGATCTGCACCCGCGCTGGCGTGTGGCGATTGCCTTGGGTGGGCCGGTGGCGAACTTTCTGCTGGCGGTGGTGGTGTATTGGGTGTTGGCCATTGGCGGCAGCTATTACACCATGCCGGTGATCGCAACCGCGGAAGAAGATTCTCCTGCGTTACTGGCCGGGATGGACCGGCCCATGCAAATCACCGCGGTGGACGGCACCGCAACGGTCGGTTGGCAGGACATCGGTATGGCTTTAACCGAGCGGCTAGGCGAAACCGGCGAGATTGTATTTTCCGTGCGCGATTTGGTGGGCGCTGAACAGCGCGATATTGGTGTGCCTATCAATGCATGGCATGCGGGCACCAAGGACCCCAACGTTTTCCAGTCCTTAGGTATTAGACCAGCGGTATTGAGTCTTGCTGGAGATCCGTTGCCGGATTCCCCGGCGCAACGCGGCGGTTTGCAGGCCGGCGATTTTGTGACCGCGGTGAACGGTGAACCGGTGTTGTATTGGCAAGAGTGGGTTGATCAGATCGAAGCCCACCCCAACAAAACCATTGTGTTTGATATTTACCGCGACGGTGTGCTGCGTCAACTGACCGTCACACCCAGTGCGCGCACTTTAGAAGACGGCACCGAAGTGGGTGCCTTGGGGGTATATCAAGCGCGTATATTAGAGGAGCACACGCTGCTGGAGGCAGTGCCGGTGGCATTTGCCGAAACTTGGGACAAGATTGCGATGATCATCAACGTGCTGAAGAAGATGATCACCGGTCATGTGTCTGTTGAGAATTTGTCCGGACCCATCAGTATCGCTCAGATCGCGGGGGATTCTGCCGAGTACGGCTGGCGCTCTTACGTCGGCATTCTGGCTTTTTTGAGTCTCTCCTTAGGAGTCATGAACCTGTTGCCTATCCCTATTTTAGATGGTGGACATGTCGTGTTTAACAGCGTTGAGTGGGTCACCGGTAAACCGGTACCGGAACGGGTGCAGGTGGTGGGCGTACAAGTTGGCTTATTGCTGGTGGGTACCACCATGCTGTTGGCGATCTATAACGATATTCTGCGTGTCTTTTGAGCGCGCAAACACACTAGGAGATCTGGGAGTCATTTTGCGTTCTCTAAGTATTCAATGGTGTCGCCGGCTGTTGTGCCTAAAGCTCGCTCTGCTATTGGCCTGTGCCGGCCAAGTGCATGCGGCGCAAGAGCCCGGCTTTGTCATTACCGACGTGCGCTTGCAAGGCCTGCAGCGTGTTTCTCCAGGCACGGTATTTAACCTTATTCCACTGGGTGTCGGGGACCGCATTGACCCGGTGGGTGTGCGCACGGTGTTGCGTGAATTGTTTGCC
Source organism: Pseudomonadales bacterium (assembly GCA_028281005.1). Classification (GTDB taxonomy): domain Bacteria; phylum Pseudomonadota; class Gammaproteobacteria; order Pseudomonadales; family Azotimanducaceae; genus UBA4421. The sequence continues at coordinate 80,407 of JANQKS010000131.1, forward strand.
TCCGGTTTTTTTAAGGACATCCGTATTGCCCGTGATGACGGTGTCCTGATTGTCACGGTGATTGAGCGCCCCGCCATCGAGTCGATCGAGATAGACGGTAACAAGGCGATCCAAACCGAGGCATTGCTTGACGGTTTGTCCCAGCAAGGCTTACGTGAGGGGGAAATTTTCAAACAAGCCACCCTTGAGCGGGTAGGTCTGGAGCTGGAACGCCAGTACGTTGCCCAGGGCCGCTACGGCGCTTCTATCGAAACCGAGATAGAAGAACTGCCGCGCAATCGCGTCGATATCAAAATTGTGATCGAAGAAGGCAAAAATTCCGGCATCCGTCACCTTAACATTGTTGGCGCACAAGCCTACAGCGATGAGGAACTGCTGGACGAGTTGGAACTAAAACACCCCTCCTTGTTGTCGTTTTATCGCAATGACGACAAATACTCCCGCGAGAAGCTTTCGGCGGATTTAGAAACCCTCGAGGCGTTTTACAAGAACCGTGGTTACGCTAATTTTGATATGTACACCACCCAGGTCAGCATTACCCCGGACCGGCGCCAGGTATACATCACCATCGGCATTGATGAAGGTGACGTGTACACCGTCAACGAAGTTAATCTGGTGGGCGAGTTGGGTGACGTTAAACCCGAAGATCTAGAGCGGCTGTTTGTTGTCTCTGCCGGGCAAACCTTCGAGCAGGCCCGCATCACCGCCACGGAGGACCGCCTGGAAGCGGCCTTGGGTAACTCCGGTTTTACCTTTGCCACCGCCAGCGGGGTGCCGAAGCTGAATGAAGATCAAACGGTGGACATTGAGTTTTTTGTTAACTCAGGCAAACGCGCCTACGTCCGCAGAGTGAACTTCACCGGCAACCGCTTGACCCAAGACGAAGTCATGCGTCGGGAGATGCGGCAGATGGAGGGGGGCTGGGCCTCCACCTCACAGATTGACCTCTCCAAGGTGCGCTTAGAGCGTCTCGGCTATTTTAAAGGGGTGGATGTAGAAACCCCGCAAGTACCCGGCACCGATGACCAAATCGACGTGAATTTTACGGTTGAGGAACAACCGTCGGGCAGCATCTCCGCCACCTTAGGGTATTCCCAGGGGTATGGCCTGATTCTCGGCGGCAACTATCAGCAAACCAACGTGTTGGGTAGCGGCAATAGTTTGGGCGTGGGGTTAAGTGCGTCGCGCTTCCAGAAATCCGCCAGTTTTAACTACTTTAATCCGTACTTCACGCTGGATGGTGTCAGCCGCGGGTTTAACGTATTTGTGCGGCGACTTGATTTTGACGAACGTAACATCGCCCGTTATGCCACCGATTCTGCCGGGGTGGGCGTCAATTTTGGGTTCCCCATCGGCGAAGTGCAGCGTATTAATTTTGGCCTGCTGGTGGATTGGACGGAAATTACCGAAGGTGCATTTGCCGCTCAGGAGATTTCTGATTTCATCGATAAGAACGGGGAAGAGGCTTATAACTTCAAGGTGAATCTGTCCTGGAGTAAGTCCACGCTCAACCGCGGCATCTTTGCCGACCGCGGCTCTGCCCAGTCCTTGGCGTTGGAAGTGGCCGTGCCGGGCAGTGACCTGCAATTTTATAAAATTAATTATACGGCTGAGCGTTACTTCCCCATCACCCGTAGCTGGACATTGCGCTTGCGCTCAGAACTCGGTTATGGCGACGGCTACGGTTCTACCACACAGCTGCCGTTCTATGAGCACTTCTTCTCCGGCGGTTTTGGTTCCGTGCGCGGTTTCGAGAATTCCACATTAGGGCCACGCAGCACACCGCCTTTGGATGCCGACGGTAATCCCATTTTTATCCGCGACCGTCGCGGGGACCCGTTGGGTGGCAACTTGCTGGTTGAAGCCAGTGCTGAACTTATCTTCCCGTTCCCCTTTGTGGAGGACAACCGGCAGTTCCGGCCGGCGTTCTTCTTAGATGTGGGCAACGTATTTAATACCGATTGTCCGGATGTGCTGCGCCCCGGTGATTTGACCGTGGGTCCTTCTGACTCCTGCTTTGATTTCGAATTTGATTCGCTGCGTTATGCCGTCGGTTTTGGTGTGAGTTGGTTAACCGGCCTGGGTCCGATGACGTTTAGCATCGCGAAACCCTTCCAGACTGAAGACTTCGACGAAGAAGAGAGTTTTCAATTTGAACTTGGGCGCACATTCTGAGGTAGAATGCGCGCCTTTCACGTCCCGGAGTAGGTGCCGCGGGCCATTTGCCATAAGAGGTTGGCGTTGATAGGAGTTAGTTATGATTAAGAAGTTGGTGCAACTGACTTTGCTGAGCACAATGCTGTGTAGTGGTACGGCGTTTGCTGCCGAGATGAACATTGTGGTGCTGGATTCGGTCCGCGCTATTTTGGAAAGTGACGAAGCCAAAGTGCTGGCTGAAGCGGCTAACAAGGAAATGGAAGCGGAGCAAACTGAGCTGCGTGAAATGGCTGAACAGATGCAGGCCATGAACACGAAGCTGCAGACCGACGGCGAAGTCATGAGCGACAGCGAAAAGCGCAAGATTCAAAAGGACATTGAAGACATGCAGCTGGAGCTGCAGTTTGGCTCCCAAAAACTGCAAAAAGAGGTGCAGGACAAACGCCAAGAGATCCTCCAGGCTTTGGCGCCAAAGTTTGACAAAGTGTTGAAAGACATCATTCAGGTGGATCAGATTGATCTGATCTTGGCACCCAACTCGCTGCAGTACGCCAACTCGAAACACGACATTACCCGCCGTGTGACGGAAAAGCTCAACGAACAGCGCGACTAAGGTTTGCCAACCGCCAGGGTCATCACCGTTGCTGACATCGCCCAGCACATCGGCGCGCAGATTGAGGGGGACGGCGATCTGCCGATCTCTGGCCTCGGTAGTTTAGGTACTGCCCAGGCCGGAGAGGTCAGTCATCTGTCCAGTGCTAATTATCGGCACTTGTTAAGCGGCACCCAAGCCAGTGCGGTTATTTTAAAGACCGAAGATCTGCAACAGTGCCCGTGCACCGCCTTGGTAGTGGACAATCCTTATCTGGCGTTTGCGCGCGCCTCGCATCTATTTAAGAAAGCAGAATCTTCGCCCCAGGGTATTCATCCTTCCGCGGTTGTCGGTGCTCGCAGCGAAATACACCCTCAAGCCTCGGTGGGTCCGGGCGTGGTGGTCGGTGAGGACACGCATATTGCCGCGGGGGTGAAGCTCATGGCGAATGCGGTGGTTGGCGATCGCTGTCACCTGGGGGAGGACGTGGTGTTACGCCCTAACGCCATTCTTTACAACGACATTAACGTCGGTCCGCGCAGTATTTTTCACAGCGGCTGTGTGATTGGGGCCGATGGCTTCGGCTATACGCCGGATGAACAGGGACATATGCAGGAGATTGCTCAACTGGGGGGTGTGGACATCGGTGCGGATGTCAGCGTGGGCGCCTGTACCTCCATCGACTGTGGTGCGATCGACAACACCGTCATTGCAGACGGCGTAAAAATAGACAACCAAGTACAGGTTGGGCATAACTCCAAGATTGGAGCCCATAGTCTGATTTGTGGGTGTGTGGGGATTGCTGGCAGTTCTGTCATTGGCAAACACTGCGTGCTGGCCGGTGGCTCCGGAGTAGGCGGCGACAAACCGGTCACCTTATGTGATGGGGTAGTGCTTACAGCCTGTACCACCGCCTCCCAATCGATAGATAAACCAGGCGTCTATTCGGGTAGCATTGTGTTTCATGACCACGGCAAATGGCGGCGCAACGCATTGCGTTTTAATGGCTTGGATGATCTATTTAAGCGGGTTAAAAAACTAGAAGCCGGAACGCAGCGGGAATAGCGGGAATAGCAGGAATAGCAGGAGTAGCAAGGAGCAACGATGAGCGGAGAGGCCAACCATCCCAAACATATACAGGAGCTGTTTTCTTTTCTTCCTCACCGCTATCCGTTTTTGTTAGTTGACCGGGTTACGGATTTGGTGATTAACGAACGAGTGCTTGGCTACAAAAACATCACCATTAACGAAGAGCTGTTTAACGGGCATTTTCCCGGGCAACCCATTTTCCCCGGTGTATTGATACTAGAAGCGATGGCGCAGCTTTCTGGGGTGTTGGCCTTTGAAAGTAAAGGCACAAGGCCGGCGGACGGGGTGAACTACCTGTTTGGGGGTGTAGAAAAGGCGCGCTTTCGGCGGCCGGTGGTGCCAGGTGATCGCCTGGATATGCAAAGTACCATCGCCGCAGACCGACGTCGCATGATGAAATTTGATTGCGAGGCCCACGTTGATGGTGAACTCGCTTGTTCAGCCACACTCACGGTGGTCGAACAGTCCTCATGATTGATGGTCGCGCCATCGTTGATACCAGTGCCGTCATCGGTGAAGGTGTGTCGATCGGACCTTGGAGCATCATCGGACCTGGCGTAGAGCTGGGTGACCATGTAGAAGTTGCCAGCCATGTGGTCATTAAAGGCCCCACCAAAATTGGCCCCGGCAGCAAGGTGTTTCAGTTTGCGACCGTGGGCGAAGATACCCCAGCGTTTGCCTTCGAAGGGGAAGAAACATTTTGCGAAATTGGCGCTAACACCGTCATCCGTGAAGGGGTGACGATTCACCGGGGCATGGCCAAGGGTGGTATCGGACGCACGGTGGTGGGTGATCATTGTCTGCTGATGGCATACGTGCACGTTGGCCACGATTGTGTGGTGGGGAATCATGTAGTGATGGCCAACAACGCTTCCCTGGCGGGCCATGTCACAGTGGGCGACTACGCCAACTTTGGTGGCTACAGCGGGATTCCGCAATTCCGCAGCATCGGCGCCTATACCCACATCGCAGCGATGAGTTTGGTGCTAAAAGATGTGCCAGCCTATATGACGGTGAGTGGTAATCCCGCGGTGGCCTTGGGGCTAAATCTGGAAGGCATGAAGCGTCGGGGTTACGCGAAAGAAACCATGCAGGCGATGCGTGATGCTCACCGTACGGTTTACCGCCGCGGTTTAACTGTAAAAGACGCTTTGGCCGAATTGGCACAGGCGCGCCAAGCGTTTGCCGAGGTAGACATTTTTGCTGCTTCTATAGAGGCCTCTGAATGGGGCATTATCCGCGGCCGCGGCACCACCAAGGACTAGCGGTCACCTGCGCTAAGTCCATCGCAAGACCTGGTCGGAGCAGAGCGGAAGGCGCGCCGTGTCGTTAACCCTCGGTATGCTTGCGGGGGAGGCTTCCGGCGACAACCTGGGCGCCGGCCTTATGCAAGCTTTGCGTGAACAAATCACGCGTGAACAAGCGCTGCGGCAGCAAAACACAGCTGTCCACCCCGAGGATATTGAATTTGTTGGCGTCGGCGGACCCCGGATGCAGGCCCAGGGTTTACAAAGTATTGCCAGCATCGAAGAGTTGGCGGTGAATGGGTTTCGCGAACCCATTCTGAAACTACCGCAGTTGTTGGCTCTGCTACGTCGATTGATCCGCGAAATGCAAGCCGCAGAAGTGGATGCCTTTATCGGCATTGATTTTAATGTGTTTAACTTTTTGTTAGAAGCGCGCTTGAAGAAGCGCGGCATTAAAACTGCCCACTACGTCAGCCCTTCCGTTTATGCCTGGCGCGCAGGGCGCACCAAGCGGGTTGCCAAGAGCGCTGACTTACTGCTGTGTTTGTACCCCTTTGAGCCGGACTTTTACGCCGGTCTAGATGTGCAAGCAGAGTTTGTTGGCCACCCGCTGGCGGACGAAATAGACCTCAGCGCCGGCGATGATGACGCCAAATTGTCTGCACGCAGCGCGTTGGGATTGGCTGCGCAGAGTACGGTCTTAGCGCTGCTGCCCGGCAGCCGTAACAGCGAAGTCAGTTTGATGATTGAGCCGTTCTTGGCGGCGGCGGAGCTATTCAGCGCCGCGCATGATGCAGTCGAAGTGGTCATCCCCTGTCTACGCCCGCCAATTCGCGCTCGAGTGGGCAAGGCCCTCGAAAATCACAGCAGCCTCGACGTTACCCTCTATGACGGCAATGCCCGCCAAGCCTTGGTGGCGTCGGACGTTGCTCTGGTGAAGTCCGGCACCAGCACGCTAGAGGCGATGTTGTTACATCGACCGATGGTGGTGAGTTATCGCCTCGGCGCCATGAGTTATCAGTTGGCCAAGCGGGTCGTGCGTACGCCGCATGTGGCGTTACCCAATATTCTTGCCGGTAGACGTCTGATCCCCGAGTTGATCCAGGAGCAGGCCACGCCGGCGGCGCTGGTGGGCGCTTTGGCGGACGAGCTTCTGCGCGCGCGCCAAGACAGCGGCTACCAGCGAGTGTTTTTGGACTTACATGAGAAATTACGCCAAGGCGCAGATACCAAGGCCGCGGCGGCCGTGTTAAGGTTGCTGTCTTCAACCTAGTTATCAAGTGGTTTGAGCACTAGTCTCCAGTTCCAACTAACCAGCACCTGGAAAGCGTGGCACAACAACAGCAGGCAGCGGCTTCAGCACACCCGTCGGCGACACAAATTTTGTTGTTTGACGGTGACGTTCCACCCTGGCGCCAAGCGCGTCATGCTGGCGTAGACGAAGTAGGCATTGGGCCTTTGGCCGGTCCGGTGGTAGCGGCCGCGGTGTTGCTGCCTCCCGATTTACAACTTGAAGCGCTCACCGACTCCAAACTGCTCTCTCACAGCAAGCGGGAGGAATTAGCGGCAACCTTGCGCCGTGAAGCCATTGCTTGGGCGTTGGGTTGGGCCAGCGAACGCGAGGTGGATGAGCTCAACGTGTTACGCGCAAGCCATGTAGCCATGCAACGGGCGGTGGCCGATTTGGCCCCGGAACCCAGCATGGTATGGGTCGATGGCAACAAAACCCCAGCTCTGCCTATGCCGAGTGTGGCCGTGGTGAAGGGTGATCGCTTGGTGCCGCAAATCAGCGCAGCTTCCATTCTTGCGAAAGTAGCGCGGGATCAGTACATGGTGGATCTTGATGAAAACTGCCCCGGCTATGGATTTGCAAAACACAAGGGTTATCCCACCAAGGCGCATTTGTCCGCGTTGGCGGACCTGGGCGCGTCGCCCCATCATCGGGTGAGTTTTGCGCCGGTGCGCAAAGTGCTGGAGGCAGTGGTATGACCGAGGTCACTGCTGTACCCAGCTTTGTGCATCTACATGTGCACAGTGAGTTTTCCTTAAGCGATAGCCTGCTGAAAGTTAAAGGTCTCGTAAGTGCGGTTGCAGACCAGGGTGCGCCCGCGGTGGCACTCACTGATGCCGGTAACCTGTTTGCCTTGGTCAAGTTTTACGAGAACTGTCTAGCCCGAGGCGTCAAACCCATTCTTGGGGTAGAGCTTAAGGTGGTGGCGGGAGACCCCCAGAGCAACCCCGGCGAACGGGTGGTGTTGCTGGCCATGAACCAGCAAGGGTACGCCAATCTCATCAAATTGGTATCAGACAGCTACACCGCGGTGCCACTACGCGGCGTGTTGTCAGAAGAGCAAGTGTTTGCCCACCAGGCCGGGCTCATTGTCCTCTCCGGTGGTGTGTTTGGTCACTTGTGGCACTTGGCGGGGAGCAGTGATAACGACGCGCTGTTACAGCGCGCGCGGCGTTGGCAGCAACACTTCGGCGATCGCTATTACATTGAACTCACCCGCACGGGCCGCGCTGATGAAGAAGATGTACTGCACCGTTTGATTGAGGTGGCGCGGCAATTGGGCCTAGGTGTTGTGGCCAGCAACGACGTCTGTTTTGACCAAGCCGCAGACTTCGAAGCGCATGAGACTCGGGTTTGCATCCATGAAAGCCGTACCCTGGATGATCCCCGCCGCGAAAGAAACTACAGCGCCCAACAATACCTACGTACTGCGGCGGAAATGCAGGCGCTGTTTGCGGATATTCCCCAGGCTTTGCAAAACACCGTAGAGATCGCCAAACGCTGCAACGTGCCGGTCAATTTGGGCACTTATTATCTGCCCGATTACCCGATTCCCGAGTCCGAAACGCCGGAGAGCTTCTTACGCCTAACCGCACGGCAAGGTTTGCAAAAACGTTTAGACACTCGCGGCATGTTGGCCGAAGAAGCTACCCGCGAAGACTACGATGCGCGTCTGGAATTTGAGCTGGACGTCATTAACCAGATGGGTTTTGCCGGCTACTTTCTGATTGTGATGGAGTTTATTGCCTGGGCCAAAGATAACCGCATCCCAGTGGGCCCCGGTCGTGGTTCCGGCGCCGGTTCTTTAGTGGCCTATGTGCTTGGCATTACGGATCTTGATCCGCTGCAATACGACCTGCTGTTCGAGCGTTTCCTGAACCCGGAAAGGGTGTCTATGCCTGATTTTGATGTGGACTTCTGTATGGAAGGGCGCGACAAGGTCATCACCCACGTGAGTGAGCGTTACGGTCATGACGCGGTTAGCCAAATCATCACGTTCGGTACCATGGCTGCAAAAGCGGTGGTGCGCGATGTTGCCCGGGTACAAGGCAAACCCTACGGCTTGGCGGATAAATTGTCCAAGCTGATTCCTTTTGAAGTCGGCATGACGCTGCACAAAGCCATGGATGAAAGCGCTGAACTCAAAGAGTTTGTTGAGACAAACGAAGAGGTTGGCGAAATTATGGACATGGCGTACAAGCTGGAAGGCATTGTGCGCAATGTGGGCCGTCACGCCGGTGGCGTGGTCATAGCACCCAGCGCATTGACTGATTTTGTGCCGCTGTATACGGAAGAACTGGGCGGCAGCTTGGTCTCCCAATTCGACAAAGACGACGTTGAGCGCGCGGGTCTGGTGAAGTTTGATTTTCTTGGCCTGAAAACGCTGACCATCATTGATTGGACAGTGGACGCCATCAACGCCGCCCGCGGCGCTGAAGAGACCCCGCTGGACATCGATCATATCCCGCTGGATGACAATGGCGCCTACGAGTTGTTACGGCGCGCCGAAACCACTGCGGTGTTCCAGTTGGAATCCCGCGGCATGAAAGAGCTCATCAGCAAACTTAAACCCGACCGTATCGATGACATCATTGCGCTGGTTGCGATCTTCCGTCCGGGGCCGCTGCAGTCTGGGGCCGATGCGGACTACATCAATCGTAAACACGGCAAAGAAGCCGTCGTCTACCCGCACCCGAAGCTGGAGCCGGTGCTGGAAGGCACCTACGGGGTGGTGCTGTACCAAGAGCAGGTGATGCAGATTGCCCAGGAGTTGGCCGGTTTTAGCCTTGGCCAGGCAGACTTGCTGCGGCGTGCCATGGGTAAGAAAAAGCCGGAAGAAATGGCGCGGGTGCGGGAACAGTTTCTTACCGGGACCGGCGAGCGCGGGGTGGATGCCACGCTGGCTAATGAGATCTTTGATCTGATGGAGAAATTTGCCGGCTACGCGTTTAACAAATCCCACTCGGCTACGTATGCCGTGGTGAGTTTTCAAACCGCCTGGTTGAAGGCCCATTACCCGGCGGAATTTATGGCCGCAAACCTGTCGGCGGAGATGCACAACATTGACCGGGTGGTGGTGTTGATCGACGAAGTGCGGCACATGCAGGTGCCGCTGTTACCGCCGAGCATCAACATCAGTGAATTCCGCTTCTCTGTGCAAAATGACAGCATCATCTACGGCCTCGGCGCAGTGCGGGGTGTGGGTGAGGGGCCGGTAGAGGCCATCGTTGCTGCGCGCGACCAGGGCGCCTTTACTGACCTATACGATTTTTGCCGCCGCGTTGGCTCCAAAAAAGTGAACAAGCGGGTCCACGAAGCGCTGATTGCCGCGGGCGCCTTGGATGAATTTGCCTATCCCGGTGAAGACTTAAATGCGACCCGCGCGCGCCTGCGCGCCAATTTGAACTATGCGTTGCAGAGCGCGGAGCAGCAGGCACGTAACGCGGAAGCGGGCATGAGTGACATGTTTGGCGGCATGGAAGTTCAAGTTGAACCTGAAACCGTGTGCGAAGAGCGCACTGCACAAGCGCTCACCAGCCGCGAACGGTTGCAGGGTGAGAAAGAAGCATTGGGCCTGTATCTCACTGGGCATCCGATACAAGAATATGAAGAGGAACTGCGGTTTTTCGCCAAACGCCGCATCGGTGAGTTACGGGTAGAGAAGAAGGCGCAGTGGGTCAGCGGCATGGTCGTGAATACGCGAGTGATGAAAAGCCGCCGTGGGGCACCGATGTGTTTCCTGGTGCTGGATGATCGCAGCGCGCGCATCGAAGTCTCTCTGTTTCCGGAAGCGTACGAACAATATGGCCGTAAGGTGGCTAAGGACGAGCTGCTCATTATCGAAGGAGAAGTCCAGGCGGATGACTTTTCCGGTGGTTTGTCTTTGCGCGCGGAGAAGGTCTATAGCATTGCCGAGGCGCGACAGAAATTCAGTGAAGGGGTGGTGATTGATTTTCGCAGCCACCAATTGCCGGAAGATTTTGGGCCGCGCCTAAAACAAGTCATCACCCCCCATCGTGCCCACGCCGACGGCTGCCCCATTGCCGTGTGGTACGCGCAAGAATCCGCCCAAGCGCGCATTCACCTCGGTGAAGATTGGCAAGTGCTGGCCAACGACGACCTGCTGGCATCGCTAAATGCAGAGTTCCAGGGCTGCGTGCGTTTGGATTACACCGCCGGCACCTGAGCGGTTTGCCTAAATGGACCACAAGCACCAGGAGGTTCAGCATACGGACCTGATTGAGCAGCGGGTGCGCGCCTGTTTGCTCAGCCACACACACAACGCCACGCTAAACCGCATACTGGTGGGATTTAGCGGTGGGGCGGATTCCACCGCTTTGTTGGTGGCGGCAGCCAGGGTAATTGCCGCAGACTTTCCTGGCCAACTGGAACTGCTGGCGTTACATATTCACCACGGCCTGCAAGCTGCTGCCGATGATTGGCAAGCTCACTGCACTCGGGTGTGCAAACGGCTCGGCGTCACTTTGCACTGTGAGCAGGTGGCGGTCGCCAGGCAAGGTAATGTGGAGGCCAACGCCCGCCAACAACGTTACGCGCAGTTTGCCCGCCTCAGTGATGCCGGGACGCTGCTGTTGCTTGGCCATCACCAGCACGATCAATCTGAAACCATCCTCTATCGTCTGTTTCAAGGCCGTGGGGTGTTACCCATGCGCGGTGAAGGTGCGGTGGGTGAAGGTCGATTTGCGCGTCCGCTGCTGAGCGTGCCGCCAACGGTGCTGCGTGAATACCTGCAGCGCTTGGACGTGCCCTGGGTGGAAGACCACAGCAACACCGATGTGCGACTGACGCGTAACTTTCTGCGTCACGAAGTGGTGCCTTTACTATCTCGACACTGGCGCGAACTCCATCAGGCGCTGCTGCGCGTAGGACGTGCGCAAGCGGCGGCGCAGACCGCGCTGGAATACCAGCTATCCCGGCTACCTGATACCGTCCCCTTGGCGGACTTGCCCCAAGGCGCGGCTGCGGTGGCCTGGCTGCGGGCCTATTTACATGGCCGCGGCGTGTATGGCGTATCCGACAAAGCGTTGGTTGAGTTTACCGAGCAGTTGGGTGCCGCCGAGCGGGCACATTGTGATTGTGGCGATGGCCGCTCGCTGCGCAGCTACGACGGGATGCTACATTTTGTGGCGCCCGTGCGACCTGCCTCAGTAGGCCGTGTGAGCATTGCGGTGGGAGAAAGTGTTGCGCTTGACGGCGGCACCTTGGCGTTAAACCCTACAGATACGCTGGGTCCGGGGGTGATGTGTTGTTACGGGCGATTGCAAATTGGCTATCGCGCAGGCGGCGAGCGCGTGCAAATGAAGGGTTTTAGCAAATCCCTCAAGCAGCTGTTTGCCGAAGCCCGTGTCCCCACCTGGCAGCGAGATTACTACCCTTTACTGTTCGACGGTGATGAGTTGGTGTGTGTGCCAAATCTGGCGGTGGCAGCGTCGCGTCAAAGCGATGATCGCGCGCGTGCGCTTACGGCTGGCGAGCCGAGCCCGGGACAGTTTTGTGTGGCCGTTTGGGCGCCAAACTGAGGGCTCGCCCCATACTTTACTTAAGCTTTGCCCATGCTGTGTAAGTGCCTATCTGGGGGCAAGAAAAATGTGCTTCGCAATTGAGCTTGGTAAAGGCTTTTGCTATCTTGCAATCCCATCTTGAGTGAGCCGCTCACGGCTTAATTTTGCGTTTCGAAGCCACCCCTAACCGGGTCTGAGAAAGCTACAAACGCGAGTGATGGGGTTGCATGACGCGATACATATTTGTTACTGGTGGTGTGGTTTCGTCCTTAGGTAAGGGCATCATCACGGCCTCCCTCGCCACCCAGCTCGAATCCCGCCAACTCAAAGTGAACGTCCTCAAAATGGATCCCTATATCAATGTGGATCCAGGCACCATGAGTCCCATCCAGCACGGTGAGGTGTTTGTCACCATGGACGGTGCGGAAACGGATTTGGATCTCGGCCACTACGAGCGTTTCTCCAATGTGCGTTTAACCCGCGATAACAACTTCACCACCGGTAGTGTGTATGCGGAAGTGATACGCCGCGAACGCCGCGGCGATTATCTTGGCGGCACCGTGCAGGTCATTCCCCACGTCACGGATGAAATTAAGCGGCGTATCCGCAAGGTGGCCGACGGCTTCGATGTTTTGATAGTCGAGATTGGCGGGACCGTTGGGGACATCGAATCCCAACCCTTTCTGGAGGCCATTCGCCAGCTGCGCTTGGAAGTGGGACCACAACAGACCTTATTTATCCATCTCACCTATGTGCCCTATCTAAGCAAAGCGGGGGAGATCAAAACCAAACCGACCCAACACAGCGTCAAGGAGTTTCGCTCCATCGGTCTGCAGCCGGACATTTTGGTATGCCGCTCTGAAGTGCCGTTACCGCGTTCAGCGCGCAGTAAAATTGCGCTGTTCACCAACGTAGAAGAACGTGCGGTGATTTCCAGCTGGGACTTCGACACGATCTATGAAGCCCCGCTGATGCTGCATGACGAAGGGCTTGATGATTATGTGGTGGAACGTTTGGGCCTGGACGCACCGCCTGGAGATTTGTCTGCTTGGCAGGATGTGGTGAACGCGCAGAAAAATCCTCAGCACGAGTTGAACCTGGCCTTTGTCGGGAAATACCTGGATCTGCTGGAAGCCTATAAATCCCTGATTGAAGCCATTACCCACGCCGGCATCCAGACACGTACCCAAATCAACGTCAACTACATAGACGCGGAAGACTTGGAGCGTAACGGGGTTGGGGTACTGGCTGATGCCGATGCGATTTTAGTACCGGGCGGTTTTGGACGGCGCGGTTTCGAAGGCAAAATTCTGGCCGCGCAATATGCGCGTGAGCACGCTGTCCCCTATCTGGGGATTTGCTACGGGCTACACGCGGCGATCATCGATATTGCCCGGCACTGTGCCGGTTTAGAGGGTGCCCACAGCACGGAGATTGAAGATCATCCGGCTTTCCCGGTGATTGCTCTGATCACCGAATGGACGGAAGCGGACGGCCACGCCGAGCGTCGCGACGCGGACAGCGATATGGGTGGCACCATGCGCTTGGGTGAGCAGACTTGTGTGCTCAACCAGGGCACCTTAGCCGAGCGGGTCTACGACAGTCACAGCGTCAATGAACGTCATCGCCACCGTTATGAGGTGAACAATCAGTTTGTGACCCAATTGGAGGCAGCCGGTATGGTGGTGGCCGGCCGTTCGGAAGACGGCGAGTTGGTGGAGATGATTGAACTACGGGATCACCCTTGGTTCTTGGCTTGCCAGTTTCATCCTGAGTTCACATCATCACCACTGCGCGGTCATCCGCTGTTCAGCCATTTTGTCCAAGCAGGCCTGCTCAGGGCACAACAGGGTGCCCTCAAAGACGGCACCGTCGATTAGTCGCCGCTAGGCGCTAACAGCAGGAGTTTGCTTTATGCAATTGTGCGGTTTTGAAGTTGGTGAAGACCAACCTCTATTTATCATTTCAGGGCCCTGTGTCATTGAATCGGAAGCCATGGCGATGCGCACCGCGACGGAACTCAAACGCGTCGCTGAAGCGGTGGGTGTGCCGTTCATCTACAAGAGTTCTTTTGACAAAGCCAACCGCTCATCGTTGGACAGTTATCGCGGCCCTGGCATTGCTGAGGGTTTGCGTATCCTCGACAAGGTGCGCACCGACTTAGACTTGCCGGTGTTGACCGACGTACATGAGGACACCCCATTGGATGAGGTGGCGGATGTTGTAGATGTATTGCAGACCCCCGCGTTCCTGTGTCGACAAACCAATTTTATTGTCAATGTCTGTGCCCAAGGCAAACCGGTCAACATCAAAAAGGGTCAGTTCTTGGCCCCCCTGGACATGCTGCAGGTAGCAAACAAAGCGCGCTCAGCGGGTAATCAGCAGATTATGGTGTGCGAACGCGGCGTCAGTTTTGGTTACAACAATTTGGTTTCCGATATGCGTAGCCTCTCCTGGATGCGCCAAACCGAATGCCCGGTGGTATACGACGCTACCCATTCCGTGCAAATGCCGGGTGGTTTGGGGCACGCGTCATCGGGTAACCGCGAGATGGTGCCGGTGTTAGCCCGTGCGGCGGTGGCGGCAGGGGTGGCGGGCGTTTTCATGGAATCACACCCGGATCCGGCACAAGCGCTGTCAGACGGACCGAACTCGTGGCCGTTGGCGATGATGCAAGATCTGTTGAGCCAACTGAAAGCCATCGATGACTTGGTGAAATCGCAACCGATGTTAGAAGATCAGTTAAATTGAAGCGAGTGGTGAATAAAACATGTCGAAAATCACTTCCATCGTTGCCCGGGAGATTCTCGATTCTCGTGGCAATCCCACCATCGAAGCCGAGGTCACCACTGCGGATGGCCATATGGGGCGCGCCGCAGCACCTTCTGGCGCTTCTACCGGTACGCGCGAGGCGCTGGAATTGCGGGATGGCGACAAAGGCCGTTATCTCGGCAAAGGGGTCACCCAGGCTGTTAGCCATGTAAAGGGTGCCATCGCCAATGCGCTTGGCGGTATGGATTGTGCGGACCAACGGGGGTTGGACGAGGCTATGCTGCAGCTTGACGGCACCGACAATAAGTCGAAGCTGGGCGCCAATGCCACCTTAGCCGTGTCGTTGGCCGCGGCAAAGGCGGCTGCTGCCAGCCAAGCAATCCCGCTGTATGAGCACATCAACCGCCTGGCAGGCCATCCGCACATGCGCATGCCGGTACCGATGATGAACATTCTGAACGGCGGTGAACATGCGGACAACAACGTGGACATCCAAGAGTTTATGGTGCAGCCGGTGTCCATGGCGAGCTTTCGGGAAGCCCTACGCGCCGGGGCGGAGATATTTCATCATTTGAAGGCGGTGTTGAGCGGCATGGGGTTAGCCACGGCGGTAGGTGACGAAGGCGGGTTTGCGCCAAATCTCGAGTCGAATGCCCAAGCCCTGGATGTGATTGCCCAAGCCGTCGAACGAGCGGGATACAGTCTCGGCACGGATGTCACCTTGGCATTGGATTGCGCCGCGTCTGAGTTTTACCACGATGGTGAGTATCGCCTCAGCGGTGAAGGCCAAAGTTACGATGCGGCCGGGTTTACCGACTATCTAGCGCACCTGTGTGACCGGCATCCGATCGTCTCCATCGAAGACGGCATGGACGAAAGCGATTGGCCGGGTTGGAAACAGCTCACTGACAAGTTAGGCAGTCGTGTGCAACTGGTGGGGGATGATTTGTTTGTCACCAATACCGACATCTTATCGCGCGGTATAGACGAAGGGGTCGCCAATTCAATTCTCATCAAGTTCAATCAGATAGGCACTTTAAGCGAAACCCTGGACGCCATTGCCATGGCGGACAAGGCCGGCTTCACCAGCGTTATCTCTCACCGCTCCGGAGAAACCGAAGACACCACCATCGCCGATCTCGCCGTGGGTACCGGGGCGGGACAAATTAAAACCGGCTCGCTGTGCCGCAGTGACCGCGTGGCGAAGTACAACCAATTGTTGCGTATCGAAGCTGAGCTGGGCCCAGCTGCCTTGTATCCCGGGCGTGGAGCCATTAATGCCGCGTGACGGCGAAGTAGTGCTCATGGTTGGATGGTACCGCGCATGAAGTGGCTGGTGGCCACCGCGCTGTTGATCCTGCTGTGGCTGCAATATGGGCTATGGTTTGGACAGTCGGGTCACTTTGCCCAGGAACGCATGCGCGCTCAGTTGCATCAGCAGGAACAACGGGTCGAAGTCCTCAAGCAACGTAACCGTATTCTTACCGCTGAGGTGTTGGCATTGAAACAAGACCGCAGCGTGCTCGAAGCCCGCGCGCGTCGTGATCTGGGGATGGTGAAACGCGGTGAAGTGTTTTATTTGGTGCCGCAGCCGGAACTGTGAAGCACGTACTCCAGGTCATGTCCCCACCTCTAGTCCACATCAAGTCTTCCGTTGCTGCCTGGCGGGTCCATGAAGATTTGCAATTACCTTTTGCAGGGCACGGTGAACACGCCTACTTTTACGTGGAAAAGCAGAATCTGAACACGCTGGATGTGGCGCGTGCTCTGGCGCAAGCCTGCCGCGTTGGGCTAGCGCAGATTGGCTATGCGGGGTTAAAAGACAAACAGGCGGTCACACGCCAATGGTTCAGCGTGCCGTATCCCCAAGATAGATGGCCGTTGCAGCAATCTTGTTTTGCGGCGGATACGACTGTCCGTTGCCTAGAATTCCAACGCCATACCCATAAGCTGCGCCACGGCGCCCATCGTGCCAACTTGTTCAGCTTGCTATTGCGTGGTGCGCCAGATCCCGGCGCGGATGTCTGGTCGCGCTTGGATGATTGGTTCCCAAACTATTTTGGCCCGCAACGTGTCTCGCCACAGAATTGCACGGCCGCTCGCCGCTGGCTCACAGACCACGCCGCGCAACGCCAAGCTGGACAGCGCCGGGGTAAACCGCGTCGCGCCGGACGCCGTGGGTGGCATCTCTCCGTGTTACGCAGCGAGTTATTTAACGCGGTGCTGCAACGCCGCGTGGCACTGGGTAACTTCAGCCATGCCATTGCCGGTGATGTAGAGCAAGACGGTATCCCAACGGGTCCGCTGTGGGGTAGGGGGCGTTCACCGGCCACCGCGCAGGCTGCTGAGATTGAACGGTGTGCGTTGCAGCCGTATCAAGAAGTTTGTGGGGCGCTGGAGTTTACCGGTGCGCAACAAGGACGCCGCCCGTTGACGCAAAAACCGGGGCGGTTACAGCACTGTGCACACGCAGACGGCGTAGAACTGAGGTTTGAATTACCGCCGGGTGCCTACGCGACCACTCTGCTGGCGCATCATTTCACCGTTTGCGATGACAGTAAGCCGACATGAGCGAAATTAATCTGCAGGGTATCGGCATGACCTCCCAGCGCACCCGGGATCGTCTGGTGGCGCGCCTGCGGGAGCAGGGGATTAGCGATCCCCAAGTGCTGGCACTGATGGCGGAGATCCCGCGTCATATATTCATTGATGAAGCGCTTGCGCATCGGGCCTATGAAGATACCGCGCTACCCATTGGTCACGGTCAGACCATTTCTCAACCCTTTGTGGTGGCGCTGATGACCCAGTTGCTGTTGCAAATGCAACCACGCCGTGTGTTGGAGATTGGCACCGGCTGCGGATATCAAACGGCCGTGCTGGCGCGTTTGTGCGACAAAGTGTTCAGTATCGAGCGGGTCGCTGCGTTGTTACCGCGCGCCCAGGAAAACCTGCGTATGCTCGGCCTGCGAAACGTAATTAGTCAACTGGGTGATGGCTATCAGGGATGGGAAGTACATGCGCCGTTTGATGCAATTATTGTCACTGCGGCACCACCGCACATACCACCAAAGCTGTTGGATCAGCTGGCCGAAGGTGGTCGTATGGTGGTGCCAGTGGGCGGCGACGGTGTGCAACGTCTGACCGTCATTGACCGCACCGCAAATGGTTGGGAAGAGTCTACCCATGAGGCCGTGCGCTTTGTGCCTCTGCTAACCGGCACAACCACAACCTAATGCAACCGCCGGAGCACGGAATACCCGAAGCTCAACCCTCGGATGTCGGTGTGGTTGGGCGTGGCATGCTGATGGGCCTGGCCGAAGTGGTGCCGGGTGTTTCCGGTGGCACCATGGCGTTCATCAGCGGCATCTATCCCACCTTGGTTGGGGCGCTGGCTACCTTCGGACCTGCTTCTGTACCCATGTTGGCGCGTCCGCTGGAGTTTTGGTCCCATCACAACTTACGTTTCTTGTTAGTGCTTGCGGCCGGTATGGGGCTGGGCGTGTTGATGTTTGCCCAAGTGATGCATTTTCTATTGGCCAACTATCAGCCCTTGGTATGGGCTTTTTTCAGTGGCGTGATAGCCATGTCGGTGGTGGTGATTGGGCGTTATCGCCAACCGTCCAAGCTGCTGCTTTGGGGTGTGATTGGTTTGATATTGGGGCTGTCGTTGCTGTGGCTGCCCTCGCTGCAGAGTGAACCCGCCTTGTGGTTGATATTTCTCGGTGGCGCGGTGGCGGTATGCGCCTGGCTGCTGCCTGCTGTATCGGGCAGTTATGTGTTACTAGCGTTAGGTCTGTATGCGCCGGTGATCGAAGCGCTGGCCGAGTTCGATTTGCCGCTGTTGGCCAGTTTGGCAGCCGGGTGTGCGTTGGGGCTTTTGTTGTTCGCCAAAGCGCTGGCCTGGCTTCTGCGGCACTATACGGAGGCGTTGTTGAGCCTGTTGACCGGATTTATGTTGGGTTCTGTGCCGAACCTCTGGCCTTGGCAGCTGGCGCATGACGAAGGCGGCACATTGGCTTTGCTTACGCCCGCTGCGTATGCGGACACATCCGGTGAGCCTGCATATGCGGCCGCAGCCGTCTTGCTTTTTGTGCTTGGTGCCTGTGCGCTGTGGGCGCTCAGCCGTTTGGACACCACCCGTTAACCATGGCGCCTGCTAGGACGCCTCACGTTACACGTTGGTGCTGTTGGTGGGTGCTGGCTTGCGGGTTAACCTCACAAACAGGCTGTCTGCACAAAGGCCAACCCTTGGTGGCGGAGCGTTCGCCGGTACTGTCAGAGCAGCGTCAACATACCTATGTGGTGCGGCAGGGGGATACGTTGTACTCCATCGCCTGGCGCTTTGAATTGGATCACCTTGGATTAGCGCGCGCCAACGGCGTGAAAGCACCTTATATGATCTATCCGGGGCAAAATTTGCGTTTGGTCACCCAGCTGCCACCCGCGCAGAGGGTGCGTGACGCCGGCCGCGCTGCAACGCGTCCTTCTGCATCACCCTCCTCATCGCGCAGCGCCAAACCGGCACCGCCGGCACCACCCCAGCCAGCTGCCCGTACCCAAGCACAATTGCGGTGGGTGTGGCCGCTGGACAGCAAGCCGACGATAGAGTTTGGCCGTGGCAGTAAAGGTCTAGACTTTGGTCTCGCACGACCGGCGGCTGATGCCATGGCCGCGGCAGCAGGGGAAGTCGTGTATGCGGGTACCGGTATTGGGGGTTATGAACGGTTGGTCATCATTAAACACAACGCCGCATTGTTGAGCGCCTACAGCTTTGACGGCCAACTTAAGGTGCGGGAACAGCAGCAGGTGAAGGCGGGTGGTGTGATTGGAAATATCCGGCGGCGCGGTCCGACGCAGCACGCGCTGCACTTTGAGCTACGCCAACATGGTAAACCCGTCAATCCGCGCAACTATCTGCGCTGAGCCTGCGCTGAGTTTTCTTCGCTTATCTTTCCAGCAGCGCCAGCTTGTTGGGTTTTCCGTCCCATTCTTCGGCGTCTTCCGGGGAGTCTTGTTTCTCGGTGATGTTGGGCCAGGTTTCAGCCAACTCCGCATTCAGCTCAAGGAAGTTTTGCTGGTCCTCCGGCAATTCGTCCTCGGAGAAGATCGCCTCGGCGGGGCACTCCGGCTCACACAGTGCGCAGTCGATACACTCATCCGGATGAATAACAAGCATATTGGGACCTTCGTAGAAACAATCCACTGGGCACACCTCAACACAGTCGGTGTGCTTGCACTTGATACAGTTTTCTCCAACTACAAAGGTCATGGCGTCTCTAGGTCCTAAAAAGGCTGGATATTCTAGCGAATGATGCCGCGCTGTCGAGCCATAAATCGGCAGGGTCTAAGTGTCTTCCGGCGCGTCTTGTTGCAACAGTTGTTGCAATTCGTAGAGGGTATTCAGCGCCTCGCGCGCACTTAAACTGTCCACGTCTAATCCTTGCAGCTGCTCAACAACGGCGGTTTCAGCTTGGGAAACCGCCGCTTCCGCAGTTCTTGGGGCGGAAAACAGGTCTCCTTGCAGCGGGTCTACGGCTGCCTGTTCCAGACTCTGCAGCCGCACCCGGGCTTGTTGCAATACGCTGCGTGGTACGCCGGCGAGTTTGGCCACTTCGATGCCGTAACTTTGACTGGCCGGTCCAGCTTCGACGCGGTACAAAAACACAATGTCGCCGCGATGCTCGGTGGCGCTCAGATGTACATTACCCACCCCGGCTGTGGTCACCGGTAGGCTGGTCAGTTCAAAGTAGTGGGTGGCAAATAAGGTCAGTGCCTGGGTGTGGCGCGCCAAATGTTCAGCCACCGCCCAAGCCAAGGCCAAGCCATCGTAAGTGCTGGTGCCGCGGCCAATTTCGTCCAGCAGCACCAAGCTGCGCGCCGTGGCGTTGTGCAGAATGTGTGCGGTTTCGGTCATTTCGACCATAAAGGTTGAACGGCCCGAGGCGAGGTCATCTGCTGCGCCGATGCGGGTGAAGATGCGGTCAATTGGGCCAATCTGCGCACTTTGTGCGGGTACGAAGCTGCCGCAGTACGCCAGCAAGCAGATCAGCGCGGTTTGCCGCATATACGTCGACTTGCCGCCCATATTGGGACCGGTGAGGATCAGCATGTGCTGTTCGCGACTCAAAGTGACATCGTTGGCAATAAAGGGGGCGGTGCTGGCGGCTTTGACCACCGGGTGCCAACCTCCGCTGATGTGGATGCCAACTTCTTCGCTGAGTTGTGGCGCGCAAAAATCAAGCGTCTCCGCCCGCTCTGCAAAGCAGGCCAAGACATCTAAGCAGGCAACGGCCTGTGCTGCCGTACGTAATGCGGCATGCTGCTGGTTAATCTCATCCAGCAGTTTTTCATACAGTGATTTCTCTAACGCCAAGGCACGACTTTGCGCGCTCAAAGCTTCCTCCTCGAACTGCTTAAGCTCCGGCGTAATGTAGCGCTCGGCGTTTTTTAGGGTTTGTCGACGCACGTATTCGGCCGGCACCGCATCACTGCTGTTTTTACTGGTTTCGATGTAGTAGCCGTGGACGCGGTTGTACCCCACCTTGAGGGTGGAGATACCGGTGCGTTCGCGCTCACTCTTTTCGAGTTCGGCCAGCCACTCGGAGGAGTGGTGGGTCAGCTGTAGGAGATTGTCGAGGTCCGCGTCGTAACCGGGGGCGATAAAGCCGCCGTCGCGGATTGTTGCGGGTGGCGACTCAACAATGGCGCGGGACAGTAATTGCGTTAACGCGGAAAAGTCCGGCAGTTGCGTTGCCAGCGTGTCCTGGAGTGGCGCTTCCACCGCGGCGGTCACCGCGCAGAGCTCCGGCAACTGCGCCAACGATAGCCGCAAGCGCTCTAAGTCCCTGGGTGTGGCCGAGCGCAGCGCGATGCGGCTGAGGATACGTTCCACATCGCCGATGTTGCTCAATACCGCCTGCGTAGGCGGTGCGGCGCGTGCCGCCAACGCTGCGCTGACCCACAGCTGGCGGGCGCTAACGGCGCTTAGATCTTGGCTGGGTTCATGTAACCAGCGGCGCAACAGCCGACCGCCCATCGGTGTCTGTGTGGTGTTCATCAACGCCAGCAGGGTGTGATCGGTGGCGCCGTTGACGCGTTGGTCAATCTCCAGATTACGCCGCGTTTGGGCGTCCAGTGCCAATTGCCGGCCGTATTCCACCAAGCGCAGCTGTTGAATGAACGCCAAGTCTTGGCGCTGGGTTTCTTTAGCATAGGCCAGCGCTGCCGCAGCGGCGCCTAACATGGGGCTGTCGAGCGCGATCCCGCTGACCTCGGGCACGTTGTGGCCGAAGTGTTGTTGCAGCGCGTGCAAGGCGCTGCGGTTGTCAAAAAGTGAATGTGTCTGGGGTCGAACGCTGGCGCTGAAGGTACTGTCCCAATTGCAATCTTCAGGGATCAAGATTTCTGTCGGCCGCACTTGATTTAACAAATCATCCAACGCCTCGGCGCCATCGAGGGTGAGCACTTCCATATGGCTGCTGGCCAGATCCAGGTAGGCAATACCATAGTGTTGCTCACGCGGCTTGATGGCCATCAACAGGCTGCGTTGGACCCCTTCTAGCAAAACGTCGTCGGTCAGCGTGCCCGGGGTGACGATGCGTTGGACTTGGCGCTCCACAGGGCCTTTGCTGGTGGCGGGGTCACCGACCTGTTCGCAAATCGCCACCGTACGTCCCAGCTTGACCAACTTCGCCAGATAGTTGTCGGCCGCGTGAAAGGGGACGCCGCACATGGGGATGGGCTCGCCGGCGCTGTGGCCGCGTGCCGTCAGTGTGATGTCCAGCAACTCAGCCGCGGTTTTGGCGTCGTCGAAGAACAGCTCGTAAAAATCGCCCATACGATAAAACAGCAATTCCTGCGGATGCTCGGCCTTGATGCGCAGGTACTGCTGCATCATGGGCGTGTGTGCGCTCAACGCCGCAGCGCCGGTTTCGGCTGAAGATTGGGCCATCGGAAATAAGTGGTTATGGTTGTGTCCTTGTGCCGGTGCAGTGAACTACAGGCGGAAAAGGCGAGTCAAGAAATGGCTTGGAATTGGGTGGGAAATTGCCGATTCAATGCGTTTGGGTATTGCATTACATTACTGAATGAATATACAGTACTACCATTCAGCTTGTAAGGCATGCGTAAGATACGCAAATGTAAGATTACGTAAGATTAAAAGGACGACCTACGTGAGCAAAAAAACTTCCGACCAAACCGGCCAGAACTCAGCTTCAGCAAATGCACAAAACCCTGAACGGGAGCGCGCGCTAAACGCCGCGCTGGCGCAAATTGAGCGCCAGTTTGGCAAAGGCTCTTTGATGCGCTTAGGTGATCAGGAGCAAGTGGCCATTCCTTCTATTTCTACCGGTTCGTTGGGCCTGGATGTTGCCCTCGGTATCGGTGGTCTGCCGCGCGGCCGGGTGGTTGAAATATACGGGCCGGAATCGTCCGGTAAAACCACCTTGACGCTGCAGGTAGTGGCAGAAGCGCAAAAAGTCGGCGGTACCTGTGCCTTTATAGACGCCGAACATGCGTTAGACCCGATTTACGCACAAAACCTTGGTGTCGATACTGATGATTTGTTGGTATCCCAACCGGATACTGGGGAACAAGCATTAGAGATCTGCGACATGCTGGTGCGGTCTAATGCTGTGGACGTCATCGTTGTCGACTCCGTGGCCGCGCTTACACCCAAGGCCGAAATTGAAGGTGAGATGGGGGATTCACACGTCGGTCTGCAAGCCCGTCTGATGAGCCAGGCGCTGCGCAAAATGACCGGCATCATCAAACAATCCAATACCATGGTGATTTTCATCAACCAGATTCGCATGAAGATCGGCGTGATGTTCGGCTCTCCGGAAACCACCACCGGTGGTAACGCGCTGAAATTCTACTCCTCGGTACGCTTAGACATTCGACGCATCGGCGCGGTCAAAGATGGTGATGAAGTCATTGGCAACGATACCCGCGTTAAAGTGGTGAAGAACAAAGTGGCGCCACCGTTTAGGCAAACGGAATTCCAGATCCTGTATGGCAAAGGTATCCATCGCACCGGCGAGATCCTTGAGCTGGGTGTGCAGGAAGGCATCGTCGAGAAGTCGGGTGCGTGGTATGCGTACAACGGCGATCGTATTGGTCAAGGGCGAAAAAACGCCGCCGATTTCCTCGACGAAAACGTGGAGATGCGCGATGAAATTGAAAACACCATCCGCACCAAGTTAATGCCGCATCTAGACAATCACGGTGCTGGCGAAGTAGTGATCCCGGAAGCGGCCCAAGAAAGCTTGTAACGTTAAAGCTTGTAACGTTTCTCGTTGGCCGATGAGCGTCACCGCGCCTATCACACAGCGGTTCGGCTGTTGGGGCGCCGTGAACACAGCGTTGCCGAATTGCGCAGTAAAATTCGGCACAAACACCGGGACCTAGACCAACCTACCTTAGAGCACCTGCTGGAGACGCTCCAGCAGGACCGCTTGCTCAGCGATGAGCGCTATGCCGAAGTGGCCATTCGCAGCCGTATTCGACGTGGCTACGGCCCAAAGTACATTGAGCAAGAACTGATGAGCAAAGGAGTTTCTTCGGAGCTTGTCGAAAGTGTGATGGAGCAAACCATGCTAGACCAGGCGTATGACTGGGTTCAGCTTGCCGCGGATCAAATCAGTCGCCGTCACCCGCACACAGCGCAAGATTCCGCAGCGTGGCTGAAGGCTGCACGTTTCCTGGCCCGACGCGGCTACCCCAGCAATTTGGTGATGCAGGTGCTTGGTGAGCAGCCGCCTGGGGAAACGCATCAATAACGCGGGTTTGCCAATTCGGCTTCTAACGTTTAGGTTTGTTAGCTTTCTGCGTATACGGAACGCGTGGTTAGTTGTGGTGCGGTTCAGCGCGGAAGGCTAACAAAGCTAAACGTTCTTTCCCTAACTATCGATTTTCACGCTCCGTCGCGATTCCGAGTACTCAGACAGATACTGAATCCGGTCCTGACGCGAACACTCTTCACCATCGCTCCGTTCGGTGGGCGCACTTATTTTGGCACTAACAAACGCTGGGTATTAGGCTGACACGTTTGGCAGAAGTTTTGCCTACAACAATCTTACTCCGTCCCATCCTGTCCGCTTTGGATCTGAATTGCAGTAGCCCCATTTGCCGGTAAAAACATCTCGGGCTTCTGAATGGAATGTCAACTGAATACGCCCCCAGTAAAGGCTACCACGCCGCTCCGTAGCGCAGGCTTCGGCTTAACTCGGCTGAATCCAGTAGCCACTGAACTCCGTGTCTCCCGAGAATGTGCCTACGATCTTCCCATCGTTTTGGCCGTACTCGCCTGAAACCTCGGTACCTTCCGTTTGCAGTTGGAGCATGCCTTCTGAGGAATCCCAAATCCCAAGAATCTCAGTGGGTTGTACATCGGTGAAGGATCGTTCGGCAGTAGTCACCGTGATCTCGACGCGCCGGTTTCGCTGTCTGCCGGCTGGCGTTGCGTTGCTTGCGATAGGGCGGGACTCACCAAACGACTGCGTGGTCGCTTCAAGATCTTCCAATCCCGGGCTCGCACTCAGGAAGTTAGCCACGGCTTGTGCGCGATTGTGCGCCAATAGTCTATTGTCTGATTCGGAACCCACACTATCGGTATGGCCTGAAACAGTCGCCTCGACGTTTGTGTACAGCTTCAGTTCTCCCGCTACCTCCGACAAGGCTTGGGTTGACGCGGCTTTAAGTTCATGTTTGCCAGTGTCAAAAAGCACGGCGCTGTCCAACGTAATTGTCCTTGCTGAGCCAATTGCCCCAACCGCATCGATGTCGGCCCCTGGGTAATCCTTGCAGGATTGTTTCATGTCAACCAATCTTACGTAGCGATAGGTCGCACCCGGCTCTGCAAACGGCGCAATGTCAACGGCTGATGTACCGCCTGTGATTTTGCCAACCCGTATCCAATTGGCACCGTCTTCAGAAATAGCAAGACCCGTCGCTTCAACTTGCGGGCCAATCTCGAATATGTAGAGATCGGGCCCCGGTATATCGATGAGACTGTTGTCGGCAAACGCGAGTACCAGCCGACCGGCGCAGCCCAACGTCAGATAGTTTGCGTCGCGAGCCTCGTCATAATCCGGGGGACCGACCGTTACCTGCGGTCGTGCCGAGATAGGCCCTGCGTTCGGTTCTCCAGCTTCAAACATCACTACTTCGTCGGCGAACGACCGTACACCCTGAGGGAAAGTGACCTCACCTCGGGAACCGTCGGAATAAACTGCAGCGTCCTGAGCGTGCGCGCTAACGGCGATTAAAGAGAACCAAGCGAAAAACACTAAATGGGAAGGTTGCGACGTCATGCTAAGTACGCTCCAAAATCCGAACGATACTCCGATATGATCCCTCTGGGTCGAATTTTTCCGTTCCGGGCTAATTTGTAGCGTCGGCTTTCGATGGGTTTTCGAAATTAACTCAGCACCAAAGCAATCTCTCGTATTAGAGGTTCGTACTGCCAAGTTTGGGCCAATAACGGTCATTGGTGATACAACTTTTTTAGAAATCTCTCCATGTGCTTGTCGGTTCGACCAAGAGGTACTTCATCCTTGTGAAACCAACAAACACTGTGGAATTCCGTATCATCAAACACGAACTGGTTCGACCGATCCCCTTTCAGCGTGTACCAGATAGATACGTCTGTATGCCCTGCAGTTTTCCCCACTGTCTCTGTGATCGTTAAGAAGAGTGGGCCGTCGTGCAGAAATTCTCCATCGATGGACAGCTCCTCTTTTGCTTCACGCAAGGCCGTCGTTCTAGGGTGTTCGCCAGGTTCCACATGACCGCCAGTAGGTAGCCATAGTTCCGCATTGATGTGATCAACCAGAAGAACGTACTCGCCATCGACAACGGCGAAGTATGAAATCAAATGTTTGGGTGGGATATCCGGCTTCTTCAGCCTGCAAATTTCAACGCCAGAATCTATCCAAGCTAGAACATCGAGCTTCGATTCATGTTCCAGCTCATCAAGTGCTTGGATCATCTCGACTTCATTACGAATTTCAGCTCTCATCGTGTTTCATAAGTGTTTCAGCGCCCAGACCTTCCGGGCATCTTTCATCCCCAACTCTGGATTGTCATCGATGAAATCACGGCAGTATTGATTGAACTGATTGTGAGGCTTAATTTTGGTTCTACTGGTGTCTGCGAATCGAACTTGGACACAATCTTTCTTTCGACATCACCGGGCCAATGTCGAGTTCCAACGCTTGCCTTTGGTGGAACCATTCTAACCGGACCCTACTGACACCTGTATGGCAGGAGCCATTTGCCATGCTCTGCGACAAAGCAGACTCAGAATTTTTGTTCAGTTGGCTCTACTCGCCGGAATAGAGTCATTCGTTGCACTATTCTTGGCGACTATGCCTTTGATTCGTCCCAGAATGCCGCCTCGATCTTGTGCCCATCCGGGTCGCGAACAAAACAGCCGTAGTAGGGTGCCCCATAAAGTGGTCTAGGGCCGGGAGGGCCATCATCTGTGCCGCCGTTGGCCAAAGCAACCTCGTAAAATTCCTTCACCATCTCTTCTGAGTAGGCGAAAAAAGCAAAGTGCACACCATTCGCGGTTTCCGCCTTGCCGCCATCAAACGGCACCGTATGCACCCAGAACTCCGGGAACATCTTGCCATAGGCTATAGCGCCTTCATGTTCCAAGAGTCTTTTAGCACCGACGGTAGCCAGTACAGCGTCATAGAAGGGAAGTGATCTCTCTCCGTCAGACACAGCAAGCGACACATGATTCATGATCGATGGGTTTTCTTGTTCGTTCACTTGGCATTCCTTGTGGTAGATGAAAAGGAGCGTATTTCTGTAGCTGCCGACAGCATATTGTCAGGCGTCTCTAACATCCTCAGTGTACAGGTGCTGGACGATGAGCAAAGGCCCGTCATTCACGAAAACACCCACGTAGTTAGCAAATGACTAAAGGACTGAAACCAGTCCCTCTCGGCCATTGAAAGCACATTGGGTCGCTATGCCCGCACCCTCCAATTCCTTTATACTTCGCGCCTTTTTTCAACGCAGTAACCATCAATCATGAAGACTGCCGAACTTCGCGAAGCCTATTTACAGTTCTTTGAACGGCACGGGCACAAACGGGTGGCGTCCAGCACGCTGGTGCCCCATGACGATCCGACATTGCTATTCACCAATGCGGGCATGAACCAGTTTAAGGATCCTCTGCTAGGACGCTCCGATCCTGGCTATAGGCGTGCGACCTCGGCGCAGCGGTGCGTGCGCGCGGGTGGCAAACACAATGATCTGGAAAACGTGGGGTATACCGCCCGGCATCACACGTTATTCGAGATGATGGGTAACTTCAGCTTTGGCGACTATTTCAAAGAAGAGACCATCTCTTGGGCTTGGGAGTTTGTCTCTGACGTGTTGAAACTCCCTGCTGAGAAGATTTGGGTCACCGTACACCCCACCGACGATGAATCACGTCAGATTTGGCAAGACAAAATTGGCATTCCGCCTGAGCGGGTCATCGACATCGAAGACAATTTCTGGACCATGGGGGACACCGGTCCGTGTGGCCCGTGCACGGAGCTGTTTTTTGACCATGGGGAAGAAGTGGAAGGTGGTCCGCCGGGGTCCCCCGACGAAGACGGGGACCGTTACATTGAGTTTTGGAATCTGGTGTTCCCTCAGTTTGATCGTTCAGCCGATGGCGAGCTAACCCCGTTGCCGCAACCGGGTGTCGACACCGGCCTCGGTTTGGAACGCATGGCGGCCATCATGCAGGGTGTGCACAGCAACTACGAAATTGACCTGTTTCGTAATCTGCTGGCCGCTGCTGGACAGCATGCCGGCATAAACGATGTTGATGCGGCTATCTCGAACCCTTCGTTGCGGGTGATTGCCGACCATATTCGCTCCAGCGCTTTTCTCATTGCTGATGGCGTGGTGCCGGGTAATGAAGACCGAGCTTATGTGTTGCGGCGTATCATCCGTCGCGGTTTACGCCATGGTTATAAGCTTGAGATACGTGAACCGTTTTTTCACAAGTTAGTCGACGTGCTGGCTGAAGAAATGGGTGAAGCTTATCCGGTGTTGGTTGAACAAAAAGAACACGTCAAACAAGTCCTACGCGCTGAAGAGGAGCGGTTTGGTGAAACGTTGTCTCAAGGGATGGACTTGCTGAAAAACCACATCGCCGAACTCAACGATGACACCATTCCCGGCGACGTGGTGTTTAAGCTCTACGACACCTATGGCTTCCCCGCGGACCTGACAGCAGATGTAGCGCGCGAGCGTGGCTTACAGGTCGACATGCAAGGGTTCGAAACCGCGATGGAAGAACAGCGTTCGCGCGGGCGCGCAGCGGCGAGTTTTTCGGCCAGTTTGGGGCAACGCATTACGGTCGGTAGCGCGGTATCGTTTACGGGTTATGAACACATCGAAGGTGACGCCGAAGTAGTGGCCCTGTTTGACCTGGAAGGTGAGGAACAGCAGGAGCTGGCAACCGGACAACAAGGTGTGCTCATTCTCGATGAAACGCCTTTTTATGCCGAATCAGGTGGGCAGGTAGGTGATCGTGGTGTATTGCAAGCGGCTAGCGCGAGTTTCCGTGTTGACGATACCTTGTTAACAGGGACACAGCATATGCACATCGGCGAGGTGCTGGAAGGGACTTTCTCCGCACAGACTCGGGTGCATACCGAGGTTGACGCGGCTCGGCGCGATGCCATTCGCAGAAACCACTCGGCCACTCACTTGTTACATGCCGCTTTGAGGCAAGTGCTTGGAAGCCACGTGCAGCAGAAAGGCTCGTTGGTCAACGACGAAAAGCTGCGCTTCGATTTCTCCCATAATCAACCGGTTACAGGCGACCAGTTGCTTACCATTGAAGATATGGTGAATGCCCAAATCCGTCTTAACAGTCCGGTCGAAACGGATCTGATGGGTTACGACGATGCCCTAGCGAAGGGGGCCATGGCCTTGTTTGGCGAAAAATACGGCGATCAGGTGCGCGTGCTCACCATGGGCGGGGAATACTCGGTTGAACTGTGTGGCGGCACCCATGTGGGCCGCACCGGCGATATTGGCTTGATGAAGATCACCGCTGAAATGGGTATCGCGTCCGGCGTGCGTCGCATTGAAGCGGTCACGGGAGAAGGTGCCCTGCGCGAAGTACGTGCCGCAGAGCAATTGTTGAATGACGTCAGCGCTCTGCTTAAAAGCAGCCAGGCAGATGTGGTCGAGCGTGTACAGAGCGTGTTGGTAGAAAACCGCCGCCTACAGAAAGAACTGGACGAGGCGGGCCAACAATTGGCCGCCAGCCAAAGTAGCGATCTTGCAAGCCAAGCGATTGACATCAGCGGCGTCAAGTTCCTCACCAGCAGCGTGCAAGGGGACAACAAAGCCATGATGCAGACGTTGGATACATTGCGGTCTCAATTGGGTGATGCGGTGATCGTCTTGGCTCAGGTTGACGGTGGCAAGGTTGGGTTGGTTGTGGGTGTAGGCAAGGACTTAACGGACCGTATCAAGGCGCCGGAGTTGATGCAGGTGATTGGTCCGCTGGTCGGGGCCAAAGGCGGCGGCCGTCCTGATATGGCTCGTGCCGGCGGCGGCGACAATCCGGATGGATTAGCGCAAGCCTTTAGTGCTGCACAGGATTTTGTGAGCAGCCAGTTGAACCCATAATGCGATGGCACTGATCGTACAAAAATATGGCGGCACCAGCGTCGGCGATCTAGACCGTATCTCCGGGGTGGCGCAACGCGTACAGCGCTATCGCAGCGAAGGGCACGATGTTGTAGTGGTGGTGTCTGCCATGTCTGGTGAAACCAATCGCTTGGTTGGCATGGGGCAAGAAATAGCGGGCGGCACGCCAGATCCACGGGAGATGGATGTGCTAACGTCCTCCGGCGAGCAGGTCACCATTGCTTTATTGAGCATCGCCTTGCAACGCTTAAGGGTCGCCGCGAGATCCCTGCTTGGTGATCAAGTTGCCATTAGAACAGACTCAGCATTTGGTCGCGCCCGTATCCAAAACATCGATACCGAACGCTTGCGTGGCATTTTGTCTCAAGGTGTTGTGCCGGTGGTGGCGGGTTTCCAAGGGGTGGATGAAGGTGGCAATGTCACCACGCTGGGGCGTGGTGGTTCGGATACTTCGGCGGTGGCCCTGGCTGCAGCCTTGTCCGCTGACGAATGTGAGATCTGTACAGACGTAGATGGCGTCTACACCACCGACCCGCGCCTGGTTGAAGCCGCTCGGAGGCTGGATTACATCACCTTTGAGGAAATGTTGGAGCTTGCGAGCCTAGGCTCAAAAGTGTTGCATCCGCGATCGGTTGAGTTTGCCGGGCGCTATCGTGTGCCGCTGCGTGTCATGTCGACGTTTGAAGATGGCCCCGGCACCCTGATTACCATTGAGAGTGAAAATATGGAGCAACCCTTAGTCTCCGGCATTGCCCACGCAAGGGACGAAGCAAAAATTACGGTGGCCGGTGTGCCTGATATCCCCGGTATCGCTTCGAAAATCCTCGGACCGGTGGGGAATGCCAACATAGAAGTGGACATGATCGTGCAGAACACCGGCGCAGACGGCCTGACTGATTTCACGTTTACCGTCAAACGCCAGGATTACGAGCAGGCATTAGAATTGTTAGAACCTGTCGTACAGGAGATTGGCGCACGCGAGATCAACGGTGACAACGAAATCGCTAAAGTGTCGATAGTTGGCGTTGGTATGCGCTCACACGCCGGCGTGGCCACCCGCACCTTTGACTGTTTGGCTTCTGAGAACATCAACATCCAAATGATCTCAACTTCGGAGATAAAAATCTCCGTGGTGGTTGCTGAAAAGTACATGGAGTTGGCAGTCAGAGCCCTGCACGCGGAGTTTGACCTGCAAGACGCTTAAGCGCACAGACCTATGCGCGCAGATGGTCAGTCGGTTACAATGCGCGCAGTCCGGAGAGGTGGCCGAGTGGTCGAAGGCGCTCCCCTGCTAAGGGAGTATAGGTAACCCCTATCGAGGGTTCGAATCCCTCCCTCTCCGCCAAACTAAAACGGGTCCTACTTGGCCCGTTTTAGTTTGGCGGAAAGGTAGATTGGATTGCGAATAATCCCTCTCTCCACCACATGACTACGCCGCCCATCAGCCACCATCGTTCATTCGAATCAGGTCATCATTGAGTCTCAGCGAGAAACGCCTCGACAATCTGTTGGAACTCGTTTGGCTGATCTAAGTTAGGCAAATGCCCCGCATTGTCTATGGTGATGTGACGATAGGTCGCTAGCTTGGTTGCCAGAACTTCCGCAGCCGCATGCATATAAGGGATGTCGTTTTCGCCGACGATTGCCAATACGGGCATTTCCAGCTGAGCGATTTGATCGATCGCTTCAGTTTCCAAGTTAGCTAAACATGTGCCCAATGCTTTCGCATCATGACGCCTTGCCGTCAGATTCATGTCATAGGCAAGCTGCCGCATTTCTTGGTTCACATCACTTGTGTTCCTATCGCCGTCGAACCAGATTTGTGTCAGTAGCTCGGTAACCAACTCGATATTGCCTGATTCGTACGCCTCGTCGACCAATTTAAACTTTGGAGGTGTCGGAAGTTCAATGTCGAGACCAGCAGGGGCGCTACCCACCAAAACCAAGGCTTTGACGATTGAAGGATGTTTAACCGCATAGTCTAGCGCGGTGCTGCCACCCATAGAACATCCCACCAGTACCAACGGCTCCTCTAGGTCTAGATGATCCAACAGCCGTTCTAGGTCGCTAAGATGTGAGAATTCACCCTCAACGGGTTCACTCTTCCCGAAACCTCTCATGTCATACCGGATAACTTTGAAATGGTTTGAGAAAAATCGGAACTCGTTATTCCATTGGCGGCTGTCCGCGACACCTGCATGAATGAGTACGATGGGTGGACCGCTACCAGCTACTTCGTAGTGGATCGAGGCGTTATCTATGGCCAGCACATCAGTCTCCTTTTTGAATAGGGTAAGTCCTTCGTCAAGGCTGTTCGGCGTAGCCAAGAAACAATCGCAACTCAGACAAAATCCTCTGCGGATCCTCCCTCACAACAAAATGCCCGGCACCCTCAACCATCACCAATCTGGCATCAGGCAAACGCTGCAGAAGGTCATTTGCGTTTTCTGGGGTGCCGTTTTTATCCTCATTGCCGTAGATGAGAAGCGTTGGCAGCTGTGCGGTGCCCCAATAGCTTGGGCTCGGATAGGCTTTTGCATCCCATTGGGCTGTTCGTGGCGGCCGGTACGTCCACATTAGATCCGTTACCGCTTGAAACGCCTCTGGCTCTCGCTCGGCAAATCCTGCTGCAAACCATAGTTGTTCAAACAACGGTGCCCACGCTTCGCGGTTGCCTGCTTGGATTGCCTCTCGCGTGCGTCTCATGACGTCGGACATATCCACTGGCGGCAGCTGACCGCCTGTACCTAGTATCACAAGGTGAGAAAGACGCTCCGGGAAATCTCGAGCAAATACTTGCGCGGCTCTGCCGCCCCAGGCATGGCCAATGACAATGGCACGTTCAATACTGAGGTGGTCGAGCAGCGCTGTGGCATCCGCTGCGGTATCACCAAGGGTGAATGACCCCTCAAAGCGGGTACGTCCAGCGTTGCGTTGGTCGAAGCGAACAACGCGGCCGAGTTTGGCCAGGTCCTGGGCAAACGGCCCCCAAAACTCCAGCGGCAGAGTGCCGCCGTTGAACAACAAAAAGTCGTTGTCGCCTTCGCCGATCGTGTCATAGTTCAGCGTAAGGGAAGATTCAATTTTAAGTTCCATGCGAGTTACATTGGCCTGATCAACTTGGAGATGTCCAGTGCTTTTTGACCTGGCGAGCGAGATAGCAAATGTCTGAGTACGAGTTATATGGGAAAACCATCGTCATCACCGGTGCGGCCAGCGGTCTGGGCAAGGCATGGGTGGAGGGGTTTCTCGCCGATGGCGCGCAGGTGGTTGGCGCTGACGTGAACGAGCAAGGGCTTGAGGAGATTGCTGCCAAAGGCGCGTTAACGTGTGTGACGGATGTTGCGCGTGAGCATGACGTGGAGAAGATGGTTGCGTTTACGCTTCAGCAAACCGGTAGCATAGACGTGCTGTTTAACAACGCTGGCTTTGGCACCAATCGGGAGTTTTTGGACATTCCGGAACAGGATTTTGAACACCATGTTGCGGTGCACTTGTTTGGAACTGTTTACGGGATGCGTTATGCACTGCCGCATATGCAAACCGCCGGCAGGGGTCGAATCATCAATACAATCTCGCGCGCCGCAGAGATTTGCGGCCCGCACAACGCGCCATACTCTGCAGCGAAAGCTGCCATTTGGGCGGCGACGCGATCTATTCAACGGGATTTCGAGGCGCAAGACATCCTTATAAATATGTTGATTCCCGGTCCTACCAATACGGCCATATGGGGGCGCGACATGCCGCAGATGCAATCTGCGGAGGTGACTTATCCAACGGCAAAAATGTTGGCGACGCTGCCTGCAGACGGACCGCGTGGCAAAGTGTTTTGGGATCAGCAAGAGTACGAGATGTTTGCGAGGTAGAGGTAGGAATGGTGGGCACAAGAAGGCTAGAAGGGCGGACAATTGTTGTGACTGGCGGTGGCAGCGGTATTGGCAAAGGCACCTGTCAACGCCTCGCAGATGAGGGTGCGCGCGTGGGTGTGCTTGATCGACGTTTGCCTCTGGCGCAGGAGGTGGCTGAACAGATTAAGCAAGGTGGCGGTGAAGCGCTGGCGGTTGAATGTGATGTCACCAACGAAACGCAAATGGAAGCCTCTATCAATCAAGTGGCGCAACAATTTGATGGCTTGTACGGCATGGTGGCCAATGCCGGAACATCAGGCGTTGGATGGATCCACGAAACCAAGCTCGAAGACTGGCAGTTTGTTTTAGACGTTAATCTCACGGGTGCTTTCCTCGCGGCCAAGTATGCCATCCCCCATATGCTCAAAGGCGGGCGCGGGAGTTATGTTGTCACCGCTTCCATCGCCGGGTCAGTGATTGGGCCCGCCGGTTCAAACGCTTCATATGCGGTTTCTAAGGCGGCGGTCATGCAGCTTGCCAAGCAGATTGCCGTGGACTACGGACCGCAAGGTATCCGCGCCAACGCAATCCAGCCGTCCGGTGTTGAGGGCAGTAACCTGCGCGTGCACGCCTCTGAAGATCGTCAATCACAAACCACGCCCGCGGCCAAGCTGCCGCGCGGGCAGCCTTATCAACCGCTGGCCCGGCAAGGGCATCCCTACAGTGACTACGGCGCGACCATCGCCTTCTTGTTATCGGACGACGCTGATTTCATTACAGGGACCTCCATTTTGGTGGATGGTGGACTTACCGCGACATAGGTAGGTTAGCCTTGGCAGTTGCCGCAAGGGGCTGCGAGTGTTGATGTTTAATGTGGAGTACCTCAGCTTCTTGCGAATAGATATCATTCGCACTAACCTATGGGCAATTGCGGGTTGAAAGTCGTTTTCCACCCAACCCTGTCTGGAGTAAAAGGATGTTGAGAAGTCGTATATCAATCCCTGCATGGGCCTGTTTGGCCGTGGTGTTTTTGTGGCAGCCTGCCTGGTCAGACGACACGACTGACGAAACCGAGGAGCGCCGCCAATATACATTTTCATGGCAATTTGAGCCGGAAGGCAGCATGGCGCCCCGCGGTGGCACCACCACCGGGCCAGGTGTCACGTTGGCTGAATCCGCAGGGGATGCGTGGCGCGCCCTGACTGAGGCCGGAATAACGGACAAGGAGCGTGATCGTCGCGCAATCCTTGCGATGGCCGGTGCGTACCGCACCAGCTTCGATTTTATTGAAACGGTGGGCTTCACAACCGGCTACGAGCCGAGCGAACCGTATCAATCTTGGGGCACCGAACACGTCTACGTTGTCGCGGACGAAGACAATTTCATCAGTCTGCAACACATTCTGGTGATGCTGATTAACATGCCAGACGGCTCCGTTTCCGAGCCGATTGTGGTCAAACATTGGCGTCAGGATTGGTCGTATGAACAGCGCGATCTGTTTGTTTATGCCGGCCACCAAACCTGGAACGCACACAAAGTGAGCCGCGCACAAGCGCGAGGCCGCTGGACTCAGAGCGTCTATCAGGTAGATGACTCTCCCCGCTACCAAGCAGTCGGTACGTGGACCCACTATCCAAACTACTCATCGTGGCACAGTGAAGAGACTTGGCGTCCCCTGCCGCGGCGTGAATTCAGTGTTCGTGACGACTATCAGGTCCTGGTGGGGACCAACAAACACACGATCAACCCCACAGGATGGGTGCAGGAAGAAGAAAACCTAAAAGTGGTCCTCAACGAACAAAGCCAAAAGGTGGCTGTGCTTGCCAAAGAAGTTGGGCTGGCGCGTTATGAGCGCATCGACAATTTCGACTGGTCTGCGGGTGATGCCTATTGGGCGCGCACTGGCGTCTACTGGCAGGCGGTGCGGGACATCTGGGCCGATATGTTTAAACAACACGACAGGGTGTCTATCAAACCGGAATCTGAGGGAAAAACTCTTTTTGGCGAGATGTTCGAGCAAGCGAGTGCCATTCCTGATGGTGCCAGCGCACCGTCCTCCAATTATCACGAGCAAGTTAATGAAGTTCTCAGTCGCTTCGTGACTACGTACTGATACGGAACCGCAGTCCCGGTATCAAACCATAACCACTGGGCTTACTCTTCAACGCTGCCGCCCACCAGTTCGTATTTTTTTAAATAGCCGCGAAACTGGTGATAGGTGAGGCCGAGCAGCTCGGCAGCTTTGCGCTGATTGTGTTTGACCTCGTCCATGGCCTGTTGAATCAAATTCACCTCGTAGCTCCCAATGTGTTCTTTAAGATCCATGGGAAAACTGGCGGGCGCTGCACCTGCAGCAGCGGGTGACTCAGCTGTATTGTCCTCCTGAGGACGATAAGGTGAAGCGAACGGATCAAACACCACTTCATCCACAATCTCATCCGGTTCGGTGCGATACACACACCGCTCCACCACGTTCTTAAGCTCGCGTACATTACCCGGCCAATCATGTTCGAGCAGCGTCTGCTGCACAGTGCTGCTAAACCCAGGGAACAGATCGCGGTCCAGCTCCGTGGCCATGTTGATGGCGAAGTGTTCAGCCAGCAGCAAAATGTCCTCTTCGCGTTCGCGCAGTGGGGGCAGCGTAATGACATCGAAGGCCAGCCGGTCCAACAGGTCCGAACGAAATTTGTTCTGTTCGGCAAGACTGGGTAAGTCCTGATTGGTGGCTGCCACCAGGCGCACATCGCAGGTCAACGTTTTGCTGCCGCCCACCCGCTCAAACTCCCCATACTCAATCACCCGCAACAACTTTTCTTGGATCAACATCGATGTGGTAGCCAATTCGTCAAGGAATAGCGTGCCGCCGTGGGCGCGTTCAAAGCGCCCGTGATGAGTGCGGGTGGCGCCGGTAAAGGCGCCCGCCTCATGGCCGAACAACTCGCTTTCCATAATCGATTCGGAGATGGCTGCGCAATTCATCTTGATGAACTGGCTTTCCCATCGGTTGGACAAAAAATGCAGGCGTGAGGCGATCAGTTCTTTACCGGTGCCGCGTTCACCCACAATCAACACCGGCTTTTCCAGGGGGGCGACCAGGGAAACATGCTCTAGCGTGCGGAGGAAGGCCGGGGATTCTCCCAGCATACGTTCAACTTCGGGGCGCATTACGAATATGGCCAAATAGTGGTGGAATCTACTATATGGTAAATGCCGTGCCGAAGACCAGAATTGTTTAGAGCAACAAAATCAATAACTTACGTAGATATGAAAACTGGCACGCTTTCTGTAACGCATAAAGCGTAGTACACGTAGCAAGCAAAGATTCACTTTGGCGACGCTGCAGACATAACCATGCACATGGAGGCATTTGCAACGATGAGTATCTTTTCCCGTATGACGGATATCATCAATTCCAACCTAAACGCGATGTTAGACAAAGCGGAAGATCCGGAGAAGATGGTCCGTTTGATTATTCAGGAGATGGAAGAAGCTCTGGTGGAAGTCCGCAGCACTTCAGCCCGAGCCATAGCGGACCGCAAAGAACTAGAGCGCCGCAAAGAGTGGCAGGAAGCCGAAGCCAGCGAATGGGAGCGTAAAGCCGAAGTGGCGGTGCGCAAAGGTCGGGATGATCTCGCCAAAGGTGCCCTTGTGGAAAGTAACAAAGCCCGCGAGGCAGCTGACATCATGGCTGAAGAGTTGCACGCATTGGAAGACACCCTGTCCAAACTGAATGAAGACATAGGTGCGCTGCAGGCCAAAATCAAAGACGCCAAGGCGCGTCAGAATGCAATCATCATGCGCGGTAAAGCAGCCCAGTCCCGCCTCGGTGTGCGCCGTACCTTAAGCGATCACAATATCGATGACGCCATCGCGCGCTTCGAAACCTATGAGCGCAAGATGGATGACCTCGAGGGTCAAATTGAATCCTACGATATGGGTCAGAAAACACTTTCCGATGAGATTTTGGAGCTTGAATCTGACGAAGGCGTAGACGAGCAACTCAATCAACTCAAAGCCCGCGTTCAACAAACAAACGCACCTGCCGCACCGGTGGCGGATGTGAACCAAGGCAACAATAACTAGGAGTCGTTATGGACGGCATTGTCGTCGCGGTGTTTGTGCCCGTCGTCATTTTCCTGGTGATCGTCGCACCCGCGTGGCTGTGGATGCACTATCGCAGCAAGCAGCACGCCCAAGGTGCGCTGTCGGAAAACGAGCGCGCCGAATTAGAGACGTTAGCGCTACAAGCCGAGCGCATGCTGGAGCGCATCGATACGCTGGAAGCGATCCTCGATGCGGAAACCCCTGAGTGGCGCGTACGCCATGGGCAGGAGACGGCCCAACTCTAACAGCCAGTGTCGAAAGCCTTGAGGAGCAGCTTTGAACGAACAACGTAACGAGGACAGCGACAAACCCCCGCCAAGCATGGCCCACAGCGGGCCAGCAGGGAACAGAGAATTCTCTGCGGCCATGGCCAGGCTGGAGAAAGCCGTGTCCGAAATTGTCACCGTCGCCACCGGGCAACTGTCCGATCGCGCAACCACCTTGCTGGATGACACCAGCAGGCGCTTAGAAGCCGAGCTGCGTCTACGCCGAGTGGCGGAAGATCCTGAAGAATGGGAACAATTGGATCGTCGTCAGCAGCGGCACGCACGCCGACGCCGCTCTCGTCACCATTTGGTAGACCGCGCGGAACGCGTCAATCCTCGCTCCGGGCGCCTCTACCGTGATCCGGAGAATCAAAAAATCGGCGGCGTGTGTGCGGGTGTGGCACGTTATCTCGGGTTTGAAACCTGGGCCGTGCGCCTCGCAGCTTTAACAGGTCTCATCTTTATTCCCGGAGTTGTATTTCCGGCTTACTGGATTGCCTATTTCATCATGGATACCCCCGATAACAACTTAGATGGTGATGCCGAGCGGAATGAACAGCGCCGTGGTCGATCCCGCCGGCGGCACCGCGGGCTGAACGCTAACAATGACGCTCCTCAAGGTAACCAGCCGCCGCAGAAATTTGATGCCGGCCGTAGCCTGCGATACACCAGCGCAGACCTCACCGAGGCCGAATTGCGCTTGCGCCGGCTTGAATCGTTTATCACTTCCGATCAGTACGAGCTGCAGAAAGAGCTCGCCAAAATTGAAAACGAGGATCGGCCGAACGGTGCCCCCAACAGTCACCCATTTGGGCGTAGCCGAGGCGGCCAAGATGACTAGCGCGGTAGATAGCGTTGCGAATAGTCAGCCTCATCTAGCTTGGGTACAGGCATCCGGCCCCCGTTTGCGCCGCGCCATTCAGATGATGTGTGTGTTGTTTGGCATGATTTACGCGGCGGGGTTCACCGCGGCCACCACCAAGTTTGATACCGCGATGCAGGTGGCCGACTATGAGCGGATCCATTTGATCGGTAATGCGCAACTGGTTTTGGTACAGGAGAATGGCTCCTCTGCGTCAGCGCCGGATGGTGGAGTTTCGGAAGTTTCAGTCAGCGGCGCACCGCATAGTTTGCGTAAGCTTGTCATCGAGAGCAGTGACGGTGTGTTGTACATCGACGCGGGTGACAATCAGAGCATCGCCGATGTGTTGATTTATCTCACCGTCAAAGAGCTCAAAGAGCTGTTCAGTCAGGGTCAGTCGGTGGTAGAAGCGGACAGTCTGATTGGCGAGAGTCTATTTATAGAAAGCCGCGGCGGTGGTCACATCGACATTGCGCGCCTCGACGTTGCTGACCTGACCGTTGTTGGTGCAGGTGCATCGCGGTTTTCCGTGAGCGGTGCGGTGGAAAACCAATATGTTGACCTGCAAGGATTAGGGGTATATCAAGCTCAAGGTCTTGCCAGCCAAACCAGCCAAGTTAATGTATATGGCAGTTCAGAAGTGGAGCTGTGGGTGGAAGAGTTGTTGGACGTTAACGTTTTTGGAAGTGCTAAAGTAAGTTATAGCGGGCGTCCATGGGTGCAACAGCACATGTTCGGCAAAGGTGCCATTCGCCGTTTGGGTGAATAGGCCACGCCAGCGGTATTGAAAGAACACGACCAAGGCACCCAAGTAAGGCACTCAAGTAAGTAAGACACACAAGTAAGACACCAAAGATAGACACCTTAGATAGAAGCACAGATTACAAGATAAGAAGCGAGATAGGAGCCAAGCATGGATGTATTCACAATGGTTGTCATCATCGTCGCCATCAGTTGCGGCGCTGGTATGTACAACAATTACCTAAAGACTCGAAAACAAGAGGCAAACAACGCCCCGTCTGAAGATGTGCTGGCTGAACTCGACGCCTTACGACAGCGTGTTGAGGTGTTAGAGAAGATCGTCACCGACGAAAAATTCCAGTTACACCGCGAGTTAAATAGCCTCGAGCGCAGCGCCTAACCTAATCCCGCCATCAAGTCCGGGCGGTCGGTAAACACGCCGTTGGCGCCGGCTGCCTGCAGGCTTTCAGCTTCCGTTACCGTATTTACCGTATAGACAAACACCGCATAACCTGCATCCCGCATGGCCGCGATGCGTGCCGGGGTTGCAATGCGTCGACTTAAGTTTATTGCGATGGCTTCCAATTTCTCTGCCGTGGCCGGCCAGCTGTCGCGGTAGCGGTCATACAATGGCGCGACGCCATAGCGCGGCGCAAGTTTGGTAAAGGCATACAATTCCTGGTGATCAAATGAGGACACCAGGATCGGCAGGCTATGTTGCGTACCGCGGTCTTGCAGAAACGCTGCGGTGGGCTGGGCGGTGTCTGGTCCTTTGAGTTCGATGTTTAATGCGGTGGCGATATCTGTGTTGGCGTTGTGCGTTTCGATCAGCGCCGCTACTTCGATCAGCAAAGGGATAGGCTGACCCAGACCGGCGTCCAAGCGGCGCAGTTCTGCCAAGCTATGCGCCATTACCTTGCCGCGGCCGTTGGTGGTGCGATTGAGTGTGTCGTCATGAATCACCACCAGTTCGCTGCGGGTGACGTCGTCGCTTACAGCGTAGACATCCAACTCGAGCATAGGGCAGCCCCACTCTAAGGCGGTGGCAAAGCTCTTAAGCGTGTTTTCCGGCGCCAAGCCGGCGGCGCCGCGATGTCCAATCACCATAAAGTTGTGTGTGGCAATCAGGTGCTCAAGTTGAGCTCTGGGGGAAAAAGTGTCCGCGTTTGAGTCAGGCATTGGCACAAGTTCGATGATTCAATGTCAGCTAGAAGTTATTCAGCGCTCCGATAGTGTCCTGTTTGGTTGATTCGTTGAATTATGACGCGTTCCATAAGTGCTGTGGCTAGGCGCGGTCCGACGGACAGGTCGGGTCACGATCCGAAGGATCGTCCCCTTTCCTAGGGCCGCA